>JAFZYY010000029.1 GCA_017616015.1 Alphaproteobacteria bacterium | reverse complement strand
TTTACATCATTCATCTTTAACTCCTTAGTTTCAGTTGCAGTTGCCAGACCGCAGTCTGAGTTTACCTAAGGAGTTTTTTTGTGCATAGCTATAAGCTTTCCGGAACCACGCGCCTAGCGCGTGGTTTTCGCTTTACAAAAAGGAACTCTTTGAAAAAAGAGTTCCTTTTTCGGATATTTTATTAAAAAAATTCAGGCGGTTGAACTAACCGGCCAATATTTTTTCCAAAATATATATATGCATCCACTCTTCATCAACTATTGCCACATCATGTTTTATTCCGACAATTTCATAACCAAGCTTCATAAAATTGTTTAAAGAGCGAATGTTTTTATGAAAAACTTCAGCTTCAAGTCTGTGAACGCTGTTTTTGCGCGCCCATTTTTCAATCATTACATTAAGCTTTCTGCCAAGCCCTTTTGACGTGAATTCATCAAAAATTATATTGCCTGTCACGCCCGTTAATCCGCGGAATTTTTGATTTTGAGGAGTGACTTTTACAATCGAAGCTTCACCGATGATTTCGTCATCATACCACGCGCCGAGAAATAAATTGTTCGGATCGTCATACAGCGCGACAGAGGATTCTCTGTTCTTTTTCGGCTGCCCGAGATATTGGCTCGTATATTTTGTGCTTGGGTCACGAACAAACTTATCAAAGAAATTTATCATTGCGTCAACATCTGTTCCGCGTATACGACGGATAGTGACGGTTTTCCCATTTTTCAATTCGAATTTAACGGCACGATTCATACTCATTCCTTTTGATTGTTAGGTATATTTTATCACATAAAATTTTTATGCTAACCTGAGTTTATCTTACATATGTCCGATTTCATATCAAATTTTCGCCGAAAGCATTGGCTTGCCTTTTAACATACCGCGTTATCGGCTCCCTTCCTGTGGAGAAGGAGGCCTTTAAAAAAGGGACGGGGAGAGATTTTATTAGCAGTTTTATTAGAAGTCCGTTTTTGAACTTGCTGTAAAAACAAAAAGAACCCATTGAAAACAATAGGTTCTTTTGAAAAATGGCGGAGGGCGTGGGAATCGAACCCACTCACGGATGTTACCCCGTGTACGGATTAGCAATCCGCTGCATTACCATCCTGCCCGCCCTCCGTCGGTGGCTTTCTTTCTAACGAAAGATTGCCCCGCCGTCAATACTAAAAAGCATTCGGCGGCAAATTTATCCGTCGCTTAATCGCGCTGAAGCAACGCTTCGGACAAATGGGACGACACGCGATCGACTTCGACAACCTTTTTTGCCGGATCGCGTAAAATCGATTCGCGCAACTTCTGATTAACGGCCGAATTTTCGGGCGTCCCGCCCAAATCAACCGTCACCTTTGAATCCTTTGCAAACTGTTTAACCAAAGATTTATCGCTTAACTTTGCCATCATATCCTCCGTTTGCTTCAATCTCTTTTAAGATACGCCCGTTTTTTTCACAAGTCCAGATATTCCCTGTTCGAAGAGTGTTATCCCTGAACGGGCAGTTCTTCCGAACGGGCAGTTCTATATCGGCAGTTTTCTGACGCGACTGACCGGCGCGTAATATTCGTGTTCCAGTTCGTCGTCCAGAATTTCCGCGACCAGAACCTTGTCCTCTTTTTGCAGGGATTCGATTGCCAGCGGGGACAGAAATTCAAGCAAAATCGCCCGTTTCGGATCCCGCATCAGCAATCCCGTTTCCACGCCGTCAAAGAAAAAATGAGGGTGATCGGGAACGCCCGCGCGCGCCCTGATGCAAAACAGCAATTCACCGTCTTTGTTCTGCACAACGTCGTACAAGCCTTCCCGTTCAGCCATCGTTTTTTCCCTTTCGTTAAGCGTCCAGCTTTTTCTTGACCAGTTCGTTCAGCATTGCCGGATTGGCTTTGCCCTGCGAAGCGCGCATCGTCTGACCGACGAACCACCCGAGCAGTTTTTCCTTGCCGCCCTTGTATTCGGCGACTTTGTCGGGGTTGGCGGCAATCACGTCATCGACCATCTTTTCAATGGCGGACGTGTCCGTCACCTGTTTCAAGCCCTTTTCCTCGACGATCTGATCGGGGGATTTGCCCTCCTCGACCATGAACGCGAAAACGTCTTTCGCAATACGCGACGAAATCGTGCCGTCGTTAATCAAATCCACCATGCGGCCGAGGTTTTCCGGCTTCACGGGGCTTTCGTTGATCGACTTGCCGAGCTTGTTCAGAACGGCAAACAGATCGCCCATGATGTAATTCGCGACTTTCTTCGCGTCGTGGCCTTTCGCCGCGGCTTCAAAGTAAGCGGCAATGTCCTTTTCGGCGACCAGCTGTCCCGCGTCGTAAGCGGGCAGACCGTATTCTTCCGTAAAGCGTTTTTTCTTCGCGTCCGGCAGTTCGGGCATCTCTTTGCGCAGACGCTCGATCATCGCTTCGTCCAAGACCAGCGGAATCAGGTCGGGATCGTAGAAGTAACGGTAGTCGACCGCCGTTTCTTTCGAACGCATCGAGCGCGTTTCGCCCTTGACCGAGTCAAACTTGCGCGTTTCCTGAACGATGCGGCCGCCGCTTTCCAGCACTTCGACCTGACGCATCGCTTCGTATTCGATCGCCTGCATCACGAAACGGATCGAGTTCACGTTTTTGATTTCGGCGCGCGTGCCGTAGGGTTCGCCCGGACGACGGACGGAAACGTTCGCGTCGCAACGCATCGAGCCTTCGTCCATATTGCCGTCGCAGGAACCGATATAGCGCACGATGGAGCGCAGTTTACGCAAGTAAGCCCCCGCTTCCTCCGGAGAACGAATGTCCGGACGGGATACGATTTCCATCAGCGCGACGCCCGCGCGGTTCAGGTCAACGAAAGACTTGCTCGGGTGCTGATCGTGCATCAGCTTGCCCGCGTCCTGTTCCAGGTGCAGACGCTCGATACCGATGCGGCGGGTTTCGCCGTTTTCCAGATCGACGTCGATATAGCCGTCGGAAATGATCGGGTGGTCGGACTGCGAAATCTGATACCCGTTCGGCAGGTCGGCATAATAGTAGTTCTTGCGGGCGAAGATCGACTTTTTATTGATTGTCGCGTTCAACCCGAAGCCCGTGCGCACGGCCTGTTCGACACATTCGTGATTGATGACCGGCAACATTCCCGGAAAGCCCGCGTCAACGAAGCTGACCTGCGTGTTGGCTTCCGCGCCGAACGCCGTCGCCGCACCGGAAAAGAGCTTCGCTTTGGAAATGACTTCGCAGTGGACTTCCAAGCCCACGACAATTTCCCAATCGCCTGTTTCACCTTTGATAATATAAGACATGGTTATTTCCCTCCCATACGCAACGGACGGATCGGCATGCCGGACATGGATTCAATCGCTCCGGCGACGCGCAAAATCGTTTCTTCCTGGAATGAATTACCGATAACCTGCAATCCGATCGGCAAGCCGTTGATGTCGGACGTTCCCGCCGGCACGCAAACGGACGGCAGACCGGCCAGAGAGGACGGCACCGTGAACACGTCGTACAACTGCATCTTCAACGGATCGCTCGTACTGTCGTCGTCCTTGCCGAAAGCGGTTTCCGGCGCGGCCGGAGCCAGAATCACGTCGACCTTTTTATAGGCTTCCGCAAATTCGTGACAGAGCAAGCGGCGGACTTTCTGCGCTTTCAGATAGCAGGTTTCGTAATAGCCTTCCAACAGAATGCAGGTGCCGATCATGATGCGGCGCTTGACTTCCTTGCCGAAGCCTTCGGTACGGGTGTTCGTGTACATTTCATCAAGGCTCTTGCCGTCGACGCGCAGACCGAAACGAACACCGTCATAGCGCGCGAGGTTGGAGGACGCTTCCGCCGGCGCGATCAGGTAATACGTCGGCAAAGCGTACTGTGTGGACGGCAGGGAAATATCGACGATTTCCGCGCCGGCCGCTTTTAATTTTTCAGCCATGGATTCCCAAACGTGACGCACGTCGGAGTTTAACCCCTTGTCCGGATTGTACTCGCGGGGAATACCGATTTTCAGTCCCTTGACATTGCCCGTCAGAGCCTTTTCGTAATCGGGAACAGGAATGTTCGCCGAAGTGGAATCTTTCGGGTCAAACCCTGCCATCGCGCCCATCATGATCGCCGTGTCGCGCACCGTGCGGGTCATCGTGCCGGCCTGATCCAGAGAGGACGCAAACGCGACCATGCCCCAGCGCGAGCAACGGCCGTATGTCGGCTTGCACCCGACAATGCCGCAGAACGACGCCGGCGTACGAATGGAGCCGCCCGTATCGGAACCGGTGGCCGCCATGCATAGCCCCGCCGCGACAGCCGCCGCGGAACCGCCCGAAGAACCGCCGGGAATCAGGAATTTGTCGGGATTGGTTTTATCCTTGTACGGATTTCTGACCGCGCCGTAATAGCTGGTCAGGTTTGCCGTCCCCATCGCGAATTCGTCCATGTTGGTTTTGCCCAACATCACGGAGCCGGCGTCCTCCAGTTTTTGAGAAACCGTTGATTCATACGGCGGGATAAAGCCGTCCAGAATATGCGAGCAAGCCGTCGTCCGCACGCCTTTCGTGCAATACAGATCTTTCATGCCGACGGGAATGCCTTCCATTTTGCCCGCCTTTCCCTGAGCGCGGCGTTCGTCGGATTTTTGAGCGCGTTCCAGCGCGACCTCCGGCGTTTCCAGAACATAAGCGTTCAGCTCGCGCGCTTTTTCCATTTCGGCCAGATGAGCTTTCGTCAGTTCGACGGAGGAAAACTCCTTCTTCGCCAGACCGTCCAAAGCCTCGGAAATTGTCAATTCAACTAAATCGGTCATTGTTTACTCCACCACTTTGGGAACCAGAAAATACCCGTCCATTTCCTCGGGCGCGTTTGCCAGAATCTGATCGCGGATCCCGCCGTCGTTGATGACGTCCTCGCGTTCGCGCAGGTTCATATCCTCAACCACCGAATTCATCGGCAGAACGTCATCGGTGTTGACGTCCTTTAATTGATCGACCCAGCCCAGAATCTTTGTCAGCTCGGTGACCATTTCGTCCATGTTTTCCTCGGGGATTCTCAGACGAGAAAGAATCCCAAGTCTTTTGACCATTTCCCTGTCGATTGACATAGGCGTACTTGCTCCTATCTTGATAAAAAAAGAAACTTTACAGAAAGTAGCATTTACCGCTTTGAACGGCAAGCATAAACCCTAAAAAAAACACCGCATTTTTAAAAGGTTTTGAAATTTTTCCCGTTTCCCTTTAAAAAGGCTTTAAAGAAACTTTTTCATTAAAGGATTGTCCATGCCCGATTTGTCTTTAACCGATTTTTTATCCGCCGTGCCGAAAGCGACGTCTCTTGTCGGGCTGGACATCGGAACGAAAACGGTCGGTGTCGCCGTATCGGACACGCTGTGGCTGACGGCAACGCCTTTGAAAACCGTATTCCGCAAGAGCTTTCAATATGATTTAAATGAGCTTGAAAGTTTGCTGAAAGGCCGCGCAATCGGCGGTTTTGTCTCGGGACTTCCCCTACAGATGAACGGCGAAGAGGGCGAACAGGCGAAATACACCCGCGAACAAGCGGAAAAAATCGCTCTGCATTTTCAAAAGCCCGTTTATTTTCAGGACGAGAGGCTGTCGTCCTCCGCCGTCGAACGTGTGATGATTTCCGCTTACGATATGAGCCGCAAAAAACGCAAAGAAAAACTGGACGCCGGCGCCGCCGCCTTTATTTTGCAGGGCTTTCTGGATCGCGTTCGTCAGTCTTGACCGTTTTTTTATACTCTTTTTAAAGAAAAAAACTGATATAAAAAAGTTTGCCCCTCCTCAATCGGAAGAAATAAAATGCTGAGAAAAATCTATAAATTCGTTCGACAGTTCACTTTGCCGATCATTGTTTTTCTGTTTTTGCTTTATTGCTTTTTAAACAAAAGCCTGTGGACAGATTTTCACGGCTATCTTCTTTCGTTTGAAGCGCCTATCCGCAAAGGCATTCTGGCCGTTACGCTTTTCCTGGCGGTGTCTTATATTTCGCGCAAAACGTTAAACGTCATTTTTCCGCGTCTTTTCCGCCGGCTGCGCTTAAATAACAGCACCGAAAACTCCATCAGCACGATATTCGGATACTTTTCCATTCTGCTGGCTTTGCTGATCTCCCTGTCCGTCATGGGAGTGGATCTGAAAAGTCTTGGCGTTCTGGTCGGCGCTTTATCCGTCGGCTTAGGCTTCGGTTTACAGCATATCGTCAACAACTTCATCTCCGGCATTCTGATTTTGTTCGAACGCCCGTTCCGGATCGGCGACTGGATCGTGATCAACGGCCATGAAGGCATCGTGCGCAAGATCAATATCCGTTCCACCGAACTGGAAACTTTTGACAAAGCGCAGATCATCATTCCGAACGCCGACATTATTTCAGGAGCTTTGACAAACTGGACTTTGCATGATTCGATGGGGCGTTTGACGATCAATTTCGGCGTCGGCTACGCTTCGGATTTGAAAAAAGTTATCAAACTGACGCTTGAAACGACGAAAGGCGACGACCGCATTCTGAACGATCCGCCGGCGTCCGTCATTGTGACTTCCTTTGACGAAAGCAGCATCGGCATACAGCTGAGATGTTATGTCGGCGACATATCCAAACGCGTTTTGGTCAAAAGCGACCTGATCATTAAAATTCACAAAATCTTTCAGGAAAACAGCATCGAAATTCCGTTTCCCCAACGCGTTATTACGATGCAAAACAAAGAATAAAAAAAATCCCGCCTGTCCGAGCGGGATTTTTTATTTAAAAACGCTAACGGTCTTTGGCTTTCTTAGCTTTCAGAACAGCCGCGACGGGAGCTTTTTCCTTCTTTTGGCCGCGAACGGGCAAACGAGCCGCCGATTTATCGCCGGCCTGAATCAATTTTTCCTTGTCTTTTTCGGAAACCGCCATATTTTCGGCTTCGCTCAGGAAATCCGGAGAAATATAAGACTTGCCGTTATGCAAACACAACGAGACAATTTGTTCGTTTGAAATCGTTTTTGTTTTTGCTTTCGGATTTTTTTGTTTGTTCGCAATATTGGCAGAGATTTGCTTTACGAACTGATTATCATAGGTTTCCTGATAATTTTTAAACTTGTACCAAGCCTTAAACGACGCCTGCATCGCTTTTGTTTCATCGCCGGATTTTTCCATTTCGGAAACATACGCTTTCATCATCGGCGTTTCCATTTCCTTTTTAAAAACCTGCGGATACTTATCCTTCATCTGATAAGCGAAAGCCGCCTGATGCGCGCACGCGTCGGCTTCCAGAGCGCGATTCAGTTTAATAAAATCGCACGCGTCCAACGCATTGATAAAATCGCCGGCTTTTTCAACGCCCGTTTGTTTCATCAATCTGTCCACCTGCTGAACATGCGTGCATTCATGAACCAAAATCGGCGCCAAATCATTCTGACGAAAATAAGAATTCAATCTGACCGTCTGATGATCGTAGTCACAAGCTCCGTTGACGTTATACATGGCCTCATACAGGAATTTATATCCTTTAAACGCCACATCGTTCATGACTTCTTTCCCTTTGGAAAATTCATAAACGGTATTCAACAGACTGGAAAAGTTTTCACGATCGGCATCTGCCAACGCATATAAAGAATTACTCAATTTTGCAAAGCATTCATAATCAGATTTTTTTTCGGACATATTATCTTTCCTTCCGGTTCAATACTGAAGAAACCAAAGCCGTCGTTTTTGTCGTTTCTTTTCGATCGGGCAACAATTCGCCCGATGCGGTGCGTTCGCGCATTTGCGAAACGGATTTGTCCGCCGTCGCGCCGCGAACGACTATGGAATAAAGCTTCATCATACTCAAAAAATCCTCTTTGTCTTTTCGCGTAACGGAAAAAGCTTTACCCGTATTCAGAAAATCCGCCGTCATATAGGGTTTGTCTTTATAGACGCACATTTTCAAAACGTCTTCGGCGGAATATTCTTTCGTAAAGCAATCGGGAGCCTTTTCTTTCTTCGCCCAATCGCAAAACGTTTTTATGTCGTCTTTATTCCATTTATCGTAAAAATCGCGATAAGAATCGCATTCATACCACGCCGCGAAGCAGGCCTGCATGGCTTTCTTTTGATCGCCGGATTTATCCATTTCATCGACATAAGCCCGAAACATCGGCAGATCCTGTTTTTCGGCTTCCCGATAAACCGCGGGCAATGCTTTCCTGCATTCATAGACGAAAGCCATTTCATGCGCAACGGCGTCTGCTTCGATGGCGCGGGCTTTCCTTAGATATGAAGCAACGTTTGTCTTTACGGATTCGGGAGCGTTCGGATTTTCCATAGAGAACTGAATCGCATGGCGCCCTTCATGCACAGCCGTCTGCAACATGTATTCGAAACCGAACGAGGGATTGATCACGATCTTTTTATCTTCGGGAGAGCAGAAACCGCCGAAATCCCCTTTTTCAAAAGCGAACGAGTAGCCCAATTTGGACAGCGCTTTCATAGTATCCCGCCCTTCTTTCGTCAGCATGACGGAATCGACGATTTTTTCAAACAGTTCCTTTTCCTGCGCGGCGTCCTGCGATGAAGAGGCCGTAAAAGCCCGAATCAACGATTTTTTCGCTCTTTTGGAAGCAAAACCGCACGAAAACCTTTTTGTGGCTTTCTGCATAAATTCATCGACTGTTTTGGACATACGTTTCCCTTTCCCGCAGACCGTTCTAAGCAAGTATAGTCTTTATTGGACAGGAGTCAAATTATTTTTGTCTATATTTTCCTCTTTCAATCCTTCACGGCACGCTTTCTTTAAAGCATTCGCCCCTTCTTTTGAAACAAGCGTATCATTGACAAAAATCTGTCCATCACGGAAATCCACACGAGCCACAGGCAAAAAGCCGGCGTCCAAATCAGACTCTAAAAAAGGAAAATCCCGCTTTAAATTCAAATAAATCGGCAAAGTCATGTTTTTAAAATCGGGCAAAGGTATGTTTGCGTCGTCGTTCAAATCCGCCGGAGCCACTTCCTGTCCCGTTGCGGAAAGACCGGGAACATAATCCGCGGATTGAAACAACAAACGAATACAATCCTGTTTGCGCACGTCAACCCGCACGGGTTCGGCGCGGACGTTCCCCGTTATTAACAACAGAAAAGCCAGCGCGATTTTTTTCATCGTCAAACTCTGACCAGATGCACGTCCACCAAAGGACGACGTCCGTGCGTTTCCACGACGACTTTCCGAACGGCGCCTTTAACGGTTTCAAAAATCGCCTGATCGTTTTCTTTTCGCTCCGACGCTGAAATTCCCATTATAGCCAGTTTAACGGACTCTTTAAGCTGTTCCATAACGGGATCGGACGTTTCTATCAGGCCGACTGCGGAAAACTGAATATCACCGACGACGGAGCCTTTCTTGTCCAAAACGACCGTAGCGACGACGGTTCCGTCTTCGATCATGCGCCGACGCTGTTTTAAAATACTTGCGTTCAGCGGAATAAGCTGCTTTTTATCTCTGGCCAAAACGCCCGTCTGCACTTCTCCGATCACTTCGGGAACGGATAAATCCAGCCGTAAAACGTCCCCGTCTTTTAAAACAACGGCATTTTTAACGCCGCAGGCTTTGGCTAAATCGACATGTTCAAACAAGTGCGCCGCCTCGCCATGCACGGGAACGGCCGTTTCGGGTTTCAACGCTTTATACAGTTTTTCCATATCCTTGCGTCCGCAATGACCGGACACATGCACCAAGGCGTCTTTGACGGTAACGACTTCTATCCCTTTAACAATAAATCTGTTCTGAATGTTCGCTATCGCCTGTTCATTGCCGGGAATCACGCGCGACGAAAAAACGACGACATCGCCTTTTACGGGTTTAACAGGCCCCGTCCCGTACGAAATATTTGATAAAGCCGCTTTCGGTTCCCCCTGGCAGCCCGTGCACAGATACAGCACACTGCCCGGTTCGCATTCCGCCGCTTCCTCTTCAGTTAAAAAGACATTGATTCCGCGGAAGTATCCCGCGGCGCGTCCCGCGCCTTCCACTCGCCATAAAGACCGCCCCAAAAGGCAAACCGTCCGGCCGTTTTGTTCCGCCGCTTCGGCAATGCTTTCTATCCGACCGACATTGGAAGCGAAACACGTTACGATCAGCCGTTTTCCTTTGTATTTTCCGAAAAGTTCCGTCAAAGCCGTTTTCACGTCCGATTCAGACGGAATATCTCCGTCGACGAAAACGTTTGTCGAATCTCCGATCAAAACCTTAATCTTTTCGTCTTTCAGCGCCTTGAGCGCCTTCATATCGACCGGTTTTCCGACAATCGGCGCTTCGTCAAACCGCCAGTCTCCCGTATGAAAAACGGTGCCGTACGGCGTCTTAATCAACAAAGAACACGCTTCCGGTATGGAGTGGTTCATCGCGAACGTTTCTATTTCAAACGGCTTTAATTCCAACAGGTCGCCGGCATCGAAAACGTTTACCTCCGCCCGACCGAGCAATCCGGCTTCGTCCAGTCTGGTTTCCAGCATTTCCGCGGCGAAAGCCGACACATAGACGGGACAGCGCAAAACCGGCCAGAAAGAAGCGACGGCGCCGATATGGTCTTCGTGCGCGTGCGTAATAATCAACCCTTTCAGTTTCGGCGCGATCTTTTCGGCAAAAGCGGGATCCGGCATCAGCATATCGATTCCGGGAAAACGATCGCCGGCAAATCCGACGCCGCAGTCGACGGCTATCCATTTATCGTCGCAGGCGTACAGATAAAAATTCATGCCGATTTCGCCGACGCCGCCCAAAGGAATAAAGAACAAACCGTTTTCCGGCACATCAATATAATCAACTTTTGCTTCTTCAACCATTTTCATTCCTTTTCGCCGAACCGAAAAAAACATCTCCGACAGAGATTTCGCATAATTTTCCGTCTTTATTTAACAGCAGCCGCCCGTCGTTATCAAGCCCCGCAAAAACACCTTCCATGTTTTGATCGGGCAAACGAACGACTATTTTTTTTCCCAAACCGTAAGCCTTTTGCCGCCATGCGTCCAAAATCGTTTTTTTTCCTTCATCGGACAATCTTTTCTGCCATAAATCGAATTGATATAGCAACTCTTTCAACAAAGCTTCTTTTGTCACCGAAAAACCGCATTCTGCCAAAGACGTTGCAGGATAAAGCATATTATTTTCGGGAAAAGCGGCAATATTGACGCCGATACCGACGATCAACCGGCCGACGCCGTCCGTTTCCAATAAAATACCGGATATTTTTTTGCCTTCAACCAACAAATCGTTCGGCCATTTGCATTTTATTCCTATGCCCGGACAGACTTTTTCTATAGCGTCCGTCAAAGCGACCGCAGATAAAAAGCTGTAAATTTCCGATCGATTCAGATCGCCCAATTCCAGACAAAGGGAAACGAACAGATTTCCTTTCGGGCTGACCCAACGACGCCCCGTGCGCCCTCTTCCCTCTGACTGAAATTCGGCGCAAATTGCCGTCTTATCCGATCCGACGGGCAGATTTTTAACGTCTTCGTTTGTGCTTTTCGTTTCCCCTTTAAAGATCAGACGCCAACCTTCCGGCAAACTTATTTTCATTGCTTTAAATCCTCAGCCCAAAGCGGTCGCCTGCGTTATCCGCAGCAACGTCTCCATGCCCGCGAACAGAAAAACCGACGAAAAAGCGGATAAAATAATCACGGCTTTCATCGGAGCCGGCGCGAAAGACAGCTCTTCTTTTGCCGAGGTCATATACATCTGGCGAATCAGGCGGAAATAAACATACATGATTAAAAGATTTCCCGTCATCAATAGTACGGCGAACAACGGCGTCGCGCTCAAAGTCGCTTCCTTAAACAACTGAAAACGCGCCCAAAATCCCGCAAACGGCGGCGTGCCGGACAATCCGAGAAAAATTAAAGAAAACAGGGCGCCGCGAATGGGTTTTGCCCGCCCCTGGCCAAGCAACACGCGCGTTTTTTCGCTCAGTTCGTCTCCGACGCGCAACGATAAAATAATAGCGGAAAGCCCCGTCAGCAAAATCAGATCAACCGTCAGAAACAGAGACAGCAAAGGAATATTCCCCAACGCTAAAGCCGACAAACAAAAACCGTTTTGAACAATAACGGTATAAGCCAGCAGTCTTTTGATATTTGTTTGCACAATGGCGCCGAAACTGCCGATCACGACGGATAAAACGCCGATAAACGCCAAAACCGTTTTCCAGTAAAACATCAAAGAAGCAAACGGTTCCATAACGATCCGGGCGAAAGCCGCTATAATGCTCAGTCGGACAATCGTTGCAAACAACGCCGTCACGGGCGACG
Organism: Alphaproteobacteria bacterium; assembly: GCA_017616015.1. Classification (GTDB taxonomy): domain Bacteria; phylum Pseudomonadota; class Alphaproteobacteria; order CAAGCB01; family CAG-977; genus UBA11549. The sequence continues at coordinate 129,502 of JAFZYY010000029.1, read as the reverse complement.
GAGCGCCTTCGTAAACATCGGTCGCCCAGAAATGAAACGGAGCCGCCGCAATTTTCAGCATCAATCCCGCCGTCACAAAAGACAGCCCCCACAGCAAAGCCGGCATCAGCGCGCTTTTATCCGCCGCGGCGATTTTCTCAAAATCCATTGTTCCCAAACATGAGTACAAAACGGATATGCCGAATAAATACAGTCCGGAACTGAAAAACACCATGACGGCATATTTAGCCCCCGCTTCGGTTGATCTTTCGCCCAGACGTTTGTATGCCGTTAAAAACAGCAGTGGGAAATACATCATTTCCAAGCCCAGAAATTGCATCAGAAATGTTCGGCTTGAAATCGTCAGCATCATGCCTGTTACGGCAAATCCGACCAGCGGCGCGAATTCAAAGCGCGAATATTTTTTATACTTCAGCCAATCCGCGGCAAACAACAAACAAATAAAAGCGGCCAACAGCAAAAGTTTTTTCAGCCATACAGCGAACGCGTCCAAAACAAATGCTTCAAAATACAGTCCTTTTTCCGGCACTTTTATCGAACACAGAACGACAAAAGCGCAAAGCAATCCTGCATAAACGTATTTTTCCGCTTTTTCTCTGGCATGACTGGGCGCGGCATACACTCCGGCCAGCAAAGAACAGACAACCGAAAAGAAAAGAAACGCTTCGGGTAAAACGGGCAATAATTCCAAAACTACTTTTCGCATGATTTTCTCCCAGTTTTATCCGACTATCGCCTTCTGTACCAAACCGAACGCCAAAGACGGCATGACAGATATAAGCAAAAATATACCGCCGAACAATACGGCCATTATTTTTTCCCGCCAGCCCATATCCGCGGGAACCAACGTTCTTTCCGGAGGCTCTCCGAACAGCAGGCGCGTAAACAGTTTAAAAAAGGAAGCGTACAGCAAAACGACCGATAACAGTAAAAAGAAAGCCGCCGTTCCCGAACGTATAAACACGGAATCAAAAATCAGCAGCTGACCCGTAAACGGCATCAGCGGCGGCATGGCCAAAATAGCCAGACACGCCAGAAAAAACGTCGCTCCCAAATACGGACACATCATCATCAGCCCGGTCGGATTTCTGATTCCCGCTGACCGAAAGCGTTCGTACAAAGCGCCGGCCGTCATTAAATACGCCGTAAAAGCCATTCCCTGCGCGACGCATAAAAACAACATTCCTTTCAGCGCGTTCGGCGTCAGACAAAACAGTCCCGCCGCCAGAAAACCGACCTGAGCCAAATGAGTAAATCCCGCGATCTTTTTGATTTCCGTCTGCCTTAGCGTAATCAAAGCGCCGTATACGGCCGAAAAAACGGCCCACGCGAGCAAAAAGGGCGCCGCTTTTTCCAAAGACGTCTGCATCAAAGGAAACAGTAATCGTAGCATCGCGTAAAACACTAGTTTTGAAAAAATACCGCACAATAAAATACCCGTCGGAACAGGCGCTTCGGCCTGCGCGTCGCTGAGCCAGGCATGAAACGGGAAAAGAGGCGCTTTAAATGCCAATGTCGCGACAAAACAAAGCAGGAAAACCGTTTCTTCCATATTGCTTAAGTGAACTTTCGCCATATCTGCGAAACTGCCGGTTCCCGTTTTCTGATACAGCAAAAAAAGAACCGGCAGCAAAAAGACGGATCCAAGCATGTCCGAAAAACAAAACTTGTACGCCGTAAAGATTCTTTTTTCCACGCCCCAGACCGCAACCATCAAAAACAGCGGCACAACGGCGGCTTCCCAAAACACGAAAAAGCGCAAAATATTGCCCGAACAAACGGAAAGCAGCATAAAACTTTCCGCCGTCAGAATTAAAAAACAGAACTCGCGCACGCAAAACGAAATATGTCGTCGCACGACGCAAACCGCCGGAATCGTTAAAAAGGAAATCAGCAGGACAAAAATCATGCTCAGCGCGTCAACGCTGATCCGCCACCCCGACTGCATCAGATAAGTGTCCGACATATCTTTTGACCACAAAACGGAAGACAGCGATAAAACAAAAGTACATACCGTAATCAGTAACGATACGTGCCTGCTGTTTTGGAAAACGACTTTATCGTCTCCGCGAACGAACAAAACGAACAACGCTCCCAGCAACGGCAGGAAAACAACTACGGAAGGCAAAGAAAACAACATCATGAACTTATCCTCCCGCCAACAAAGGAAGCAATGAAAAAATCAAAATAAACAGTCCGGCCAAAGACCAAATAAAGAAATCAGAAGACCGTCCCGAATACGTCTGTTGCAATTTTTCCGCCGTTTTCTTCAAAGCATTGGGAAGCGTTTCCGTCAGCAACTCCGATCCGGCAAAGCGCCAGGCAAAATCCGCCAAAGCCATAAAAGGACGAATAAAAACAATCTGATAAAAATCGGTTAAATAAAATCCTTTCAGACAACAACGATAAAAAGCCCGATCCGTCGATAAACGCGGCGTTTCCTTTTCCCTCTTTTTGAAAAACAATATCCCCGCAGGCAAACCGCAGGCGCCGACCAACAGAAAAGAAAGCATGCCTGCCGGCAAATCGCCTGACAAATTCGGCAAAACGGATAATTCAAAAACTTTGTTTTGAAAGAAAGACAACAGCAATAAAACGATTAGTGGCAACGCTTCCGTTTTGGACGGCTGAGTTATTTTTTCCGTTACGGACGGCGACAACTTTGATTCGGCTAAAAAAGCCAAAAACAGCAAACGCGCAAAGACAAACATCAGACAAAACAGATAAAACGTCAATCCCGCGACACCCGCCGTCGAAAATCGTTCTTTTAAAACGGCAAACATCTTCCAGATAACGCCGGAATTGCCGATCTGCGGAAACCCGCCGCAACAAACGGAAAACAGCAGTGTCAGCCAAAATGAAAACGGCAACTGCTTTTTCAAGCCGCCCATGCGCAGTAAATCTTCTTCCCCCTGAAGAGCCCGTATGATTGTGCCCGAACACAAAATCAGCCCCGTCATCGGCGTAATCAACGCAATATACGCGCAAAAAGCGGCGTCCCGGCCAATCAGCCCCAAAACCGTCAGCACAAAGCCGAACTGCCCCATCAGCAACAAACAAAGCATTATTTTAATATTTGTTTGCGCCGCCGCCATCATCAGTCCGCTGACGGCCGTCAAAATTCCCCAGCAGGTAAACAGCATACGGACCGCCTGTTCTTTTTCGACGAAAGGAAAACAGATATAGAGGATATAAACGCCCAACCCGCCCAAAGCCGCCGGCGCGATAAACGCCAGCGCCGGAACGGAAATACCGGCCGTTTGTGTAATCATGATATTCGTGCCGAACAAAAACAGTTTTGCGGAAACGCCCAACAAAATCAGAACGGCAAAAACGACGGCCTGTCCGCCCTGAAACGCCGTAAACCATTGATCGATAAAGGGGGGAATGAAAAATGTTCCCGTTTTTTCTGTCAGCATATAAAAAGCGCAGAACAACGGTACGTCCGTTAACGTATGCCAGATCAGGAAGTTAATTCCCGATTGCCGCACAGCCTGTTTTTCATGAAAAAGCATTAACAGCAGATAAGCCGACAAAACCGCTAAATCCCAACCGACAAAAAATTGAAAAACGCTCTTGGCGCCGATGCCGATCATTAAAAAGAAAAGCAGAAGCAACAAAAATACGACAAACCTGTTCATACGGGGTTTAGGCAAAAAATTTCTGACGAACAGCAAGCTCATCAACGCGGAAAAAACGATAAAAACGACCAGAAAAATTTCGGTTGCTTCCAAATGAAGACGCCAACCGTACTCGACATTATCCAGCTTTAAAAACGGAAGCAGAAACACGCTGTAAACGCGGCCGTGGAAAAAGCTTTTAAACGCCATGGTAACGATTTTGAAAAAGGCTACGGCGATCGCCGCCGTTCCGACCTCCCACGCAAACGTGCGTTTTTTAAAAAAAGCCGCGCCAAAAATATAAATGGCGGCAACCAACGGCAAAAAGACGGCAAAGATCATTTGACTTATCCCTTCATCTTTTCGATATGATCCGGAATCAGGCGATCGTGTTTGCGAAAATACAGCAAAAACAGAGCCAATGACGCCACTGTCTGTACTCCCGTCAGGCACGCGATAAACAATGAAAAAATCACGCCGGAAGCGTCGGAAAACAAAGCGCTGCCCATCGAAAAATTAAACAATGATCCCAAAAAAATCAACTGCAGCGCCAATAAAATACGCATCAAATCCCCTCTATGGCGTAAAATTCCCCACAGTCCGAAAAACACTAAAAAAGAGCTGACCGTTAAAATAACCGGCACATCTATGATCATGGTTTTTCTCCGTTCTTATCGGTCTTGCGAACCAGCAGTGCCGCAATCCCCACCATACTGGATAAAACAAGCGCCGCAAAAATAACAACGCACAGCCCGTAATCCGCATATAAAATATTTCCAAGTTCCGGCAACGAAAAATCGGGAGCGGGCTTTCTGATCGACCATTGCGGCTTGAAAAACATATAGATTGTCTGCACTCCCAACAGAATAAAAAAGATCAATGACGAACGCGATGCCTTTTCGGGAAGTTTCGCATGCGCCTGATGAAAATCAAAAACTATCAGGGAAAACACCAGAAAAACAAGCAAAGACGTCGCTGTCACGGACAACAGAGCAAAACCGACAAATTTCGCGTTCAGTCCGGCCAGAATTCCCGCCATCGCCACAACAGCCTGAATCTGACAAAACGCCGCGTATAAAATATGCTTGACCATGACGGATAAAAAAGCCGAAATCAAAACCAAAAAAGCAAAAATATAAAATTCGACGGCATACATACTCTTTATTTCCTTTCAAGCGTAATCGCGTTTTCAGGACAGGATTCCGCACATAAACCGCAGGAAACGCATTTTTCTTCGGATAACGAAAAATCAGATCCGGTCTTTACCGAAACAGCCTGTGCCGGACAGATTTTCACGCACAGTCCGCACCCGACGCATTTTTGGAAATCAACGACGGGCAATCGGGGCGAAGTTTTTGTAAACGGCTTCATTTTCTGCGCGGATCCGATTCCCAGAGCGTAGCGCAAAGAAACCCGCAGACTGCGCCATATATCCGGAAAAAGCAGAACGTTCAATTTTTTTCTGATATTCATTTATCCCGCCCCCTGAACAAAATACAGTGCGCCGGCCGTGACTGTCAGCCAAACAAGAGCGAACGGCAGACAGATTTTAAAACTGATATGCATGATTTTATCCGTTCTCCAACTGGGCAGCGTTTCTTTGATTAATAGAAAAACAAACAGCAAAAAAACCGTTTTAACCATCAGCACCGTTTCCGGATAATCCATGCCGAACAAAGGCATCGTTCCGCCCAGAAAAAGGAAACTGCCCATTACGGCGCATAAAAGCAGTAAAACATTTTCCGAAATCAGGAATAAAACATACAAAGCGCCGCTGTATTCCGAATAGATACCTCCGGCTAATTCCAGATCCGACTTGGGCGATCCGAACGGCGCCTGAGCCAGCATCATCGTAACCGACAAAATATACAGAATAAACAGCGGAAAATGAGGAACGACAAACCACACATGCCTTTGCGCCCGCATAACCGCCTGCAAATCGGAACCGCCCGCCGTCATCAATATCGTAACGACGACCAGAGCCAAAATCGGCTGACACGCCAGCGACTGCGCCACAAAACGCAACGCTCCGAAAAAGCTGAAACGGGAAGCGCTACTCCACCCGCCGATAATAAAAGCGTAAACGCCGCCCGAAGCCGCGAACAAAAAATACAGCATGCTGACATCGGGGTGAGGCAGATACTTCGAACCGACCGGCATAAAAAAGAAAAAGAACACCGAAAAAACAAAGGCAAACAACGGCGCCAAAACAAACAGAGTCTTTTGAGCCTGCTCCGGAATGGCCGGATATTTGAGGAATCTGACGCACAAGCGACAGAAAAGCTGCTTCATCGAAACGGAACGGCGCATTTCCATTCTTGCCCGAATCTTCTCTTTTCCCCAGCAAAAAAAGAAACTGACAAGCAAAATAAACACGCAAAAAGCCGCCGCATGAATCAACATTGTTCCTATCGGCGCCAAATCGCGCAGAAAAGGCCGAATATCCGTCCGGAAAAGCGTTCTTAAAAAATCTGTCATTTAACGGCTCCTCCAACGTAACATTTTTGCGTGCTCGGACTGACGGCTCAATTCGTCCGCAAAGGAATCGCAGAAAGAGTCGATTGGTTCGTCCGAAAGCTTTCCGGCAACGCCGAATTCTTTATTTTCAGCCTTATGAATTTCTCCGCGGGAATAAAAGACAATACTTTTCCCCGCCAAAGCATCGCGAATATCGTCCAAATCATTATACGGCAGCGGCGCCGTTTCCAAATATTCGGATAAAGCTCTTAAAATTTTCCAGTCTTCGCGCGCCTGGCCGAACGCGGGCAAAGCAACGGCCGTACTCTGCGCCCGTCCTTCCGCGTTAACGTACGTCGCCTTTTTTTCCGCAAATGACAAAGATGGCAGGACAACGTCCGCTTCCCGGGCAGTGTCAGAAGCGTAAATTCCCTGATAAACGACGAAAGCTTCCGGCGCGTCAGAGCGTTGAAACCGATCTTCGTTCAGCAGATAGATCAAATCAAACCGACCGCTTTTCATTTTCGGGCGCAGAGGTTCTTCAGGAATCAGACCCAGCTCCAACGCCCCCAAAACAGTCGTTTTGTCCGTCAGAAAATTATACCCGTTCCAGTCTTCGCGTATCACGCTGTAGTATTGAGAAATCTGACAAATCAAGCGCATAATCGCCGCCGCGTCGGATCGCTGCATTACCGACGCTCCGACAATGATCATCGGCTTTCGAGCCTGCCGAAGCAAAGCCGCGCCGCGTCCCAAATCGTTCAGAATATCTTCCAAAATCACCGGTTTATTCGACAACGCCTCATACGGCAGGCATGAATTGGTCTTTTTTCCGACAAAACCTTTAGGCATCGGATTTTGTCTTAAGCGCCACGCAACAGCCGGAGCAAGCGCATCGACATCAGCGCCGACGCACAACAAAGCGTCCGCTTCGCAAATTCTGGAAAACGGCGTATTAAACAGCCACGACTGCCGGCTGTGCGTATCGAAATACATGCCGTCCGGCCGGGCATCAATCGCGTTTGCCCCTTTCAGCGCAAACAAATCCCTTAACGCCAGCATACTTTCGCAGTCGGCATATTCCCCGATCAATCCCGCCATTTTATCTGCGGAAATTGTTTTCATTTTTTCCGCGACGGCCGTCAAAGCTTCCGTCCACGAACATTCCGTCAACCGTCCGTTTATCCGTTTATACGGACGATCAATTCTGTTTTTGCTTAATCCGTCCAGACAAAAGCGCGCCTTGTCCGAAATAAGCCCGTCCGTTTCAGCTGGTTTTGCCGATATGATTTTACCGTCCACCACGTTAAGATCGATTTTCGTTCCGACACAGTCCGTTACGTCTATACTTTGAATTTTTCTGATTTCCCAGGCGCGTTTCAAATCGGACGCGCTTTCCGTCAAAGCTCCCGACGGGCATATATCGGTCAGAGTTCCGGACAAAGGAAACGGCGGACAGGAAGACGGCGGCATGGCAGCGCTATCCTCAAGACCGATCTTTTTCAAAAAAGCGGCGCATCTGCCGCAACCGATGCATTTTTCGTCATCGCATTCTATCCAGTCCAACAGTTTTCTTGTCGGCTGTTTTTTCTTTTTCGGCGCAAGTTCAGGCCGATACTGCGTGCAAATTTTTTGAATGACACAATCCCCGGCTTTGGAACACAACGCGCAGTCCGCGGGGTGATTGGCGAACAGTTTTGCAGCTCTTTCCCGAATCGCCTGTCTGACTTTCGGCGTATCCGTCAAAACGCGCATATTTTCCTCAACCGGCGTTTCGCAAGCCGGAACCAAAGAGTTTTTCCCTTCTATTTCAACCAGACACAGACCGCAATTTCCCTTAATCCCCAACGAATTTTCCACACACAAATGCGTGACGGGAATTCCGGCTGACAAAGCCGCCTGTAAAATCGAACTGCCTTGTTCCGCCTGAACCGGAAGAGTGTTAATCGTCATCGAGATCATCGATCTATCTCCGTCGTAATCAGGTTTAACGAAGCCGCGATCACGCGTACATCAGCCAAATCGCACTGTGCCGTTAAAGCGTCCAGCGCCTGCATAACGGGAAAGCCCGCTGATCGGAAATGGCAACGATACGGACGCGCGCTGCCGTCGGAAATCAAAAATACGCCGAATTCGCCTAACGGAGATTCCACGGCGGCATAAACTTCTCCCGCCGGCAAAGAGATTCCTTTTTCGTACAGTTCGAAATGACGGCTCAACAGCGTTAAAGTTTCGGTTTCCTTTATTTCAAAATCCGGCAGAATCACTTCTCCCTGCGGCATTTTTTCCAGAGCTTCGCGAATAATCTGCATCGACTGATAGATTTCAAATATCCGCAATAAATATCGGGAATAACAATCCCCTTCGGTTCTGATCGGCGCCTCAAAAGAAAGATTTCCATAAACCTCATACGGTTCGGCCGTTCTCAAATCCCATTTTGCGCCGCAAGCCCTCAGGTTCACTCCGGAAAAGCCCAACGCTTCCGCCAGCGGCGCGTCGATTTTTCCGATATCGACCGTCCGGGATTTGAATATTCTGTTTTCCGTCAGCAGATCTTCGATTTCCCTCATCACCGGCAACAACTCTTTTGACAGCCACGCGGAAAGAATTTCTTCCGTTCGGGGCGCCAAATCTTTTTTTACGCCGCCGGGACGAATAAAGGTGCAAAACGGATCGGCGCCGCATATTTCGTCCAACAGAGCATAAATGCGCTCCGCCATTTTGTTCGTCAAAGGATAAACGCTGTTTGTTCCCGTTTCCGCCGCCAAATTGGCCGTTGCCCGCAAATGCGATAAAATGCGCCCTGTTTCAGCCAATATCACGCGGATATGAGAAGCCCGTTCCGGGACACTCACTCCCAACAGCTTTTCCACAGCCAAAACAAACGCGTGCGTACAGGAAAACGGCGCCGAACGATTCAGTTTTTCGACATAAACAAGCCCCTGAAGCGGGGTCACGCTTTCCATGCACTTTTCAATTCCCCGATGAGAAAAACCGATATGAGCGTCAACCTGCTGAACGGTTTCCCCGTCCAAACGTCCGACAAACCGGCACATTCCCATTCCGGCGGCCGGCATCGGAGCTATATTGATAAAATAGCTGTCTTCAAACATCGTCATGGCTTTTCCGGCTCCAATTTAACGCCGGAGGGACGATTTTCCTCCGACAAACGCGGAACATAAACGCACTGCCCCGTTGCCTCATCGTATATCAGTCGTTTGCTTCCCTGGACAGGATACGTCCGGCGCAAAGGGAAAAAAGCCGTTTCTTCATACGTCAGAAGCCGTCTGAGATCCGGATGCCCTTCAAAAGAAACGCCGAACATTTCGCGTATTTCGCGTTCATACCAGTCCGCATTTGCGAAAATCGCCGTCACGGAAGAAACGGGCACGTCTTCCTGTGTGGTCAGCTTTATCCTTAACCGCCGTCCCAACATCGGACTGAGCAAATGATAAATCAGGCAAAAACAATCCTGTTGATCGGGATAATGCACACACGTCATATCCGTCAGCTGCGTAAACCGGCAAACGGGATCATCGCGTAAAAACTGCATTACCCGGGGCAATGCCGCCCTCAGAACCTTCAGCGTCAGAATCCCTGAAACAATCGTTTGTTCCGGTATATCCTGTCTGGCGAAATGCAGTCGTATAAACTGCCCGTATTCCTCCTGCGTTTTATAAACGAAAGCCGGCATGTTATTTCTCCCTGGCTTTTGTTCGTATTGCGCGGCGCAGTGCTTTCATTCCCTCCGAAACGGCTTTGGCGTCGGGAGGACACCCCGGAATAAAGACATCAACGGGCAAAATATCCTTAACGTCGGCGACGGCGTACGAATTGGCAAACAAACCGCCGCTTGCCGCACAACTGCCCAAAGCAATTACGTATTTCGGACAAGGCATCTGATCATAAATCCGCCGCACGGCAAAAGCCGCTTTGTTGCTCAAAAAACCGCCGACCACAAGCACGTCCGCGTGATGCGGATTAAAAACAGGTTCGGCTCCGGCCTGACGTAGCTGAGAAAAACAGCAACAACACCCGGTCGAAACCGGCAAAGCGGAAACGGCACACCCCTGCGCCCACGCGATAAAAGTTTGAAGCGCTGTTATCGCAAAGCCCTGCCGGTGCATTTGATCCTGCCAACGTTCGGGGGTTACTTCCATTCCAACGCCCCCTTTTTATATTCGTAAAAATAACCAAGTCCCCAGGATAAAATCACCAACATTGCCGTCGCCATTCCTTCGCCCGAAGACAAACGAAGAGACATCGCCCACGGCAATAACAGCAACAATTCCGCGTTAAATAAAACCAACAACAACGCAATGAAAGCAAATCGAACGGGAAAGCGAACCGTCACGGGAGAAAGAATATAAAACCCGCCCGCGTATCCGTCATTCTCGGTCTGTTTTTCGCAACGGTCAAACAGTTTCCGGCTTAAAAACGCGGCGAATTTAACCATTCCTGCCGTCAGCAAAAAGGCCGCCAAAAAAAAGATAAACAAATAAAAATAAACGTGCGTAATGTTTTCCATAGGATATGGTTTACCTCAAACACGTTTTTAAATCAACGAATATAGGGAAAAAAACCGACTGAAAAAACTAAGGCAGAGCCGGCAGATTTTCGGGAGACAGCGGCAATTTTTTTACGAAACGCACGGGAACTTCGTATTCGCGGATTAATTCGCCGCCTTCAAACTCAACGATTAAAACGGATTCCGCTTTTGACAACGGTCCGCGCGCGTCCGGATGAATAAAATCCAACGTAATGGAAAAACCCTGCTGCCGGTAAAGCAACGCGTGCTTTCCGCCGTCATACACGATTTGAGGGTGATCCGGTTCGCCTTCCCGAGCCCGAATCGAAATCAGCAAATCTCCCGCACCGTTCTGCAGAATATCATAAAATCCCTCTTGTTCCGGACCCACTTGTCTTTCAGCCATCACAAACCTCTGGTTATTTGACTTCATCTTCCTGAAACGCCAAAAGCCTTTTTTATTCTAAAAAAACAGCCCCTGACCGTTCCGCGCAAGGTTAATTCCGTCAGCGCAACTGTAAAACCGACTTGCAAAAACCAAAAGTATTTTTTTACCGCCTCACCGACTTTTGATTTTTTTGCAAACCGAAGAACAGTCTGTCGCATTAAACCCGCTTTTGCGCTTATACCACCTTTTTAGACAGAATAACAAGCTATTTTTCGAAAAAAACTTAATTTTGTCCGTTTTTCGGATTTCAATCTTTGCTTTCGGGTAAAAAATAATCCGATATTTTCATTTTTTATTTACCTTGCTTTATAAATATGGTACCCAACCGATTAAACAAACCACTACATGAGGATTATGTAACGTGACAAAGAAAACGACTGAGTGCAAATCGTCCGAACTGCCTAAAATAACGGCGGAAATGATTGCCGAAAAAATAGAACGTCTGATGAAATATTCTTTATGCAAGCAAGTCTGCGAAGCTTCCAAAGAAGACTTGTTCACGGCTTTGGCTTTGGCGGTGCGCGAGCTTGCTTCCGACCGCATGTATGAAACGGCCAACAGATACGCGCGCGCGAACCCGAAACGCGTTTATTATCTGTCAATGGAATATTTGTTAGGACGTTTTCTGGTAAACAACCTGGACAACTTAGGCATTCACGACCTGCTGGATCAGGTCAAACTGGACAACCCGATTCCCCTGCGCGACGTGATCGACTGCGAATACGATCCGGCGTTGGGCAACGGCGGTTTGGGACGTCTGGCGGCCTGCTTTATCGATTCCATGGCGACTTTGGGATTGCCGGGATACGGCTACGGTTTGAACTACCAGTTCGGTCTGTTCAAGCAGGCTTTTGAAAACGGCTATCAAAAGGAATTGGCGGATTCATGGATGGAGCGTTCTTCGCCCTGGCAGATTGAACGCGCCGACCGTGCCTGCCGCGTGCCCATTTACGGCCGTCTGGTTTATGAAGAAGTCAACGGCGAACGCCGCCCGCATTGGGTGGATACGGAAACAATCGTCGGCGTTCCTTATGATATGCCGATCGTCGGATTCGGCGGAAAGACCGTCAACTACCTGCGTTTATTCTCGGCTCGCTCCGACAATCAGCTGGATATTAAAACCTTTAACGAAGGCGGCTATATCAAAGCGGTCGAAAAGAAAATCAAATCCGAAACGATTTCCAAAGTGTTGTATCCGTCCGACGCGGCCGATGCCGGCAAAGAACTGCGCTTAACGCAGCAGTATTTCTTTGTTTCCTGCGCAATCAGCGACATCATGCGCCGTTTCCTGGAAACGAACACGGATCTGCGCGATTTCCCGAAAAAAGCCGCGATTCAACTCAACGACACGCACCCGACTTTGGCGATTCCCGAATTAATGCGCGTTCTGATGGACGTTCACGGTCTGGATTGGGACACCGCCTGGGAGATCACGGAAAAGACGATGGGTTACACCAACCACACGTTGCTTCCGGAAGCGTTGGAACGCTGGAGCGTTGCCTTGTTGGAAAAGGTTGTGCCCCGTCATCTGGCGATCATCTACGAGATCAACGATCACCTGATGAAGAAAGTTTCCGAAAAATATCCGGACGATGTGGGCAAACTGACCCGCATGTCCATTATCGAAGAAGGCGACGTCAAGAAAGTCCGCATGGGCAATCTGGCGATTGTCGGTTCTCATTCGATCAACGGCGTGGCGGCGATTCACTCCGATTTGGTCAAAAAGAATCTGGCGCCGGACTTCTATGAAATGTGGCCGAAGCGCTTTAACAACAAAACGAACGGCATCACGCCGCGCCGCTGGTTGCTGAGCGCCAACCCCGAATTGGCTTCCCTGATTTCGGAACGTATCGGAACGAATTGGATTTCTCATCTGGACGAATTGAAAAAGATCGCTCCGTTGGCAAAGGATTCCGATTTTGTGCGTTCGTTCTTCCAGATCAAGAAAGCCAACAAAGAAAAGCTGGCCAAGCTGATTTTGAACACGACGGGCAATATCGTCGACACGGATTCTTTGTTTGACGTTCAGGTCAAGCGCATGCACGAATACAAACGTCAGTTGCTGAACGCGCTGAATATCATTTACAACTATCTGCAGATTACGGAAGACGGATTGACGCTGCCTTCGCCGCGCACCTTTATTCTGGGCGGCAAAGCGGCTCCTTCTTACGACTTTGCGAAGCTGGTGATTAAGCTTTTCAACAACCTGTCGCAAGTCATCAACAACGATCCGCGCGCCAAAGACCAGATGAAAGTCGTCTTTATCCCCGACTACAAAGTTTCGATTGCAGAACGCGTGTTCCCCGCTTCGGATGTGTCGGAACAGATTTCGACCGCAGGCTTTGAAGCGTCCGGCACGGGCAACATGAAATTCATGCTGAACGGCGCGCTGACGGTCGGCACGCTGGACGGCGCAAACGTCGAAATCCGCGAAGAAGTCGGCGACGAAAACTTCTACCTGTTCGGACTGACGACGCCGGAAGTCAAAAAAATCCATGCGGAAGGTTCTCACAAACCGTGGGATCTGTATAATTCCGACACCCGCATCAAACGGATCATGGACGCGTTGTCTTCCAACATGTTCTCGCCGGACGAACCGGGAATCTTCAAACCGATTTTCCAGAACATCATGACGTCGGACTATTACCTGTTGTTGGCGGACATCGGATCCTACATCGACATTCAGGAAAAAGTCGGGAAAGACTTCCTGAACAAAGCGTCCTGGGGCAAAAAGGCGATCATGAACGTTGCCTGCTCGGGCAAGTTCTCCTCCGACCGCACGATTTCCGAATACGCTCAGGACATTTGGGACGTCAAACCTGTTTTGTAAGACGTTATATAAGATATGAAAAAAGCCTCCGCGAAACGGAGGCTTTTTTTTAATTTCTTACTTAATCAGCCCGTGTTTTTTCTTGCCGACGGACAGCTTGATTTGTCCGTTCTGCATATCGGCGGCAGTTAAAATGATGTTGTCGCCCGCCACAACCGCATCGTTGACTTTCACGCCGTTCTGCGCAATCAGGCGCTTAGCCTCGCCCTTGCTGGCCGTCAGTTTCAGTTGAACCAAAGCTTCGGTCAGAGCAATGTCGCCGGCGAAAGCGATTGTCGGCAGTTCGCCGCCCCCGACGCCTTCCTCAAACGTCTTGCGCGCGGTTTCGGCGGCGGCTTTGGCGGCTTCCTCACCGCGGCAAAGCTTTGTCGCTTCGAATGCCAGAATCTTTTTGGCTTCGTTGATTTCCTTGTCTTTCAACGCTTCCAGACGTCTGACTTCGTCCATCGGAAATTCGGTGAAAATGCGCAGACATTTACCGACTTCGGTATCGCCGATATTGCGGAAATACTGATAATAGTCATAAGAGGACAGCTTGCTTTCGTTGACCCAGGCGGCGTTGCCTTCGGACTTGCCCATTTTTTTGCCCGAAGCGTCCGTTAAAATCGGACAGGTAAAGCCGAACAGCTCGACATCGTACTTGCGCCGCCCCAATTCCGTGCCGGAGGTGATGTTGCCCCACTGGTCGGATCCGGAGATCTGCGCGCGGCAACCGTATTTTTCATACAAGCGGCAGAAGTCATATCCCTGCAACAGCTGATAGTTGAATTCAAGGAAAGACATCTGCTGTTCGCGTTCCAGACGCGTTTTGACGCTGTCCATCGTCAGCATGCGGTTGACAGAGTAATAAGTGCCGACATCGCGCAGAAATTCCAGATAGTTGATGTCTTTGAACCAATCATAGTTATCGACCATGATCGCGCCGGACGGCGTATCGTCAAAGCGAATGAAACGGGAATAAGAATCTTTCAGTCCGTCGATATTATGCGCGATTGTTTCGGACGACATAAAGGGGCGCAGTTTGTCTTTGCCGGACGGATCGCCGATTCTGGCGGTCGCGCCGCCGACAAGCATGATCGGCTTATTGCCCAGTTTTTGGAACCAGCGCATCATCATGACGGGGAACAAATGCCCGACGTGCAGACTGTCGGCCGTCGGATCGGACCCCAGATAGCCGACGGCAGGCGTTCCCGTTTTTTCACATTCATAGAGATAGGCGTCAAAGCCTTCTTCGTTCGTGCATTGATTAAAGAAACCGCGTTCGGTCAAAATACGTAAAAATTCCGATTTAAACTGAGTCATCAAAAGCCGTCCTGTTTGGATTTTATTAAACTATTCAGGCTATGATATTTAGCAGTAAAGATAAACAAACTCAACAGCAAAGAAGAGGAAAGATGGAAGTCATCAAGCCGTTGACTGCTTTGGGACTGATGAGCGGAACTTCAATGGACGGAGTAGACGCGGCGCTGTTGGTCACGGACGGCGTGGATATTTTCGAATACGGCAAGGCGTTAAGCCGCCCTTACGACATGGATATGCGCGCCGAATTACGTTCGGTTTGCGGTCATAATCTTGACGAAAACGATCAGCACCTTAAAGACGTCGAGCGCAAAATGACTCTTTTCCATGCGGAAGTCGTTTCCGAATTATTGGATTCCGCCGGATTAAGGCCGGAAAACGTTGATGTCATCGGTTTTCACGGGCATACCGTTTTTCACAAACCCGAAAAACAGCTTTCCGTTCAGATCGGCGACGGCGATTTGCTGGCCGAACAAACGCACATTCCCGTCGTCAACCGTTTTCGCAATTCCGACATTGCGAACGGCGGACAGGGCGGCCCGATGATGGCGTCTTATCACGCGGCTTTGGCGCGCGATTTGGAAAAACCGCTGGTTGTTTTAAACATCGGCGGCGTCGCAAAACTGACCTGGATCGGTGAAAACGGCGAACTGATCGCTTTCGATACGGGCCCCGGCAACGCGCTGATCGACGACTGGATGATGAAAAAGCACGGCACGAACATGGACTTTGACGGCAATATCGCAGCCGGCGGTACGGTCAACGAAAAAATCATCGCGACAATGATGAAACGTCCTTACTTCAAAAAGGCGCCTCCGAAGTCTTTAGACCGCGACGAATTCGCACAAAGAATCATGGATAATCTGGAAGGCGAGAGCGTTGCCGACGGCGCCGCTACGCTGACCGCTTTTACGGCGGAAGCCGCCGCGGCCGCAGCCAAGGATTTTCTGCCGGCTCCTGCCAAGCGCTGGATCGTCTGCGGCGGCGGTGCGAACAATCCGACGTTGATGCGCATGTTGCGTCAGAAAATAGACGTTCCGGTTGACGTCGCGCGCGAAGTCAACTGGAACGGCGACTTTTTGGAAGCGCAGGGCTACGCTTTTCTGGCTGTCCGATCTTTATTCGGCCTGCCCATTTCTTTCCCGACGACGACGGGCGTTCCCCATTCAATGTGCGGCGGCCTGCTTCACAGCGTCCCAAATGCTGCGAAAGACAAAAAAATACGATAATTTTTTCTTTTTTTACAATATGTTAAAAATTTTCCTTTTTGATTTAACAAAACCCTTGACGCTGTGAAAAGGGGGGAGTAAGTCATTCCTGTTTTTTCAAGGACTTTTTTTGAAAGGATTGCACAATTATGGTTGATGACGAGGATTACGGTAAAATCATCGAAGCACATGCGCATATCGGCACATGGAGCGCCGATAACGTCGACTTTACCGAAGAAACTCTGAATGACGCTTTGGACGAACCGTTTACCGTCAGTATCGGCGATGAAGAAGAGGAAAACGAAGTCGTCGCGATTTTGGTTTCCAACATGAGCGGCATAGATCAATTACCGGACGGATCGCCTAAAATTACTGAAATGGAAGCCAACGAAGAAATGTTGGACATCGCTTCGGAAAATCCGAAGTATAAACCGTTGATTGTCGGCCAGCCGGGCTATGGCGACGCGGATAATCTGGTTGATTTAATCGAACGCCGCGGCGAAGAAATCTATGGTATCAAACTGCACCCGAACACGCTGCAACTGAACGCAAACGATCCTTTGTACGAACCGTATATGGCCGTCGCGCAAGCTTACGGACTGCCGGTGTTATTCCATTCTCAGGACAACTATTCCGATCCTTTTTATATTTACGAGACGGCTCAAAAGTTTCCCGAAGTCCCCGTCATCATGGCGCATTTGGGCATGGGCGGCGACGATAACCACTGGTACACTTTAGGCCTTTTGCAGACGGCTTTAAGATCCGGCTCCGCGAATTTATATGCCGATATTTCATGGCTGTCGCCGGGAATGATCGTCGCGATACTGAAACGCGCGGACGACGAAACGATCAGTCATTTGCTGTTCGGGACGGATATACCGTTAGGTCCTTACTCCGATCCGGACGCCTATCCCGCGCGCGTCAGCGAAGTCAAAACCGCAATCGCCGAAGCCTTTGAGGACGAGGAAGAAGCCGCCGAACTGATTCACGCTTTGTTTTATCAAAACGCTTACAACCTGTTTTTCGCCGGCAGAGACGAATAAAAAAACAAGCTTTTCCCTATAAAAAATCCTCTGATTTTTTTCAGAGGATTTTTTTTACTTTTTTTGCGCATACTTTTTTGAAAAGTCGCGTTTAACAAAATATAAGGGCTTTGCGGAAAGGTTTTCATGACTGTGCGGGACTTAACGGACGAAGAAATAATGCGCAAAACGGCGCTGGGCGATGAAAAAGCTTTTCACGAGCTGTTGACCCGCTATGAAAAAAGGGTTTTCGCATTGGCTTGGCGTCTTTGTTTCAATAAAACGGAAGCGGAGGATTTAACGCAGGAAACGTTTTTAAAAGTCTGGAAAAACGCCGCTTTATGGCGACCGGAAGCAAAACTGGAAACGTGGATCTATCGGGTGCTTCACAACCTGTTCATCGACAGCCGGCGGCGTGATAAAGGACAAACGGAGGAATTAAGCGAAGATCTTCGTTCCGACGCGGACACTCCGGAGCAGACTTTAATCAAAAAACGAACCGGTCAGGAAGTTGCTCAGGCGTTAAACGCTCTGCCCGACCGACAAAAAGAGGCGCTGATCCTTTGTTACTATCAGGGCATGAAAGCCAAAGACGCCGCCGAATTTCTGTCCGTTTCGCAAGGAGCCTTGGAAGCTTTGCTATTTCGAGCCAGACAAGCGCTGAAAGATAAATTGAGCAGAGGGAAAGGAAAAAACAATGAACACTGATTCTTTTGCACAAACAGTACAGACTTTCGGATCCGATGCAACGCATTGGGAAACGGATCGGGTCGACGAAATCAAAACGTGGATTAAAACAAAAGAAGGTCTGCGGATCTTTCAGGAGGAAAAAGAACTGGACGATTATCTGAATATGGTTCAGCCGCCTGCTTGCACCGGATTGATCGATAAAATCCAAACCGTTATCGCAAACGAAAAAATACAACGTCAGCTTTTGCTGTTTTGGCGTGTCTCGCCGTGGATTTCCGCCGCCTGCGTCGTATTCGGATTTTGTTTAGGTTGGTATCAAAACTATTCGGACTACGCCAATACGCAAAGCTATTTTTCAACCATGTTCGACAACTTCTATGAACAGTATTAACAGGAGCAACCGCTATGAATAAAAAACTTCTTATCACATTGGGCGTTTCGCTGGCTTTAAACTTCATTTTTATCGGATTTGAAGCGTCCAGAATATACTATCAGCCTTGCGGCTGCGGCCGCGGCCATATTCCGCCCACACGGCCACAAATTATGCCTCATCACATGCCGGGCGGCAACTTTAACCCCTTCGAGCAAAAGATGATGCACAAAACGTTTACGGACGCTTTTAAAAATCACGGCAAAGAAATGAAAGAAGCCATGAAAAACGTCAGCGCCGCTTTGAAAAAAGAACCGTTCGATGCCGAACAGTTTAAAGCCGCCCTCCAGAAAGCGTCCGAAGTGCGCGCTGCCATCGACGCCGCCGTTCAGGAAAACATGGTGGAAATGATTTCCAAAATGTCGCCCGAAGAACGTCAGCGCTTTGCCAAGCAGTTTGAACGGAAAGATAAAAATTTTAAACACAAAAAAGACATGGGCAAAAAAGGCTTCAAGCCGCATGACGAAAAGCTCAAAGATCGTCCTTTGCCGCCTCCTCCGCCCGAAGAAAAGGCCGATGAAGAATAATCCTTTTTCAACAGAAAACGCGCTTGACAAAAGCGCGTTTTTTGTGATGCGGATTTTTACGATTCTGACGAAAAACGAAACAACTTTTGCGTGTTTCGTTTTTAAAAACTGAATCATAAGATTTATTTAATTATTTGTTCTTTCTCCGTTCTCATTTTTTTGTATTTTTTTCATCGACTCGTTGATTCTGTTCATGATTCAAAAAAGCCTTGATTTACAAGGCTTCCGAGTCGTTTTTGATTCCCGGTCGGACTCAAAATGCAACTTTTTTTATATTTGATTGCATTTTTTTCTGGATTTCCCGAGTCGCCCCTTTATATAGTGATGAAAGTTAAATTTTACATTCAAGGATTTCATCATGGGAACCACCCCTGCAAAAAATAAAGTTATTCCTCTCGTTTTGGACGAATCCCTTTATCAACTGATTGAAACGCAAGCACATTTAGCCGGAGAAACATTGGAAGGCTTCATTCTGAACCGTCTGCACGATTCTATTGAAGCGTGGACGGATTATTGCTCTGCCGTTTCAATGCTGAACAACGAAGAACAGGAACATTTCCACCTGCGCGTCGTCGATTAGTCATATCTCCTTAAAACAAAGAAATCCCCGGTTTCCGGGGATTTTTTATTGTTTGAAAATCTTTTCGTTATAGTTTTTTTGCGATTTCCATCGCGTCGCTGATGCACAGATCCATGTTTTTATAATTCCATGCGCCCCATCTGCCCAACAAATCAAAGCCTTCAACCGTATTAAAATAGCCTTTTACGGTTTCGATGTTTTCCCGATAATGAAGATCGTGAATAACATACGCGTATTCCGTAAACTCTGAATCCAGCGTCTGTCGATACTGCAATTCGGCCGGTAAAATTCCTTCTTTTTTATCCAGCTCGGAAACATCGAACCTGTTGCCGATGATTTCCAATGCTCCGGCGCCCATTCCCGGTTTAGGATTGGCATGAGGCGTCAGCGCGCTTTGGTAACCGACCCTGTGCGAACGATATTCTTTTGACGGTATATACAACCATGTAATATCCGTCTCAGGGCATTCGAAAAGAACCGTCGTAAGACTGTTGTATTTCAGATCGGCGATGCAATCCTTAACAACATCGGGGATTTCCGTCATCACCTTTCCGAGAACGGGCAGAGGTATCGTACTGATGACATGATCGTATGTTTCGCTCTGATTTACCGTCCAGCCTTTTTCTGTTTTTGAAATGGTTTTGATTTCGGCATTGCACCGGATATTTAAGCCTTGTGCGATTGCGTTCATAAAGGATTGAATTCCGCCGTCGATCGGATAATAGAACGTAGAATGCGGCATTTTCCGTTCCGTAGGATCTTTCAGAAGCATGGAATGTATCATTTCTTTTTTGGACGGCAGCGGCATTTTTCCCTGCATCCATTTTGTTTCCATCTGTTCCAAAGGATAAGCCCAGATTTTTTCATTATACGGAAGCATATAGTAATCGGCTATTGACTGCCCGAAGTTCCATACAAGCCAATCCCGAAAGTTGTCCGGTTCGGGACCGTTCTGCGCAAGAATAAAGTCATGCACGCAGTTTACCGCGTCATCAATATCCAATTCGCAAAGAGACAATTCAAAGGGATACGAGACATATTTCCCGTTAAAATAAATTTTCGCGTTTCTTGCCGTATACTGCCATTTTTCTTTCGGAAGAACGGAAAAAGCCCAATCCATCACCTCAGGTTTTTTGGAATTTAAAATATGACCGCCGTGTGGATCATAAAGAATACCGTCCACGTATCTGGATCTGGCCAGACCGCCCACGGTGCTTTCCTTTTCATAAACGGTAACGTCGTGTCCCTTGTCTTTTAACAGCCGCGCCGCACTCAGTCCCGACACGCCGGCACCTAAGACCGCTATTTTCATTTTATCAATCGCTCCATATGTCTTTTTCCGTTTCCGAAAGCTCTACGCCTTTATCATACAACGCGACAAGGATACTGTCTTCCGAATATTCAAAGGAATGATATACCTCAGGAAGGATAACAAACATATCTCCGGATTTCATTTCGTATTCTTCGGATTCACTTGCGTTCCATACTTTCAGTTTAAAGCGCCCCTTTACGACATAGAAACATTCCCGATTAAACTTATGATAGTGATTTCCCGTTTTAGCGCCCGCGACATAATCAATCACATTCACCTGTTTCCAGCCATCACGAACCAGTTGTTTTAAGACGCCCTGCGGCCCCTGAAAAGTAAAATCGGGTTCCAGCCACTGTATCAGCATATTACTACCTCGTCAGGAATTGTTCTCCTTTGCCGACTCTCTGTCTCCAGTAATCCAGCAGATCGCGCATTGTTTTTTCAAATTTGATTTCCGGTTCCCAACCGGTATGAGCTTTAAATTTCCGGCTGTCCGGCACTTGAAGATCGGCGTCTATCGGGCGCAGACGTTCGGGATCGACTTCAATTCGGATTTTATCCTTCATCGCGCTGAAAGAAAGCAACGCTTTCAACGTATCGCCGACTTCGCAGGTATAAGATCCGCCTATATTGTAATATTCCCCCGGAATCGGATTAACGGTAACCAGCATAAAATACGCTCTGACAGCGTCTCTGACGTCCGCATAGGTACGCAGGGATTTAAGGTTTCCGACTTTCACCACAGGATCTATCATTCCGGCTTCGATCATAGCGATTTGCTTGGCGAACGTAGACTCATGGAAAACATCGCCGCGTCTCGGCCCCGTATGCGTAAACATGCGGGTGGTCATGACGGTCATGCCGTACGCTTCGGCATAATAACGGCCGAGCAGATCCGTTCCCACTTTTGAAATGGCATACGGAGAGGCCGGGTGAAAAGGACATTCTTCGTGAATGCCGTCTTCCGGCTTTTTATACGCCGGAATTTTTCCGAACACCTCAGAGCTGGCGCAAACATGGATAACCGGCTTATAGCTTTTGTCGTTTTCCATAGCCAGCCGAAAAGCTTCCAGCAACCGGCAGGTTCCGAGAACATTCGTGTTTAAGGTCTCTATCGGCGTGGAAAAAGACACCTGCGGATAACTTTGAGCCGCCAGATGAAACACATAATCGGGTTTGATTTTGTTCACCGCGGTTATCAAAGACATTTCATCGTTCAAATCGGCATATTCAAAAAAGACTCTGTCCTTTTTATTCACTTTTTCCAACAGATGAGCCACATTATCCAAAGGACTGCGCCAACGACATACGCCGTAAATATCCCAGTCGGTATGTTCCAGCAAATAGTCGGCCAGATGCGATCCGACCATTCCGGTTATTCCCATAATTAAAGCTTTTTTCATGCTTTATGCCCCTTTTGCCATTAATAGATCTGCGGATATTGTTCCGGCGAATAATAGATTATCTCCGTCCCCGTATTTTCAAAATTGAACGGAATTAAGAGCAGATTTTCCAGTGCTTTTTTGACGGCTTCCCGTTTTTCTTTTTCCACATAGAAAAGAAGGAAACCGCCGCCGCCCGCGCCAAGCAGTTTTCCGCCCAAAGCGCCGGCCTGTATGGCTCTTTCATACATTTCATCAATGGTTCCGGTACTGATTCCCTTGCCGGTCTGCCTTTTCAATTTCCATGTATAATCAAGCATTTTGCCGAATTCGTTTAAATCCGAATGCGACTCTTCCAATATGGCTTTTGCTTTACCGACAAGTTCTTTCATCTCATCGAGCTGAGCCAGTTTATTTTTTATATTTTGTTTTATTTCCGTCTGAATTTCGGCGGAAATATGGGAAAATCCCGTAAAAAACATCATCAGATTTTCGTTGAGTTCTTTTTTGCGTTCGGGGTGGATAATCAGAGGACGGACTTCAAACGAATTCCCCTTAAATTCTATATAATTCATGCCTCCGTAAGCGGCCGCTATTTGATCCTGCCAGCCGCCGTCCTCTTTACACAATTCTCTTTCCAGATATATTGCTTGCGTCGCCAGCTTTTTCTTATCCGCATATTTTCCCTTCAGCGCATAAAAAGCGTTCAGCAAACCGACCGCAAACGAACTGCTTGTCCCCAATCCCGTGCGCGCGGGAAGATCCGCGTCATAGGCAATGCTGAGTTCATGCATATCCAGCATTTTCATGGCTTCCCTGACCATAGGGTGTTGGAGTTCTTCGGGATTTGACACTCTTTCGATGATGGAATATGTCAGCTGATTTTTATAATCGAAAAACCGCGGCAAATGCCGCACCGTAACGTAACAGTATTTATCAAATGTTGAAGAGATAACCGCTCCGCCGTAATTTTCAAAATACTCTTTTAAATCCGTTCCGCCGCCAAAAAACGACATGCGAAAAGGCGTTTTTGAAATGATCATGACTTCGTCCCCCCGAAAAAGTGATCTTCCAACATCAAACACAGGCAGTGATAAACCGGCAGATGAAGCTCCTGAATTTTATATGTTTCCGTCTCCGGCACTTTTATGGCCACGTCCGACACTTTGGCAAGCTCTCCGCCCGACTGCCCCGTAAGACCTATGACTTTAATGCCTACCGCTCTGGCCACGACCGTCGCGGAAAGAACATTGGAACTGTTGCCGGAAGTGGAAATGCCGAGAAATACGTCTCCCTGTCTTCCAAATCCATATAATTGTTGAGCAAAAACGCCCAGTCCGTCGACATCGTTTATATACGCCGTTGTCAACGCTTCATGCGCCACAAGAGGGATTGCCATCAGACTGCGCTCAAGATTTGCCGCAAGATTAACGCCGCGCACAGGATCGATTTCTTTGAGTTTTTCCGCGAATTTTTGATCTACGGGTCTGGGCGCCTGAAAACGCTTCATCAGTTCGCCCGCCATGTGCTCGCTGTCCGCCGCCGAGCCGCCGTTTCCCGCTATCAGCATTTTACCGTCACGCTCATAGCACTGTTCCATAAGGGAATACGCGTCCGAAATAGAACTCCGACACACTTCCAACCGAGGATAGCGTTCTATCATATGATCGAGATGTCTTTCGGTTTTCGGTTCCAAAATCGCCATAAATCCCTCCCCTTCCTTTATATTATTATATTTTTAAAAGACATTTAGTAAAGGCCGACAATGAATCCGCGGTCATATCCTGCCCGTATTTCCCGTTTCCGATTAAAGCGGTTCGACAGCCCGCGGCCTTTCCCGCTTTAATATCGGATTCAAAATCCCCGACTATCCACGATTGCGCTAGATCTATATTAAATTTTTCGGCAGCTTTTAACAACAGTCCCGGTTTTGGTTTTCGGCAATCGCATTCGATTTTTAATTCCGCAATTTCTCCTTCAAAGCCTTTATCGGGGTGATGCGGACAATAAAAAATCGCGTCAAGATAAGCCCCTTCCCGCCCAAGAAGCGTTTCCATCTTGTTATGAATTTCCCGTAATTGCGCTTCCGACAGCTCTCCTCTTGCGATGACGGGCTGATTTGTAACGACAACCGCCAGATAACCGGACGCGTTTATCATTCTGATTGCTTCCGGCACGTCCGGAAGAAGTTCGAAATCGTTGATGTCTTTCAGAAATCCGACGCTTTTGTTCAGCGTTCCGTCCCTATCAAGAAACACCGCCTTTTGCTTATGCCGCAGATTTTTAGCAGTGATCATTCCCGACCGGAAATCATTGCAAACGGCAAGGAACCTTTCAGGCGTTCCCATATCTTTCACATATTCCGGACTGTCATAGCAGAACATTTTTCCCGTCCCGCAAAGCGGCTTTAAAATATGACGGTCCAAATCGACTTTTTCCACGGATAAAAGATCCGAATTCATGTCAAGCGCAGCCGGATTAAGGATATGTAATCCCGCGTTCACCCGATTACGATACCACAGCGGTCTGTCGTCTTCTTTCGCAAGCCACTTTTGAACTTCGTCGTTTTTATCGGCGACGATAAGAGCGCTGTCGTAAGGGTGATCGTTGGGGTGGGTAAACAAGGTGGCTATTCCGCCTTTTTTTCTGTGAAAATCCGCAAATCTGCCGAAATCAACATCAAAAACCGCATCACCGTTCAAAAGCAGGAAATCTTCAGTCAGCCGTTCTCTCATTTGAAGCAAAGCGCCGGCATTTCCCAACGGACGGGTTTCAACAAAATACTCTATTGTTACATTCAGTTTTTTTCCGTTTCCGAAATATTCCGTAATCCGATCCGCCATGTGGCCGACCGTCAAAATAAATTCGTCAAAGCCCTGATCACGAAGGCAACAAATTTCCCTTTCCAGAACAGGAACGCCGTCAATTTCAATCAACGGCTTGGGAATATCCGACCTTACGGCGCTGATCCGCGTTCCTTTGCCTCCTGCCATGATTACTGTTTTCATTGCGTTCCCAATCTATCTTGGTTCTGAAAAAATATCTATTTCCCTTAGTCCGAGAATTGTTTTCAGCAACGTATTGTCCATGAGCGTACTCGCGGCTCTTCGGGTTTCAAAATTCTCTTTCGGTTGACTGACGCTTATCGGAATTATCAAATCCTCCGACACGCCTTCCCTGTCCGCGATCATCAGCCCCACATCGTATTTAGACAGATCCCGATCGCCGCAAATATTCACAATCTGAGGGATATTCTCCCTTTCCATAAGATTAATCCAGAGCTTTCCGGCATTTTCAAAGCTCAACGAAGAACGGTATGAATCCGCAAACATTTCGAACGGTTTTCCCGAACGAATATTTTCAACAATCACATCATAGAAATGCGGTTTGTAAATAATGCTCGGCGAAATCAGAAAAGGAAAACGCACGACATTCCTTCCCCGATGAATCAGCAGAGCTTCCGCCGCACCTTTATTATGACCGTAGAAATTAACCGGCGTTAACGGATCCGATTCTTTAAAACGATAGCCGTTCACGCTTTCCCCGTAAACGCTGTCCGTGGAAGCATAATAAATTTTCTCCGCAAAAGTCGCCTTATTCAGAAACTTCGACAGACACGTTACATTGATGTCCCACGCGAGCTCTTTGTTTTTTTCCACATTGTCCGGATTGTGATACGCCGCAAGATAAACTATTTTTACCCGTTCTTCCCGTTTCAGTTTTTCCAGCAGAGCATCGACCGACGCGTCGTCCTGAACATCGCAGGCGACCCATTCCACCCGATTATCGGGATTAACCCGGCTTAAATCTCTGGCCGTCGCGATAACGTTCTGATTTGTCAGTCCGAGAATCGCTTTTATTACATAACTGCCAAGATAGCCGTTGGCTCCGACAACCGCATACATTATTTTTCCTTCCGCTGCAGCAAAAGGTCTTCCTTTCGCTCAAATTTCACCTTAAAGGCAATTTTCAGATACTTGAATGTCTGTATCAGAGAATTCTGTGACGTTCCCTCTTTTCTGGCCGCCCAGACGCTCGGAATTTCATGAATTTTCACTCCCAGACGGATCGGCTTCAGGCACGTTTCCAAAAACAAAGGGTGTTTCAATTCCTCCCAATTAACGGACCGCAACAATTCCGTCGGCGCCAAACGGTAAGCAAAAGTCATATCCGTCAGCCTGACACCGTAAAAAGTCGCGAACATTTTCTGAAATATCCAGTTCAGAACGAACTTCACCGGATTGTAGCCATGAAAGCTCCCGCCGTTCAGCCATCGGGAAGCCGTAATCATGTCATTCGGAAACTGTTTGCCCATTTTAATAAAATCCTTCACGGCATGAGGATCCGTTTCCAGATCGGGAGCCATCATCAGCGTATGAGAAGACTTTGCCGCCGTTATGCCGTCCCGTACCGCGCCGCCCGCAAAAGGAAGCGTCTGATACAGAATATTCAGCGGTATTCCTTTTTCCTTTGCCGCGGCTGCCGCACGATGAATGCTCTCAAGACTTTCCGGCGTCGTTCTGTCACAGACTACAGCGATTATTTCGCCGATGTCTTTTGTTTCGCATTCGTCCAGAATAATATTCACCGTTTCCACAAACGAGAATGTTTCATTCAGCGTCGGCAATATAATCGATACATTCTCAAAATTTTGCATTCGGTTCCCCTTTTTCCGCGACAACATTTAAGCTGAGTTCGCTCATTAAGTTTAAATCCCAAAGAAACCGATTGCAAGACTCCATCAAAATACGCGTTTATCTCTTCCGGAAACAAAAAAAAATCCCCGATTTTCGGGGATTTTTTTAATGGTGCCGGTGCGGTGACTCGAACACCGGACCCACGCATTACGAATGCGTTGCTCTACCAACTGAGCTACACCGGCACGGCAGAGTTCTTTATAGACGATTTTTCAAAAACTGCAAGCGTTTTTTTAAATATCGCCGCTAAATATCCAAATTGACCACGTTCAGCGCGTTGTCCTGAATGAAATCGCGACGAGGTTCGACAATGTCGCCCATCAGCATAGAAAACGTTGATTCCGCCTGATCGAAATGCGTGATCTTGACTTGCAGCAAAGAACGCGCGTTCGGATCCAGCGTCGTTTCCCATAACTGTTCGGGATTCATTTCGCCCAACCCTTTATAGCGCTGAATCGAAATGCCTTTTCGCCCGATCTGAGAAACAGCGTCGGACAAAGCGACAGGCCCCGTCAGCTTATATTCGGAATCTTTCGCCTTGAACACGCCCGTTTTGGCGTAGGTTTCATGCAAATCTTCGCGGATTTCGTTCAGTTTGCGGGCTTCTCCGCTGGACAGGAAGCTGATATCGGCGACATATTCTTCCGTGACGGAACGAAGCGTTCTTCTGAAAACAAACGCTCCGTTTTCAAAGTTTGCTTTCCACCCGCGTTCGTATTCCGGTTCCAGTTCGTTTAAGCGGACGGCCAGCTTTTCGGCTTCTTCAGCCGCCTTTGTCGCGTTATCGTAAACTTCGGGCGCGAAAAGTCCGTGAATAGCCATCTGTTCCACAATCTTAGACGGAATCTGACGGGACAGAACGTCGATCAGATGGCGGCAGGTTCTCGCCTCTTCCGCCTGACGCTTCAGGTCCTCGCCGGCAATCTGCACGCCGTCATAGCGCACAAAGACGCTGTCCTGTACCGATTGGTTAATCAGATAATCTTCCATCGCGCGCTCGTCTTTCAGATAAATGTCCGAATTGCCGCGACGCGCCCGATACAGCGGCGGCTGAGCGATATACACATAGCCGCGCTCGATCAGCTCGGGCATCTGACGGAAGAAGAAGGTCAAAAGCAACGTGCGAATATGCGCGCCGTCGACATCAGCATCGGTCATGATGATGATTTTGTGATAACGGCATTTATCCGCATTAAAGTCGTCACGGCCGATCCCCGTGCCAAACGCCGTCACCATCGTTCCGATTTCAGCCGAATTCAGCATTCTGTCAAAGCGAGCGCGCTCGACGTTCAAAATTTTACCTCTCAACGGTAAAATCGCCTGATTGGCGCGGTTGCGTCCCTGTTTTGCGGAACCGCCCGCCGAATCCCCTTCCACAATGAAGATTTCGGAATTCGCAGGATCGCGTTCGGAGCAATCCGCCAGCTTGCCGGGCAGAGACGCCATATCCAGAACGCCTTTGCGCCGCGTCAGATCGCGCGCCTTGCGGGCGGCTTCGCGAGCGGCGGCGGCCTCCACTACCTTGCCGACGATTTTGCGCGCTTCGGTCGGGTGTTCGCCCAGCCACTGCTCCAACTTATCCCCGACAATGCCTTCGACCACAGGACGGACTTCGGAAGAAACAAGCTTATCCTTCGTCTGAGAGGAAAACTTCGGATCGGGCACTTTCACGGACAAAACACAGGTCAGCCCTTCGCGCATATCCTCTCCGGCCAGTTCGACCTTTTCCTTTTTCAGCAAGCCCGTTTCCTGCGCGTAAGCGTTGATCGTGCGCGTTAAAGCGGCGCGGAAGCCCGCCAAATGCGTTCCGCCGTCGCGCTGAGCAATGTTATTCGTAAAGCACAGCGTCGTTTCGTGATAGCCGTCCGTCCATTCCATAGCCAATTCAACGACGATCCCGTTCTTTTCGCCGGTAATCGCGATTTCGCCTTCATGAATCGAGTTTTTGGAACGGTCGATATAGCGGACGAATTCCTGAATACCGCCGTCATAGCAGAATTCGACTTCGCGCGGGTTGCCGGGGCGTTCATCGCGTAAAATCAAATGAACGCCGGAGTTCAAAAACGCCAGTTCGCGCAAGCGGTGCTCCAGCGTGTCAAAGTTGAATTCCGTCTGTGTAAAAGTTTCCGTTGACGGCAGGAAAGTGACTTCCGTTCCCGTACGATCGGCCGGCACCGCGTCGCCGACGACTTTCAGCGGAGCGACAGCCACGCCGTTTTTAAATTCCATATAGTGTTCTTTGCCGCCGCGCCAGATTCTTAATTTCAGAGAAGAAGACAAAGCGTTCACGACGGAAACGCCCACACCGTGCAGACCGCCGGAAATCTTGTAAGAATTCTGGTCGAACTTTCCGCCCGCATGCAGTTGGGTCATAATGACTTCAGCGGCGGAAACGCCTTCTTCCTTGTGAATGTCGGTCGGAATGCCGCGGCCATTGTCGCGCACTGTCACAGAACCGTCGGAATTGATAATCGTTTCCGTTTTCGTGCAATATCCCGCCAAAGATTCGTCAATCGCGTTGTCCAGCACTTCATAGACCATATGATGCAAACCGGTTCCGTCGTCCGTGTCGCCGATATACATGCCGGGACGTTTGCGGACGGCGTCCAGCCCTTTCAGAACCTTAATCGATTCCGCGTTATAATCAGAGGCATCGTGCTGATTTATTTCTTCCGTCATAATCCACCTTTTCTTATCAAGACGCGGCCGCCCAATCGGGAGCGTTCCGCAACAAATCATCAACGGCGATGAAATGCGCCGTTTCCTTTAAACCTTCAAAGGGACGGGAATCCGTTCCCGTCAGCCATACCTGCGTTTTCAAAGCAGAAATTCCGTTCATCAGAGCTTCCCTGCGCGCAAAATCCAAATGCGCGGCGGCTTCGTCGAATAAAACCAAAGGAAAGACGCCCTTTGCCGCCGCCTGAGCTCTGACATGCGCCAATAAAATCGAAATCAGCAGAGCTTTCTGCTCGCCGGTCGAGCACGCCGCCGCCGGCATATTCTTTTCCCGATGAAGAGCGTCCAAATCGACCGTATGAATGCCGCCCGCCGAACCGGTTTGCGCGTATGTTTCGCGCGCGGCGGTAAAACGCTTCCGGATAAAAGCGGCGGCTTCCGCCTCAGCGACGGAAATCAGTTCTTCTTCCCAACCGCCCCGCAAAGCCAGAACCGGACGCGGGAAAGCCCCGTTGTCATCAGCTTGTTCCAAAGCCGCCTGTAAAATCGCAACAGTCTCGCGGCGCTCGGCGGCGACTTTTGCCCCGTATTTGCCGAGCGTCGTTTCCAAAGCGGACAACCAACGTTCGTCCTTTTCCCCGTCGCGTATCAAAGCGCCCCACTGTTTCAGCGCCTGAGAATACGCCGCGCACGCGGAAGCGTGGTTTTCAAAGAAAGCCTGCGCCAACCGATCCAAAAAGCGCCGGCGTCCCGACGGTTCGCCCGAAAACAATCTGTCCATAGCGGGCGTCAGCCACACGGCGGAGCATATCCGCCCCAGCTCCGTTTGCGCCAATCCTGACGCGCCGTTGATGCGCACCCGCCGTCTTTCGCTGTTTTTGCCGTCGATTTTTTCGTAATCCGTGCCGACTTCGATTTCCTCGTTTCCTCTGTGCAAAACGGCC
The DNA here is from genome assembly GCA_017616015.1 of Alphaproteobacteria bacterium. Taxonomy (GTDB): domain Bacteria; phylum Pseudomonadota; class Alphaproteobacteria; order CAAGCB01; family CAG-977; genus UBA11549. The sequence continues at coordinate 98,852 of JAFZYY010000029.1, read as the reverse complement.
GTCACGCCCCAGGCGGACGCCCGCTCGTTTTCCTTAGGCAGAATATCGGAGAATTTCGCCTGTCGCAGCCCTTTGCCGGGAACAAGAAAAGAAATCGCTTCAAGCAGATTTGTCTTGCCGACACCGTTTTTACCCGTCAGAACGATTTGAGGACAATCCGCCGGCAAATCGAGCCGTAAAAAAGGATAATTGCGAAAATAAGCCGCCTGTAAACGACAAACGAACACCCCCGAGGCAGATGTTTTTTCAGTCTGCCCGGAATCCATCTGCGCCGCGGCGGAAAGAGCGTCTTCCCGCGAACGCGCATACATTAATTCATTCGCCGTTAAAATGGTCTTACACTCTCATTGGCATTAAAACAAACAACACGCTCGGATCCGACATGTCCGTCAATACGGTCGGAGAAGCGGAATCCGAAAAAGCGATCTGAACCAAACCGCCCTTGATTTGTTTTAAAACGTCTTCCAAATAAACATAGTTGAAGCCGACATCGATCGGATCGGCTACATATTTGACTTCCAATTCGTCTTCCGCGCTGCCTTCCTCGGCGTTCGCGGCGGACACTTTGACTAAATTTTCAGACAGCGTCAAACGCACCGCGCGGGATTTTTCCGACAGACTGGACACGCGATCGACAACGGCCGTCAAAGCCTGCGCGTCGACTTCCATAATCTTGTCATTTTCGGTCGGAATGACACGTTCGTAATCGGGATACGTTCCTTCAATCAACAAAGAAGTCAGCACCAAATCGCCAAACGTGAAACGGATTTTATACACGGACAAATCGATTTGAACATCGCCGCCCTCTTCTTCCGCCAAAAGCTTGCTCAATTCGCCAATGGCCTTACGCGGAATGATAATGCCGGGCATGCCTTCCGCCCCCTGCGGGAAAACGGCTTCGGCGCAAGCCAGACGATGACCGTCCGTCGCCACGGCACGCAGAATCTTTTCCTCTTTGGAAGTCGCTTCATGCAGGAAAATGCCGTTCAGATAAAAACGCGTTTCCTCCGTCGAAACGGCAAAAGCCGTCCGATCTATCAAATCGCGGAAATCAGAAGCTTTCAGCGTAAAATGATGCGTCATGTCGCCGTCCGCGATTGTCGGGAAATCTTCGCCCGCCATCGTCGCTAAAGCGAACTTGGCGCGGCCGGCCGTCAGTTTCAGCTGATTATTTTCCGGATTCAAAACAAACTCGATCTCAGCGCCGTCGGGCAACTTGCGAACAATTTCGTACAGCTTATGCGCCGGCGCCGTAATAGATCCCGTCTGCTCAACTTTAGCCGGCGTTTTTTCGCTGACTTCCAACTCGTTGTCCGTCGCGTTCAGAACAATTCCGTCTTCAATCGCCGTAATTTTGACATTCGACAGCAACGGGTTCGTGTGGCGACGCTCCACCACGTTCTGGATATGAGACAAAGACTTCAATAACGCTGCGCGTTCAATCGTAAATTTCATCGAAACAAACTCACCAAAAAGGGTTAAAAAACTATCTGGAGGCAGTATACCACATCTGCTTATTTTCCAAAGCAAAAAATGCTCTAAATCGCAAAGATTTTTACCGAGTCGCCATAAATCGGGGAAAGGTGCTTTTTAAACCGAAAGCATACGGCGCAAACTATCCGTTTCTTCCTTAAACGCGGGGTCTTTTTCCCGCAGATTTTCGATCGCCTTGACAGCGTGAATCACCGTCGTGTGATCGCGATCGAACGCCCGTCCTATATCAGGCAAAGATTTTGTCGTCAGCTCTTTGGACAGGAACATCGCAATCTGACGCGGACGCGCCACCGGACGATCGCGGCGCTTAGAGGTCATTTCAGCCACGCGGATATTGTAATGCTCCGCGACTTTGCGCTGAATTTCCTCGATCGTGACGCGACGATCCAAAGCGCTTAAAACATCGCGCAAAATATCGCATGTGCGTTCCAAAGTCACTTCCCCGCCCATCAGCTGAACGTGCGCGGTCACACGCAACAGCGCGCCTTCCAATTCGCGCACGCTGGAAGTTATTTTCTCCGCCAGAAACGAAATCACGTCCTGCGGCACATAAACACCCGAATTTTGAGCCTTGCTTTCCAAAATGCCGACGCGCAGTTCAAAAGTCGTCTGATGAATGTCGGCCACCAATCCGGAGCCGAGACGCGTTTTTAAACGCTCTTCAATGCCTTCCAGATTGACGGGCGGTTTATCCGCCGACAAAACAATCTGCTTGCCGCTGCCGACCAACGCGTTAAACGTATGGAAAAATTCGTCCTGCGTACTGTCCTTGCCAATCAGGAATTGGACATCATCAATCATCAGGACGTCAACGTTGCGCAGTTCTTCCTTAAACGCCAGTGTGTCTTTATAGCGAATGGCGCGAATGAACAAATACATAAACTTTTCGGCCGACAGATAAACGACGCGGCGCGACGGATCGTGTTCGCGGATATACCACGCGATTGAGTGCATTAAATGTGTTTTGCCCAATCCGGCGCCGGAATACAGATACAGCGGATTAAACGACGGCGTTTTCGATTCCGCGACGCGTCTGGCCGCCGCATAAGCAAACTCGTTCGGCGCGCCGACGACAAAATTGTCAAATGTAAAACGCGGATCCAAAGCGGCGGACAAAACGTCCTTTTCCGTTTCAATGAGTTCCGGCGAAGAAACGGTCTGCGGCCTTTCGGTTTTCGGTTCTTCGGCGGAATCCGGCGTTTCCGAAAAAGCGGGGCTGCCCACCTCGAATTTAACGCGCAGAATTTCCGGATTTTCGGCTTGCCACGCCTGCGTGATTTCGTCGGCGAAATTGCGCGCGATATAGCTGCAAAAGAAATTCGTCGGCAAAAACAGCGTCAGGATTCCGTCCTTTAATCCGCCGACGCAAAGCGATTTCAGCCAGGTATCAAAAACAGACGAGCCCAACAATTCGCGCAGACGCGCTTCAACCGCCTCCGCCTGCGACAAAATAGATTTTTGCTGTTTTTTAGCCATCTGTTTATCTCAAAAACATACTTCCGTTTAAAACCAGAGGGCAAATAATAGGGGCAGACAAAACGAAAGGCAAGCCTTGCCGGAAATAAAAAGATAATTAAATTTCTTGACTCAAGATGTAGTGGTTGTCATCGCTGAAATAAACAATTTTATAAAAAAAACGCTGAAAACATATAAAAAGCAGACCGCTTACAACAGCAGTCTGCTTTAAAATCCAAAATCAAAAAAACTTACAAAACGATATCCGATTCCAAAATCGGACAGAGGTTTTACAAAATCGCCCTGATTAACCGAGCGCTTTAACGCGCGCGGACAGACGGGAAACCTTACGTGCGGCGGTGTTTTTATGCAAAACGCCTTTTGAAACGGCACGCATAATTTCCGATTCGGCCGTGCGGAACGCCTGTGTTGCCGCAGCCTTATCGCCACTGGTCAAAGCGGTTTCCAGTTTTTTCGTAAACGTGTGAACGCGGGATTTTCTGGCGGCATTAAAAGCTGCGCGACGGGCGTTACGACGAATACGCTGTTTTGACGAAAGATGATTAGCCATTTTTTTATCCTGTTTCCTAAAAAAGAACTAAGGTAGGTTTTATACAATCAAATAAACGCAAAAGTCAAGAAATAAACTACTTATGCTCAAACTTTGGCGCGCGATCCTCTTTTAACGCCCGCAACCCTTCGCGCGCATCGGCGGACATTAACGATAATTGCGCGATTGTTTCTTCGTTTCTCAGCGATGTTTCACACGCATTGAGAATCGCTTGTTTGACCAACCGGACACCCGCCGCCGGCATAGCCGCGATACGCTCCGCCGTTTCACTGACTTCGTTTAAAAGATCCGCCGAATCCACCACCCGGGAAATCAATCCGCAAGCCAATGCTTCTTCAGCGGAAATATGACGGCCTGTCAACAACAGATCCGCGGCTTTGGCACGTCCGATCCGATTCGTCAGCAAAGAAACGCCGCCCATTTGCGGCAAAACGCCCAACGTGATTTCGGGAAAACCGAATCTGGCATTATCCGCGGCGATGACGACATCGCTCAGCAAAACCAGTTCCAAACCGCCGCCGAATGCGTACCCTGCCACGGCGGCAACAATCGGTTTCGAGCAGGAAGCTATCGTCCGCACGCTGTTTCCGTACAATCCGCCGTCGGCATCGATACCGTTTTGCGCGGCAATGAATTCGGACATATCCGTTCCGGCGGCAAAGAATTCTTCCGTTCCCTTCAAAACGATGACACGGATTGATTTTTCGGCGTCAAAGTCCCGCACGGCCTGAGCTAATTCGTACAGCATTGCGGCGCATACGGCGTTCATCGAAGCAGGACGGTTCAATGTGATCAAGCCGATAGCTCCGCTGTTTTCAACAGTAATTGTTTCAAAATCCATCTTTTAATCCTTTTCCCGTGTCATTAATTCAAACCGTACGGAAGCCGGCGCTCCGTCTTCAATCGAAATCGTCAGCACTTCGCCTTCCCGAGCATAGGAAATGCCGGAAGCCTTATCCTTTTTAGGCATACGCTTCCACCCCAACTGAGGCAACGTTTTATTATAGAAATCCGCTATTTCCTGTTTTTTAATTTTATTGCTTTGCGCATACGCTTCTATGATTCTGCCTGCGGGCGTATCAAAAGAAACAGCCGTATCTTCCGACTGTTTCAGCCCTTCCATCAAAGGCAAATCCTCAAAGCCGGACATAAATACGGTTCCGGCTTCGCAACGGAAGACGGAAAAGAAAATGCCGGCAAACAAAATCAATAAAAAATCTCTCATGTTTTTTTTATAGCATACTTTTAAAAATTCTCACCAGAAAAATACTGATTCGACCGGAAATATCCGTTATTATGAAACAAACGCAAATCAGGAAGATAACTTTTGTTTTTATTCAGCAACCCGTTATACGCGTATCGCCTTTACGCTTTCAGCCGCCGCCTGGCCGAATTTCGTTCCGAAGCGGTTCTAAACGATTTGCCTTTGCGGTTTCTGACGCGGCGCGCCGGACGCAAAATCGCGCCCGATCTGCCGTAAGAAAAAGAAAAACGGCTGGCTCTCTTTTTAAGCCGCTACGGCGTTCCCGAACAAACATTAGCGGCTTATCTGGCTTTTTATCCGGAAATAACGGGAAACGATTTGGCGGAATTATTGCTTCGTTCCGTTTGGAAGCTGCCCGATTTTCCGGAACAAATCAAAGAAGCGGATCAAAAGCGCGCCGATGAACTGCTGAAATTATTTTACACTTTATGTCTGCATCAAAACAAAACGAAGTTCTTTGCTGAAAAATTTGAACGCTTATTAAACGGCGAACTTGATTTCCGACTGGAAGCTTCGATGCTGGAACGACTGCGCGACGCTTTTTATGAAGAGGAAACCGTTCAAACGGTTTTGCCCGACTGGCCGGGAACAGCAAAATCTCGGCTGACTTTGGAAAAATCCGGAAAATTATTTCCTTTGAGGGAATCGCCCGACAAACAAAAAACAGCGACCGCTCTGGCAAGAGCCGTCGTTTCCATGTTGTTTCGGGACGGCTTTCTGATTATTCCTTCAAATGCCTGCTGTCGTACGGACGACAAAGGAACTTTATACTTTATCCGCGCAAGACTGCCGCTGATATTAACCGACAAAGAACGCGGTTTTATCAGTTCGTTTGCAGAATCGATTTTTGCAAAAAAATATCAGGCGGCCGCCAACGCTTTTCTGGCAGGCGGTTATGCGACCGGTTCCGCGTTGGCGCTGACAAAACTGATCGAAAAAACCGATGAAGAAACGAAACCGTTTACTTTGGCGCAAAAAGCGGAATTTTTATTAAACGAGCTTCATGCGAACGGTTTTCCTTTGCCGTTTTTTATGCGTTATTGCGTTCAGGCGCTGAAAGCGACGGAGCTTTTATGTCGGCAGGAACTTTGTTTCAATCAGGACTTCTGGACGGCAGCCGCGACGGATTTTTCAGATTTTTTGTTAAGCGGAAAGAATATCCGTTCGAATTTGCAGGAAACGGCCGCGCAATTCCGTCAGGCTTTTTCGTTTACTCCGCATCAGGAAGAACGATTGACCGTACAGAGCAGAAAACCGCCTGCTTTTCAAAAAGACGCGGAAAAGTTATCGGAAATTCTTTCGAAACAGACTGTCGCTTCGCAATTTCAACGAAAAAAGCGCCGAATTTTGCCGCTTTTATTGTTATTTGCGGCTCTCGGCGCTTTGATTGGACTGTTGCTTAACGTCTATTGAAAAGAAGGCAGAGACGCTCTTTGATCGGGGCTCATTGCCCGATAGACGGCACGCACATTATCATAAGCGGACGGCACGCCCATATGCGCCGCCTGTAAATAATACGTATAGGACTTCTGCAAATCCTGACGTAATCCGGTTCCCGTCGCATACATCCATGCCAATAATTCGATCGCTTCGGCGTTTTCATGTTCGGACAAGCGGCGGATTTCAGCCAAATCAAACGGAGAAACCTTACCTTTCTTAACCGCTATGACGATATCGCTCCACTGATTTTCCGTTTCAAATTCGGCCGGTTTCTGCGTTCTTTTTTCAAAATGAGCATTTCTTTCCTGCCAAATCGCTTCCGGTTTGGAATCAACCTTTTTAAAAGACAGCATCGGCTCTTTTGAAGACGTTTGTTTAACGCTTTGTTCCGTTCCGACCAAATTGCGATACATCTGATCTACCGTTAATCCGAAAGCAAATACTTGTGATACACTGCAAAAAGACAGAATCAGGCCTGCTATAACGTTACGCAACAATGTATTACCCCTATTCATCGCAAGATTACGTTAAGAATTTTGTTTTATACTTTATAGAATCTTTTACACCAAAAATCCATAAAAATGGAAGTTTAAAATATGAAAAAAGTATCAATATCCGTTTTTCAAAATCCCGACACCCGTGATTTGCCTTTACCCTCTTACGCGACGGAAAATTCCGCGGGAATGGATCTATACGCCGCCATTCCGGATCATCTGACGCTGGCGCCGGGAACATGGGAAAAAATTCCCACAGGACTGAGCATGGCTTTGCCTTTCGGATATGAAGCGCAAATCCGATCCAGATCGGGACTGGCTCTGACGGACGGGATCATCGTTTTGAATTCGCCGGGAACGATTGACGCCGATTATCGCGGCGAAATCTTCGTCGTTTTATATAATGCCGGCGAAAAAGTGTTTCTGCTTAAACGCGGCATGAGAATCGCTCAAATGGTTATCGCGCCGGTTATCCAGGCCGAGTGGCATGAAATCAACCGGTTAAGCGCAACTCAGCGCGGAACGGGCGGTTTCGGATCGACAGGTGTTTAGTTATGTTGCTTCTTTTATTTCTGCTGACTTTTTTAACTTGTTTTCCCGCGCAGGCGCAAACCGGATTGCCTCTTCCGCGCTTTGTATCTTTGCGCTCGCATCAGGTCAACCTGCGCACCGGCCCAGGCTTTCGCTATCCGGTCGAATGGGTGTATTTAAAAAGCGATTTGCCCGTCGAGATTACCGCCGAATTTGAAAACTGGCGCAAAACAAAAGATTTCAACGGCAAAGAAGGGTGGATATATCAGCCGATGTTATCCGGACGGCGAACGGTTCGCGTCATACAGGACTGCTTTCTGCTGCGCGCTGCCAATATGGAAGCTCTGCCTTTGGCTAAAATTGAAAACGGAGCGATCGGCCGTTTGATGTCCTGCCCGAAAAACACGTCTTTATGCAAGGTCGAATTCGGCCATTTTCAAGGCTGGGCGCCAAAAAAAATGCTTTGGGGCGTTTATCCGAACGAAGCGTTTGAATAAAGCCGAAAGAGCGTATTCCCCTTTTTCGAAATCTGTTTAAAACAAAGAAAAAATATGCTAAAAATATTATAATTATAAGGGGGTAAAGCCATGGCTAAAACAAACAGAGTTACCACAAACGAACTCATTGAACGCTTCTACACCGAGCAGACTTTGGAAGTAACGCCCAGCGAATTAAAACGGATTATCATTCCCGTTTTCGGATTCAGCGGCGCCAAAGAATGCGAATATACGGATTGGGACGGAAAAACCAAAAAAGACACAGGACTGACATTTTTCAATCCGAAAGACAACTCTATGCAGTTCATAAAGCAAAAAGACGGTTGTTTAATTCTTTATGACGGTCCCGGCCGTCAGGAAAAAATAGCAAAGTATCTGGAAAAGAATCCGGACGCGTTGAAAACGGCGGAAGGAATACAAGGCTTTATTAGATTTATTAAAGAAAAAGTCGTCACCGATTCCGGAAAAGCCGATTTATGGAACACCGACACACAATTCGTTTCAAATTTGAAAGACGCCCCCAAACCGGAAGAAATTCAGTCCGGAAAAATGGTCGTGTTCGAAAAGAAACAAGTTCCCGTTAACGCCCTTTATGTCGCGGAAGGCGTTTCCATTCAGGGACCGGCCGCTTCTCCGCAAGTCGCCGATAAAGGCGGCGCCTATGTCATCAAAGAAGTTGATAAAAAGAAACGCCTGCATTTTCGTATGGTGCAAAAGGAAGAATTTAAAAAAGCTTATAAAATCACCGGAAAAATCACGCCGCAAATGCTGGCGAAGAACAATAGCCGGTAACTCTTGTTTCTCAGGTATTAAAAAAGGGAGCCTCCGGCTCCCTTTCTTTATTCTCCCGTCAGCAAACGGGCAATCAGCTCCTTCACGGTCGGCAGATACCCGTCCTTGAACAACGGATCGGTGGAGAAGCGCGTCGCGTTATCTCCGACAAAAATCAATTCGTCTTCCGCCGGAGCACCATGCGCAGACTTGCACAGCGTGTCCCCGATGCAGAAATACCGCGGATCGGGAATCTTGCCCGTCGACAGATTTTCCGCCGACTGGCAGAATCCCGAAAACAGACAGTAGGAAATGCACCCCAGACATTTGCCGCGGTTTTTCTGAATAGTTTCCAATTCCTTCGGCGTAATGAAAACGATTTGACCGTCGTTCGTGCGCTGCGGAACCGTCCGCCCCGCGCCGATATAGCCGTTTGCGCGTTCCTGATCGGCCGCCGTGATATAGACTTTGTTCGTGCCGACCGTAACCGGAGTTTGGAAATCCCCTTCCGGCGCTTCCTTGTACGGCATGGCCGTTGCGGAACGGTCAAACAGATTCGTCAGAAAACGATTCTTGATCGCCGAGGACATAAAGCCCGTCGGTGAAAAACGCTGCAAAGAAATATCGCCTTTTTTCAAAGAGAGCAACGCTTTCTGCCAGCTTTTGGCCACGGGGCTTTCTCTTGTCAGCAAAGCGCGCGTTCCAATCTGAAACGCCGCCGGCCCGATTTCGGGATTATCGATATAATCTTCAAATTCGCGCAGATACCAAACGCCGCCGGCAATAATGATCGGCGTGTTTTCCAAACCGACCGCCGTCATCGACCGGCGCAGTTCGACAATGCGTTCGTAAGGATTCTGCGGCACGTTCGGATCGTCGCTGTTGGACAATCCGATATGACCGCCCGCTTTCCACGGATCTTCATACACGACGCCGCCCAGAAATTCGGCGTAAGACTTGTAAGCGCGCGCCCACAAAGCCTTGAACGCCCGTCCGGACGACACAATCGGATAGTAGAATGTTTTAAAAGAAGAAGCGATTTCCGCCAGCTTATAGGGCATTCCCGCACCGCAGGTCACGCCGTCAATCAAGCCCTGAGCACCAGCCAGAGCTTCCTTAATAATCTGCTGAGCTCCGCCCTGTTCCCAAAGGACGTTGATATGAATGCGTCCTTTACCGCTTGCGATTTCGTGCGCGATTTTCGCCTGAGAAATAATCCCTTCAATCGAATGACGGACTTGTTCCTCAAAACGTTCGCGGCGCGTCTTCGATTTGATGTCCATCGGGATCACTTCCCCGTTTTCATCAACGACGTCCGGCAAAACGCCCGAAATGGTTCCGACGGCGTTTTCCGCCGCCCAGGCTCCCGCCGTTTTGCAGGTGCTGACGGCCACGCCTTTTCCGCCTTCAACCAAAGGCAGGACTTCGCGTCCGGAAATAAGCAGTGATTTTAAAGATTTCACGGCAAAACGCTCCTTCTTAAAAATTATTCCGCTTGTTCGGATTGTTCGGCGGGCTGTTCCTGATTATCCAGATCTTCACCCGTTTCCTGATTAACCCGCTTCATGGACAATTTGACCTTGCCGCGATTGTCGATGCCGATGCATTTGACCTTCACGGTGTCGCCTTCGTTGACGACGTCAGTGACTTTGCCCACGCGTTTCGGCGCCAGTTCGGAAATGTGAACCAAGCCGTCTTTTGCGCCCAGGAAATTGACGAAAGCGCCGAACTCGACGACTTTCACGACTTTACCGTCGTAGATTTCGCCGACTTCCGGTTCGGAAACGATGCCTTTGATCCAGTTCAACGCCGCCTGTCCGGACGCTTCAGAGAACGAAGCGATCTTGATCAGGCCGGATTCGTCGATATCGATCTTGCAACCGGTAGATTCCGTGATCTCGCGAATCACTTTGCCGCCCGTGCCGATCACGTCGCGGATCTTGTCTTTATTAATCTGCAAAGTCGTAATGCGCGGCGCGTTTTCGGAAACGGCGTCACGCGGCGCTTCAATGGCTTCCGCCATCTTGCCCAAGATGTGCAGACGACCTTCTTTTGCCTGCTTCAAAGCGATTTCCATGATTTCTTTTGTAATGGACGTGATTTTGATGTCCATCTGCAAAGAAGTCACGCCGTCTTTCGTACCGGCCACTTTAAAGTCCATGTCGCCCAGATGGTCTTCATCGCCCAGAATGTCGGTCAGAACGGCAAAGCGGCCGTCCTCTTCCTTGATCAACCCCATCGCGATACCGGCGACAGGCGCTTTCATCGGAACGCCCGCGTCCATCAACGCCAGACAGGAACCGCAAACCGTCGCCATGGAAGACGAACCGTTCGATTCCATAATTTCGGAAACAACGCGAATCGAATACGGGAATTCTTCCTTGGACGGCAACATCGGGTGAATCGCGCGCCAAGCCAGCTTTCCGTGACCGATTTCGCGACGGCCGGGAGAACCGATGCGTCCCGTTTCGCCGACGGAATACGGCGGGAAGTTATAGTGCAACATGAACGGCTGACGATATTCGCCGGTCAGAGCGTCGACGATCTGTTCGTCCTGATCCGTTCCCAACGTGGCAACGACCAGAGCTTGCGTTTCGCCGCGGGTAAACAAAGCGGAACCGTGAGCGCGCGGCAACACGGCGACTTCAGCGGTAATCGGACGGACCGTTTTTGTATCGCGACCGTCAATGCGGATACCCGTTTCCAAAATTGCGTCACGCACCGTGTGATATTCCATTTCGTGGAACACGCGGGCAGCAACGGCGGCTTCGGCTTCGTTTTCGGCCACGCTGATTTTTGCGGCTTCGCGAATGTCGGCAACGGCGTTCTGACGTTCTAACTTATCCGTAATCTTGTAAGCTTCGCGCAGTTCATCGCCGTAAGATTCCATAAACTTGTCATAAACGACCTGATATTCGGGAGCCGGTTCCGGCATCGGCCACGGTTCTTTGCCCGCCTCGGCCTTCAGACCGTTGATCATGTCGATGACGGCCTGCATTTTTTCATGACCGAACATCACGGCGCCCAACATCACGTCTTCGGGCAATTCATGCGCTTCGGATTCAACCATCAAAACGCCCTGCGACGTACCGGCGACGACCAGATCCAAATCGGAAGAGCCGCGTTCGGAAACCGTCGGGTTCAAAATATATTCGCCGTCCCTGTATCCGATGCGCGCGGCGCCGATAGGCCCTAAAAACGGCAGACCGGACAGAGCCAAAGCCGCGGAAGCGGAAATCATCGAAACGATGTCGGGATCGTTTTCCATATCGTGACACAGCACCGTGCATGTCACCTGCGTATCATTGCAATAACCTTTTGCAAACAGCGGACGGATCGGACGATCGATCAGACGCGCCGCTAAAATTTCGTGTTCGGCCGGACGTCCTTCACGACGGAAAAATCCGCCGGGAATACGACCCGCCGCATAAGCTTTTTCCTGATAATTCACTGTCAGCGGCAAAAAATCTTCTTCCATTCCTTCGGGAACGGTTTTGGCAGCGCACACAGCGCAATGCACAACTGTTTCACCATACGTTACAATTACGGAAGCGTCCGCCTGACGGCCGATCTTTCCGGTTTCAATAGACAGCGGACGACCGCCCCATTCAATTTCCCTGCGGAATACATTAAACATAGACATTATACTTACTTTCTTCTCCAACCTCTTTTTGACCATTCAAAAAGAGCCAACAAACAAACATTCTTTTCCAATGAAGCCCCTCTTTTAACCTTAAAAGAAGGGGCTTCACGGAAATCTCATTGCGCTTTAGCGGCGCAGTCCCAAACGGGTAATCAAGCTTTCGTAACGGGAAGAATCTTTCCCTTTCAGGTAATCCAACAGACGGCGGCGTTGACCGACCATAATCAACAGACCACGGCGGGAATGGAAATCCTTGTCATGATCCTTTAAGTGTTCCGTCAGATTTTTGATGCGTTCGGACAAAATGGCGACCTGAACTTCCGGTGAACCGGTATCGCCTTCCTTAATCGCGAATTCTTTAATCAATTCCTGTTTACGTTCTGCTGTAATCGACATCGTATTCTCCCATAATAAGAGTTATCGGTTAATCAAACGCACGGGGCGGATCATTCCGTCCTGCGCGCGGACCAAAGCAATCAGACGGCCGTCAAGTCTGGCTTGAAAAACGCCAGCCGCCGGAACGGTTTTAAAATCGCCCGCCGGCAGAAAGTTGCCGTTTGACAGCTTTGCGGCCTGTGCCTGTGTGAGAGCCAGTGCAGGGATGTCGTCTAGCACGGTTTCAACGGGCAAAAGCACTTCTGTCCAAATAGAACTATGCTCTAATGATTTAAGATATTCCAGCGAAAAAGCACTTTCGATAAAAAATTTTGCGCACCGCAACCTGCGCAAAGAGGTCACATGCCCCAAAGAACATAGCTTTTCGGCTATATCCCGCGCCAAAGACCGCACATACGTTCCTTTGCCGCAATCGACTTCAAAACGGGCGTTCAGAGGATCGAACGGTTCTGTCAGCCGTAAATTATCAATCCGAATCCGACGCGGTTTCAATTCGACTTCCCGTTTTTGACGCGCCAGATCGTAGGCCCGCTGTCCGTTAATGTGCACGGCGGAATATTTCGGAGGCACCTGCTCGATTTCGCCGGTAAAAGACGGCAGAATTTTTAAGATTGCATTTTTGTCCGGCAAAACGTCGGTTTCGGCGATGATTTCCCCTTCCGCGTCGTCGGTGTCGGTCGCCTGTCCGAATCTGACGGTGAAAGCGTACGTTTTTTCTCCGTCCGTCACATAAGGAATCGTCTTTGTCGCCTCGCCCAAAGCGATCGGCAGAACGCCCGAGGCGGCGGGATCGAGCGTGCCGGCGTGACCGGCTTTCTGCGCGTTGAACAAACGACGGACGATCGACACGGCGGCCGTCGAGCCGAGCCCCGCCGGCTTGTCCAAAATCACCCAGCCGCTGACCGGCTCCCCTTTGCGTTTTCTGCTCATGCTTTTCCTTTCCGCTGTACTTTTGTATTTATTATTTACATTCATTTTTTTATCTGTCATTATTTTTTCGGATATGCGGCAACGTATGTCAAGTGCCTGAAAAGGGGCGGAGTCCTGAAAAAACTCTTCAAAGTGATTACATTTCTGACCCTTTGTGCTATGGCGCAAAGGGCTTTCATTCCTGACATAATACAAGGGTCGGGAGTCTTTGTGCAGTAATGCACAGAGGGTCGTTCTTGTAATTGCTTGCGATTTTTTCAGCTCCCGACCGCCTTTCATCAGGCGGTTTTACTTTTACTCAGGAGAAATCATGAAAAAATTTCAAGCAGTTATCGCCCTTTTGTTGCTGTCGGGCTGCGGCACCGTTTTTTCGGGAACGCAACAAACCGTTACCGTCAACACCAATGTTCCCGAAGCGAAAGTCTACGTCAACGGTATGCCGATGTGTTCAACGCCTTGCGCCGTCGAGTTGAACAGAAGCAACACCAATATCAATATCATACTGAAAAAAGACGGATACAACGACACAGTTTTCGTTCTGAAATCACAATGGAATCCGATTACCATTATCAATCTTTCATTCGTTTACAGCTGGACGACGGATTTTGTTTCAGGCGGTGTCTGGAAATATTCCCCCGATGCCGTTTATGTGGAAATGGACAAGAAAGACATGACGAAAGCCGAAGCGGAACAGTCGCGGAAAATATCCGAAATCCGCAGATTTGTTCTGTTTAATTATTCGGCTTTGAAAGTCGGGGACAAAGAACATCTGACTTCTTTATCCGCGTTAACGGGACTGAAAGCGGACCGTTTAAGCAATTTGATTAAAAACGCGTCCGACGAAATCGACGCCGCGAACAAAGTCGTTTCGACCGCCGGTTAAAGAAAAAGCCTCTCTCGGGAGGCTTTTTTAATTTATAACATCAAAAACAATCTTGCTTTAGCGAGCTAATATCTATCTATATTTTTGTTACCATCTGACGTAACTTTATAGTTCCAAAAAGGATACTTATCTGATTTAACTAAGTTATTTTCCCACTGTAATGGTTCCAAATTTTTTATATCATCGTTTCCCCCTTTTGCTTCCGGAATAACATGATCCACTTCCCAACCAAGCTTGGACAAACGATTTCCATAATCGCTGAAGCGCATCCAAGCTCCGGCAACATCTTTTCTGTATTCTTTCGGGTCATATCCATAAACAGGCATACCTTTTTGCCACACAGCCAATTTCATACTTTCAGTCCATTCGTTTAACACTATCATTTTTTTCCTCCTTATTTCATCGATAGTACAAAAGAAGACATACTTCTATCAGATATAAATATACAAAATCTTTTTTATAGAATCAAGACAAAAAGTATTGTTGACTGAACGATCGTATTAAAATATACATACATTTAACAAACGGAGGAAACTGCATTGACATTGGGAGAAAAAATCACGCAACTCAGAGTGGAACACAACGAGAGTTTGCAAGAATTAGCCGATTCTATCGGAATAACAAAAGCCCACTTATGGGAAATGGAAAAAAACAGAAGTAAAAATCCTTCTTTATCCATTCTTCAAAAACTTGCCAATCATTTTAAAATTTCTATTGATTCTCTTGTTGGAAATGAAAACGCCTCTTCAATTCAAGCTTACGGACGCGAATTTGAAAATCTATCGCCAAAAAGCTTAGAGGTTCTAAAAAAAATGGCTAAATTCTTAAAAGAAAGCGAAACAGAACGCACTGAAGAAACAAAAAAAGAATGACTATTCAAATTAATTTAGCAAATTTTACAAACATAGTTGATCCTTTGAAAATTGCTGAGGAGATTTTTCGCCAAAATCCTCATATTCATATTCCGGTTCCTATTCGGGAAATAGCAAAAGCGGCTGGAATAAAAGAAATCTTTTCGGAAAAAGATATCGATTTTGAAGGAGCTTTACTGGCGAACGAAGAAAAAACATCTGGCGTTATAACATACAAAGAACATACTGACTGCCCCGGACGCGAGCGGTTCACAATTGCTCACGAATTAGGACATTATCTTAATCCAAAGCATAAACAAAACTTCAACTGTGAAGCTAAACAACTTTCTTTTACTAACCATGAAAAAGAAAAAGAAGCTAATTTATTCGCATCATATATATTAATGCCTGACAAATTCGTTCTAAAACACATAAATTCAACACCATTGCTTGACCTAAAATTTATTTTAGAAATGGCAGAAAAATTCAGTGTAAGTACCGAAGCTATAATTCATACAGTTTCACGACTTTCAAAAATTCCTATTGCTTTTATTTTTTCAATAGATAATAAGGTTCGATACTTTTCAAAATCAAAAAATTTTCCTTATCTAAACTTACGTCCGAAACAAAAAATGCCTACAAGTATACTTTATTCAGAGAATGAAAATTTTGAAAAACAAAACATCATCAGAAAAAAAGCGATTTCTTGGCCCTTGCCGTATTCGGATAAAACTTTGATTGAAGAAACTGTTTCATCAAAAGGAAAGTATGGGATTACTATGCTGTATTATCAATATTAATCAAATCAAAGTTTTAAATGATTTTTTGATTTATCTTAAAAGCTTTAAATCACTTCAAAATGCTTTAATGCGTTGTAAATGCCGTTATCGTCAACGGCTGTCGTGACATAATCAGCGGCGGCTTTGGTTTCCGTTTCCGCATTGCCCATCGCGACGCCAATACCGGCATATTCCAGCATATCCACATCGTTGCCGCCGTCGCCGAACGCCATGATTTCTTCGCGCTCAAAGCCGTATTTTTGGCAAAAAGCGGAAATCCCGACAGATTTCCCGCCGTCCCGATTGATTACGTTGACAAAATCCGAACACCAACGCAACGCTTTACAATGAGGCAAGCGCCGCATCACGTCTTCCTCTTCCTGACTCGTAACGAAAAGCAACATATGATAAACCGTCCGTTCGGCAGAAGCTATGTCGACGACTCGCAATTCCTTTTCAACAACATGAAAGCGCCGGGCAAAATCAAGCACACGATCATTAATAAAATTAAATCCGTCGCCCTCAAGCGTTTCAAAATTGGCGGAGATTTGCTTTTCTTCCAAATAAGGCAAAACGGATAACACTTCTTCAGCAGGCAACGGATCCTGACGCAAAACGCCCGAGCGATCAAAACAATATTGACCGTTAAAGGAAATCACCCCGTCGAAATCAAACTCTTTTTCCAAAAACCCGATACCGTTGGGAGATCGCCCCGTCGATAAAAACAGTTTAATGCCTTTCTGCCGCACCGCTTCCAATGCCTGTCTGGTCGAATCGGGCATTCCGTAAGCGGCATGAGGGACAAGCGTACCGTCTATATCGAAAAAAACGGCTTTAATCATTTGTTCCGTCTTCCTCCGTCGGTTCGGAAGGAATCAAGTCTCTTTGCACCTTTTCGGAAGCCAGCAAAGCGTCGATTTTATCGGCTTCCGACTGCGCGCCGTCCGCGAAAAAGCGGATTTCCGGCGTCAGGCGCAGGCGGATTTTAGTTCCCAGAATCCTGCGGAAAAAGCCGGACTGCTTATTCAGCGCTTTAGCCAGTTCTTCCGCTGAATTCGGCTCGATCGACAAAACGGAGATATACGCCTTGCAGTACGAAAAATCAGGCGACACCTTAACTTCCATCACGGAAACGGGCGGACAACCCAAAAAGTCTTTCGGCACGTCGCCGCGCTGAAAACAATCCGCCAAAATATGCCGTATCTGTTCCGCGACGCGCAGCTGACGCTGTGTCACGGGTCTGGGATCAGAACGCATAAGCCGTCCTCCTTAATTCTTATAATTGCACTTCCTCGAGCTTGGCGGCAACTTCTTCGATTTCGTAACATTCGACCGTGTCATCGACCTGAATGTCGTTGAAGTTTTCAAAGCTCATGCCGCATTCGAACCCTTCGCGGACTTCCTTGACGTCGTCCTTGAAGCGTTTCAGCTGTGCCATCATACCATCGTGGTACACAACATTCGACCTCAACAAACGGACATGGGCGCCGCGCTTCATCAGGCCTTCCTTGACCATACAGCCGGCTACTTTGCCCACTTTGGAAATATTGTAAACCTGACGGATTTTCGCATAGCCCAGAATCTTTTCGTGCAGTTCGGGCGCCAGCATGCCTTCCAGAGCGGCGTGAACGTCATCAGCCACATTATAAATAATGGAATGATAACGGATTTCGATACCGTCGCGCTTTGCCGCCGTACGCGCCAACGTGTTCGCGCGGACGTTAAAGCCGATAATCAAAGCGCTGGAAGCCTTGGCCAAAGTAACGTCGGATTCGTTGATCGCACCGACTGCCGCATGCAGAATGCGGACTTTGGCCTTGTCCGTGGAAATCTTGTTCAAAGTCGCCGTCAGCGCTTCAACGGAGCCCTGAACGTCGGCCTTAATCACAATCGGCAATTCTTTGGCTTCGCCGGACTTGATCTTGTCAAACATCTGTTCCATCGCCGAACGCGTCGAACGCACCTGCAAAGCTTCGCGTTCCTTGCGCTGACGGTAAGCGGCGACTTCGCGGGCGCGATCCTCGTCATTGACGACGATAAAGTCATCACCGGCGGACGGCGTGGACTGGAAGCCCAGCACTTCAACGGGGAAAGACGGCCCCGCTTCGGTCACGCGCTGACCGCGTTCGTCCACCATCGCGCGCACGCGTCCCCAGTCTTTGCCGGCGACAAAAATATCACCCTGATGCAAAGTCCCGCGCTGAACCAGAACGGTCGCGACGGAACCGCGTCCCTTTTCCATTTTGGCTTCGATGATCGCGCCTTCGGCTGTGTGGTTCGGATTAGCTTTTAAATCCAGAATTTCAGCCTGCAACAAAATCGCTTCGACCAACTTGTCCAGATTGATGCGTTTCTTGGCGGAAACCTCCACCGACAACACGTCGCCGCCCATGCTTTCGACAACGACTTCGTGCGACAATAAATCCGTGCGAACCTTTTCCGGATTTGCCCCCGGAACGTCGATTTTGTTGATCGCGACAACAATCGGAACGCCCGCCGCTTTCGCGTGCGTAATCGCTTCAATCGTCTGCGGCATGATACCGTCGTTCGCCGCGACGACCAGAACGACAATATCCGTCACCTTTGCCCCGCGGGCGCGCATTTCCGTAAAGGCGGCGTGCCCCGGCGTGTCGATGAATGTCACTTTCTGACCGTTTTCCAAAGTAATCTGATACGCGCCGATGTGCTGCGTGATGCCACCGGCTTCGTGCGCCGCGACGTCGGTCGAACGCAGGTTGTCCAGCAAAGACGTTTTGCCGTGGTCAACGTGTCCCATAACCGTCACAACGGGCGGACGGGGCAACTTGTCTTCGTCGGCGTCGGGCGCGTCGCGCAGATTGTCTTCAACATCGGATTCGTTGACGCGTTTGGCCTTGTGTCCCATTTCTTCAACGATGATTTGCGCGATGTCCGCGTCAATCGTTTGCGTAATCGTCGCCATTACGCCCATTTTCATTAACTGTTTAACGACGTCGGCGCCGCGTTCGGACATACGGGAAGCCAATTCCTGAACGGTAATCGTTTCGGGAATGATGACTTCGCGGTAAACTTTTTCCGCAGGCTTGGCCGGCCCTGCCATTTTCTGGCGTTCTTTTTCGCGGGCGCGCTTGATGGACGCCAGAGAACGTCCGCGTCCTTCGTCATCGTCGCCGCGCATCAAAGCCGACATATTCATGCGGCCGCCGCGCCATTTGTCTTCGCCGCCGTTTCCTCGTCTGGAATGATTGCCGCGCATTTCGTCATCATGGAATTCGCGCCGTTTATAACTGGTTTTCAGGCGGTGGTTTTCAGCGGCTTCGGCGTCCTCCGGCGTTAAAGCGGGTTGTTGATGCTGAACGGGAGCCGGACGCTTATCCGCAGGTTTCTTGCGCTCTTCTTTTTTGACGGGAGCGACGACCGGTTTTTCGACAGGCTTTTCGACAGACTGTTTTTTAGCTTCTTCGGCTTCAAGGCGTTTGCGTTCGGCTTCTTCGGCTTTGCGTTTTTCTTCTTCGATGGCGCGGAGTTTAGCTTCTTCTTCGGCCTTGATACGATTTTCCTCGTCCTCTTTAATCGCGTCTTTCAGCACTTTCAGCCGACGGGCTTTTTCACTGTCCAAGACTTCGACAGAGCTTGTATCGGCTTCCTTTACGCCCTGAATATTGCCCTGCGCGTCCGTCACGAAAGAACGTTTTTTGCGCACTTCAACCTGCACGGGTCTGGATCGTCCGCCCGCTGTGTTTTGATGCACATGTCCCACATCGACCGTTTTCTTCAAAGAAAGGGTTAATGTTTTCGCTTTTTTATCGTTCGAGTCTGTCATAAATCAATCAGCCTTTTTACACCTTAAAAGAGTTCAGTTTTGCAATATGCCGCAAAACGCCTTGCTTCCGCAACAAATAAATCACTGACGCCGCCGGATTTCATTGCCGCATGCACGCAAGTCCCCGTTCCCAGAGCCTGCGCCGCCTGATCGGCCGTTAAAACCTGAATGACGGGAAGCCCGTCATTCAAACGGTTCAGTTTTTCTTTGCCGTCTTCGGCCGCATCGGTTGCTTCGATCAGGCAGACGACCTGCCCTTTGCGCAACGCTTCGGCGACCTTTTCAAAACCCGCGACGACCAGGCCGGCCTTTTTAGCCACGCCCAACAGGCTTTGCAATCGTTTGACGAACAGATTGTTTATCAGTCCGTCCATATTTTCCGGACAAGTTACTTTCCGTCTGGCAGCTTTTGTAAACAAGTTCTTTTGACAAGCCGTTTCGACGATTTCCCTGTCCGCCTTCACCCAAATTCCGCGTCCCGGCAGTTTATGCGCCAAATCGGGAACCAGAGCGCCGTCCGGAGCAACACCAAAACGGATCAAACTTTCCATCGGCAACGTTTCCTGCGTGACGATGCAGCGCCTAACCGTGTCTTCGTGTTTACGGGACAAGCCGTCGGGGGAAGGTCTCCCCCGCCAGCATTTTTTTTGTTTTTTAGGCTTCTTTGCCGTCATCAGCAAACCAACCTAATTTTTCGCGCGCTTTCATAATCAAAGCGTCTGCATCATGTGCCGTCATTACGTTTTCGCCCAGGATTTCCAGCAGTTCGTCACTGGCCAAATCGGCGAAATCGTCCAGCGTTTTGACGCCTTTTTCAGCCATTTTGACGATCATGCCCTGCTCCAACCCTTCAAAGCCGATCAGGCTGGCATCAACGCCCAATTCCTTGCTGCGAACGGCGAATTCGGCATTCTGTTTATCAACATAGGCTTTAGCGCGGTTTTGCAGTTCCGTCGCGATGTCTTCGTCAAATCCTTCTATAGAAGAAATTTCCGCCAACGGCACAAAAGCGACTTCGCCGACCGAAGTAAATCCTTCCGCCACCAGCAAATGAGCGATGACGTCGTCCACGTCCAAAGCGTCCATAAACAACTGCGTGCGGACTTTGACTTCGCTCTGGCGACGTTCGGATTCTTCGGCTTCGGTCAGAATATCGATGTACCAGCCGGTCAGCTGAGACGCCAGGCGCACATTCTGACCGCGGCGACCGATCGCCAATGACAACTGATCGTCGGGAACGACGACTTCGATTCTGTGATCCTCTTCGTCCAAAACGACTTTGACCACTTCCGCCGGAGCCAGAGCGTTCACGATAAAGACCGCCGGATCGGGCGACCATTGAATAATATCTACTTTTTCACCCTGCAATTCCGTTACGACCGCCTGAACGCGCACACCGCGCATACCGACGCACGCGCCGACCGGATCAATTGAAGAATCGGAAGCGACGACCGCCATTTTGGCTCTGGATCCCGGATCGCGCGCAACCGCCTTGATCTCGATCACGCCGTCATAAATTTCCGGCACTTCCTGCGTAAACAGCTTGGCCATAAACTGAGGGTGTGTGCGGGACAAGAAGATCTGCGGACCTCTGGGTTCCTGCCGAACGTCCATTAAATAAGCCCGAATTCTGTCGCCGTTATGGAACTGTTCGCGGGGAATCAGTTCGTCCCAACGAAGCACGGCTTCCGCACGTCCCATATCAACGATAATGTTGCCTGTTTCGACACGTTTGACAACGCCGTTGATGATTTCGCCGATTTTATCTTTGTATTCATTATATTGACGAATGCGTTCGGCGTCGCGGACTTTCTGCACGATTACCTGCTTGGCCGTCTGCGCCGCGATGCGGCCGAAATCGATCGGCGGCAGAGGATCAATAATAAAATCGCCGGCTTTCAGAGAGCTGTCCTTTTTACGCGCTTTTGATTCCGTGATTTGCGCGGCTTCGTTTTCGATTTCCGCGTCATCGGGAACAACTTCGATATAACGCGCCATCGTAATTGCGCCGTCTTTGCGGCTGATCGTCGCGCGAATGTCGTGTTCCTGACCGTATTTGGAACGTCCTGCCTTTTGAATGGCAAATTCCATAGCGCCCAGAACTTCGTCTCTGTCAATGCCCTTGTCGCGGGCGACCGCGTCTGCCACCTGTAACAGTTCGGGACGCGGTAAAGCTGCCGTATTTTCCATCAGTTTTTTTCCTTTTATTCCTCATCGTCCTGCGAAGAAAAAGCCGCTAAAAGCTCGTCCGTCAAGACCAGCTTCGCTTTCGCAATCTGATCGAAGGGAATGCGGACGCAGTCGCCTTCAAATCCGATAACGACATCATTTCCGTCTGTCCCCTGCAAACGGCCGGAAAAACGTTTCCTGCCGTTGACCAAAGAAAGCGCTTCGACTTTTGCTTCAAACCCTTTGAACCGGTCGAAATCGTCCAACTTTACCAAAGGACGGTCAATTCCCGGGGAGCTGACCTCCAAAGTATAATTGTCCTCGATCGGATCTTTTTCATCTAACACCGGAGAAATCGCGCGGCTTAAATCGGCGCAATCCTCGACCGTCATCGCTTTGCGGTCTTTGCGTTCCGCCATGATCTGCAACACTTTGCGCGTATTGCCGCCCTGCAGTTGCAAACGGACCAAATCATAGCCCATTTCGGCGCAAATCGGTTCAATCAACGCGTTCAATGTTTCGTTTAAGGCCATTTTCCCTCCGGTTCTTACCATAAAAAAAAGCGGGCTTTTTAAGCCCACCCTCATAGAAACTATAAGAATGTATGCTCCATACATAGCAAAGCTTGTCCGTTCAGGCAAGCTTTTTTTATTAAAATTACTGAAAAGCGTAAAATTTATCAAAGCCGGCGGATCGCAAAACTTTTTCCAGCTCCGGAGGCGCCTGATGAATCAAACGGAAAACATTGCGTTTGGCGGCTTCCTCGCACGCGACGACTAACATGCCCATCGCCGCGGAATCAATAAAAGTGCACTGTGACAGATTAAACGCTAGCTGAGGCTCCGTCATCGAGCGGATTTGAACGAAAACATCAAAAAAAAGCTTTTCGTCCTGCGTCGTAAAATCGCCTTTAATAAAAAATTCACGCTGTTCGGGCGTAGCTCTGACTGATACCTGCATTTTCCTACTTTCGTTTAAAGATTAAATACACGGGCTTTTTGCCTTTGGCCAAAGCCTTCATTTCATAACGGGTGTTCACCCAATCCGTCGGCGGCTTGCGCCAGTCGTCCGCCGTCTGAGCCGTCCATTCGAAATCGGGCGACTTCATCAGATGTTCCAAAGACCAGCGGATATAGTTCATATCGTCGCTGGCCACGCGCAGTTCGCCGCCCGACTTTAACAGCCGCGCCAGAACAGGCAGATTTTTAGGTCCGATGAAACGCCTGTCCGCGTGCCGTCTTTTCGGCCACGGATCGGGGAAAAGAACATAAATCCGTTCAAAAACCCCCGCTTTAAAGCGCGGCAGAATGTCGCGCACATCTTCGTCATACACGCGAACATTATCGACGCGCCCTTCCGCCAGACCGACGTTTTCATCAACGTCGCCGCGCCGTTCCATGCCCGTCAGATGAGTCAGAAGATTTGTCACGCCGTTTAAAAAAACTTCCGCGCCGATAAAACCGGTTTGCGGATAACGGCGGGACTGCTCCGCCAGATGCTCGCCGCCGCCGAAACCGACTTCAAGCCAAACGGATTGAACCGGCAAAGAAAAACAGGACGCCGGATCGACGTTTTGTCTGTCGGTCAGATCCGGCAAACGCACTTTCGGCAAAAAAGCATCAAGCAACACTTCCCGCGAAGGTTTCAGCTTTTTGCCTTTCCGCCGTCCGTAAAACCGATAATCCGTCGTCCCGTTTTGTTCCATACCTTAAAAAGCCGCTTTCAGTTTATCCGCCAGATCAGTCTTTTCCCACGGAAAAGCGCCGTCGACACCGGGCGTACGTCCAAAATGACCGTAGCGCGAGGTCGGCAGATAGATCGGACGGTTCAGCTGCAAATGCGTGCGAATGCCGCGCGGCGTCAAATCCATAACTTCCGGCAGGATTTTTTCCAGCTTGTCTTCGTCAACTTTGCAAGTGCCGAACGTATCGAGATATACGGCCAGCGGCTTTGCCACGCCGATCGCGTACGCCAGCTGAATCATCGCCTTATCCGCTAATCCGGCCGCGACAATGTTTTTGGCCAGATAGCGTGTCGCATACGCTGCGGAACGGTCTACTTTCGTCGGATCCTTGCCCGAAAAAGCACCGCCGCCATGCGCAACCGCGCCGCCGTAAGTGTCAACGATGATCTTGCGTCCCGTCAGTCCCGTGTCGCCGTCAGGACCGCCGATCACAAAACGCCCTGTCGGATTGACGTAAAATTTCTTGTCATTCACCTTCCAACCGTTCGGCAAAAGCTTGTTGACAACATCGCGCACCGTTTCGCGGATTTCCTCGTACGGCACTTCTTCCGTATGCTGAGTCGAAACGACGACCGTATCCACATCAACGGGTTTGCCGTTTTCATAGCGTAGCGTCACCTGACTTTTCGCGTCGGGGCGCAACCATTTGATTTCGCCGGCATGACGCAGACGCGCCAATTCCTTCAAAATGGCGTGAGATAAATACAATGTTGCCGGAGAATACTCCGTTCCTTCCATTTCGTTTGTCGCATAGCCGAAAATAATGCCCTGATCGCCGGCGCCTTCTTCCTTATTTTCGCTTTCGTCGACACCGCGGGCAATATCCGATGATTGTTTATGAATAAAATTCTGAATATCGACCGTCTGCCAATCAAACCCTTTTTGCTCGTAGCCTATATCTTTAATACAGCGACGAACGGCATCTTCCATCATCTGCTTGTTGATCTCTTCAGGTAAACGGGCTTCGCCGCAGATGATCACGCGATCCGTCGACGCCATTGTTTCCACGGCGGAACGCGCCTGCGGATCATAGGATAAGAACAAATCCAATAATGTGTCTGAAATACTGTCGCAAACCTTGTCCGGGTGTCCTTCGGAAACGGATTCGCTGGTAAAGAGGTAATTTTTCCTCATAATAATGTACTCCTCATGTCCAAAAATTATTACCTGTTCAGATATAAAGGAGATTGAGCTTTTTGAAAACAGAAATTTTCAAGATCTTTTTGCAAAGAAAAATGCGGTTTTAAAGTTTAAAACCGCATTTCGAATCGAATAAAGAATGCTTTTTATTCTTCCGGTTCCTCTTCTCCGGCGGGAGAAGCCATTGTCTTGATCAGATCCAACAGCTTTTTGGCCAAACGGCGATCCGGAATCATATAATAGCAACGAACCAATTCCAAAGTTTCTTTCTTTGTCATGGGATCATAATTAAATAAAACGGGTTCTTCCGATAATTCCGAAGCTCCGGCCAACATGCGCGGAGACAATTCGGCCACCTGATCGTCCATTTCTTCAAAAAAGAAGCTGATAGGCACTTCCAAAACTTTGCCTATATCAAACAGACGACTGGCGCTGATGCGGTTCAGACCGCGTTCATATTTCTGCACCTGCTGGAATGTCAGACCGATCGCTTCTCCAAGCTTTTCCTGGCTCATTCCCAATAAAGTCCGGCGCATTTTTACCCGAGCGCCGACATGAACATCAATCGGGTTCGGCGAACCATCTGCAGTTCTGCCACGTGAAGACCTTTTATTTCTCACCATGAAAAAATTCCTTATAAAGCAAAATCTATACTTCACAATAATCTATGTTTTATTTGATAAAATCAATATAAAAAAATAAAACTTTTCAAAAAACACTTTTTGAATATATTTACGAATTTTTATTTTGCCGTTTTCGGCAAGCCGCGCTATTTTATGAACATGATGGAAACACTCGACACAGCTCTGGCAAAAATAATAATTTCGGCGTTTTTTTATCCAAAGACGCTGATATTTTGCTGTTTTATCATCATCTTACTATGCTTTTCCGCGTTTTTTTTACTGCTGCGGACAAAACAAAAATTAACGAAAGCCGAAGAAACGCTGAACTTACGGGAAGAAACGCTGAGCAGTTTTCCGGACGGATATTATTTATGGCAGTACGATTCGATCGGTTTTATCCGGGACACATATTGTTCCGGCAGACTGGCCGTCATGATGGATTTAACAAGCGGCACCTCTTCTTCTTTCGACGCTTTGCTGGAACATTTTTCACCGGAAAGCGCCGATTTGCTCAGCGCCGCACTCAACGCGCTGAGAACGGACGAACGCCCTTTCATGCTGGAGCTGCAAAATAAATCAAAAACGCGCCGTTTTTTTGTTTCCGGTTTCAGAACGCACGCGATTCGTTACAACAGTATTATTGATATATTATGGATTCGGGAAACGACCGAAACCGCGGACAAGCTTTTTTCATTAACGAAAAAAACTCAGGATTTGGAACAAGAAAACGCTTTGCTACATCAGGCTTTTAACTCTTTTCCGTTTCCGGTTTGGCTACGCAACGAAGATTTGCAGTTGGCTTTATGTAACGACGCTTACGCCAAAGCCGTTCATGCCAGCTCTGTTCAGCAGGCGTTGTTATTGGGAAGTGAACTTGTTTATGAAAAATCACCGCGCGAAGCCAAAGTATTGGCCGCCGCCGCCCGAGCCGCCGGCAAAGAAAGAAAAACGCGGGAATTTGTTGTCATAGACGGCAAACGCCGCTGGATTGAGGCTTCCGAAATTCCTTTGCCGTCTCAGGTACATTCCAAAAACAAAACGATTGGCTTTGTCCGTGACATCTCGCAGGAACAGGAATTGCAAAACAGCTTGCAGCAACACATCGCGTCACATAACGGCGTGCTGGAACATTTAAAGACAGCCATCGCGGTTTTCGACGCGGAAATGCGTTTGCAGTTTTACAATACTTCTTTTATGAATTTGTGGAATTTGGAAGAAGAGGAACTGGACGGATCGCCGACTTATTCGCACGTTCTGGACATGATGCGCGAAAAGCGCCGCCTGCCGGAAAACCGCGACTTTAACGCTTACAAAACAAGAGAAATCAAATACTTCACCTCGCTTGTTTCCGCAACAGAAGATGTTTTGCATTTGCCTTCCGGCGTTACTTTGCGCCGTATGCTGACTCCGCACCCGCTGGGCGGCCTGCTGATCACTTACGAAGACGTTACCGGCCATTTAACGATGGAACGCTCAATGACCGTCTTAAACGAAACGCAGTTTACGGTCGTTAACCACCTGCGCGAAGCCATTTTGTTATTCGGCAGAAACGGACGACTGCGGCTGGCCAACACCGCTTATCTTGATTTATGGCAAATCACAGATCCTGATTTCAACCGCTTATCCTTATCCGTCATGGACGTTTTGGAAAAACAAAAGCCTTTCTTTGAAAACGAAAGTAATTGGGAATCTTTAAAAGAGCAGCTGTTAGGCGTTATTACCTCACACACCGGAGAAAACTTTCAAATATTGCGCCCCGACGGAAAAGTTTTGGAATTTATGGCTATCGGTTTGCCGGACGGCGGTACTTTTGTTTCGTTTTTAGACGTTACGGAAGAAGAAAAGACTACTTCCCTGATAGAAGAAAAAGAAACGATCTTAAACCGTTTCAAACAAACCGCTGTTCAGGCCGAAAAGCTACGCGCTTCTTTCCTGGAACAGCTGGGACAGGAAATTAATCCGCAGCTGTCGATTTTGTCGGAAATTTCCCAAAAACTGACAGATTCTAAAAATCAGCGCCTGAACAAACAGCAAAAAGCCTTCCTGCAAACGATTGCGGACGCTTCCGAAGAATTAAAAATTTTATTCAATGACCTGACGGATTTGGCTTTAATCGAAACAGGTTCGGCCGTTTTGGAATTAAACACCGTTGATGTAAACGCTTTATTGAACGGAATTCTGAAAATCGTTCAGGAACCGGCCAAAAATAAAAATATCACCTTAAAATTGACCTGTCCCGATAACCTGCCGTTATTAATCGCCGATCAAAAACGGCTGAAACAAGTCCTGTTTTATCTGATGAACAACGCCATTACCGCCGCCTTTAAAGATGGAGCCGTTTCTTTGTCCGCGCAAACCGAAAACAAAAACATTGTCATCACGATTGAAGAACAATCTTTAGACGTAAAAAACGACTCGGACACGATCAATTTTGCTTCACAGAACGGATTTGCGTCCGCCTTGATCCGCAGTTTTATCGAAATGCACGGAGGGACTTTGGCCGTTTCGGACAAAAAAGGAACCAAAAAGACGCAAATTTACCTGCCGATTCATTAGGTTTTGTGCGTTATTATCATTTTTTTGTCGATTTTTCCCAAAACCTCTTTTCTTCTTTTTTTCTTTCCTGTATACTACAAATATATTGAGGATTCTTTTGGATTTCTAACTTAAGGATAACAAACATGAGAGAGAGAACATATATCAGTCTGGACGAACAAATGGCCTGGTCTCAGTCTAAAGAAGCCGGAAAAACCGCGTTTGCGGACACCGTCGGCAACGTGAATACGATTGAGCATAACTCTCTTCAGGAAGCGTACAAAGAGGTCGATCGGGAATACGCCAAGGAAACAAAACAGGCGGACATAACCACGAAAAAAGACGAAACGCAGGAAATACAGGAACAACGTGCGAAACTGGACAGACAAGCCCAGGAAAACCGCAATAAAATCCTGCAGAAAGAAAAGAAATTGGGCGTGGAAGGATTGCTCTCACGCGAAGATATCGAAAGAATCGCAAATTCCGTCGAAAAAGTCGGCACAAAAGATCCTTTGAAGGAAATCAATAAAGAAGATGTTAAAGGGTTGGAAGGCAAAACGACACGCAAGAAAACGAATGAAAGAGCTTCCCCGCTTGAACGCAAAGGAACGCATCGTCAGTCTCTGCAGAGTCGCTTAACTGAAATAAAGAAAGATCTGCACAAAGAGCAGGACGTTCAGAAAGAAGTCAAAAACATCGAAAAAACAAGCGACAAAGATCTGCTCAAGAGCGGTAAGAAAGTCTCCAAAGAACAACTTGAGCTGTTAAGCGGGCGGACAAGCAAAAAAGATCATACTCCGGCCGTGGAACGGACAGGACAGGCACAGGAACGCATCAACAACGCCGCACAACGCGTTCAGAATGCAGAGCTCGCCCGTCAGGTGAAAGAACGGAGTGAAAGAACTCATTAAAATAAAATTTGAAAAAACAAAGCAGCGGATTCTTGACTTTATCCGCTGCTTTATTTTTAATGGGGTATCAGTTGGGTTTGAACTAAAGGATAGAAAGTGTTTTTACGTTTAACTCTTTTAATCATCGGATTAGCCGCTTCTTATATCGGGAGCTTGTGCTTCCAGGGCGGATCCGGCGCGGATATGGCTGTCGGCGGCGGAGCGATCTTAATCGGGATATTATGCTTTTTCTTTTTAGGAAAAGGACTCTGGCGCTTTCTGGGCTGTATGACCACTTTTATTATTATGGCTATCGTCGTCGGTGTTCTTATCTTCTTTGTCTCCGGTTCGGACGTTATCAATAATCTGACGTCTGGCCTTTCTTCAAAAATGTCCGGTACGGAAGCGGCCGGAAACGCCGAAGGACAGGAAGGCGCCGAAGAAGAAGGCGAAGGACAGGAAGGTGCTGAAGGACAGGAAGGTGCTGAAGAACAATCGCCGGAACATGCGGGAACGAATACGACCGCGCAGGCTCCCTTAGATCCGCAATTATTGGCCGGATTGCCGCCCGGAATGATGCAGCAAATACAGAACGCGCCGCAACAAATGCCGACAACGCTTTCCGGAAAAATTACGTCCATCGTCAGCGGCGACGTGTTCAGAATGGGACAGCATACGATTCGTTTGTACGGTTTGGCTTCTCCGCTGATTGATCAAAAGTGTAAAGATAACGTGGGACATACTTATAACTGCGGATATGTTGCCGCGCGTATGCTGAAAGATTTCATCAAAGGGGACGACGTTAATTGCCGCATCATGAACATTAACGCCAAAAACGAATTAATGGCGGCCTGTTCGGTCGGTACTTTCGATATAGGCGCCGCAATGGTTGAGGCCGGTTGGGCTATTGCTCTGCCCGCCGTAACGCAAATTTACCTGCCCTATCAGCAAAAAGCGCAGGAAAGCCGTAACGGCATGTGGGCCGGAAAATTCCAAATGCCGTGGGAATGGGCGGCTCAGCAACAGCAACTGAAACAAAGAGCCTCCACGAAAGTGGATGCGCCTAAACTTTCCGCCCCGAGAAGAGTTAAAAAGAAAAGCGGCGGCGGAGGATTGGGATTCCTTGGCGGTCTGTTCTAAATCTTTTGTCCTGGCCGGATTATCGGAACAAAACGTTCAAAAAAGCGCTTCTGTTCTGGCCGGTCAGGCGCGAACGGGGGACGTAATCGCCTTATCCGGAGATTTGGGCGCGGGCAAAACCGTTTTTGCCAAAGCGTTTGTGCGCGCTTTAACAAATGAAGACGAAGACGTCCCGAGTCCGACCTTTACTTTAGTGCAAATATATGACGGGCGCCGCGACGGCAAAGACCTGCCTGTCTGGCACTTTGACTTATACCGTTTGAAATCGGCCGAAGAAATTTATGAAACCGGCTTTGAAGAAGCGTTAAGCGATGGCGTATCGCTGATCGAATGGCCGGAACGCGCGGATAATCTGTTGCCCCGCGACCGATTGATTATTCATCTGGAAGCCCCCGCCAATCAGCCGGACAAAAGAAATATGACTATCACAGCGAATACAGCGGATTGGATTCAACGAATGGAGAACATAAAAGCATGTCTGAACGTTTAGAGCTTTTAAACGCGTTTTTAAAACAAAATCATTGGGACGATGCGGACAGAAAACTGCTGGCCGCGGACGCGTCTTTCAGGCACTACGATCGCCTGACGCGCGGTGCGGAAACAATGGTTTTAATGGACGCTCCGCCACCGATGGAAGATGTCCGGCCGTTTCTGACAATCGCTAAAAAGTTGGAAGAATTGGGCTACAGCGCGCCGCACGTTTACGCGCAGGACGAAGAAAACGGCTTTGTTCTGTTGGAAGATCTGGGAGATTCGACCTACACGCGTCTTTTGAAAAACGGCGAAGACGAAAGAAAACTTTACGAACTGGCGACCGATTTGCTGATAGATCTGCATAAACGCGACGAAGCGAACGTCATTCCCGAAGCTCTGCCCCCCTATGACGAAGAGGCTTTGAAAAAGGAAGTCATGTTGTTCCCCGACTGGTTCATGCCCGCGGCGTTCGGTAAAGAAACCGACAAAGACGTCGTTGACGATTTCGTTCTGCTGTGGGAAGAGCTTTACCCGATTGCCAATAACGTTCCGAAAACATTGGTATTGAGAGATTATCACGTCGACAACCTGATGAGGCTGGACGGCCGGCCGGGCGTCAAAGCGTGCGGTCTGCTGGATTTCCAGGACGCTTTGCACGGCACAATCACTTACGACATCATGTCGTTAATGGAAGACGCGCGCCGCGACATCGACCCGCAATTATTGGAAGACATGCGCAACCGCTATATAGACGGCTTGGGCGTAAAGATTAAAAACAAAGACGATTTTCTGGCGTCCTGGGCGGTCTTAGCGGCTCAACGGCATATCAAGGTCTTGGGCATTTTCGTCCGCCTGTGCGTGCGCGATAAAAAGCCGCGCTATCTGACGCATCTGCCCAGATTATGGCGGCTGTTGGAACGCGCTTTGGAGCACCCCGCTTTAGGCAAACTGAAAGTCTGGTTCGACAAGAATATTCCCGCGGATTACAGAAGGATTCCGCCATGCCTGCTCAAATAGAAAAAGCGATGGTTCTGGCGGCGGGACGGGGCACGCGCATGCGTTCCCTGACCGACGAGGTGCCAAAGCCGTTGATCAAAGTCAAAGGCCGGACATTGATTGACCGCATCATCGATAAAATCGTTGCTTACGGTATCACGCAAGGTGTCGTCAATGTCTGTTATCTGGGCGATATGATCAAAGCCGATTTATCCGCAAGGACTGACATTTCCCTGACGTTTTCCGAAGAAGACGAAGCGTTGGAAACGGGCGGCGGCGTCAAAAAGGCTTTGCCGCTGTTAGGCGACAAACCGTTTTTTGTTTTAAACTCGGATCCTTTATGGACGGAGGAGCGCCCGTCCCTAACCGACATGGCGCGGGCGTTTGATGAAAACAAAACGGATATTCTTTTGCTTCTATGGCCGAAAGAACGGGTATTCGGCCACGACGGAACAGGCGACTATTATCTGGAAAACGGACGGCCGCGCCGCCGTCACCCCGAAGAAGGCTCCGCCCCTTATGTTTACGCGGGAGCGCAAATCATAAATCCCGATATTTTCAAAGATGCGCCTGACGGCAAATTTTCGCTGAATCTTCTCTATGACAAGGCCGAAAAAGCCGGTCGTCTGGCCGCGGTTGTCGGCGACGGCGACTGGTATCACGTCGGCACGCCCGAAGCTTTGGCTTTGGCGGAAAAAAGAGTAAAGGAATAGACCTATGACGGGCAAGCACGTTTATACCATCGCACCCGTTTTTTCCTTTGCCGACACATTGGCGGCAGAGCTTTTAAATCAGCATAAGGAATCGCCGTCCGAACTGGCGCGCACAGTCATTTTTTTACCGACCAGACGCGCGTGCAAAACCGTGCGGGAAGCCTTTCTGCGTCAAAGCGGCGGAAAGCCTCTGATGTTGCCCCGTCTGATTCCTTTTTCCGCGATTGAAGGCGAAGAAACGCAAGGACGGCTGTGCCTGTTAAACGAAATTCCCGACCTGCCCGCCGCGATTTCCCCTTTGCGCCGCCGGTTATTGCTGGCGCGGCTAATCCGGAAAAAAAGCGACTATAACGCCGAAAAAGCGTTGTATATGGCGGACGCGCTCGCTTCTTTGCTGGACGAAGCTTATATCGAGGAAATGCCGTTCGACCGCTTAAAAGAGCTTGTGCCGGACGAACTGGCCAAACATTGGCAGGAAATCTTAAATTTTCTGGACATCATCGTAACGTTCTGGCCAATGATTCTGAAAGAAGAAAACGTTATTGACG
The DNA here is from genome assembly GCA_017616015.1 of Alphaproteobacteria bacterium. Taxonomy (GTDB): domain Bacteria; phylum Pseudomonadota; class Alphaproteobacteria; order CAAGCB01; family CAG-977; genus UBA11549. The sequence goes on along the minus strand of JAFZYY010000029.1, from coordinate 66,079 downwards.
CCGCCGATCGCCGCGTCCGTCTGTTCAAAGCTCAGGCTAAAATATGGCGCGAAACGCCGCCCGATTTTCCCGTGATTGCCGCCGGTTCGACCGGTTCCCAGCCCGCAACGGCGGAACTGTTGGACGCGATCGCTTCGATGGAAAACGGAAAAGTCATTCTGCCGGGATTGGATACGATTGCGGACGAAGAAAGCTTCAACGCCTGCAAAAACGAACCGTCTCACCCGCAGTACAACCTGAAAAAACTGTTGGATAAAATAGGAATTACCCGCGCGGACGTTCTGCCTTTCGGCTCTCAGCCTCCCGTGCGAACGGAACGTCTGCGCCTGATCAGCGAAGCCATGCGTCCCGCTTTAACAACGGATCATTGGCGGACAATCAAGCCTTTTACAAAAGAAGCGATTGAAGGCATTGAAAAGATCGACTGCGCTACCGAAAGGGAAGAAGCGCTTGCCATCGCGTTGATTTTACGCGAAACGTTGGAATCCCCCGGCAAAACCGCCGCCCTGATTACGCCGAACCGCGCTTTGGCCAGACGGGTTGCCGCGGAAATGAACCGCTGGAAAATCACGATGGACGATTCCGCCGGAACGAATTTAACGCTGACGGAACCGGGGGCGTTCCTTTTGTTATTGGGCGAAGCGGCGGTAAACAACTGGGCACCGGCAGCTTTGCTGGCCTGTCTGAAACACCCGATGGCGTTGGGCGGGCAGGACTTTGCACAGTTCAGAACAACCGTCCGAAAACTGGAAATGACGGCTTTGCGCGGCAAACGTCCCGGCGACGGCTTCGACGGTTTGAGAAGCGCCGTCACGGACGATCTGAAAGAGTTTGTATCCGATTTAAAAACCCGTCTGGAAAATTTTTCCGCGCTGATGACATCTTCGGATTCTTACCCGTTTGAAACGCTGTTGGACGCTCATCTGAACGCCGCCGAACGTTTGGCGGAAAGTCACGACAGGACGGGCGCGCAAAGACTGTGGAGCGGAGACGCGGGCGAAGCGGCCGCCGCTTTTCTGACCGAGCTTAAAGAGCAAACCCCTCTGATCGGAGAACTGACTCCCGCCGAATATCTGTCTTTGCTGTCCTCTTTGTTTAAAGGGGTGACGGTGCGCCCGAAATACGGCATGCATACGCGGCTGGATATTTTAGGCACGATGGAGGCTCGTTTAATTCAGCCCGATGTGCTGATTTTAGGCGGCCTGAACGAAGGCGTCTGGCCGAAAACTCCCGATGCCGATCCGTGGTTGTCCCGCCCGATGAGGGAACAGTGCGGCCTGTCTTCGCCGGAAAGAAAAATAGCCCTTTCCGCGCACGACTTTACGCAGGGATTTTGCGCGAAAAAATTGATCATCACGCGTTCTTTAAAAGAAGGCGGCACGCCGACCGTCCCGTCGCGCTGGCTGATGCGGCTGGAAACAGTTCTGGCAATTTCCGGACTGAAATTTGAAACGGGCAACCGGCAAGCCTGGGCAGAAAAAATCGATACGCCCGCCGCCGTTTTATCGTTCAGGCCTCCGGCTCCGATGCCGCCCGTTTCCGCGCGACCCAGAAAGCTGTCCGTGACAATGGTTGAAACGCTGATGCGCGATCCCTATTCGATTTACGCGCGTCATATTCTGGGGCTGAAAAAGCTTGACGATTTGGAACAGGAAGTCAATATCGCCGACTATGGCACGATCGTACATAAAACGGTCGAAAAATTTTGTAAAAAATATCCTTCCGCCCTGCCCGCCGGCGCGGAAAGCGAAATTCAGGAAATCGGACAAAAATTGTTCAAAGAGTTGAACTTTTCCCAAACAGCCGCCGCTTTTTGGAAACCGAGATTAACCGCCGCTTTAAAATGGTTTATCGAACGTCAGAAAGAACGCGTCGACGACATTTCCGAAATCTTCTGCGAACAGGAAGGCGCGCTCACGTTTGAAACTAAAGGCGGAGCATTCAGGCTGTACGGCCGCGCGGACAGAATCGACGCGATGAAAGACGGCTCCGTTCATATTATCGACTATAAGACGGGAGAAGTTCCCAAAGAAAAAACCGTCGTCGCCGGTTATTCGCCGCAGTTGCCTTTGGAAGCCGCGATTTTACAGCGCGACGGCTTTGAAAAAATCAAAGGCAAAACAACGTCCGCTTTGGAATATTGGAAACTGAAAGGCGCGCAGGACGGCGGTAAAATTTCCGTTTTAAAAGAACCAGTTGATTCTTTGGCGGAAAAAACTTTGGCGCATCTGATTGATTTAATCAACACTTACGACGATGAAAAGACGCCTTATCTGGCAACGCCGGACACCAGCGTTTCCCTGAAATACAATGACTACGACCACTTGGCGCGGTTTGACGAATGGGCGACGGCCGATCCGGATAACGAACGCGGGGAGGAAGACTGATGGCTGTGATCGATCCGAACGATTTGCAACGCAAAGCCGCCGATCCGGACGCTTCCGCCTGGGTGGCGGCCTCTGCGGGGTCAGGTAAAACCAAAGTGCTGTCCGACCGCGTGCTGAATTTGCTGCTGACCGGCACGCCGCCCGAAAAAATTTTATGTCTGACGTTCACGCGCACGGCCGCGGCGGAAATGGCGAACAGAATCGCCGACCGTCTGGCAAAATGGGCTTCGGAAAGCGATGATGATCTGAAAAAGGAGCTAATCACACTGACGGGCGGCGCTGAAAAAATCACCGAAGCCCGACGCCTGTTCGCCCGATTATTGGATACGGCGGGCGGGTTAAAAGTCACGACGCTGCACGGATTTTGCCAATCGTTGCTGAAACGTTTTCCGCTGGAAGCGGACGTTTCCCCTCAATTCGACATTCTGGACGAACTGGGCGCGAAAGAGTTAATCGCTCAGGCGCAAAACACCGTTCTGAGCGATCCCTTTTACGAAACCGATCTGGAAACGGTGACAAACGTTACAACCGAAGACGGATTTCTGGACGTCTTAACGGAAATGACAGCGCATCTGGCGGATTTAAAACGGATTGCCGCCCGTTTTTCCTCTGAAACGGAAATGTATGCCGCTTATGAAAAAAAACTGGATTTACCGGCAGGAAGCACGACGGATACTTTAAAACAGGATTTTTGCCGGTTAAGCGAAGACCGACGAAACGATTTAAAACAAGCGGCGGCCATTCTGTCGTCTTCCTGCGATACAGACAGAAACAACGCCGCCGTTATCTGTCGTTTTTTAGAAGGAGAACCGGATATTCTGGACGCTTATCTGAAAGTTTTCTTAAAAGCGGACGGAGAAATCAAATCTCCCAAAAACTTAACCCATAAAGATTCAAAAGCCGCGGAGCCGATAATGATCGCAGAAGCAAACAGAGCCGAACGATTGCTCCGGCGTTTGAAACGGCTTGAAAATTTACCTTTGTCTTTGGCGTTATTCCGAATCGGTTCCGCGATTTTAAGCCGCTATACCGCTTTGAAAAACGATCGGGGCGTAATGGACTACGACGATTTGATCGCCGCGACCAAAGCCCTGCTGAACGGATCGAACGCGGCGGCATGGGTGCTGTTCAAGCTGGACGGCGGCATCGATCACATTCTGGTTGACGAAGCGCAGGACACCAGCCCCGATCAATGGGCAATCATCAAAGCTTTGGCGGACGAATTTTTCGCAGGCTCCGGTCTGCGGCACACGAACAGAACTTTATTTGCCGTCGGCGACAAAAAGCAGTCGATTTTCAGTTTTCAGGGCGCCGTGCCGGAAGAATTCGAAAATATGCGCTGCTTCTTTAAAGAAAAAGTCGAAACGGCCGGAAAAAAATGGAATGACGTGCCGATGTATATTTCCTTCCGCTCCGTTCCCGCGGTGATCGACGCGGTCAATTCCGTTCTGCAAAACCCGCCCGCCAGAAACGGCGTCGCGGAAGAAAACGAGAACGTCACGCATATTTCCTGGCGCAAAGGACAAGCCGGACTAACCGAACTGTGGCCGACAGAGAAAACGCAAACAAACGATACGGAAAAAGCGTTCACCAAACCGGTCGAACGCGTATTTTCGCAAACGTCTTCCGCGCGCCTGGCGGCAAAAATCGCACAGAAGATCGCCGACATGATTTCTTCAAAAGAAATACTGGAATCCGAAGGCCGGCCGATACGGGCGGGCGACATTCTGATTTTAGTCCGCCGCCGTAATGAATTCATTGCCGATTTGTCGCGCGAATTGAAAACCAGAGGCGTTTCCGTCGCCGGCGTCGACCGTTTAAAAATCACGTCGCACATCGCTGTCAAAGACCTGATGGCTTTAGGAGACGTTCTTTTACTGCCGCAGGACGACCTTTCTTTAGCCACCGTTCTGCGCTCTCCCCTCTGCGGAATTTCCGCTGACGATTTGTCCGAAGAAGATCTGGCAAAGGCGAAACGGTTGAATATGCCGCTTGACGGCGTTTCGGAAAAAGACCTGTTCGCTTTGGCCTACGGACGCGGCGAAACGACTTTATTCGACCGGTTGAAAACTTATGAAGACAAGCCTGAAACGCCGCTTGGCAAAGCGTATCTGTTTCTGAAGGATTTACTTGCCAGAGTCGACAAGATGCGCCCCTATGAACTGTATTCCTATATTCTGGGGCCGCTGGGCAAACAGAAAGCTTTTGTTTCCCGTCTGGGCGTACAGGCGTTGGACGCTTTGGACGAGTTTTTATCTCTGGCTTTACGGCACGATTTGTCCGAACCGCCGTCGTTGCAAAACTTTTTAAACAGCCTGAGGCAAAACGAAATCGAAATCAAACGCGATCCCGAACAGTCCGGAGACGTCGTTCGTATTATGACCGTTCACGCGGCAAAAGGATTACAGGCGCCCGTCGTATTTTTGCCCGACACGCGGCAAATGACGTTCTTTTCGCCCAAGACTTTCTGGATCAAAGAAAGGGACGATATGGACGGAGATCTGTTTTTCTGGTCGCCGAAAGCCGAATGGCGCACCGATTTAATCCGCGAAGACATCGAAAAACAAAGAGAAAAGAACAAACGCGAATATAACCGTCTGTTGTATGTCGCTTTGACGCGCGCGGCGGACAGGCTTTATATCACGGGGTGGGACAAAAAGAAACTTGCCGAAGGAAACTGGTACGATTTGGTCAAAGGCGGCCTGGAAACCCGCGCGCAGGAAATAAAAACAGACTTGTTTGACGATCCTGTTTTGCGTCTGACTTCGGCGCAGGAAGTGCCGCCGGAACAAAAAGAACAGGTTTCGGCCGCGTGCGAAACCGCTCCTCTGCCCGACTGGATCGACAAAGAGGCTCCGGCGGAACCGACGCCGCCCCGACCGCTGGCGCCGTCGCGTCCCGACGTTGAAGAACCCGCGCCTCTGTCGCCCTTAACTCAAGGCCGGATCGCCGCGATGAAACGCGGGCGTCTTGTCCATGCTTTACTGGAAATCCTGCCGAACTATGCCGCAAAAGATCGTCTTGCGGCAGCTCAACGGCTTATCGCTTTGCAGATGCCGGAAGCAACCGAAACGGAACAGAAACAAACGACGGACTCCGTCCTTGATTTAATGAACGCGCCCGCAACGGCGGAGCTGTTCGCTTTGCCTTCTTTGGCGGAAGTCCCGGTCTCCGGCGTTATCGGCAACCGCGTCATCAACGGGCAGATCGATCGCGTTTCCGTATCGGATACGGAAGTCCGTCTGATAGACTATAAAACGGGGCGATCGATTCCCGATTCGGCTGAAAAAACGCCCGTCGCTTATATCCGGCAGATGGCGGCGTATAAAGCCGTTATGGAAAAAATCTATCCCGATAAAAAAGTCAGATGCTTTCTTCTGTGGACGGAAGCCCCTAAATTGATTGAAATCACATCTGTCGTCTGTGACACAACGGAGTATTGACCGTTTCCGAAAACGCCCCTATATATAGACAAGATATTTTTTTACAGAAAGGAAAGCTCCGATGAAAATAATCAAAGATAACGAATTCGCCACTGAAGTTAAAAACTCCGACCTTCCTGTTCTTGTTGATTTTTATGCCGAATGGTGCTCTCCGTGCCGTCAGCTGTCGCCTGTTTTGGAAGAAGTTTCCAAAGAAATCGGCGAAACAAAATTGAAAGTCGTCAAAATGAACATCGAAGAATCCCCCGAAACGCCGACAAATCTGGGCGTCCGCGGACTTCCGACTTTAATGCTGTTCAAAGGCGGCGAAGCGGTCGCCACGCATTCCGGCGGTATCACAAAATCAAAGTTGTCCGCCTGGATTAACGAACAGATGTAATTTAAAAGCCTCCCGGAACGGAGGCTTTTTTATTATCTTAATTTAACGGCTTCCTTCAGACACGGCACGGAATCTTTTTCTTTGGTTTTAAAGGTAGGCGTGCCGATTTCCATATGCCGCACCAGTTTTGATCCGTCCTCCTGATCCGCCATATAAACGAATAAAACGCACCCTTCCTGCGGATAAACCCAGACTTCGGACGGTTTCTCATACCGCCTTACCGCCGGCCGGCCGAGAATTTCCAATACATAATCCGCCTTCAGCAAAGGATCCTTGCGTCCGGAACGAATAACGACTTCCGGTTTCGGCGCCGGTATATGTTCGACGGCGCCTGCCGCCGGTTCGGTTGAAGCGTTGTTTTCCGAAACGCACCCCGCCGCCATAAGACAAAAAACAAAAATCAGAAACAAACTCTTTTTCATACCGTTTCCCGATCCGGATTCCTGATTAAAAACAATCTTTGCATAAACGCCATTGCGACCAGCGGCGCTATTGCGTTTGCCACAGGAATGGTCATTAATACCGCGATAATAACCCCCGCTTTTACCCAATATACATGATAACGGTTAAAAAGGTCTTCCGCTTTTTGCTTTTCCATATAACGCAAAGCGACGGCGAAAAAATATTCCCGCGCCAACAACCGGCCGTTCAGCCCGTAATACAAAACGACGGGCAGAAAATTCACAAAAGGAATCCACCCCAACAGTGCAGTAATAGGAATAAGCAACGTTGACAAAGCAATTCCTTTAAAAACGACTACTCCGGAAACGGCCAGACTTTCCGACAACGGAACATTCCGCAGTCTGTGAATATCGTTTTCAGCAGACATGCGGTCTACCACCGAGTCGATAAAGAATCCTGAAACAAACGTGACAATCGACGGGAAAAGAACCAAAGAAAGAATAAAAAACATAATGTATCCGAGCGCTTTCACCATTTTTTGCACTTTAGGCCAATCCGTCAGTTCAACAAACGACATCGCATAGGAAAAACCGAAAAACAAAACAACGAACACAGCCAGAGTCAGAAGAACGGATCGAAACAACAACCCTCTGATTTTATTTGAAAAAACATCTTTAATCGCACTCTTTAATTCTGAAAACATTGCTTTTTTCCCAAAAAAGTTTTTCTATTTTTGTAACAGAGTCTTGCCTGAATTGTAAGTTTCTTTATACTGCATTTGCACGTTAACCCCATACGGAGGTTTTAAATGAACGCTCTGACCCGTTTTGATGTTGTCGCTATCGGTAACGCGATGGTTGACGTATTGGCCAACATGGACGACGAGTTTTTAACAAAGCACAATATGCCTAAAGGAATGATGACGTTAATTGACGCGTCTTCTGCGGAAACGATTTATCACAATATTGCGCAGAAGGGTGTCGAATGTTCCGGCGGATCGGCGGCCAATACGGCGGTCGGCATCGCGGCGTTGGGCGGAAAGCCGGCTTTTATCGGCAAAGTCGCCGACGACAAATTAGGCGAAGTTTTCAGAAAAGACATTACCGAATCCGGCGTTTATTTCACGACTCCGTGTCTGGAAAACGAAAAGCCGACCGCGCGCTGCATGGTCATCGTTTCCCCCGACGCTCAAAGAACGATGAATACTTATTTGGGGGCATGTTCCAAACTTTCCCGTAAAGATATTGACGAAGACCTGATACGCGAAGCGAAAATCGTCTATATGGAAGGGTATCTGTGGGACAGACCAGAAGCCAAAGACGCTTTGACTTATGCCGTCGAATTGGCTCGCAAGCACAACCGCAAGGTTTCTTTGTCTTTATCCGATCCGTTTTGCGTCAACCGTCACCGCGACAGCTTTCTGACTCTGATTAAAAGCGGTGTCGATATTCTGTTTTGCAACGAAGACGAAATCAAAGCGCTGTTCAGCACGACGGATCCGGAAGAAGCCTTCGCAAAATGCGAAGAGTTATGCGAAATCGTTGTCATTACGCGCGGTGCCGACGGAGCTGTCGCCGTCTGCGGCAAACAGCGTCATGAAATTCCCGCCGAACCGATCAATGCCGTCATTGATACGACAGGCGCGGGCGATTTGTTCGCCGCCGGTTTCTTAACAGGATTCGCAAAAGACAAAACAGTTCCCGAATGTCTGCAAATGGGCGCTTTGGCCGCGGCGGAAATCATTTCTCATTACGGCGCGCGTCCCGAGACGTCGTTAAGCGAACTGATCGCCAAAAAAGTCGGTTAGGATTTACTGACAACTTTCTTTTGTAAAGCGGCATTCTGCCAACGGAGTGCCGGTTTTATCGTTATAATGCGAAATCATAGAAATACCGTTTTTCAGTAATGTGTCATTAGCAATTCCGCACATTGCCGGCTGGACTTTCGGACAGATTTGCGCTTCCAGAACCGGCCGCATCAGGTTGGCTTGCGCTTCCGGCATGGCGCTAATGTCCATTTCTATACGATAAACATAATGAATTTCGTTTTTTCTGCCGTAAACCTCTGTCCAAGTCGTTGCCTGATCCACTTTGAACGGCAACATTTTTCTTGCTTCAGCCACGGATTCATCAACCAGTTTTTGCTTTTCGGCATCAGACATTTCTTCCATAGCCGGCGCTTCTTCCGTATGCGGAATGCCCGCCTGAGGCTGTTTCATGCCTTGGATAAATTCCTGTTCGGATAAAAAGCCGTCCTTGTTCAAATCCATACGGGAAAACTGTTCCGTCAGAGTTTCTGCCAGACACGGGAAAGATAAAAGCGACAATAAAGCAACAAACGGCAAACGGAACATAAAATCCTCCTTTTAATTTATCGGCGGATTTCAGTATATATCCGCCTGTTGTCGGACGCATTAAAAAAATGCGGCGATTCGCCGCTGTCTGGAATTGACAAAAAGAACAATAATCCTTAAAAAGCATACATATAAAAGTTTTTGTTTAAACAAAGAAGTCTTCCTATGCGTAATATTGCGATTATTGCCCACGTTGACCACGGCAAAACAACTCTGGTCGACACCATGCTGCGCCAAAGCGGCACTTTCCGCGACAATCAGGTTGTCGCCGAGCGCGCTTTGGATTCCAACGATTTGGAGCGCGAACGCGGCATCACGATTTTAGCCAAGTGTACGTCCGTCGAATGGAAAGGCGCACGGTTTAATATCGTCGACACACCGGGGCACGCCGATTTCGGCGGCGAAGTCGAACGCATTCTGGATATGGTTGATTCGGCCATCGTTCTGGTCGACGCGGCGGAAGGACCTCTGCCTCAGACAAAATTCGTCGTCAGCAAGGCGCTGAAAGTCGGACTGAAGCCGATCGTCGTCATCAACAAAGTCGATCGTCCCGATGCCCGCCCTCAGGAAGTTTACGAAGAAGTCTTCGATTTGTTTGCCTCTTTGGACGCGACGGACGAACAACTGGATTTTCCCGTGCTGTACGCTTCCGGTCGCGAAGGCTGGGCGGTCAAGGATCTGGACAAGGATCCCCGTGATTCCATCGCGCCTTTATTTGATTTGATTATGGACTATGTGCCGCCGCCGAAATGCGACCCGCACGGTCCCTTCTCTTTGTTGGTTACGGCGATTGAAAACGATCCGTTCGTCGGCCGTATCCTGACAGGCAAAATCCATTCCGGATCGGTCAAAGTCAACTCGATGATCAAAGCGATCGGACGGGACGGCAAAACGATCGAAACGGCTCGTGTCAGTAAAATTCTGGCTTTCCGCGGATTAAAACGCACGGGACTGGAAGAAGCTTTCGCCGGCGACATCGTCGCTCTGGCCGGACTGACGAAAGCGACCGTCGCGGACACGCTGTGCGATCAATCCGTGACGACGCCGATCGCCGCGCAACCGATCGACCCGCCGACTTTGGCGATGACGTTTTCGATCAACACATCGCCTCTGGCCGGCAAAGACGGCGATAAAGTGACGTCCCGCGTAATTTGGGACAGATTGCAAAAAGAGGCGGAAGGCAACGTCGCTCTGCGCGTTTCCCGCACGGAATCAACCGACGCTTTCGAAGTCGCCGGCCGCGGCGAATTGCAGCTGGGCATCTTAATCGAACAAATGCGCCGCGAAGGCTTCGAGCTGTCAATCAGCCGCCCGCGCGTTTTAATGCAGGTCGACCCCGTTTCCGGCAAAAAACTGGAACCGATTGAAGAAGTCATCGTCGACGTGGACGATCAATATGTCGGAACGGTTTGCGAAAAGCTCGGGGAACGCCGCGCCGAAATGACAGATATGCGGCCGTCGGGCGGCAACAAGACCCGCATTACGTTCCTTGTCCCGTCCCGAAGCCTGATCGGCTATCATTCGCAGTTTCTGACCGACACCTGCGGCACGGGCGTGATGAACAAGCTGTTCCACAGCTATCAACCGTATAAAGGTTCCATTCCGAGCAGAAGAACGGGCGTTCTGGTATCGACCGACAACGGCGTCGCCGTCGCCTACGCTTTGTGGAAACTGGAGGACCGCGGCCCGATGTTCATTGATCCGGGCGACGCCGTGTACGAAGGCATGATCGTCGGCGAGCACACCAAATCGAACGATATTGAGGTCAACCCGATCAAAACAAAACACCTGACAAATATCCGCGCGGCGGCCAAAGACGAAAACATTCAGCTGATTCCGCCGATCAAAATGAGTCTGGAAGAGGCTCTGGCTTATATTCAGGAGGACGAGCTGGTTGAAGTGACGCCTAAAACATTCCGCCTGCGCAAAGCGATTCTGGACACAAACCTGCGCAAGCGCGACGCGAACAAACGCGCGCAAATGGACGAGGAATAGATGAAAAGTTGGAAAGCCTCGATCAGCGTCTACCGCAACCCGAAAATGATTGTGATGGCCGTTTTAGGCTTCTTCAGCGGTCTGCCTTTGATTTTGCTGCTGTCCACTCTGGCCTACTGGCTAACAAGCAAAGGCGTGTCGAAAACGGACATTGCGTTGTTTTCTTTAACGCGTTTTCCGTACAGTTTTAAGTTTCTGTGGGCGCCCTATGTCGACCGCTGTAAAATCCCCGTTTTAACAAACGCTTTGGGACAACGGCGATCCTGGGCGATTTTGTTCCAGATTTGCCTGATGCTCAGCCTGTTGGCTTTAATCCGGACAAATCCGGCCGTCAATCCCACTTTGACGGGAATATGCGCGGTTGCCGTCGCTTTCTTTTCCGCTTCGCAGGACATCGTTCTGGACGCTTTCCGCGTCGAGGATTTCGAACCGCAGGATCAGGGGGCGGCATCGGGCTGTTTCGTTTTCGGGTACAGAATCGGTATGCTGGCCGCCGGCGCGGGCGCGCTTTACATGGCGGAGGTCATGTCATGGGAAAATGTCTATACCGTTCTGGCGTTGTCCGGATTAATCGGCATTGCCACCATTTTGATCGTCAAAGAGCCTTTGGCTAAAAAAGAAATCAACTCACAGGAAAACTTTTTCAAAACAGCCGTCGTCGCTCCGATTAAAGACTTTGTTTCCCGTCCGGGCTGGTATCTGATTATCCTGTTTATTATGCTTTATAAATTGTGCGAAACGACGCTCGGCACGATGACGTCCCCGTTCTATATGGAAATGGGATTCACCTATGCGCAGATTGCGACAGTCGTTAAATTGTACGGCATTATCGCGACGCTTGCGGGCGGCTTCATCGGCGGCGTCATCGTCGTCAGGTGCGGCATTATGCGCAGTCTGTTGATTTGCGGCATCTTGCAGGGAATCAGCAACCTGCCTTTCGCTTATCTGGCAACGCAGGGCAACAGCATGACGTGGCTGATGATTTCCGTTGTTTCCGACAATCTGGCGTCCGCAATGGCGACTTCGGCGTTTGTCGCGTACATGTCATTTTTATGCAACGCCGCCTATACCGCGACGCAGTACGCTTTGCTCAGCTCTTTAATGGCTCTGCCGCGCGATTTGCTGTCATCGACAAGCGGCTGGCTGGCCGATCATACAAGCTGGCCCGTTTTCTTTACGATTACGGCAGCTCTGAGTCTGCCGGGACTGGTTGTTCTGTTGTTTCTGAACCGGAAGTTTCCTCAGAAGAATCAAGCGGATACATCGGCAGATACACCGTAAAGACCGTTCCCGTTTCGATAGAGCTTTCCACCTTAATCTGTCCGTTGTGATGCTTGACGATCTGCTCGACAATCGATAGCCCGAGTCCTGTGCCGACCGCTTTGTTTTTCGTTTCGGCCACCCGATAGAAACGCTCGAACAGATGCGGCAGATTTTCAGGCGCGATCGGATTGCCCGTGTTATGCACGGACACGGCATAAATTTGCGGCGCTTTTTCGTCAAGCATTCCGTTATTAGGCAAAACGCGGCAGGAAACAGTCACTTTTCCGCCCGGTTTGCCGTACTTTAAAGCGTTGTCCGTTAAATTCTGAAACACTTGATTCAATTCGCTCGTGTTGCCTAAAATTTTTCCGGACTGCGCGCACGGTTTCAAAACGATATTCATTTCCGTTTTAACGGCTTTGGCGTCCAACATCTGCTTGACGACCGGCAACATTTCGGGAATGTCAATCTGTTCCGAAAGTTCCCGCTTTTCGTTCATCTGCAAACGGGACAAACACAACAAGCTTTCGATCAGGGCGGACATGCGCCCCGCCTGCGTCTGCATGATGCCTAAAAAGTGATTTCTCGCCTCTTTATCCTCATCGGGCATTCCCTGAAGCGTTTCGACAAACCCGGACAGCACGGACAAAGGCGTGCGCAATTCGTGACTGGCGTTTGCGATAAAGTCCGTTTGCATCTGCTCAAACTGTTTTCTTTCCGTCATATCGTACAGTGACAAAACGGCAACGGCGCCCGCGCGGGCTTCGGCGGGCAAGTGTTCGATTTTGGCGTTAAAGACTTTTTGCTTCAAAAAAATTTCCAGATTTTCCTTACGCGTTTGTTCGTTCAAAATCCGATCCAAAGCCAACGGCAGATATTGAGATTCTACCAGCGTTTTCAAAGTCTGCCCGCGGACATTGAAACCGAACAGCTCGCGCGCTGCCAGATTTGCCCCGATGACGATGCCTTCTTCGTCCAGCATCAGCAACGGATCGGGCAGACTGTCCAAAACCGCCGCGTCGGAAAGAGTCTGCGCTTCCAAATGTTCCGTTTTTGTTGTCCAAATATTGCGCATCTGATTAATCGCCGCGACGATACGAACGGATTCCTCGTCCCTTTCACTGAATACCGGCAAATCGGAAACATCTTCGTCCTGCGCCAATTTATGAACGTACTGCGTTAAATTTTTCAGCTTTCTTAAAAACGGCAGAGCCAAAACGATCGTCAGACAGACAACCATTCCGAAACCGACAACTGCCGATATGGGCTGAACTTCTCCCGCCAGCACCAAAAGAATTAACATTAACGCTGTCGGCAAAGAAACCGTTAAAATACGTTCTGCAAACAGGTAAGGAATATCTTCATCTTTTTCCGTTTCGCGCCAACCCATCTTTTTATCCTTTTCTGACGCGGGTTTTTAATTGCGCGCGGTAAGCGTCCCAATCTTCAATCGGCTTTTGCGCGACGCCCGTTTTGCAAGCGGTTTTGGCCACTGCGACCGGCACCGTTTCGATCAGACGATCGTCAAACGGGGACGGAATGATTTTGTCTTTTGACAACCCGTCCGCCCGCGCCAATTCGGCCAGAGCGTGCGCCGCCGCCAGTTTCATCTTCTCGTTGATCTGCGACGCTCTGACGTCTAACGCGCCGCGGAAAATATACGGGAAGCCCAACACGTTGTTGACCTGATTCGGATAATCCGACCGTCCGGTCGCCACAATCGCGTCCGGCGCGGCGGCCAGAGCTTCTTCCGGCGTGATTTCGGGATTCGGATTTGCCAGAGCGTAAATCAGCGGCTGTTTATTCATCGTTTTGACCATTTCCGGTGTCAAAGCCCCTTTGACGGACAAGCCTAAGAAAACATCGGCGCCTCTGACGGCTTCGGCCAGAGTGCGCGCGTCCGTTTCGGCGGCAAAAGATTCTTTAAACGGATTCATGCCCGCCGTGCGGCCTTTGTAAATCACGCCTTTGGAATCGCACATAATAATGTTTTTAACGCCTAATTCCCGCAACAGGGAAGCGCACGCGATCGCCGCCGCTCCCGCGCCGTTGACGACCAATTTGATTTCTTCGATTTTCTTGCCGGTCAGCTCCAATCCGTTGACCAATCCCGCGGCAACGACAACCGCCGTCCCGTGCTGATCGTCATGAAATACGGGAATGTTCAGACGCTTTTTCAGTTCGCTTTCGATATAGAAACATTCCGGCGCCTTGATGTCTTCCAGATTGATGCCGCCGAACGTATCGCCGATCAGCGCCGCCGTTTCCACGACTTTGTCGGGATCAAGCGAATTGATTTCGATATCGATCGAATCTACGTCGGCGAATTTTTTAAACAGAACGGATTTGCCTTCCATAACAGGCTTGGAGGCTAAAGAACCTATGCTGCCCAACCCTAAAACGGCCGTGCCGTTTGAAATGACGGCGACCAGATTCCCCTTTGCCGTATAGCGAAACGCCTCATCGGGATTCTTTTCGATTTCCAGACACGGCGCGGCAACGCCGGGGGAATACGCCAAAGCCAAATCTCTTTTTGTATTCAAAGGCTTAGTCGGAATGATTTCGATCTTTCCGGGACGACCGGAAGCGTGAAGCGTCAGAGAATCCTGTTCAAGCGTATTTTTGTTTTCTGTCATTGCATTTCACTTCTTTATTGATAGGTTAAAAACGGATATATTACACCCTAACACAAACGGTTTAAGAAGTGAAACGCTATGAATCAAACAACGCCGACGGAACAAAACAGCGAAACGAAATCCACGCCGATGATGCAACAGTACTTCGACATCAAGCGCCAGCATGAAGGTTATCTGCTGTTTTACCGCATGGGCGATTTTTACGAGATGTTTTTCGACGACGCGATCACGGCTTCGGCGGCGCTGGACATCGCTCTGACCAAGCGCGGACGGGAAAAAGGAGTCGACATTCCGATGTGCGGCGTTCCCGTTCATTCGCACGAAATTTATCTGTCCCGCCTGATTCGCAAAGGGTTTAAAGTCGCGATCTGCGAACAGATGGAAGATCCGGCCGAAGCCCGCAAAGCCCGCGGGTCGAACGCTTTGGTCAAACGCGACGTGATTCGGCTGATTACGCCGGGAACGCTGACGGAGGACAACATTCTGGAACCGAGAGTCTGCAACTATCTGGTCGCCCTGACGGATACCGCCGACGGCATCGGCATGGCGTGGGCGGACGTGTCGACGGGGGATTTTGCCGTGCAGACGCTCGCTTCCAGAAAGCCAGCCGCTCTGGCCGCCGGCATTTCAAGGCTGGAACCGAAAGAAATCATCGTGTCGGACAAACTGTTGCAGACGCCCGACTTTTTCGAAACATTCAACGAATTCAAACGGTTGCTGACGCCGCTTCCCGCCGTTCGTTTCTCGGCCGAAAACGGGGAAAAGCGGCTGGAAAAGTTTTTCGACGTGCAGACTCTGGACGCGTTCGGGCATTTCAACAAAAGCGAACTGGGCGCCGCGGGGGCTCTGATCGATTACATCGAACTGACGCAGAAAGGGCAGTTGCCCCGCTTAAATCCGCTGAAACATTACACGTCCGGCCGGCTGATGGAAATCGACGCCGCGACGCGCCGGAATTTAGAGCTGTTTCATTCCCTTTCCGCCGAAAAAGGCCCGACTCTTTTTTCCTGCATCGACAAGACGATCACCGGCGCGGGCGCAAGACTTTTATCGCAATACCTGTCCTCTCCCCTGACCGATATTTACACGATCAATCAGCGTCTGGACAGGATTGAGTTTTTCATTAAAAATCCGCTGATTCGCGCGACCGTGCGCGACCGGTTAGCCGAATGTCCGGATATGGAACGCGCTTTGGCACGACTGTCTTTGGGACGCGGAGGGCCCCGGGATCTGGCGGTCATTCGCGACACCCTAAAACAGTTGCCCGATTTAAAACAGGCGGTTCATTCCGATCTGGGTATGCCTCCGGCCGTGGAAAGCTGCCTGAAAAACTTAAAAAATCCGGAAGAGCTGACCGACACTTTAACGAAAGCTTTGGCCGACGACCTGCCTTTGCTGGCACGCGACGGCGGCTTTATCGCGCCGATGTATTCCGCCGAACTGGACGAATTAAAGCAACTGCGCGATCAAAGCAAACAAATGATGCTCGGCCTGCAAGTCAAATATGCGGAAATTGCGGGCGTGTCGAATCTGAAAATCGCGCACAACAACATTTTGGGCTACTACATCGAAGTCACGGCTAAAAACGCTCAGCAAATGTTGGACGACGCGCGGCAGGGCAAGTCGATTTTCATGCACAGGCAGACGATGTCGAACGCCGTCCGTTTCACGACGGTCGAGCTGTCGGAATTGGAAAACAAGCTGAAAGGCGCGGCGGAACGCGCTTTGACTCTGGAACTTGAGCTGTTTTCGGATCTGGTTACTCAGGTCATGCGCAAAGCCGACCTGATTGCGCAGGACGCGCAGGTGCTGGCGATTTTGGACGTCGCGTCAGGTCTGGCGGAAACGGCGGAGGAGCATGATTACTGCCGTCCCGTTTTAGAGGACAGTCTGGCGTTTGATATCGAAAAAGGCCGTCACCCCGTCGTCGAACAAACGATGAAAGCGGCGCACGAATCCGATTTCGTCACGAACGACTGCCATCTGGGCAATCATGAAACGAAAGACGGGCGGCTGTGGCTGATGACAGGACCGAACATGGCGGGCAAAAGTACGTTTTTAAGGCAGAATGCGCTGATCGCCGTATTGGCGCAGGCCGGCTGTTACGTTCCGGCGAAATCGGCGAAAATCGGCATTGTGGATAAATTGTTTTCCCGTGTCGGGGCGTCGGACGATCTGGCGCGCGGCCGGTCAACGTTCATGGTCGAAATGATTGAAACGGCGGCGATTTTGAACCAGTCCACGGAAAAGTCGCTTGTCATTCTGGACGAGATCGGACGCGGCACGGCGACATTTGACGGGTTGTCAATCGCCTGGGCGGTTGTCGAACATCTGCACGAGGTGAACAAATCCCGCGCCTTGTTTGCGACGCATTATCACGAACTGACCGCTTTAGCGGAAGTGCTTTCGCATTTGTCGCTTTACACGATGCGCGTCAAGGAATGGAAGAACAACGTCGTTTTCCTGCACGAAGTTGTCAAAGGCACGGCGGACAGGTCTTACGGAATCCACGTCGGGCGCCTGGCAGGACTGCCTCCCGCCGTGATCGCTCGGGCAAAGCAGGTTCTGGCTGAAATGGAAAAACAAGGCTCTTACGAAATCAACTTTATGAACGACCTGCCTTTGTTCGCTTTGGTGCAGAAAAAGGCTAAAGCGCAGGAGGAAGCCGCCGCGCAGGAATCCGTCAGTCCGTCCCCCGTTCTGGAAGAGCTGAAAAAAATTTCTCCCGACGAGCTGACACCGAAACAGGCGCTGGACGCGCTTTATAAACTGAAACAGTTGTCGGAGCAAGACGCATGACTTTGCGTTACGATTTGGAACAGGCCTGGAACGCCGCTGAAACTCCCGACGACAAAAAGAAAGCCGTCGTCGGCGTTCTGAAACGGCGGCAGGACGAAATGCTGGTTGCCATGGGGTTGGCGTTGAACACGCCGCAAAGCAGCGGACTGGAAGCGATGTTTACGCACGCGGACGCTCTGGACGACACGCTGTCCGAACTGATGACGTTTGTTTACGAAACCGTTTTTCGGGGTCAGCGTCTGCCCGAAACGGCGCTGGTCGCCGTCGGCGGCTACGGACGAAAAGAGCTGGCTCCTTATTCCGACATTGACATTCTGTTTTTACTGAACGAAAGCGATAAAGACAAAGCTGAAGACGTAGTGTCTTTTGTAACTTCCGCTTTGTGGGACACCGGACTGAAAGTCGGCGCGGCCGCCCGAACGCCGGCCGATTGTATCACGCAGGCTTTATCGGACATGACAATCCGCACCAATATGCTGGAAAGCCGTCTGGTCTGGGGAAGCCCGGATCTGTTTAACGATTTTTGTTCCCACTATGAAGAACTGCGCACGAACGGCAGCGGCCGCGACTTTGTCGAAAGCAAATTCGAAGAACGCTCCGCCCGCTATCGCCGCATGGGACTGTCCAAATATATGCTGGAACCGAATGTCAAAGAAAGCCGCGGCGGTTTGCGCGATCTGCACTTGTTGTTCTGGCTTGCCAAATATCTGTTCGGCATTACGGAAATGCCCGATCTGATTAATTTGGGAATCTTAAGCCCCGTCGCCTGTCACAAGTTTTTAAAAGCGCATCGTTTTCTGGCGACCGTGCGTTGTCATCTGCATATGATCTCGGGACGCGCCGGCGATATTCTGACGTTTGACGCGCAGGCGAAAATCGCCGAACAAATGGGATATGACAACCGGACGGGGCAATCCGCCGCCGAACGGTTTATGAAGCACTACTACCTGATTTGTAAAACAGTCGGCGAGCTGTCCAATCAGATCACCGTCGCGATTAAAGACGCTTTAAGCGGCGAACCGCAGCTGACTTTCCTGCCCGAAGACAATTTTTACCTGATTAACGACCGTATCGCTTTCAAAGAGCATCTGCACTTCAACGAAACGCCTCTGGCTCTTTTGCAGGCGTTTGAATTAAAACAAAGACTGCGCCTGTCCATCAATCCGCAGACTTTACAACTGATTTCCGACAACGCCAATTTAATCCGGAGCGTGCGCAAAACGCCCGAAGCAAGAAAGCTTTTCTTTGACATTCTGCTGTCCGATAATCCAGAAACGTCTTTACGGCTGATGACCGAATGCGGCATTTTGGGGCGGTTGATTCCCGAATTTCAAAATATCGTCGCGCAAGTTCAATTTGATATGTATCACGTCTATACGACGGACGAACACACCTTCAAAGCGATCGGGTATCTGTCCGAAACGGATATGATGCCGCAATCCCGTCTGGCTTTGTATTTAGGGACGCTACTTCACGACGTCGGCAAAGGACGCGGCGGGAATCACGCGCGAAAAGGCGCGGAACTTGCGGAAAAAATCCTGTCCGATCTGGGGGTTGAAAAAGACGACGCCGAAACGGTCGTCTGGCTGATTGCCAATCATCTGATCATGAGTCAGACCGCATTCCGCCGCGATATTTTCGATCCGAAAACGATCGAAGATTTTGTTACCGTCGTTCAGTCCCCCGAACGACTGAAACTGCTCTACGCTCTCACCGTCGCGGACATCAAAGCAGTCGGCCCGAACGTTTGGAATTCGTTCAAAGACAAGCTTTTAAAAGAGCTTTTCACGTTTGCTTTGGAAAAAATGCAGGGTATCGACAGCCGCGCGCGCAGTCTGACACCCGCGCAAAAAGCTCTGGCGGAAAAAGCGGATCAAAAAGAATACGCGTTCGCGGTCACGCCCGATCCCGACCGCGGCGTGACGGAGTTTATCGTGCTGGCTCCCGACCGCGACGGATTGTTCGCGGACATCACCGGCACGATGGCCACCGAAGACGTTTCCGTTATCGAAGCGCAAATTGCCACGCTGGATAACGGCATGGCTCTGGATTCGTTTTTGATTCAGGAAACGAATATGCTGAACGAAAAAAAACCGGTCGATTCCGAAAAGAAAATTCTTCGTCTGCAAAACGGAATCAAAACGGCAAATTCGGCTGAAATCGAGGAAAAACTCAATAAAAAGCGAGCCAAAGCTCCCGCGCCCGCGCAAGTCCTGTGGAGTCCGCCCCGCGTTTTCATCAATAACCAGGCGTCCGACTCCTGCTCTTTAATTGAAGTCAACGGAACGGACTATACCGGCTTTCTGCATGCCGTAACGCATACGATGACAACGTTAAACTTGAATATTGTTTCCGCGCACATTTATACTTACGGTTCGCGGGTCGTCGACGTTTTCTATGTCAAGGACCGCGCGGGACGCAAAATCACGGACGAAACGCAAATGCAAAACATTAAAACAGCTTTACTGGACACTCTCAATGGCAGCACCTCTTTCAGTCATTAAATCGATTCTGACCGTCGGCGGCTGGACTATGGTCAGCCGCGTTCTGGGATTTGTCCGTGACCTTTTGATCGCGAACTTTTTAGGCGCTGGCATGATTGCCGACGCGTTCTTCGTCGCGTTCAAACTGCCGAATCTGTTCCGCAGTCTGTTTGCCGAAGGCGCCTTCAACGTCGCTTTCGTCCCGCTGTTTTCGGAACAACTGGAAACCAAAGGAAAGGAATCCGCCCGCCAATTCGCCGAAGAAGCCTTTTCCGCCCTGTTCTACATCGTTTTATTGTTTTCGGCGATAGCGGAAATTGCAATGCCGCTGTTCATCATTGTTCAGGCTCCCGGCTTTATCGAAGACACGGCGAAGTTCGACGCGGCCGTGATCATGTCGCGCATTACGTTTCCTTATTTATTGCTGGTATCTCTGAACTCTTTGCAAAGCGGCATGCTGAATTCAATGGGCTATTTCGCCGCCGCCGCTTTGACTCCCGTTTTGTTGAATCTGACGATGATCGCGTCGCTGTTTGCTTTAACGCCTTTATTCGGCGGCAATTACGGCTACGCTTTGTCCGCCGGCGTGACTTTGGCGGGCGTGTTTCAGTTATTGTGGCTGATCTGGCATACGCGCCGCGCGGGACTGCCGCTCGGACTGCAGAGCCCCGCCGCGTTTTTTAAACGCAAATCCCAAGAACTGAAGCTTTTGATGAAACGCATTATTCCCGGCGTGTTCGGATCAGGCATTTATCAAATCAACTTGTTTCTGGACACGCTGTTCGTATCGTTTCTGTCCACAGGCGCGATTTCGTGGCTGTATTATGCAAACCGGTTGTATCAACTGCCGGTCGGCATTATCGGCGCGGCGATCGGCACGGCGTTATTGCCTATCCTGTCCCGTCAGTTAAAAGCCGGTGAAACGGAACAAGCGCAAAACAGCTTAAACCGCGCGTTGGAATTCGCTTTACTGATGTCCGTGCCGTCTATGGCGGGATTGATGGCTTTGAGCTATCCGGTCATTTCCGTTTTATTCGAGCGCGGCGAATTTACGAATACGGACAGCGTCAACACCGCCGTCGCTCTCTGCGCTTATGCGGCGGGATTGCCGGCTTATATTCTGACAAAGACTCTTGCGCCCGTTTTCTATGCCAGAGGCGACACGACGACACCGGTCAGAATTGCCGCCTGGGCTTTGGGATTATACATTCTGCTTTGCGCCGCTTTCCTGCCGAAATTCGGCTATGTCGGCATTGCTTTGGCGACGGGAATCGTCGCTTGGATCAATGTGTTGCAATACATCTGGCGCATTAAAAAGAAAGCTTTGCACCGCACCGACCGCACTTTTAAAAAGCGTACGGCGTCTATTTTGCTTTCTTCCTGCCTGATGACCGCCGCCGTCATTTTTGCTAACCGGCAAACCGCCGTTTACTTCCCCGATTGGGTACACAGTGCTCAAATGCTCCGTTTCGGCATACTGACCGGATTGATCGCTTTCGGCGGTATCGTGTTTACGGCCGCCGTATTCCTTACGGGCGGCATCAGTCTGAAAGAATTAAAAGCCCGCCTGAACAGAAAAAAAGGATAAAAAAATGAAAAAAAGTCTGCCCGCTTTGCTTATTTCCTTGTTTGCATTTAACGCTAACGCGCAGACCGCACCGCTGTATCGTTTTACGGACGAATTAAAGAACGCCGCAAAAGACTGCTCGCCTTATGAAGAAGATTTCAGCGCGACAAATCCTATTTTAAAAACCGTCACAAAGTTTTTCGGACTGGACGACATATCGACCTTTATCCGCGTCAAAGGTAAAAACGAAAAGGGCTTCTGCGATTTTTCGATCGTCAGTCAGATGGACGACATCGTCGTTTCCGATCAGGTTTGCTCCGTTTCGCCCGAACAGCTGACGAACATATATGACGCGATGACAGATCAATCGACAGAACGGATCACGGAAACCTTCACGACTTACATCACCTATTCCAAGCCCGACGGAACGAAAGAAAAAAAGCCTATGCAAACGACCGTCACCAACACAAAGATGAACATCGCGTGGCAAAAAATTTCCGGGACAGCCTGCGAAAAGAGAGAGATAAAGTTTTCCGATCAGGATATGAAACGGTTGCAGCGTAAAACGTTCGCCCTTCCGAAAGACTTTATCGAAAGTCTGCAAATCTGCCGTCCGGCCAAAGCGGAAAAGAACATTACGTTCTTTTCGATGACCGCCCAAATAATCGGCGTCAAAAGCGGTTTGTGCCAAATAAAAATACCGCCGTTCGAGCTGTCTCTGAATAAAAAGCACGTGCAAAAAATCGAAACGTGGATAGATTTTTATTCCTTTGCCGAAGATCCGGCCACCGCGAAATACATTCCGGAATACTCGACGATGGGGTTGTCGGGCGCCCTGAAAGCCTGCGCATACGGGGACAAGCAACACGATTCCGGTTCGGAAAGCAGCTCTTTCGGCGATGTTAAAATAGCCAAAGGACTTTCTTCCTCGTTCAGTGACGATGTCTGCACGATAACGTTCAAAAACACGATGGAAATCAAAGGCAAAACGACCGATTACAGCAAAATCTGCAAGCTGTCCAAAGAAGACGTGATAAAAATGTTTCCCACCGATCCGAACAAGGAAAAAGAGGAAAACGGTTTTTCATTTTCTCTGCCGTTTTCAGAAGAGGAACGAAAACTGTCGGAGGATTTGTACGACAAATTAACTCAACAGAATTTTTGCAACTAAACAGAAAGCCCGCTAAAAAGCGGGCTTTTTTTTATTTATTTTCTCTGCCTAACCAACTTTTTTCAATTCCCAGATGA
The DNA here is from genome assembly GCA_017616015.1 of Alphaproteobacteria bacterium. Classification (GTDB taxonomy): domain Bacteria; phylum Pseudomonadota; class Alphaproteobacteria; order CAAGCB01; family CAG-977; genus UBA11549. The sequence continues at coordinate 43,124 of JAFZYY010000029.1, read as the reverse complement.
AAAAAAATCTTTAAGGAAATTCCTTTTTTCAACCGTCACAGTGTCAATTAAAAGCCCGCAATCCTTAAATTCATGTTCTTGCGTTGTCGGATTATATACAACTTCACAAGCAACTTTTCCTGATCTGTCAAAATCGTCAAACAATTTATTTTGGATTTTTTCTTTGCTTAAAACATAAGACAGGTTTTCATAATCATATTGCTCACCCAGCTTAATATAGCCTTCGTAAACATTCTCTTTTTTATTCTTATCCCGAATAGCTATAATTACATACGGAAATGATATGTATATGTCCTTGATTCGCCATACGTCCCCCATTCAGTCGAAACAACAGAATACTGCGTACGGGCATATTTTTGAACATCTGTTGAAACCGTATAAACATATCCGGCCTTGTCTTTCGGAACAATACGCCAGCCCTTTGTCATCAAAGCGTTTTCGATTTGCCGGTTAACTCTGGCCGTAATAACAGCAGGATCTGTCACTTCATAATAAACAGTCTTGTTTTTCACCCTGTTCAAATCGCTGTATACAAGCAAATTTCCTGTTGCATAATCCGAACAATTGGCACAACCGGATAACAATGCCAAAGAACAAAAAATAATCTTTCTAATGATGACCTTTCTATTTTTGTCATTTTTACTTAAATGAATCCGCAGACACAGCAAATTTTACTTATACAGCGGGCTTTTCATCTTTGCAGACTCCCCGCTTAGCCAATTCCGCCTATGCCTCGCTTCGGACATTTTCCAATGTCCTCGCTCCTCAAGATTAGTCGAGATGCTTCAATCCGGCGCGCAGGTAATCATACCCTGTAATGACGGTCAGCAAAGCGGCAATCCAAATCAAAATCTCCCCCACTTCGCCGAAATAGCAAAACCACGGCGAATAATCCGCGACCATCAGCATCGGAATAGCCACCATCTGAATGCCCGTTTTCCACTTAGCCAAACGCGTCACCGGCAAACCGACCTTGATTTCCGCCAGAAACTCACGCAAACCCGACACCAGCACTTCGCGGCATAAAATAATCACCGCGGGCCACAACCCCGTATATCCCAGACGATCATAAGCCGCCATCATTAACAGAGTAGCCGCCACCAACAGCTTGTCCGCGATAGGATCGAACGTGCGTCCCAGACTGGACGTGCTCTTAAATTTTCTGGCCAGATAACCGTCAAACCAGTCCGTTATGGACGCCGCCATAAACAGTCCGCAACCGACCCACGCGGCAAAGACACCCGGAAAAGAAAAAGAAGCAACAACGCCCGGAACAACCAAAATGCGCATAAATGTCAAATAATTCGGCAATTTTTGTGTAAAAGACAAACGCTTTTTTTCCGTCATTTTTCAAATCCAATACAAAAAGTTTTAATTACTATATACTAAGATTTTTCATATCGCCAGAATGTATTGTATTTTTTTCAAATTCTTTTTGCTGTTTTGCCCATGCCCGCAAGTGCGCGGATAATTCGTCGTCTGCCGGCGGCATCGGATATTCTTTTTGCGCCGTACCGACTGTTTCCAGAGAAACAAAAGAAATTTGCTGACCTTCGGCGCAAACGGGCGTTCCCTGCCAACGCCGGCAAACAAACAAAGGCATCACCAAATGAAAATCGGAATAATCAAAAGAAGCAAACGTTAAAGGCTTCAAATCCGCAGGTTCGATCGTTAAACAAAGCTCTTCTTTCAATTCGCGGCACAAAGCGGCTTCCGGCGTTTCGTTTTCTTCTATTTTTCCACCGGGATATTCCCAGAATCCCGCCAGATTTTTGCCTTCCGGACGACGGGACAGCAACACTTTGCCCTCCTGTGTCACCAAAGCCCCCGCGACAACCCATAGAATTTTAGCCATAAGCTCACCTCGACTGCCAAATCGATTTGGGATTTTCCAAATCGCCGCTGTTAATATCGATCACGTTAAAGCGATAAACCTTCACCGTCGGCGACCAATAATCGGCAGGCAAACCGGCATTCTGCTTCAAGTGAATAAAGAATTCCTTCGGCGAAGAAAACGTTTGCCATGTCTGCGGCAAAAACAAAGCGCGATTAGCTCTTTCTTTTAAAATCAGTCCGTCCAACTGCGGCGCGACTTTCGACAGTAAATCTTCTTCGTTTTCGAATCGAATCGGAACGGGGTGCGTTAAAAACGAAATGGATATTTCCGCTTTTTTCATTTCATCTTCGTTCAAAGGAATGAAACGATAATCCGAAAAAGCCGCTGCATACGCATTTTCGGAAATATCTTCCAAAATGGAACGTGTCGCTTCGGTTGACCCTGAGCTGCCGCGCAAAGCGCCGTTATAATAGATATTAACGAATGTTGCTCCTTTTTCGCGCAATTCTTCCGGATAACGGTTTTCTCTTAAACGGAGGGGACGGCCGCGTTCAAACCCGGTTATAATGGACTGTGCGGCAACGCGCAGCAACGTTTCCTGATTGGTTTGCAAAATGCTTTCCAGACGTTCGCGGCTGTCCGCCTGCAACGAATTGTCCGTTTCATATATGCCGAAAGCGCCGAAACCGATGACTTTATCCGTCATCGGAAAAGCGTCGGCCGATGTTTTCAAATCAAGAGTCTGAACTTCCAAACCGTTTTCGCGCGCATACGCCAAAATTCCCGCCACCGGCAGCGGCGCGCAAAAATGCTTTTCCTTAATTGAGGAATAGTCTTTTTTTTCCAGACGAGCCGCCGTTTCCCGGATAGCTTTTCCGACCTCTTCGGCATCTTTTCCCGCGGACATATCCGTTGAAATAATAATGACGGTTTCAGGTCCGCCCCAAACAACGTCGATCAAATCCGCGATTTGCGCCACGCTGGCGTCTTCAACCAAAATGGGGACGATTTTAACATCTTTTCCGAAAACCGCATTGATAAACGGCAGTTGCATTTCCAAAGAAAACTCCGCTTCATGCGCATAATTATCAAAGCCTATCCCTTGCATTTTGATCAGATTTCCGACCATGTTCCGATCGACTTCAAAACGTCGGTTGGGCATTTCCCAATACTGAGCCTGCGGCAAAGAAATCCCGAAATATTTCCCCTGATGAGAAGAACCTATCAAAACGACGCGTTTAACAAAAGGTTTTAAACGTTTCAGCGCGGCATATCCTGCACCTGCGACTTCTCCGGAAAAGTATAAAGCGTTATGGGGAACGATAACGGCTTTGGGAATATTTCCGTCAGACACGCGCAATCGGCGATCGGCGGCATCAATCAAATCGGAAACCTGCCGGGACAATTCCCGTCCGTCGCGCGGATAAAAGCGCCCGATCATTGCCGGATACCGAATTTCCTGAGGCATAACGTTCCGCGCCTGCCCCGTTTGGGACAAACAACATAAAACGAACAGCAAAAACAGTTTAAACTTCATTCGATATTCCTTATTTTTCAGGCAGTTGAATCAGGCATTCGGCAAAAGAACGAAACAGATTTTCCATCAATTCAAAATAAAAGTTTTTTCCCGGTTCAAAAGTTGACCCCAGCGGATCCAATCGGCCGAAAATAACAGGCAGTCCCTCCGCGGCGATTTTTATTCTTTTATCAGAAAACTGCGGTTCTGAAAACAGACAGACGGTTCCCGCTTTTTTTATTTTCTCCCGCGTTTCGGAAATCCGGGACGCCCCGGCCGCATGATGAGGGTCGACAAACAGAGCCCCCAGCGGCGACAAACCGAAACTTTTTTCAAAATACTGATAAGCGTCATGAAAAACGACATATGGCGCGCGGGCATACGCTTTAAGTTCCTTTTTTCCTTCGTTTTTCAAAGAAATGATTCTTTCTTTCAACCGTTCCGCGTTTTTACGATAAAGCAACGCATTTTCAGGATCCAGCGCCGACAGTTTTTCAGCCGCTATTTCGGCAACCGCGATCATATTTTCGGGCATCAGCCAGAAATGGCCGTCTTTTTCATCATGATGATCCGCGCCCCTCGCCGGCAAAAGGGTTAATCGGGGATCTTTCAGTACGGAAACGCTTTGGCTTTCTTTTCCGGTAGCCTGAAGCGCTTTGATCAACGCGGTTTCCAATTCCTCTCCGCCCCAAAAAACAACATCGGCATGCGCCAGACGATGCATATCGGAAGGCTTTAAATAAAAATCATGAACGGAAACAGCGGGAGGCAATAACAATTCCGGCGTTCCGATTCTATCCATGACAGAGGCAACCACACTGTGAATCGGAGCCGTTGAAACAACAACGACAGGAGCGGCCGAAGTCGCTTTTGCCAACGAAAGCAACCAGAACAAACCAATAAAAATAACTTTAAACATCATAAAAAAGATTGCTCCGTTTTTTCTTATTGTGTATTACGCTGAAAAGGAAAACACAAGCCTTTAAAAAAATGAAAGATAACATGTCCGAAGATACAAAAACAGTTTTGGTTAAGCTTGACGGCATTACCGTTTGCTTCAACGGAAAAAATGTCCTTCAGGACGTTTCTTTCGACATTTTATCCGACCAAATTGTCACGGTTATCGGTCCCAACGGCGCCGGCAAAACAACTCTGTTAAAAATCATTTTAGGCATTATCCGCCCCGACCAGGGATCTGTTTGGAAAAAAGAAGGAATTAAAATCGGCTACGTGCCGCAGAAATTAAATCTGCCGCGCACGGTTCCCTTAACGGTCGAGCGATTTCTTTGTCTGGAAAACAAATACGATCGCGCCGAATTGTTGCAAGCGCTTGAAGAAACGGGTGCGCAGAATCTGCTTTCCCGCAGTATCCACCCTTTGTCCGGCGGAGAAATACAGCGCGTCATGTTGGCCAGGACACTGTTAAAACAACCCGATCTGTTAGTGCTGGACGAACCGGCTCAGGGACTTGATCCGGCGGGCGAAGAACAGCTTTATTCTTTGCTGTCCGAATTAAACAAAACAAAGCATTGCGCCATCGTCATGGTATCTCATGATTTGCACGTCGTCATGGCCAGCACGCATCAGGTTTTGTGCCTGAACCGCCATATTTGTTGCAGCGGCACGCCCGATGAAATATCCGATCTGCCGGATTATCACACATTATTCGGCAAAAATTCGTCGCTGGCTTTTTACCGACATCACCACGACCATACTCATTTGCCGGACGGGAGCATTCGTCATGTGGACTGAACCGTTTATTCTGCGAGGACTGATTGCCGCCGTTGTCATGGCCATGCTGGCCAGCCCGATCGGCTGTCTGATGATCTGGCGGCGCATGGCGTATTTCAGCGATTCGCTGTCGCATTCCGCTTTGGCCGGCGTTTTGCTTGGAATAGCTCTGGGAATCGGTCAAAATCCGGGGGTGGCCATCGTCGTTTGCCTGACCGCTCTGCTGTTAACGCAAATTCCGGACAGATTTGTCATCGGATCGGATTTACTGTTGCTGATTATCGGACAGACAGCCTTATGCGCCGGCATTATCGGCTTTTCCTATATGCCCGGCATCAGAACCGATCTGACGGCTTACCTGTTCGGAGACGTCCTGTCCGTTACGGAAAACGATTTGATTTTTATTATCATTTCCAGTTGCTTTTGTGCCGTTTTATTATTCTTAAACTGGAAAAAAATGATTTTCACGGCCATTCTGCCGGATATAGCGCAAAGCGAAGGCATATCTTCCAAAAAACAATCCGTTATCTTTATGGTTTTAACGGCGCTGTTTGTCGCTCTGGCATTCAAGACAACGGGCATATTGCTGATTTCGGCGCTTTTGATTATACCGCCCTGCTCTGCCAGATTTTTCGCGAAAACGCCGGAACAAATGGCTTTTCTGGGAGCGTTAATCGGCATCGTTTGCGTCATAACGGGACTGGCCTGCTCCATATTTTTTGATTTGCCCGCGGCTCCCGCCATGGAAATAATTTGCGCTTTATTTTTCTTTCTTTTCCGTACGTTCGGCATTCATAAATAATTAACGAAGGCACATACGACTTTTCTTGCTTTTATAACAGAACTCCGTTTATATTTGAGATACTTAGGGAATATTTAACAGGTTAAACAATGGCTACAATAGACGAACAACTTTTTTCAGATATATGGTACACGCCTGACGGCACTTTGTATATTCATGACGGCGAAACACGCTTTGGCCTGAAGGTGTTGGAAGTGGACGATAAAGAAACCTTTCATCAGGCGCTTGAACGCACATATACCGGTCGCTCGAGCTATTCCATGGCTTACGGATCCACCATGTACCGCGTGGAACGCGTTTCCACTTTAAGCGGCATTATGTATTCCGCCCGCAGAATGCCGCGCAAAACGCCGGACGTTGTGAGATTGGGACTGCCGGAAGCCGTAACGAACCATTTAATTTCCCTGAACAGAGAAGCCGGTTTGATCTTGTGGGCCGGCCCGACCGGTTCGGGAAAGACGACAGCCATCTCCTGTTTGCTGCGCAAGTTTCTGGAACGTGAAGGCGGTTACGCCTACACGATTGAAGATCCTCCGGAAATGCCCTTGGACGGCATTTACCAGTCAAAGCGAGGCGGCTTGGGCATGTGCAAACAAACCGAGCCGGCAAACAACGATTGGGGCGAATCGCTGAAATCCGCTTTGCGTTGCCGTCCCCGTTATATTTTGGTGGGCGAAATCCGTACGCCCGACTGCGCCAGTCAGATTTTGCGCGCAGCCACATCGGGTCACTTGGTTTTGTCGACCATTCACGCCAACAGCGTGGAAGACGCGCTCAACTCTATCATCAAATACGCCATGAGCTCCGATTTAAGCGAAGAATTGGCCGCCGACCTGTTGGGACGCGGTATTTTAGGCGTTATTCACCAAAAATTACAGGGCATCAAAACACTGTTTCCCGAAATTCGGTTCGTTTTTGCAAATCCGGATCCGACCGCCGCGGATCAGTTGCGTATTTGCATCAGAGATCGTCAGATCGCTTTGGGAACACTGATGGAATCGCAATCCGCGCGTATGTTCCAAGGAAAGCCTTTATTTAAAGAGCCTGAGAAATAGTTATTTCATAATAAAATTAAGTAAAATCCTCGCATAAAAAAATGCGAGGATTTTTTATAAAAAATATTTTAAAATATTTTTGTTATAAAAATAAAAAAACTATTGTATAATTATTAATTGTATTATTTTTTGAAAGAGAGAAAAACATGAATAGAAAAGATTTTTACACAGAACTTATCAATAAAATCGCCGAAAAATACGACGATGATATTTTAGGAACTGTCACCGAAAGTAATTCTTATATTGCTTTCGGAACCAAACGCTTTCGTTACGAAGTCCGGTACAATGTCCCCGGCAAACCCTTTGAAATCAGTCTGGCTTTCGAAGCCGAAAACCAAAATGAAAACAAACAGCACGCTAAAACGGCCGTAACGGCTTTCAAAAAAGCAGACCTCTATTTGGAACGAAAAAAAACCGCTTCCCAGAAAGGAATTCACTTAATCTTTGCAAATGATAAACTCTTCGGCGGTCTGCCCGAACCCTTTGAAGCCGCCGAAATGATCTGCGAAGCCTTTGCCGTTACGCCTCAAAAGATTCTGGATTGGGCTTTTGATTAAATTGTAAAGAAAGCCGGCGCTTTTGCGTGCAGCCGTACTTTTCTTCAGATTCTTCCCTCGCTTTAACAAGCGAGGGAATTATTTTACCATTTGCTTCAGCAGATTGTCCGTATTCAGAAAAGAAAGAGCTCTGTCAAAAGAATCTGTCTCGGATAACACCGTATAATAATCGGTTTTTACCGAAGGCGCTGACTTTAAAGCCTGCTCGATTTCACGGCGGTCAAAAGGATCTTGAGCCACAAAGGCCAAAAAACCCGTGTTTTTCAAAACGGACGCGACATCTGCCAGATTTTCGTTATTTTGCAATAAAGCGCATAAATATGTCGCCATGCCGACCTGAACGCCATGTGGTTTGGGCTTGGCCGAAATTGAGTCCAAAGCGTGCGAAATCAAATGCTCCGAACCGCTGGCGGGTCTGGACGACCCCGCTATTTCCATAGCCAGACCGCTAATCAATAAAGAATTAGCCAAACTGCGCTGAAATTCGGAAGATCGAATATCGAAAGAATGCTTTAGAAACAAAATATCCAAAGAATTATACGCCATCAGCGACGCAAAATCGTTAAAGCGTTCCGTCCCCTTGCGAAAAGCTTCCTTCCAATCCCGCAGAGCCGTAATTTTCGACACCATATCGCCGATACCCGAATATAAAAAAACATCAGGAGTGTTTTTTATAACATTCAAATCTATCACGACGCCGAAAGGAATACCCGATTTGACCGATTTTCGCTTTCCCGAAACGGTTAAAGAAACGGACGGACTGCAAAACCCGTCGTTCGACATCACGGTCGGCACCGCAACATAAGGCAACTTTAACAAATAAGCCGCATACTTGGCAAAATCCAATGCTTTGCCACCGCCGATTCCGATCACGGCGTCAACGCCGGCAGGCAACGAAAAAGCCGTATGCGCGACGGATTCCAAGTCAATTCCAGTTACAGTTTCCTTAAAAACCGTCTTGATGGAAAAAGCTTTCAGTCCGGCAAAAAAAGCGTCGCCAATCAGTTCTTCCATTCCTTCGCCCAGAAACAGCGCGATATTTCCGAACTCTTTATCGCTTAAATACTTGCCGATTTTTGCAAGTTTCCCCTCTCCGATTTTAAGCAAATAAGGAATGTCGATTTGCTTGTTTGTGTATGTTTGATTCAATCGCATCTTACAGTTCCTTAAAATAATTCAGAATATCCCTGAAACTTTCAAATTTTTCGGTCTTAATCCCCTTTTCCCGACAGGCTTTCAACAAAAACTTTTTAGCGAAAACCACATCGGCAAGCTCCGCCGGCGCGACATCGGGCGGACCGTCTCCCGCAAAGACGACGAAGAAGCCATCTTCTTTTAATTTCTCTACGACCGATTTCTTTGAAATCCCCGTTTCCGCATCATAATACGGATACGTTTCTTCCGGCGCCGTCATAACAAGTCCCGTTTCAGGAGAATACTTTCCCGCATTGGATACCAGACAGACATTGTATTTTTCCAAAAGGTCGCCCAGCAATCGACGGATATAGTAATCGTTTCCGGCACTGCAAACATAAAGAGAAATATTCTTGTTCCGGCACAACCGCCAGGTCGCTTCCAAATCCGGATCGACAAAAATCGAATCAATCGTTTTTTGCAATTCCGCAACAGACACGCGAATTTGCGAAAACATTTCTTTTAATGCCCGAAAATGCGTTTTTTGCCCTGCGAGAAAAGCCCGCCACGGATCCAAAGCCTGTTCGTCAAAATAAGCTTTTGTCGTATACGCGAAAAAATCATCGTCCGTAATTGTGCCGTCGAAATCGCAGACGAACGCAATTTTCTTTTTTTTCATGAAGCGCCTTTCATTTTTTGTTTTTCAGGAGCTTACAGAAATTTGCCTTTCGTGTCAAAACAAGGCGCGCTGTAAAAAAGGATACCTTTGAAGCAACAAAAAGTTTTGAGGCTTACTACAAAAAAATCCCCCGTTACCGGAGGATTTTTTTGGCGCGCCCAGAAAGATTGTTCGCTTCGCTTACCCCTGACGGGGACGCCTCTCGGCGTCGTTCCCTTCGGTCACCGAACTCTCAGCCTTTTGATCCGCAGTCTGTGAACTTTTATTTGTTTTCAATAAGTTATAACGAATATGTTTAACTTTATTTATGATAACAATGCAATTTTCTTTTTTAATTTTCTCACGTTGTTTTGCTTTGCAGGGAAGTGAAAAAACGTCTATAAAAGAAAAGTCCGGTGTTGGTACCACCGGACTTATTCCAAAACTCGGAAGGAGCTAACGTATCTAACTCCATCTCATAGTTTTAGGATACGGAAAACGGTTTGCTTTGTCAAACGGTTTTCTTTTAGTTCCTTCCTAACGCCATAATGTTTTGGCAAAGGATCGGAACAAATGATGATTTTTTTGATGTACATCTTAAAACTTATCATTAAAGTCCTGACAACGTTTATTCGCTAAGGACGGAAATGGCAGGGCACTCCCCGTGCGGGAGTTTCCCTGCCATTTTTTTCAACGAATCAAAAATAGCAAAAACTGCCGATAAAAAATCGAAATTAAAAGTTTAACGCCGTTTAACGCAACAATTTTGTAACAATAAAAAAATCCCGCAAGTCGTTGACATTGCGGAGATTTTTGGCGCACCCAGAAAGATTGTTCGCTTCGCTTACCCCTGACGGGGACGCCTCTCGGCGTCGTTCCCTTCGGTCACCGAACTCTCGGAAGAGTTCTAATCTTAGGGCTTACTACAAAAAAATCCCCCGTTACCGGAGGATTTTTTTGGCGCGCCCAGAAAGATTCGAACTCTCAGCCTTCTGATCCGTAGTCAGATGCTCTATCCAGTTGAGCTATGGGCGCATAAGCAAGCTTTATATACGCTCTTCATAAATCCCTTGCAAGACTTTTTTTGCAAAAAACACAACAAATTTATTATTATTGATAAAACCTCTTGCAAAACTGCTATTTCTCGGTACATTCTAAAGAGGTCGTTTTTTTAAAAAAGCGGCATGGAAAATTGCGCAGTTTTCTTAAACTTTTAAGGTATTCAAAACTATGTCCATTCTGAAAAGATTCTCTTTAGCCGCCGCATTGCTGACGCTTGCCGGTTGCGCTATGAACTCAAACACGTCAACGGATCATTATTACGATGATGATTTTTCTATGGAAGCGCCTCGCTCCGAAACGGTCGCTCCCGCCGAAACAAGCATTGAATCTCGCAAAGCCGTCGCCGAAGCGCCGAAGTATGCTTCTAATTCTTCTGTTGTTTCGGAAGTCAGCAAAAAAGTTGCCGCAATCGATGCCAAGTTGCGTCAGGTTCAGAAAAACATAAAAAAGGATTCGCAGACATTCCGCGAATTAAAAGCTAAAAGCGCCGAAGAATCCGGTCGTTATTATGAACATATCGCCCGTATCCGCGCCCGCCTGCAAAACGGCACTACGCCGGGGAATCCGGAATTAGTTGAAATGTGGAAGCAAGCTTCGGCTTTGCTGGCCGGTTCCGACAAGAACATGTCCGAAACCGCTAAATTATCAAGCGAAACAGCCAGAGCAAAGAACGAACTTGACGCTTTGCTGGAAACAATCCGCGAAACGTTCTCCGTTCCCGGAGCAATGGAAATCGATCACGAAAACCTCAAATTATTGGAAGATGAAACCAATCAGACGATTGTTTCTTTAAATCGTCTAAGCTCGGATTTGACTTTGCAGATTACGCGTCAGCAGCAATATTTCAGCTCTGAAAGCCAAAACATCAATCTGTTAAGCACCGAAATCCAAAACGGTTCCGTCATGATCAGAGGCAGAACGCAAACGCAGGCGCCTTTACCGGCAACAACGTTGCAAACCGCGCCGGCTTATTTTTCTTCGACGGACGATCTGCCGGAAGCCGACTTAACCGGGCGGCGTCCTTTGATGATTATCCGCTTTGACAAACAGAAAGTGGAATTTGAACAGCCTTTATACAAAGCCGTCAAAACGGCTTTGGACAAGCGGCCGTCCACGCATTTTGAAGTTGTCGCCGTCAGCCCGTTTAATACGAAAACAGGCGAGGCGGAGGCGGCTAAAAATGCGGACGCCGTACGTGAAGCTTTGTTATCCATGGGATTACCTGCCAGTCGCATTTATTCTTCCAGAGCGAACAAAGATTCCGTCAAAACGACAGAGGTTCATCTGTATCTGAAATAAAAAGGGATTTTTTTAAGCGTGGCTAAGCCCATACCCGAGGCAGAACAAAGGCTGATAGATAAATTAAAGCGCCTTGAATCTATAAACATGAATTCAACGGTGATTATTATTCGTCTGTCAGCCTTAAATCCCACAAACAGATCGCCGCGCCAGGTAAAAATAGCATTGAGTGCGATAAATGATACCGTTATCAAAACTCAATCTGGTTTATTCTTACTTTCCAACAACGACATTGTTATCATTGGTCAGGCTTTATCGCCGCAACGCGCCGGTGATATAGCGGAGTCCGTTCGGCATATTTTTCAATCCGATTCTTTTGCCGCGGCTCACCCCGACGATTTTGTACAAATTTACGCGCTTGAAAACGATTTCGAAACGGTTATGGCTTTTGCCAAAGAACATTTGGAAAACGTTCATCGGCAGCAACAACCGCAAAAAGCGGAAGTCCCTCTGGCCCCCGAACATTTGGACGCTATTCTGCGCAACATTCAGGGGTTCAACATCTTAAAAATCATTCGCCGGCAGGAAGCCATTCAAATAACGCCGCAGGGAAAATTGTCTTCTTTGTTTTTGGAATACTTCACTTCCATGGCGGATTTGAAAAAAGCGATTGCGCCGGACGTAAACGTCCTGTCCAACAGGTGGCTTTTCCAGCATTTAAGTGAAACGCTGGATAAAAGAATGTTAGGAATTTCCAAAGAGTTATTTCTTCATACACCGAAAAATATTTCTTTAAATTTAAACATTTCCACGATTTTTACCCCCGCCTTTGAAAACTTCCTTTCCCAGGCGCCAGAACAAATGACCGTTATTGTCGAAGTTCAGCTGATGGACATCATACAGAACACGCGCAATTTCATCGTTGCCCGGGATTTGTTGCATGAAGCGGGACATCAAATTCTGATAGACGGTCTTCCGCCGATTTCTTTTGAATTCATGGATATGAAAAAGCTGAATTCCGATTTAATGAAGCTTAACTGGTCGCCGGCTTTAATAAACGCCGCCGAATCCAAAAAGCTTGAAAAAGGACTGAAAGACATTGATCCGAATCGTTTGATTTTAATGCGTTGTGAAGACGAAACTGCTCTTGCTTGGGCTTTAATGCATAAAATCACCCGTTTTCAAGGATATTTTATAGACGCTTTGACCACGGCTAAAATCAGGAAAGGCTGTCCTGAAAAGAAACATTGCACAAAAGAAGCGTGCGCTTCCAGAAAAGCGGGTATAGCCGGCGCTCAGCGGGCGGATTGCCTGATACCTTCCAATTTGGATTTGCCGATCGAATACAAAAGGAAAAAAAGCGTATGATTGATCAGGAAGAAAAGCTTCACGGTTTCTTGGCCACTTTTTTATTATCCAATAAAGAAGCGTCCGTATTACAGCTGAAAATATCTCTGATTGACGAAGCCGCGCGCGATGACAGCCTGCTGATGTTGGTTTTAAACGATTTCTATAATACGTTAGGTCTTGACGGGCAGGCTTTTTGTTTAAAAAACGATGACATATTCATTGTTTACAATTCCAAAATCAGCGAAAGCTTTCTTAAAACGATTTTAATCCGAGCCTGGTTGCATTTCTCAAGCAAAATAAAAATGTCCGGCAAAGAGCAATTTCAGGAAAAGCATTATAAACTGCCGCAGGATACAGACGCGTTGAAACATGAAATTTCAAGAATCGGCAAAGGACCTTCCAGAAAACCTCAGACGAAAAAAGAACGCCAAAAATTTGTCATACCTCCGACAATAGAAAAGAATGAAAAGCTGTTTACGCCGGAAATGCTGGCGCGCGTTTCCAAAGCTCTGCAAAACACCGACTTTTCGAACATAATACGCAGTCAGTCCGTTTGTATTGTTTTGGACGAAACGTATCCGCAGCCTTTGTTTGAAGAAGTATTCGTTTCCATTGCCGATTTAGGCGAATCCATTCTTCCCGGCGTCTCCTTAACGGCTACGCCGTGGCTGTTTCAGGATCTGACGGAAACTTTGGATAAGCGGGTTCTGAGCAGCGTGTCTCGACACGACGACGGAGCGTTCAGAAAAGCGTTTTCTTTAAACCTGAACATTTCGACCATTCTTTCGGAAGAATTCAGAAATTTCGACAGCAATATTTTATCTAATTTAAAAAACACAATCGTACTGGAATTACAGCCGACGGATATTCTCAGCGACCTGAATTCTTATCTAATCGCCAGAGATTACGCTCAAAATCTGGGATATAAAATATGTATCGACGGCGTAACAGGAAATACTTTGGAATTCATTGATCGGGAACGACTGGGAGCCGATTATTTAAAACTGGCATGGTCTTCGGATCTGGCAGACATTTTACAAAGCAATACTGAACTGGAAGATTTGTTATCAAATATCGGTGATAACAGGGCTATTTTATGCCGCGTTGACAACGAAAACGCCATGCAATTCGCAAAGAAATACGGTATTACCCTGTTCCAGGGACGGTATATTCAATATTTGCTTTCTAAAAATCCGCGCAACCGACGCGGCGGCACAACATTATTGTACAACTATTAGGAAAGGATTCTTTCGCTATGTGGTTCTGCTTATCCGGAAATCAAAAATACGGCCCGTTTTCGACAGAAGACGCCGTTAAATTCATAGGGAAAAATCCCGACTGTCTGGTTTGGCGCGAAGGAATGACGGATTGGGCGCCGGCAAGCAAATTTGCCGTCTTAAATTCAAATGTCGGCAATTCTTTTCCTGCCACTACGTTTCGTTCGGACTTATCGTTTAAACTATACGGGGACGATTTACAGTACGTTGAAATTACTCTTGCCCCTCAAGAATCCGTTATTGCCGAACCGGGGTCAATGATTTTCAAGGACGATCCCGTTATTCTGGAAGCGATGCTCGGCGGTCATGGCGACAAAGGGTTCTTCGGTCGCATGATGGGCGCCGGAAAACGAATTCTGTCCGGCGAAAGAGCTTTCTTGTCCGTTTTTACGAATACGTCTCAGTCAGGCGCCGCAAGGGTGGCTTTTGCTGCGCCGTATCCCGGCAAAATCATTCCCGTTTCTCTGAGCTCTTTGGGCGGAGAGATTATTTGCCAAAGAGACAGTTTTCTGTGCGCAGAATCGCATATTGACATAGATATTTATTTTCAAAAGAAAATTCTGACCGGATTATTCGGCGGCGCCGGATTCATCATGCAACGCTTAACGGGAGACGGAGTCGTTTTCATTAACGCCGGCGGAGCAATCGCCGAAATCGAGTTAGACGATGACGAAATCTTACAAACGGACGTCGGCTGTCTGGCCGCTTTTGAATCGTCCGTCGATTTTGACATTGAAGGAGCCGGTAGCCTTAAATCCCAATTTTTTGGCGGTTCCGGCGTGTTTTTTGCCTCTTTAAAAGGACCGGGAAAAGTCTGGATTCAGTCTCTGCCTTTTACCCGTCTGGTGCGAAAAGTCGCTTCCAATATCGTCATCAGACAAAAATAAATACGGTCAAAGATAAATATCCTGTTGACAAATCCTTAAATTTCTGGCTATAAAGAGCTCTCTTTAAAGCGGAAGCGATTCCGCTTTCGGTATAGATTTTCTAAGATGGTGATGAAATGTTCGCAGTTATTAAGACAGGCGGCAAGCAGTATAAGGTCGCAAAAGACGATGTAATCGTGGTTGAAAAGCTCAACGCGGAAGTCGGCTCTACTGTGACATTTGACAACGTGCTTGCTTTAGATGAAAAAATCGGCACACCGACAATCGCCGGCGCCAAAGTTTCCGCTAAGGTCGTCAAGCAGACCCGTGATGACACGGTTATCGTTTTCAAGAAAAAACGTCGTCAGGGCTATCGCCGTAAAAACGGTCATCGTCAGTATATCTCGATCGTCAAGATCACGGATATCGCTGAATAGTTAAAATTTTCAAAGGTAAGGAGATTTGCTATGGCTCATAAGAAAGCAGGCGGCAGCACCAGAAACGGACGCGACTCCGAAAGCAAGCGTTTGGGCTTGAAGAAATCCGGCGGTCAGGCTGTTATTCCGGGCAACATCATTGTCCGTCAGCGCGGAACAAAATACCGCACGGGTGAAAATGTCGGCTTGGGTCGTGATCATACCATTTTTGCGACCGCTGAAGGCCGCGTCGCCTTTACGCGCAAAGCCGATGACAGAGTGTATGTTTCTGTCGTTACGGAATAGTGTTTTCGGCTAAAAAGCTTTTATTTTAAAGGGGAGTGGTATACCATTCCCCTTTGTTTTATGTAAAACGGGGAAACGAATCGATGAAATTTCTGGATCAGGCGAAGATTTACCTTAAATCCGGCGACGGCGGCAACGGTTGTTGCGCGTTCAGGCGGGAAAAGTTTATCGAATTCGGCGGACCGAACGGCGGAAACGGAGGTCGCGGCGGTGACGTGATCTTTGAAGCCGTGCCGAATCTGAACACCCTTATCGATTTCCGTTATCAACAACATTTTAAAGCAGAGCGCGGACATAACGGCGAAGGCAAAGACCGCTTCGGCCGCAAAGGCGAAAACCTGATCATCAAAGTTCCCGTCGGCACGGAAATCGTTGCCGACGACGGCGAAACCGTCATTAAGGACATGTCCACGCCCTACGAGAGATTCACGATCGCGAAAGGCGGCGACGGAGGCTACGGCAATGCGATGTTCAAAACATCGACAAATCAGGCTCCCCGACGCGCCGATCCCGGTCAACCCGGCGAAGAAATGTGGGTGTGGCTGAAACTGAAAATGATTGCCGACGTCGGTCTGGTCGGTTTTCCGAACGCCGGCAAATCGACTTTCCTGTCCGCCGTCACTTCGGCCAGACCGAAAATCGCGGATTATCCGTTTACGACTCTGCACCCGAATTTAGGCATCGCCAAAATCGACGACGACGAAATGCTGATTGCCGACATTCCGGGGCTGATTGAAGGCGCTCACGACGGTATCGGCCTGGGCGACCATTTTCTGCGCCACGTCGAACGCTGCGCCGTTCTGATGCACTTAATCGACGGCACGGAAGAAGACGTCGCCGCGCGCTATAAAGCAATCCGCAAGGAACTGAAGCTCTATTCTCCGAAACTGGCAGGCAAAAAAGAAATCGTCGTTCTGAACAAAATTGATGCTCTGACCGAAGATGAAATCGAAGAAAAAACGAAAGCGCTTCAGAAAGCCTGCCGCAAAAAACCTCTTTTGATGAGCGCCGTCGCGCATACCGGCACAACGGAAATTTTGCGCAAACTGTTACCTTTTGTAGAAGAGCTCCGCGCGGAAAGAAACGCTCAACCGGAAACAACTGCTTTTGATGACCATGACGACTAAAAATCCTTTATTAAAAGCCAAACGGCTTGTTTTGAAAATCGGCTCGTCCCTGTTGGTAAACGAAACGACGGGGCAAGTTAAAAACACATGGCTGAACGCTTTGGCGGACGACATTCTGACGGCGCGGGAACGCGGTCAGCAAGTCATTATCGTAACATCGGGTGCGGTTGCCGTCGGACGCAGAGCGCTTGGCCTGCCCGCCGGAAAATTGTTATTGCCGCAAAAGCAGGCGGCGGCGGCGGTCGGACAAATCCGTCTGGCGCATTATTATCAGGAAGTACTGGCGGAGCGCGGATTGAAAGTCGCGCAAATCCTTCTGACTCTGGACGATTCGGAAGACCGCAAGCGTTATCTGAACGCGCGCAACACGCTGAACACGTTGTTGGACATCGGGGCGATTCCGGTCATCAACGAAAACGACACGGTTGCGACGTCTGAAATCAAGGTCGGCGACAACGACCGGCTGGCGGCGCGTGTCGCGCAAATGGCCAGTGCGGACGCGTTGGTGATTTTCTCTGACATTGAGGGGCTTTACACAGCCAACCCGCGCAAAGACCCGACCGCGAAGCTGATTCCTGTCGTCGAAAAACTGACGCCCGAAATCGAAGCGATGGCGGACGGCGCGGGCTCTTCCGTCGGCACGGGCGGCATGGCGACGAAACTGATGGCGGCGAGGCTCTGCATGGAAGCAGGCTGCGACATGGCGATCGCCTTAGGTTCGGAATTACACCCTCTGACCCGTATGGAAAAGACGGGAAAAGGCACTTGGTTCTTAGCGGACAAGACTCCGATTTCGGCGCGCAAAGCGTGGATCGGCGGCGCGATCAAACCGCGCGGCACGCTGGTTCTGGACGCGGGTGCGGTCAAGGCTCTGGACAAGGGGAAAAGCCTGCTTCCCGCCGGCATCAAAGCCGTCAAAGGCAGTTTTGAACGCGGGGACGCCGTCGTTTTGGAAGATGAAAAGGGCGTTTTTCTGGGCAAAGGACTGACGGCTTATAACGCGCGCGACGCAAAAGCGATCGCCGGAAAACACAGTGATGAAATCGAAAGCGTTTTAGGTTATCATGGTCCCGATGAAATTATTCACAGAGACGACTTATTTACGGAAAAAAGAGGCTGACAATGAAAGAACTGATGCGTTCCATGGGGCAAAAAGCGAAAGCGGCCGCCCGCATTCTGGCAAGCGCGACACGCGAACAAAAGGACGCGGCACTGAAAGCGTCGGCAAAGTTGATTCGCGGGCATATCAATGAAATTCTGGCGGCCAATGAAGACGACAGAAACGCTTTGCCGCCGAGTACGTCCGACGCGATGCGCGACCGTCTTCTGCTGACGCCCGAACGCGTTGAAAGTATGGCCAAAGGCTTGGACGACATTGCCGCCCTGCCCGATCCGGTCGGTCGCAAACTGGCGGAATGGACGCGTCCGAACGGGCTTGTCATTACGCGTGTCGCCGTGCCTTTGGGCGTCATCGGCGTCATTTACGAAAGTCGTCCGAACGTCACCGCCGACGCGGGCGCTTTATGCTTTAAATCGGGTAACGCCGTTATTTTGCGCGGCGGTTCGGACAGTTTTAATTCTTCGGCGAAGATTGCCGGGTTATTGCATGAAGGCTTGAAAGAAGCCGGACTGCCGCAGGACTGCATACAGTCCGTCCCGACGACCGACCGCGCCGCTGTCGGCGAAATGCTGAAGCTGGACGAATACATCGACGTAATCGTTCCACGCGGCGGAAAGTCTTTGATTCAGCGTATTACGGACGAAAGCAGAATTCCGCTGTTCAAGCATCTGAACGGCATTTGCCACACCTACATTCATGCGGCGGCCGACAAAGAGATCGCCCGCAAAGTCGTCCTGAACGCAAAAATGCGCCGGACGGGAACGTGCAATTCGACCGAAACGATTTTGTGCGACGAAGCCGTTTCTCAAACTATTCTGCCAGCCGTTATCGACGACTTGATCGCCAAAGGGTGCGAAGTCAGAGGCGATGAAAAAACGCAGGCTTTGGACAAGCGCGTCATTCCCGCTGTCGACGAGGACTGGGATACCGAATATCTGGCGCCGATCGTTTCCGTGCGCGTCGTTTCCGGCATCAAGGAAGCGATCGACCATATCGCGCGGCACAGTTCGCATCACACGGAATCCATTCTGACGCAAGACGACGCGGCGGCGGCAAAATTCTTGGCCGAAGTCGACAGCGCGGTCGTCATGCACAACGCGTCGACGCAATTCTGCGACGGCGGCGAATTCGGCATGGGCGCCGAAATCGGCATTGCGACCGGACGTCTGCACGCCAGAGGTCCGATCGGTCTGGAGCAATTAACCACTTTCAAATATCAGGTGCGCGGTGCAGGTCAGACACGTCCGTAAAACAGTCGGTCTGCTTGGCGGTTCTTTCAACCCCGCTCACGACGGCCACAGATACATCAGCCTGCAAGCTTTAAAATTGCTCGGGCTTGACGAAGTATGGTGGCTTGTATCCCCTTTAAACCCGTTAAAGGAAGCAAAAGATATGGCCTCTTACGACCGCCGGTTGACCATAGCAAAAAAAATCGCCCGCCACCCGCATATCAAAGTTTCCGACATCGAATATCAGATCGGAACCCGTTACACGATCGATACGCTGACAAAATTAAAAGAAATGTTCCCCGATACCAATTTTGTCTGGCTGATGGGAGCGGATAATCTGCTGCAAATTCCTCAATGGTACCGTTGGCGGGACATCATGCATTCTGTTCCGATTGCCGTTTTTGCCAGAAAGCATTACGCTTTAAAAGCTCTGCACGGCAAAGCGGCTCGCATTTACCATTTATACCGTCGATTTCCGTCGGAAGCCGACGACCTTGCTTTTTGTAAACCGCCCGCATGGGTGTTTTTGCCTATCCGCAAGCACCCGGCTTCATCAACGGCGATCCGTGAAAAAGGTTTATTTATAGTAGGAGAAAAACTATGCCTGTAAAGAAAACTGAAAAAGCAAAAACAACCGTTGCAAAAAAACCTGCCAAAACAACAGTAAAAAAAGTCGCCAAGCCCGCGACCAAAAAAACGGAAAAAACCGTAAAATCCGTAAAGGCGGAAAAAACGGCCAAAAAAGAAATCAAGAAAACCGTCAAAAAAACGGTCAAAAAGATTTTAAAAGCGCAGGCGAAAAACGAAAAGTTGCTGAAAAAAGCCACAAAGGCTAAAGAAAACGCCGAGGAAAAAAAGCTTGTCGATCTGATCGTCAAGACGCTTGAAAACGGCAAGGCGGACGACATTGTCGTGATCAACCTGACGGGCAAAACGGCGCTTGCCGATTATCTGGTCGTTGCCAGCGGGCGCGCGCCGCGTCACGTTTCGGCTTTGGCGGAACAGGTGCAACTGCGTTTAAAAAAGACGGGCGTTCCCGCTTCGATTGAAGGCGAAGACATCGGCGATTGGGTAATTGTGGACGCTATGGACGTGATTGTTCACGTTTTCCACCCCGAAACGCGCGAAATGTACTGCATTGAAGAATTGTGGGGCGAAGAAACGCCGCGCCATTCCGCAAAATAAAAATGGATATCATCATCGCCTGCATCGGGCATTTAAAAGCGGGAGCGGAAGCCGATTTGCTGGCGCGCTATGTCAAACAGACGCGCTGGAACGTCATTATCCGAGAATTTGAGGACAAGAAATCAGGTTCCCCCGCCGAACGCAAAAAACGGGAATCCGAAATGCTTTTGTCCGCCGTACCGAACGGCGCGAAAGTCGTTGTTCTGGACGAACGCGGCAAACAGACGGGATCGGAAGCCTTTGCCAAAAAGTTAGGAAACTGGCAGGACGAAGGCACGCCGGCGGTCGTCTTTATGATCGGCGGCGCGGACGGTCATACGGACGAGTTGCGCAAACGGGCGGATTATCTCATGGCGTTCGGCGAAATGACGTGGCCGCACTTTCTGGCGCGCGTAATGCTGGCGGAACAAATCTACCGCGCCCGAACGATTCTTGACGGCCACCCGTACCATCGGGTGTAACGTATTTATTTTCTTCCAACCAATCCATTTTTCAGAGTGTCAAACGCAAAGTTTTGTATTATAGTGAGCGCAAAATTCTGACATTTTGATTTGGAGGCTACGATTATGGAAGAAACCAAAAGACCCCGCCCCGTCATGCTGTGCATTCTGGACGGTTGGGGACACCGTGAAAACAAGCAGGACAACGCCATCGAAATGGGCGACACGCCGAATTGGCACAAACTGATCGCCGATTATCCGAACACGCTGATCGCCACGTCCGGTCTGGACGTCGGTCTGCCGAAAGGACAGATGGGCAATTCCGAAGTCGGTCACATGAACATCGGCGCCGGCCGCGTCGTCATGCAGGACCTGCCGAAAATCGATCAGGCGGTGGAGAACGGCTCTCTGGCGCATCGTCCCGCAGTCGAAAATTTAATCAAGGCCTTAAAGGACTCAAAAGGCACCTGTCATCTGATGGGACTGATGAGCCCGGGCGGCGTTCATTCCCACATGAATCACATCGTCGGACTGGCGAAAATCGTCAGCGAAGCCGGCATTCCCGTCGTCGTTCACGCTTTTCTGGACGGCCGCGACGTGCCGCCCGATTCCGCTTTGGGCTATGTGAAAGACTTTGAAGCCAAAATCAAAGCGATGAACAACGTCCGCATCGGCACGGTATCCGGCCGCTATTACGCGATGGACCGTGACAACCGTTGGGATCGTATCGAACTGGCTTTCAACGCGTTGATGATGGGAAAAGGAGTCGCTCAGCCGACCGCCGAAGCCGCGATTCAGGCGTCTTACGACCAGAAAGTTTATGACGAATTCGTCGTTCCCGCCGTTATCGGCGACTACAAGGGTATGAACGACGGCGACGCGATTTTGTTCGCGAACTTCCGTTCCGACCGCGCCCGCGAAATCATGTACGCTCTGGCCGACACGCCGTTTGACAAATTCGCCCGCGCCAAAACGGTCAGGTTTTCCGCCGTCGTCGGTATGACGCAATATTCGGTTGATCATGACCGCTTCGTAAAGCCGATTTTCCCGCCCGAACAATTAAGCAACATCTTCGGCGAAGTTGTTTCCAAAGCGGGATTGTCGCAGTTGCGCATCGCCGAAACGGAAAAGTACGCGCACGTGACTTTCTTCTTTAACGGCGGTGAAGAACGCCTGTTCAAAGGCGAAGAACGGATTTTGATCCCGTCCCCGAAAGTCGCGACTTACGACTTAAAACCGGAAATGAGCGCTTTTGAAGTCTGCGACGCTCTGGTCAACGCGATCACCGAAGAAAAATTCGACGTCATCGTCGTCAACTTTGCAAACGGCGACATGGTCGGTCACACCGGCATTCTGGACGCCGCGATCAAAGCGACGCAGGCCGTCGACAAGTGCCTCGGCCGGCTGGAAGAAGCGATGAAAAAAGTCGGCGGCGTGATGCTGATTACGGCGGATCACGGCAACTGCGAACTGATGAAAGACGAAAAAACGGGCGCCCCCTATACGGCGCACACGACGTTTGAAGTCCCCGTCGTTCTGTTCAACGACAAGAACGGCTATAAACTGCGCGAAGGCGGACGCTTGGCCGACCTGGCGCCGACGCTGTTGCAACTGCTCGGCATCGAACAGCCGGCGGAAATGACGGGTAAATCTCTGCTGGTAAAATAAATATGGCTTTAAAAAGGACGACCGGACTATTTTGCTTTGCCTTGTCGGCGAGCATTCTTTCGGCGTCCTTTTCTTTTGCCTCGATAGAAAATCCGGATTCGGCAAAAAGCGAGCTGTCCCGCGTCACCAGTCAGATCGAGCAGGCTAAAAAAGAGCACAAACAACTGCGCGAAAAAGCCCAGAACGTCCAAAAGGAAATTCTGGACGTGCGAAAAAAAATGGTCGCCGCGGCCGGTTCCATTCAGGAACAGGAAGAAAGCCTGAACCGGCTGGAACAAAAGCTGGCCGAATTCGAAATGCAGCAATCCCTGATGAAAAAGCGTCTGGATATTCGCAAAGCTCAACGCATGCACGTTTTGGGCGCTTTGCAGTCTTTGGCGTTCAAACCGACGGAAGCGTTACTGGCGCAACCTCTGGCGCCGCAGGATACGCTGAGAAGCGCTCTTTTGCTGCGAGAAGCCGTTCCACGACTGGAATTTTCAACGGAAGGACTGCGCAAAGATTTAAACCGTATTGCCAGTCTGACAACGGCAATCCGCGCCCAATACGCTCAAATCAAAACAATGGCGAAACGGCTTGACGAAAAACGTCGCGACATGAACGTTTTGATTAAAAAGAAATCGCAGTTACAGACCGCTTTCGCCAGCGAAAGCTCGCGCGCGAAAGCCCGTGCGGAAGATCTGGCAAAGCAGGCCGGCGACCTGAAAGAATTGTTGGCAAAATTGGAAGCCGACAGCCGCCGGACAAACGTCAAAAGACAGGAAATCCCGACCGGCGCTTTCATGTCGGCTAAAGGTCGTATTCCCTACCCCGTGAAAGGAACGGTCGTAAAAACATTCGGCGAAAAAACGGAGACGGGCGTTACCTCCAAAGGAATTACGATCGCCACCCGCGCCAATGCGCAAGTTATTTCGCCGTATGATGGGACTGTTCTGTTCGCCGGACCTTTCCGCGGTTACGGTCAGCTGGTCATCATCGAACACGGCGACGGTTACCATACTTTGCTGGCCGGCATAGGCCGATTGGACACTTCTGTCGGGCAATCGCTCTTAGCCGGCGAACCCGTCGGAATAATGGTGGCGCAAACAAAACCAACGTTGTATATTGAACTCAGAAAGAACGGACAGCCGATCAATCCCGCCGGTTGGCTGAGCCAAAGCAAAAAAGGATAAAAGGAAGAAAAAATGAAACGTTTCAGCTTAACCGTAGCGATGACACTTTTAGCATTTTCGTTTTCAGACCAGACCTTAGCCAAAGAAACGGCTAAAAAAGAAGAAAATAAAGCAGAACAGGCCGCTTCCGTTTACAAATATCTGAACGTTTTCAGCGAAACGCTGAAACGCGCCAAAACGGATTATGTGGAAGAAGTAAAGGAAGATAAGCTGATCGAATACGCGATTAACGGCATGTTGTCTTCTTTGGATCCGCATTCGTCTTATCTGGACGCGGACACATTCAAAGACATGCGCGAGCAGACCAAAGGCGAATTCGGCGGTCTGGGCATCGAAGTCACGATGGACAACGGCTGGATCAAAGTCATTTCCCCGATTGACGACACGCCGGCCTTTAAAGCGGGCATTCAGGCGGGCGATTACATCACCCACATTGACGGCACGACCGTTTTGGGCGAAACGCTGACGCAAGCCGTTGAAAAAATGCGCGGTCCCGTTAAATCAAAAGTCAAACTGACGATCCGCCGGAAAAATAAAGAACCGTTCGACGTTACGATAACGCGCGACAACATTAAAATCCGTTCGGTTAAAACCGAAGAAAAAGATCCGTCCGTCGGCT
The DNA here is from genome assembly GCA_017616015.1 of Alphaproteobacteria bacterium. Lineage (GTDB taxonomy): Bacteria > Pseudomonadota > Alphaproteobacteria > CAAGCB01 > CAG-977 > UBA11549. The sequence continues at coordinate 18,758 of JAFZYY010000029.1, read as the reverse complement.
ATATCCGTATTTCTTCCTTCAGCGAAACGACAACGGACGATTTGAAAAAAACATTTGCCAAGATTCAAAAAGACAATCCGGAAGGACTGGTAGGTTATATCCTTGATCTGCGCAATAATCCGGGTGGTCTGCTGGATCAGGCGGTATCGGTCGCCGACCTGTTCCTGGACGAAGGAGAAATCGTTTCCACACGTCCGCGCCGCGCCGAGGAAATGCAGCGCTATAACGCGACGAAAGGCGACATCACCAAAAACAAACCGATTGTCGTTTTGATTAACGAAGGTTCGGCTTCCGCAGCGGAAATCGTTGCCGGCGCTTTACAGGATCACAAGCGCGCCGTTATCGTCGGCATGCGTTCGTTCGGAAAAGGATCTGTTCAAACGGTTATTCCGGTAACGGGATTCGGCGCGATCCGCTTAACGACGGCGCGTTATTATACTCCGTCCGGCCGTTCCATTCAGGCGAAAGGGATTGAGCCCGACATTGAAATTCCGCCCGGTCATGTCGAATATTACGCTTTGCGTTCCGACGACTTTGCCGAAGCCACTTTGCCCAATGCTTTGGCTAAGCAGGACGAAGACAAAGCCGGCATTTCCAAAAATAAAACGCTGAAAGACAAAAAGACCAAAAAGAAAAAAGAAAAAGAACCCGATCCGTTTGAAGAAAAACCCAAGGAAGAAAAAAAGCCTGAAGATTATCAGCTGGATCGCGCGATCGATATTGTCAAAGCGATGGGGATTTACCAGTCAAGATAGGAACGAAAATGCCGTTTTTCGATCAAAAAAACTCTTTTTCTCCTTTTTCCGGAGAAGGATTAATCGCCGGCAAGAAACGGGCTTTCAAAGTCGTTTCCGTACTGGCGGCCGTTTCTTTTTTATTTATGATCATCGGCATATACATAAGCTTTTTCAGAAAGCCTCCTATGCAAACGATTTATTATCTGTCGCAAACGGATCCGAACGCGCAAAAAGAGGCTTTAATAGATCCGCAGCCGCCTCAAAACAAGCCGGAAGATCATCAAATGCCGACGGAATCGGATACTCGTCTGATAGAGCAACTTGAAAAAGAACGGGAAAACTTTGAACAAACGGCGGAAGCTTTCAGGGAAATCGTGGAAAAAACTACAGAACCTGAAACGCTTATACAATCCGAAACGTCCGTACAGCCGGAAAACGACGCTTTGCGGGAATTACAGCAGGAACAAGATGCCGAAAACCAGAAAAAGTTGGAAGAAATTGAAAAACTGCATCAGGAACGTTTGGAACTGGAAAAACAAAAAAGTGCCGACTCAAATACCGCAGACGCGTCTTCTTCCGCTTCGGAAGCTATAAAGCCGTCGGAAGAAAATAAAAAGGCTGAAGACAAACAATCTCCTTCTCCCAAAAAAGAAACCGCCGCTTCTGAAAAAAAACTGCGGGTAACAGAACCTGGAAAACCAATCGTTCCGTTATTCTATCAAAAAGACGATTTGCCTCACCCGGATTTGGTTCAAACAAATCTTATAGCTTCTTTACCGGATTTCGGTCTGATAAAAAAAAGCGCCTCTCAGAATATTGTTCCTTTGCATATCATCGAGCCTTTACCCGAATTACGCAAAGAATCTCACTATGGCAAACTGCCGATTCAACATAAAGGGCATTCGCCTTTTTCCGCCTATCAAAAGAAACTGGAAATGCCCCCGAAAGGACCATATATAGCCATTTTGTTTTCCGGATTGGGAAAACGGGACAACGCGACGCAAGCCGCAATTACCGCTTTGCCTGATACGGTTTCTCTTTCTTTCAGCCCTTATGCGGAAAAATTAAAGACTTATATCGCGGACGCCCGCAGAACGGGGCACGAAACCTTATTGGATCTGCCTATGCAACAAGGCGCTTTTCCCGATACGGATCCGGGGCCTCTGGGATTGGTTTCCGGATTGCCGGAACAGGAAAACAGGAAACGCCTGTATAAAGTGTTGGGGCAAGATGTCGCATATATCGGCATAACGGCTACCGCAAACGAAAATTTTTCTTATTCCGGAACGCAAATGAAACCGTTCTTTGAAGACATCGTAACTCGCGGTTTAATTTATATCAACGGAACCGATAACCCGCGCATGCCTGTTTTCAAAAACACGCTTCGTCCCGATGTGCATATCGCAAACGAGTTTCACCGCGCGGCTATTCGCGCCAGATTGGAAAAAGCGCGTCAAATCGCTTTGAAAAAAGGAGCGGCCTTTGTGCGTATTGAAGCCGTGCCAATCACGTTACTGACAACCGTAGAATGGCTGAAGTCTTTTGCTCCGACCGACCAGAAACCTGTTCCCGAAGTCGCTTTTGTTCCTTTGTCTTATTACGTTTCAGCCCAAAAGGAAAAAGAACAATGATGGAAAAACTTTATCGCCCTAATGTCGGAATTATGGTATTAAACGCATCGGGCGATGTCTTTATGGCGCATCGGACGGATTCCCGCAAACAGGCATGGCAAATGCCGCAGGGCGGTATTGACAAAGGCGAAGACGAATATACCGCCGCCTTGCGCGAACTGTACGAAGAAACAAACATTACTTCCGTCACGCTGATTGCGGAAAGCACAAAATGGTATTCTTATGATTTTCCGGCAGGCGTTCATTTCATCAGTGAAAAGAAAAAAGCTTTTGTCGGTCAGAGACAAAAATGGTTTTTATTCCAGTTCACCGGCGATGAAAGCGAAATCAATCTGGACAAACCGGATCCCGAATTCAACCAATGGCAATGGACAACCGTTGAAAAAATCGTCGATATGATCGTTCCGTTCAAGCGCGATGTTTACCGACAGGTTGTCGACGAATTTATGCCGTTTATAGAAGCGGTCAGAAACGGATAGATTAGAAATTATATTTTATATTCAGCAATCCCGTATGATCGGCATAATCTTTTTTAAATTTTCCTTCATAAGATACGCCGATATCCGTATGGCTTCCCGCTTTCACGGAAACGCCTCCGCCGATTTCAACGCCGGCGCGTTTCAGGCTTTCCCCTTCCACAACATAGCTGGAACCGTTTGCCAAAGTTACCGTACGCTTGAAATCTTCGCGCTGAAAATCATACGTTAAAGAAATTTTTGCTTCCGGCGTAATCATATATTTTGCCAGACGCAAATCTTTTGAAACTTTCATGCCGACAACGCCCGTCCAAGTTTCAAGCTTTTGATTGTCCATTTTAACGCCCAATGCGTTTATATAAGACTTTTGAAACGCTTTCGTATAACGAATGCCGGCTTCCGGAGTTAAAAGACCAAACATATATCCCGTCAATGCTTGAAACGCCAGCGTTTCAGTATCGTATTCACTCTTCAATCCGAGCAAACGCGTTTTTTCATCATATTTTGAAAATCCGTAGCTCAAAATACCGTTAATGTAAAAAGCGGACGGTTTGTATTCGCCATAAACAAATCCGGAATGAGCATCGGCGTCCGTTTTGCTCCAAGTTGTGTTAATGCCGGAAACCGTATAGACATAGCCGAAACCGGCTTTAAAAGAATCATCATTATGATACTCTACTCCCGCCGCAAAGCCCGTCGAATCGGAATTGAATCCGTTCTCTCCGGAAAGTCTGGCTTTATTATACATGCCCTTTGCCCAAACAGAAGCCGAACCGGCTGTATAATCGCCGCCCGCGCTAAAATCGCCGCCGGAAATTTCCAAATTATTCGCCCGCATATTCACCGGACCTGAAAAAGTTCCGCCGGAAATGGAAATATTTTTGGCAAGAAGTCTTCCGGTATTTAAAAACCGCAGTTCTCCTCCGGAAATGTTTACGTCGAGATATTCTTCCTTTCCTGAAATTACTTTTTCACCCGAGGAGAAACTAAAATCGTCAAACGCCTGAACAGCCGGAACGCATAGAACAAAAGCCAACGCATTCAGCCACAAACATTTATTTAAAACAGTCCGAGAACGCATAATCGGTTTTATTACAGTCGCTTTGGATTGTTTCATAATAGTTCCCCCAAAATCATACAGTCGATCAAAGAAAGGACGCCCTCATAAACCATCGGAAAACCTGAGAAAATTACAGATAATTTTCCATATAGAAACAATTATGAACACCTTTCTGGTACTCCTCTTTTAAAATCATACCAAGACCTGTTCCTGTAAAAGTCTTCAAGGCTCCGTCACTTCTGTGAGCGAAGGTATAAATACAATAAAAGTATTTAAACCGAGCGATAATATAAACATAATAAATATAATTTTGTAATAGTTATTTTAAATAATAAAAACAATACTGTGAAATATTATTAAAATAAGAAAAAATTAAAGGCGCCCTAAAATTTCAGAGCGCCTTATATATATTATATATTGAGTAAAACTACACTTCGGACAAATGAATCGCCCCTAACGTATGACACGCCGGACAAGTCGTATGATCCTTTTCAAACGGCGTATGGCAAACTTCGCAGAAATACGGCAACTCGACCGGCGCTTTTTCCGCCCGTTCCCGATATTCTTCCGCGGCCTGTTCGTCCTGATTGTACGCGGCGATTTCCTGCGCCATCATCAACGCCCGTTTTGAATCGGGGTGAGCCTCCAAATATTTTGTCACCGATGTTTTGGCCTGTCCCCACAGTCGCGCGCGCAAAGAACAGTCCGCGAAAATCAGATCGTTGATTTTCGCTTCGGGATTTTCGGCGACCAATTCCTCCACGTCTTTGACGGCTTCAATCGGCGTTTCCTTTTCCGTCAGCGTCAGATACACTTCGTAAACCGCCCAGCTGGGAGAAATTTTCCACAACTTCTGCAACAGCCGCCGCGCTTTTTTCAGATCGCCTTTGGCGATATCCAATTCCGCCGTCTGAACGGCCGCCCGCACAAAAGTTTTATCCGTTTCATACGCTTCGCGAATCAGCTTTTCCTTTTCGGTTTCTTCCGTCGTGACCGCCGCCTGTTCCAATAAAACGGACGCTTTCAACCGCTTGGCCGTCAGCTTGTCGAACAAACCGTGTTTCAGCGCTTTTTCCAATGTGGCGATTGCCTGCGCCCACTGCTGTTCATGAATTTGCAATTCAAACGCTTCCGACAAAACCCATTGCGGCGGATTCTTCATTGTCAGTAACTCGGCGCAAACTTCCGTCGCCTGCGCCAGATTGCCAGTCAGGCGATACAATCTGACTTTGCCCCGCATACCCAGCAAATGTGTTTCCGGATTTTCCGCTAATTCGTCATACAGACGCATAGCTTCCACCGTGTTATTTTTTGCTTCCGCCAGCTGCGCTTCAAAAACGACTATTTTTGTTTCGTCATCGGCAAATCCTTTTCTGATTTGAGCGGACAACTTTTCAGCCGCGGGAATATCCCCCGCCGCCAAAGCCGTCAAGCCTTTGCCTAAAAGCGTGTAACGATCGACTTCTTTATCGATTTTCGATTTGGCGATTTTCTGCGCGCGCTTATCCGCCCCTAGCCAATACGCTATTTTTTGCGTTGCCAACAATAACGGTTTTGCCAAAAACGCATAGAAAACGGCATAAACTATAATGACAACGCTGATAATAACGGCCACAGAGGTCTGTACCGAATACCCGATCCACTCCAGACGAACCGATCCCGGATTATTCGAAAGCCATGCCGCCGCCAAAGCAATTACGCCTAACAGAAACGCATTCCAAACAATTCTGATCATCGGCTATTCTCCCTTCAGCTGTTCGGCATACACAATGCCTAAAACCGCCGAAATCATTTGGTTAACCGTCTTTTTCACGGTTAAGTAACGACTGACTTCCTGAGTCCATTCCCGCATTGCGGTAGCGGCTTTTCCCTGCAAATCCTTCAGGATCAGAGCGGCTTCCTCCAAATCTTTATCCTGAACAGCCAGATTGGCGCGCGCCAGAATTGATTGTGTTGTCATATCGTCCGACGCGCCGATTTTTCTGATAACGACCAAAGTCTTTAACGAATTCAAAGCCTGATGGAACCAATCCTGTTTTGAGCTGATCGTTTCAGCCAAAACCGCCTGATCCGCATAAGTATCAAACGACCGCAACAACGATGTCTGCGTCTGCACGCCGCGTCCGGCTATTGCCGACAAAGTACGGGCATAATCAGCTATTCTGGGAAAAGACTGCGCCAGCGCCATAACGGACTGCAATTCCATTGTAAACGGATTTCCGGCAACAGACGCTTCGCGCAACTGATAAACTGCCAGCATCAAAGCGATCGCGCGTTCTTTTTCCACATTGGACACGCGCAATTTTTGTTCGGCGGCTTCCATACGCGTCATTAAAGACAAAACTGAAGAAGCGTCCGCTTTATTCTTTTCCAAACGGCCGAGCTTCAGACTTTCCTGTGTCATCTGCTGCTCAAGCGCGTCTTCGCGCGCATGCACGGCGGCAAGACGTTCGTCAAATCTGCGCGTATTCGGTATAATCGCTCTCAAGGCTTTTATTTGCCGTTCGTTATCCGCTTTGACCTGATCCAACTGCGCCCGTAGCCGTTCGATTTCGGCCAACAAAGCTTTTTGCTGATCGGCCAGAATAACGTACGCCGGATCTTCCGTTACGGACGGAGCTTGCGGTTCGGCAGTAGCGACAACGACTTCCGCGTTTTCAAATTCGCGCGCGTTTTCCAACTGCTCCAAACGACTATTAATTTCTTCCGCTTCAATAACAATTTCTTCTTTCGCGGGCGAAGCTTTTACATTTTCCTCAGCGGGCTGAAAAGCCGGCAAAAGCGCATGATATTGTTCCAAAATCGTTTCACGTGTTTGCGGAACGCCAAACAATCCGGCGATAATCAGCACAAGCAGAAAGAAAACAACCTTTCCGAATCCGCCGTTCTTTTTGCTCTGTTCTTCCGGCGTTTGATTGTTCGTCACAATTGTTTCGTCTTTTTTAACAGTTTCCTCGGGGACGGAATTTTCCTGAACTTCTTCCGTATGTTGGTCGTTTTTTTCTTCTGCCATAAAAGCCTCCCAGATTAAATCTACTGGATTTTACCATTTTTTCCGAGTATGGGTAGAATAATTTTACATCAGGGGATCGAAATGCGCGTTTTGGGGATAGAATCCAGCTGTGACGAAACGGCTGCGGCTATTGTTTCCGATAAAAAAGAATTGTTGTCTTCCGTCGTTTTTTCGCAGGCCGAGCATCAGATTTTCGGCGGCGTCGTTCCGGAAATAGCCGCGCGCGCCCATTTGCAGCAGGTCGGTGTCATCGTGAAAGCCGCTTTGGATCAGGCGGGACTGACTTTCAAAGATTTAGACGCTGTCGCCGCTTCGTCGGGTCCCGGACTGATCGGCGGTGTCATTGTCGGCGTGATGACGGCAAAAGCGATCGCCGCCGTTCATAATCTGCCCTTTATTGCCGTCAACCATCTGGAAGCGCATGCTTTAACGGCGCGGCTGACACAGAACGTTCCTTTTCCTTATTTATTATTATTAACGTCCGGCGGACATTGCCAAATCCTGATTGCGCAAGGAATCGGAAAATTCAAACGGCTGGGCGCCACCGTTGACGACGCGGCGGGAGAAGCTTTTGACAAAGCCGCCAAAATGATGGGACTGGGTTACCCCGGCGGTCCGAAAATAGAACAATACGCCTTATCCGGTGATGAAAACCGCTTTGAACTGCCGCGCCCGATGGTCGGCAAACCGGGGTGCGATTTGTCTTTTTCGGGATTAAAAACCGCCGTCCGGCATATCATTGAAGGCTTTTCGCCCGATGGAACAATAGAAAACGCCGTTTTGTCGGAACAGGACAAAGCCGACTTATGCGCCTGTTTTCAAAAAGCGGTTCTGGATTCTTTGTGCTCCAGACTGAAAAACGGCATCAAACTTTTCAAAAAGCAATGCCCGCAGGGAACGCATCTGGTTGTCGCCGGCGGCGTCGCGGCAAACAAAGCTTTGCGTCAAGCCTTGGAAAAACTGGTCGAAAGGTATAAACTGACTTTTGCGGCGGCGCCGATGAACCTTTGCACGGATAACGGCGCCATGGTCGCGTGGGCGGGAATGGAACGCTGTCAGGCCGGATTATTCGATCCGCTGGACTTCAGTCCCCGGCCGCGTTGGCCTTTGGATCCTTCGGCAAAACGGTAAAAGGAGTTTTTTATGGAAAAAATTTCTGTTCTGGGAGCAGGCGCTTGGGGAACCGCTTTGGCCAACATCGCGGCCAATAACGGTAAAAAAGTAACGCTGTGGGTGCGGGAAAAAGAATTAATCGAAGATATTCGCGCCAAAAGAAGAAACACGCTGTTCCTGCCGGACATTGAATTAAACGGAAATATCGAGGCGACGAACAGTCTGGAACAAGCCGTTGCGAACACCGAAGCCGTTTTAATGGTTATTCCCGCCCAATTTTTGCGCGCCACCTGCCGCACTTTGCGTTCTTTCTTTCCGAAAGGACTGCCTGCCGTCATCTGCGCCAAGGGAATCGAGCAAGGATCCGGCGCTTTATTAAGCGAAATGCTGGCCGAAGAACTGCCGCAGGCCGAAATTGCCGTTTTATCGGGTCCGACGTTTGCGGAAGAAGCGGCGCAAGGCAAACCGACAGCTTTAACATTAGCCTGCAAAAACGAAACGATCGGCAAAGAATTGGTGGAAACTTTGGGAACGCCGACTTTCCGCCCCTACTATTCCCCCGATTTAATCAGCGTCCAGGTCGGCGGCGCCGTTAAAAACGTCATGGCCATCGCCGCCGGCATCATTGCCGGTAAAAAAGCGGGGGACAACGCCCGCGCCGCTTTGATTACGCGCGGATTAGCGGAAATTTCGCGCCTGGCGGTCGCTTTGGGCGGACAGGCGCAAACGCTGATGGGACTGTCCGGTCTGGGAGATCTGGTCTTAACGGCAAACAGCTCTCAGTCCCGCAATTTTTCCGTCGGATTCGATTTGGGAAGAGGTCTTTCCCTGTCCGAAATTTTGTCGGGGAAAAGCACTGTCGCGGAAGGCGTTTTTACCGCAAAAGCCGTTCTGGAACGCGCGGCGAAAGTCAATGTCGAAATGCCGATCTGCGAAGGACTGATGAAAATTTTGAACGCGGAAGCTTCCGTAGATTCCGTCATCGCGGCCTTATTGACCCGTCCGTTTAAAAGCGAAGATTAAATTTTGTTTTTTAACAAATATTTATATCTTAGTTAACGAATATTGTTTATCCTAGATAAAAAGGTCATTTTTTGTTTGGGAACGTCATGTCGTTAACGGTAATAACCATTTTATGCATCAGCATTACGTCCGTCATCGGTATTTTTATCGGCAGTCTGAAATTTAAAGGCATCGGCATCGGAGTCGGAGGCGTTTTGTTCGCCGGTCTGCTGGCCGGATACTTATTGGAGCGGTTTGCCGTCGTTTTAAATCCCGAAGTTTTGACTTTCCTCAAAGAATTCGGACTGATTTTATTTATCTATTCGATGGGACTGACGGTAGGGCCGAATATTTTCGCTTCTTTGCGCAAAAACGGACTGACATTGAATTTAATCGCTTTAGCCGTAACCACATTGGGAACAGTCATTGCCGTTCTGATCTTTAAATTCGGCAACTTCTCCCTGCCCGAGCTGATCGGTCTTTATTCCGGCGCCGTGACCAGCACGCCCGCTTTGGGTTCGGGACAACAGATTCTGGCCGAATTGGGTGAAAAAGCCGACATCATTGAAAAATCCGGTTTTACTTACGCGATTGCTTATCCTTTCACGATCATCAGCGGCATTTTCGTGTTCGCGATGCTGAAAGCGGTTTTTCATGTCAAAGTTACAGATGAAGTCGCCGCCTACGAAACGCAAAAAGTCGATAACGATCCGCACATGCAGGGCTTTAACGTTCTGGTGAACAATCCCAGCTTTGACGGATTGGAAATCGGCGATTTCTTAAAAATGATGCATTACACGATGACGATTTCCCGTATGAAAAGGGATAACGAATACATCATTCCGCACGAACACATCAAATTGCAAATGGGCGATATTCTGCTGATTTTCGGCCCGAGAAAAATCTTTCAGGAAATTTCATTCCTGTTTCGTTTGGCGCCCGAGCAGGACTTGATGGAAGAAAGCGCCAAACAAATTCAAAGCCAAACGCTGCTTTTGACAAATTATCGCCGCGTCGGGAAGCCTTTGAAAAAAATTTTGGGAGACACGCGTCATCACTGGGTGATTTCCCGCGTTATCCGCAACGGTATTTCGCTTTCTCCGACGCCGGAACTGAAACTGGCTTACGCCGATGAAGTCGTCGTCGTCGGCAAAAAAGAAGAAACGAAGCCGCTGATCCGCTATTTGGGAAACGATCAGGAAACGGCAAACGATACACGCTTCATTCCTTTCTTTTTGGGAATGACTTTAGGCATTCTGGTCGGATTAATTCCTTTCCATATTCCCGGCGTTGAAATTCCTTTAAAACTCGGAACGTCCGGCGGACCTTTGATCGTCGCGATGCTTTTAGCTTATCGCGGATCGTGGGGACGAATCGTGTTTTATACACCGCCGCATGTGTTAAAAGCGTTTAAATTCTTGGGAATTTTGCTGTTTCTGGCCGTTGTCGGCATAGCTTCCGGCCCCGGCTTCATCAAACTGATTTCCAGAACGGAAGGGCTGTACTTTGTCGGTTTGGGTATTTTAATCACCGCAGTGCCTTTACTGACCGTCGGCGTGTTCATGCGACTGGTCAAAAAGATGAATTATCTGACCTTATGCGGCGCTTTGTCGGGGTGCATCACCTGCCTGCCGACGATGACATTCGTTTCCAATATGTCGAATTCCGACGCGCCCGCAATCGGATACGCGACGGTTTATCCGCTGACAATCGCGTTGCGCGTGATTTCGGCACAGGTTCTTGCGCTGATGCTGTTCTGACGACCTGATCGAATTATTAATAAAAACTCATGACTTTTTCGGAATCTTTTTGGAAATCTTATGATATGATTGCGCCGTCAAAATGTTTTTTTATTTTATAGAGTTGCTCCATGGCCAAAGAATATTTCGGACTGTTAAATACTGACGATCCTTTATACGATTATCTGAAATACGACATTCAACCTCAGCTGACGGATTTTATGGAAGATCCTTCGTACACGGTTTACCACATGAACGGTTCCAATGAAGTGTACATGTACGAAGAAAACAACACCGGCTCGCGCGTTATCGGAAAATACTTCTATTCCGACCGCGAAGAAGACCGCGAAGCCGCGGCCGAAAAACTGGAAAACGAGTACACGAGTTTGGAAACCGTGCGAAGCTTCGGATTCGACTGCGAACCTTTTTATGTCGCGCGTCCGTTAGGCAGAAATTCCGAGCTGGGCGAACTGCTGATTGTCGAATGCTGCGAAGGCGAATTGCTCAGCAGTGTCATCAACAGAGCTTTCGAAGAAGACAACAGCGAACTTCTTTTTGATAAATTAGCTGTTTTAGCGCACTTTTTCGCCGAATTGCACAACCGTTCCGCGACACAGGATCAGGTCGATTTCGCGCAGACCTGCGACTATATGGAAAAGCTGGTCGAGCAGTGCGAATCCATATTGGAGGAAGGCGAAATCGACGAGTTCGGCATGTGGTGCGATTCCTGGCGTTGCCGTCCGGAGATGTGGGAAGACTGCCAGGTTTTGGTTCACGGCGACGCCACGCCCGAAAACTTTATGTTCTCCGGCGAAGACGGTTTAAAAACGTTCGATATGGAAAGATGTTTCTATACCGACAGGATTTTTGACGTGGGACGCATGGCCGGCGAATTAAAGCATTTCTTTTTAATGAACTATCCCGACGAATTCGCCGCGGAGCCTTTCATCGGCCATTTTTTATGGGAATATGCCAGCCGTTTTCCCGACCGGGATACGGCCTTCGCTTCGATTACCCGCCGCATTCCGTTCTATATGGGACTGACATTGCTTCGCATCGGCAGAAATTTCTGGATTGAAGACGATTACCGGCGCCAGCTGATTGAAGAAGCAAAAAAATGTTTTCAGGAGGGCAGTCTATGATTCGCGGTTTGATTTTTGACATAAATGGTACCGTCACCGATATTCTGACGGACGAAGGGCAAAAAGACCTGTATCGCGTCGTCAGCAATTTTTTGCTTTATCAGGGCATTTCTCTGACGCCGGACGAATTGTGCCGGATTTATTTCGACATCAACGAACGTCAGCGCGCCGAAAGTCAGGAGGAACACCCCGAATTCGACGCGGCAAAACTGTTTGAGGAAATCATAAAAAAACACGCCTCGAAGTACACAAACGAACTGCCTGCAAAAAAATTAAAGCTTTTGCCGGAAATCACGGCGGAACTGTTTCGCGCCGCTTCCCTGCTTCAATTAAAACTGTATCCCGAAGTGAAAAAGACGCTGAAGAAACTGCAAAAAAAATATCGTCTGGCCGCCGTTTCGGACGGGCAGTCTCTGTGGGCGAAAGCCGAACTGAATGCCGTCGGTTTAGCCGATTATTTTGATCCGCTGCAGGTTTCCAGCGACTACGGGTACCGCAAACCGGATCATCGCCTGTTCAAAAAAGCCTTGAAGAAAATGGAAATGAAACCGGAAGAGGTCATTTTTATCGGCAACGATTTATACCGCGATATTTACGGCGCCAATAAAATGGGGATTAAATCCATTTTCTTTAAATCGAATCAAGGCGACCATACTTACACTGCGGCCAAACCCGACCGCACCATTCTTCATTTCGAAGAATTGGAAGACGCCGTTAAGTCTTTAGCGGCCGAAGCGGAACGCTGATCTTCCGCCGTTATATATTGAACGCACGGTTCTTTTCCGTACATCAATGAAAAGAAGCAGTTCTGACTGTCGGGAACGCAGTCGCCTTTTTTCTCGAAAGTGAAAATCAGCCAGACGATATTGTCGTTATACACGTAAAACTCGCCGCGATCCCGATCCGATTGATGCAACTCCACTTTGCCGTAAACGTCTTTGTTTTGAAATTCGTTTTGATACGCTTTGACGATTTCTTCCAAAGGATCCGTTTCTTTGATTTTAACCGTCGCATTCGCCGTTTTGATCAGTCCGGAAAAATAAGAGCACCCGTCCAGCATCTGTCGGGAAGAAATTTTCTTGACCTCTTTTGCAACGACCGTTCCGGCTTTTTCTTCCCTATCCGCGGCGGCCGTTACGAGAATACCGATCAGAAAACAAGGCAACAGGAAAAAGCAGACCACGTTTAACAAGTTTTGATCAAACGCATCGGCCGGTTTCTCGTCCTTCTCAAGGGAAAACCTGTCCTTAAGATCCTGTTTGGTCGCCCACATCAGAATTAAAAGAAGCCCGATCAGCCCCAGAGGAACAGTCAGCATCATGAGCCATAAAACAGTATCCCCCCAGATAAGCGCGGCGGCATGGCATGCCAGAAAAACAACGACAAAACAAACCGCGTAAACGGGAATTCTGATGCTTTTAACTTTCAAAATATTTCTTATAACAACACACAAATATCCCCAAAAAGCAGGATAAAACACCAAAGCGTAGTAAAATGAAGAAGAATCTTTCCACGTCAAGCCGTTGATAAAAAAATCGTCTTTCATAAAAAACGGAAAAACGACCGTGCAAAAATAAACGATCAAGCAAACGGACGCGAGCAGAATTTTAAAACCGGCTTTCAAAGCATTCCCCTAAAAAAAGAGATAAAAGGTTCCTTTTCATGATGCCTTTTAACAGATCAAAAGTCAAAATGATCCCGCCGTTTTTTCCAAATCCGTCTGCCGGCGCCGTGATAAGCCGGATCGTAAAAATCTATATCGTGATTTCAGACGAATAAAGCAACAAAAAAGCCCTCCTGTCCGGAAGGCTTTATTTTTTGGAGCGGGCGAAGGGATTTGAACCCTCGACATCAACCTTGGCAAGGTTGCGCTCTACCCCTGAGCTACACCCGCATCGCGTTTTGATAGAGCAGGATTATAACGACTGATTTTTCTTTTGCAACACAATTTTTGCATTTCAACGGATTTTTTTTGTTTCGCCTTTTTATCCGTCGGTTATAAGGCGCAAATATGCTTATTTACCGTTTCAATCAAAAATTTTTTCATATATGATAAAGCCGTTTATGTTTTTCTTGCGGAGTCATTCATGCCTTTAATTTTCGAAGATGCAAACAACGCTCCTGCGGCTCAGGATACTGCCGTTAAAACGGGAACCTTGCAGTCATTCAAAACAGACGTTGTCGAAGAATCCAAAAACAGAATCGTTTTGGCTTATTTTACTTCGCCCAAAAATCCGGCTTGCGATCAATTTGCCGCGCTGTTGGAAAAATATGTCCGGCTGGCCAACGGAAAAGCGTCTCTGGTCAAATTCGACCTTTTGGACGTGCAGCCGCTGGCGATGCAGTTGGGAATCCAAAGCGTTCCGACGACAATGATTTTCGCAAAAGGCGGATTGGTTGACGGCTTCGCCGGCGCGATTCCCGAATCCCAGTTAAAAACCGTGATGCAGGCCTTGATCGGCAAAGCGGCGCTTTCTTTGGACGACATGCTTAAAGACGCGACGGAAAAACTGAATAACAAGCAGGGACAGGAAGCTTTGGAGGCTTTCGCCGCCGTGTTGGAAAAAGACGAAGCAAACCCGTCGGCTTTCGCGGGCATGATTCGCGCTTTCATTTTATTGGGACAGCTGGACGCCGCGCAGGATTTGGCGGACGGACTGGACGCTTCCGTTAAAAATCCGGAATTGGAAGCGGCAAAAACGGCGCTGAAACTGGCTTTGGAGGCTAAGGGCGCTCCCGCTCCCGACGATCTGGCGCAAAAAGTCGAACAGAATCCGCAAGATTTAAAAACGCGCTTTGACTATGCCTGCGCTCTGTTCGCCGCCGGTCAGCCGGAACAGGCGATAGATCAGTTGATTTTCATCATCGAAAAAGAACGCGATTGGAACAATGACGCGGCAAAGCAACAATTATTCAAAATTTTTGCCGCTTTGGGACAAACAAATCCGGTCACGGCGGCCGGACGGCGCAAACTTTCCTCTCTTTTATTTTCGTAAAGGCGATACAGATGAGCGACAGTATTTTTGACGTAACGATGGTTGAACTGCCGGCAAACGTTCCCGTTTTGCCTTTTGCGGGCATCTTTTTGTTCCCGGAAACAAAAGTCAATTTGCGCATCTATGAAATGCGCTATATCCGGCTGGTTTTTAACGCGCTGGCTTCTTCGCGCATTATCGGCATGGTTCAGCCGAAACAGCAGAACATCTCGATGAGCGTCCCGCCGTTGTACGGCACGGGGTGCGCCGGACGCATCTCCAGCTTTACGGAATCGGGCGACACGCTGCTGATTACCCTGACCGGCATTTCCCGTTTCAATGTCATCAAAGAAATGGATCATAACGGCATTTACAGAGACGCGTCTATCGACTTCACCCCGTTTGCCGAAGACTTCAATCTGGCGAATTTTAAATTCAATAAAAAAGAATTGTTCGACAAAGTGGATTTTTACGCCTATTCCAACAAAATCGATCTGACGTCGGACATGCTGCGTCAGATGCCGCAAGATCAGATTTTAATGACTCTGGCCATGTTGTTGCCTTTTGAACCGGCGGAAAAACAGGCGCTGTTGGAATGCGCTCAGTTGCAAAAGTTTTACGATACGCTGCTGTTGCTGTTGGACGTCAATTCCGAAGGACGGATAAATTAAACGAACCTTTACTTTTTAATGTCATAATATCAGGCAATCTTTCGATTACCGGATCCGTTGAAAATTATGACAAACTCTGAAAAGCACTCGTTTTTGCCCGCCGCTTTAAAATTATTTTTTCGCCGTCTGACAGTACGCTGTTTCGGAATCGCTTTTATTTGCGCGGGTCTGTTATTAAGCATCGCTTTGGCGACTTACAACTCGGCAGATCCGTCCGTTAACACGGCAACGGGAGGAGTCGCGGCCAATCTATTGGGATCCGTCGGCGCGCTTTGGGCTGATCTTTTATGGCAGTTATTCGGATTAGGCGCCGTTTTATTTCCTCTTTCTTTAATCGCCTGGGGCATTCTGATTTTCCGTTTCAAATGGCATAAGTATCAAATTCTGCGCGTTTTCAGCTTTATTCCGACGCTGTTTTTGCTGTTGATACTGTTTTCCGCTTTACCGGAAGTTTCCTTTTCACCGGTTGTCGCCGGCTTTTCAGGCGCCGTTATGCCGGCTTTTTATCTGCCTTTACGGCACGCTTTAATTGTCGCGCATTTATCTTATCTGGAATACGTTTTGCTGCCCGTTGTGTTTATTGCGGCGATTTTCGGACTGGCTTCGACTTTAGGCATTCCGTTTTATCTGGTCAAACGTTGGATTTCCGGTCTGCTTCAACTGGTTCGAAGTCTCCTTCTGTTTGTTTGGAAAAAATGCAGGCGTTCTTCTCCCGAAACCGAAGAAAAAACTGAACAGCTGCCCGAAGAACTGCCGCAAAGCCTGTTTGCCGAACAAGGGGAACTGAATCTGGAAGAAAAAGCACAACCGCTTCCGGCTCCGGTCAAAAAGCAACAGGCCAAACCGTCGCCGTTAAAATCAATCAAGGAACAGCGCGAATACGTCAAACAATTCCATCTGCCCAAACTTGACTTGCTGGCAAAACCCAAAGCGGATAAAGACGCCGCCGTTTCCCGCGAATATCTGGAAAAGCGCGCCCGTCAGTTGGAAAATGTGCTGGAAGAATATGGCGTTAAAGGACAAATCGTCAACGTCCGTCCGGGACCCGTGGTCACTTTGTTCGAACTGGAACCGGCGCCCGGCATCAAAACGACGCGCGTGATCAATCTGGCAGACGACATCGCCAGATCCATGAGCGCCGTCTCCGTCCGCATTGCCGTAATTCCCGGTCAAAGCGTCATCGGCATTGAAATGCCCAATGAAAAGCGCGCGGACGTCTACCTGAAAGAATTACTTTCCTGCGACGAATTCAAAACATCGGACAAACCGCTTTTATTGGCTTTGGGCAAAGACATCGGCGGTAAACCGACCTTTGCCGATTTGGCGAAAATGCCTCACCTGCTGGTTGCCGGCACAACCGGTTCCGGTAAATCCGTCGCGATCAACACGATGATCCTGTCTTTGGTGTATCGCCTGACGCCGGCGCAGGTGCGCCTGATCATGGTCGATCCGAAAATGTTGGAATTGTCGGTTTACAACGGCATTCCCCATTTGCTGACTCCCGTTGTGACCGATCCGAAGAAAGCCGTTTTAGCTTTAAACTGGGCGGTGCGGGAAATGGATCAGCGTTACAGCCAGATGAGCGAACTGGGCGTGCGCAACATTGACGGCTATAATAAAAAAGTTACGGAATTGCTGAACTCCAAAGCGCCCAAAACCCGTACGGTTCTGACCGGATACGAAAACGGGGAGCCGATTTACGAAGAACAGCCGTTGGACTTAAAACCGTTCCCGTATATCGTTGTGATTGTTGACGAAATGGCCGATCTGATGATTACGGCGGGCAAAGAAATCGAAACGGCCGTTCAACGAATCGCCCAAAAAGCCAGAGCCGCCGGCATTCACCTGATTTTAGCGACGCAAAGACCGTCCGTCGACGTCATCACCGGCACAATTAAATCGAACTTCCCCGAACGAATCAGCTTCCGTCTGACGACAAAAATCGACAGTCGGACGATTTTGGGCGAACAAGGGGCGGAACAATTACTGGGACGCGGAGACATGCTCTATCTGGCTCAGGGTCAGCGCCCTGTCCGTCTGCACGGTCCGTTCGTCAGCGATGCCGAAGTGGAAGCCGTGACAGCTCATCTGCGGTTGCAGGGCGTTCCCGAATACGAACAGTCCGTTACGGAAGAAACATCGGAAGAAAGTCCGGAAGGCGGTCTGAATTTGGAAAACGGTGAAGACGCCAGTCTGTACGATCAGGCCGTCGCCATCGTTCTGCGCGACAGAAAAGCTTCGACAAGCTATATTCAGCGCCAACTGCGCATCGGCTATAATCGCGCGGCGGATTTGATTGATCAAATGGAAGCGCAAGGCGTCATTTCCGCGCCCAACCATGCCGGAAAACGTGAAATTTTAGTACCGGACAACCGTTAAACCTGCTACATTGGTAAAAAAATAACGACGGAAAAAACGATGCTTAAAATTTTTCTTTTTGTGTTGTGTTTATCATTGCCGGCTTTTGCGGAATCGACCGCAGAAAAAGCGCTGACCGAGGAACAGCAGAAAATAATTGAAAAAATAGAAGCTTACTTTAACGGCATTCGCACGATTAAAAGCACTTTTTATCAGGTCAGCGATAACGGCGGATCGGCACAAGGCAATTTTTACGTCTTAAAGCCTAATAGAATGCGTCTGGAATATCAGCCGCCACATCAGATCGAAGTCGTCGCCGACGGCTATTACCTGATTTTCCACGACAAAAAATTAGAGCAGGTTACTTATTTGGATCTGGACGAAAATCCCGCGGCGATGATGCTGAAAGAAAATTTCTCTTTTAAAAAAGAAAACCTGACCATTACCGATATTTCTTCGGAACCGGGAATAATTTCCGTTGACGTCATCAAAAAAGATCAGCCTTCCATCGGAAAGATAACGCTTATGTTCAAGGAAAAGCCTTTCAGTCTGAAACAATGGCAGGTTACTGACGCGCAGCAAATTACAACTTTGGTAACTCTGGACAATATGGAAACCAATCTTTCTTTGGACAATCAACTGTTCAAGTTTAAAGATCCCAAGAAAAAACGCCGTCCGGGGGATATTCCCAGCCGTAAATAAATAGACACCCACGCGCCTAGCGCGTGGTACTTCACAGGACGGGCGTAGCCCTCATGCTACTAGCGACGCCTAAACGGCGT
The DNA here is from genome assembly GCA_017616015.1 of Alphaproteobacteria bacterium. Classification (GTDB taxonomy): domain Bacteria; phylum Pseudomonadota; class Alphaproteobacteria; order CAAGCB01; family CAG-977; genus UBA11549. The sequence goes on along the minus strand of JAFZYY010000029.1, from coordinate 59 downwards.
ACAACGGTCTGGCAGGCGCATTTTGTTACTTGCTGCCCGTAAACGGGTCGGACAGGTCT
>JAFZYY010000028.1 GCA_017616015.1 Alphaproteobacteria bacterium | reverse complement strand
CTAAAGACACACAGTTAGTATTGCTTGAGCCGGTGGTTCTTGCACGGTTGAAACACTCGATCCCATCCCGAACTCGACAGTGAAACTCCGTCACGCCAATGGTACTTTGTCTCAAGACACGGAAGAGTAGGTCGCTGCCGGTTCTATCAATACTAACTCAAGCCAAATGGCCGAGCGTCCCTATACACATCATCCTATTACAAAGCCCCTCTGCTTAAATAGCCGAGGGGCTTTAAGTTTGTGATTTTTCAACGCTTCTATATTTTACTGACGGTTCCCGTTCCGGCGACGTTTTCCGCTTTAATTAATTTCCAGTAAGCCGTTATTTTTAAGAACGTATCGCTTTTCCGTGACGACTTCGTTTTTTGTTTTATTGACGATTACGATATGAATGTCGGCGAGCTGCGTTTTCCCTATTTCTTTTTTTTTGTTTTCCCAATGAAAACTCGACGTATTGTTTTTCCGCGTTCAAAGAAACGTCATCAAGCGCGTCATTGTTCAACAGGAACAAATTATCGTATTTGTAAGAGTGTATTCCTTTTCTGTTCATATCTCCCCGTTTGATTCTTTCGGCGAGATCGCCTTTCGGATTGAATATAATCGCATAAAAAGGATCTTCTATCCGTTCAAGCAGGGTCGCGTATTCATTTTCCAGGCGCAGATAGTCCTCTCGTCCGTTTATTGTCCTTTCGGACAACGGCGCGGTTGCCGAAGGGGGAAAGATATCTTTATACCGGTTGCGCAACGCGACTGAAAATTTGAAAGAACCGTGGACGTTCAAATGATGCGTGTCCATAAAATCTATAGGGCGCAGATTGATGAAAGGAAAGACCACTTCGACGTTCGGGAATTCTGATTCCAGCTCTTCATAAACTTCTTTTCGTTGCCTGATGTAATTTTCCGAAAATCTGATTTTAGGACTTAACGGAAGAATGACGATTTTAACTTTTATATTCTGCTCGTTACATAATTTCAGGATTCTTTTATAGAACTTTTTCTGAAGGCTGCTTATATAGTAAGCCGTATAATCGATCCGTTTGTTATCGACGTTTTCTCTTTGCGATCTCGAAGTAAAAGTTCCTCTGTGCAATTCAAGCGATTTTACAAATTCGTCATTATCTTTTTTTCTGTCGTTTAAGTTTGAATTCAATAATGACGGCATAAAAACCGGCGGCAGATATAATCTGTGCAGCACCCAATCATGTAGATAGCGCCGATGTCTCGGGGGGAATATTGTCGCTATGTCCCTGCTTTTCCGAGCATAATTCATAATCGTCGCTTCTGTTTTAAAATCGAAACGGTGACTGAACATACGCTCGTCAAATAAGCCGTTCATATACCCGTTCAGATGATGGTTCATGAAAGAGATGAATATAGTCGAAGGCTTATGTATTTTCAGAATTTCCTTGAGAATGAAATAATTTTCGATCGGCGTCGATTGAGGCAGGCTTAAGTTGATGAAATCCTCGGAAATATAGTCAGGGACATAAGCCGCATTCGCAACCGAATCCCCCAAAACGATTGTATTATAATTTTTCAGTTCTTTACTGCGGCAGATTTTTTTATGCCACAGGTTGTAAGCGGTCATTTGATTCCCGTAACTTTGAGGAAAAAACGCTATGTACCCCATAACGCACCATAAGGGGAGCAGGCACACCATAATTTTGAACAAGAGTTTCGCTGTTTTCATGCGTTTTTATCCTTAATCAGAATTGAAAATATATAAATTCCCTGTTTGATAAACCTAAAGAAAAAATGATCAGAAATAAAAGCACCCAGTAACACATCAGCCTGAATATCGGGGCTTGCTTTATAAAAACGATATAGGCGTCTTTTTTTATTTCGCGGATTAAGCTCACGCAAAACAAAATCGCCAAAGTGAAAATCAGAATGTTAAAATCCCGTTGATTAATGCCGATGTTCAGCGCCGAGATGTTGTCGCTGAAGATAAGACCAATATTTTCCAAATTAAGACAATTTCTTATGTATGAAACAGCCGCGCTGACGTTTTGCGATCTGAAAAATATCCAGGCGAATGCGGCCAGGAAATAAATATAGATTCGCTTGAATACGATGAAAGGGACGGATTTCGGATCGATTTTGAAAAACGAAAGAACCTTTTGATTAAAGGTTTTTAATTGCTCGCCCGTAATGATGTACAGCGCATGAAGCCCGCCCCAACAGACGTAATTCCAGCCGGCGCCGTGCCACAGACCGCTGATCATAAAAGTGATAAGCAGGTTCCTGTACGTTAAAAGTTTCGTCCCTCTGCTTCCGCCCAGAGGAATATACAAATAGTCGCGCAACCAGTAACTCAGCGATATGTGCCATCTTTTCCAGAATTCTTTAATCGACGGGGAAAAATAAGGCATTCTGAAGTTGTCCGTCAGATTTATGCCGAGCACTTTGGCTCCGCCTCTGGCAATGGTCGAATATCCCATGAAATCGCAATAAATTTGGAATGAAAACGCGCACGCTCCCGCTATTAATTGTATGCCGTTCAAATCGGAGTAATGCTCAAAACAATGATCGGCGATTATCGCGCATCTGTCCGCTATGACGATTTTCAGGAAAAAGCCCCACAGCATGATAACCAGACCGTGGAATATTCTGTCGGGATTGAAAGTTTTAGGTTTGTCGAACTGATTAAGAAGAGTCTTTCCCCGTTCTATGGGGCCGGCGACGAGTTGAGGGAAAAACGATATAAAAAGGGCAAATCTGATAAAATTTTTTTCGGCGGTTATTTCCCTTTTATACACGTCTATCAGGTATCCTGCGGCTTGAAACGTGAAAAAAGATATTCCCACGGGAAGAATGATGTCGAGCTCGCGTTTCGGTTTCTTACCCAATATCTGTCTGATGCAGTTTAGTTGCTCTATAAAAAAATTTGTGTATTTAAAATAAATCAGTCCGCTGAAAATAATCAGAAGAATGATTGCCAGATTTATCTTTTTCCGTTCTTTTTGTTCAAGATAAAGCCCGCTGAAATAAGCCGCCGATGTCGCGGCGGCAAGAAGGGCGGCGTATTTCGGATTCCAGCACATATAAAAGAAATAGCTGGTAAAAAGAAGCCATAAATTTTTATATTTATCTTTGATAATGAAATAAAAAAAGACGGTGCAAGGAAAAAAGATTACGAATTCAAGAGAATTAAACAACATTTTAAATATACTTCATCAATTTTTCAAAGTTATTGTCTTTATTTTGTTTGGAAGGATTAGCTTTACGTTTTTTCGAGAACGTCTTTGGAAGCAAAGTTCTTTTGAGCATTCCAATCTAACGTTCGTTAGGTTGATATATACTAAAGTTGAGTTGTTTTAGCAAATTTTTTTTGATTTTCCTTTGTATTTTTATGAAACAGTTTTTCCCGATCTAACGAACGTCAGACTGGGAAAGAAATCTGTAAATCGAGCTTTTGCCGACGCCGTTTTTTTTGCTGTTTGAATGACGGACAGACCGTTTGACAAATATCTTAAATATTATCTTTCTTTTCGTCGGGGAAGGCAGTCATTTGGCCGTCGAAACGGAATATCGTTTTTCTGTATTGTCTTTTATTCTCGGCGGAAAAAGGTAATCGTGTTGTTTCGCACGGTATGGAAATTTTTTAAAAAAGTGTAAAAAACAATCTGGTCAATGGGAATTTTTTTGCTATATTCTTTTTAGGGCGTTCGGGTTAAAGCGGAGATGCTTTGAAATGAAGAAATTTATTTTTGCTCTTTTGTTGTTTTTTTTGAGCTTTTCAAAAGCTGTGGCAGCCGACTTTGAAAAGGTAAACTGGGATACGGTTAAAGTTAAAGAAATTGACGCTTTGATTAAATCCGGAGCCGATGTGAATGTTGCAAACAAAGCCGGTATGACGCCGTTGATGACTTCGGTATTGAACAACGGAAATCCGTTTGTTGCGGAAGCTTTGATTGATGCGGGCGCCGATGTCAACGCTTCCAACAAGGACGGTATGACGCCGTTGATGATCGCCGCGGCAAACAACGGAAACCCGTCCGTCATAAAGACTTTGATTAAAGCGGGCGCTGAAGTCAACGCGCATAAGGACGGTATGACGCCTTTGATGATTGCCGCTTTGTTTAATAAAAATCCGGCCGTTGTTGAAGCTTTGATTAAAGCGGGCGCTGAAGTCAATGCGTCTAATAAAGACGGCATGACGCCTTTGATGGTTTCGGTGCTGAACAATGGAAATCCCGCTATTACGAAAGCTTTGATTAAAGCAGGCGCTGAATTGAACGCCCGTAATAAAAAAGGCGTAACACCTCTGATGCGAGCCGCGGCAAACAATGAAAATCCCGCAATTATAGACACGTTGATTAAAGCGGGCGCCGACGTCAACGCGCATAAAGACGGCATGACGCCTTTGATGATTGCCGCTTTGTTTAATAAGAACCCCGTTATTATAGACGCTTTGATCAAAGCGGGCGCTGATGTTAACGCCACAAACAAAGAGGGTATGACGCCGTTGTTGGGCGCTGCGACAAACAATGAAAATCCGGCAATTATCGCGGCTTTGATCAAAGCGGGCGCTGATGTGAGCGCTGCCAGCAAAGACGGTACGCCTCTGAAAGTCGCCGCGGAAAAGAATAAAAATCCTGCTATCATTGCGGCTTTGGTAAAAGCGGGCGCCGATATCAGAGAACGTGATGAAAACGGCATGACTCTTCTGATGATTGCTGCGGAAAAAAACAGGAATCCGGCCATTATCGAAGCTTTGATCAAATCCGGAGCCGATGTGAACGCGCGGAATAAGAAAAATATGACTTCTTTAATGCTTGCGGCGGAAAAAAACAAAAATCCCGAAATTATCGAAGCTTTGATTAACGCGGGGGCGGAAGTGAACGCCCGTAATAAAAAAGGCGTAACACCTCTGATGCGAGCTGTGGCGTATAACGGAAATCCCGCTATTACAGAGGCTTTGATTAAAGCGGGCGCGGAAGTGAATTCTCATAATCAGGACGGTATGACACCTTTGATGAGAGCCGCGGCAAGCAATAAAAACCCCGTGATTGTAGAAACATTGATCAAAGCGGGGGCGGATATAAACGCTCATAACAAGGAAGGCTTAACGCCGCTGATGATCGCTGTGGCAAACAATGAAAATCCCGCCATTATCGAAGCTTTGATTAACGCGGGGGCGGAAATGGGCGCGCGCGATAAAAACGGAAAAGCCGCTTTCGATTACGCGGAAGAAAATCCCAAACTGAAGGGATCCGCCATTTATTGGAAGCTGAACGATTTAAAATATAAATAAGCTTCTTTTATTCCGATAGCCGATCTTTTTAAGGGAAAACAGCTTTTCCCGAAGCATCAAGTTTGAAAATCGCAACGGTAAGAGCGGGCGTTGCCTGTTTTTCAAAAACGGGTTCCGCACACAGCCAATCGGCCATGCCTTTGTTTGTTCCGCCAAACCTGTTTTGAGCCGGAGCCCGCACCAAATAACAGGTTTCACCTTTCTTGGGATTGAAGGCAATGAAATAATCAATATGGTAGTTTTGAAAAGCCTTATTCAAAGATTCCTGTACTTCGAGCATGTTTAAAAGATTCATGTCTTCAGCCATACCGTCTAAGCGAACAATGTTTGCCTTTGTGACAAAAGACGTGATTCCCGCGCCCATGCTCATTGCATAACGACCCGGGTGATCTTCGGTAAATTCGGCTATCGTCCGCGTTAAAGGAATAAAATAGGCCATGCGGGGCTTTACCGATAATCCCAGAGCAACAAATACCAACAGACAACCTGAAGCAAGCCAGAATATACGCGCTTGTTTTTTTTCTTTTTCTTCGATTTGGGAATCGATTTTTGTCGTGGCATACATCAGCGCAATCGGCGCTCCGATTATAAACGGATAAAAAGAGTATTCAGGCAACGTAACAAATGTCAAACCGGCTATCAGCGCTAAGTAAAGAAGCGGAAACCAGATGAAAGAAAAAAATACGGTGTCTTTCGGTGCCAGCTTTGTTTCATGCCAGGGAAAAGAAGCGTAAGCGACTAAAAGGAGCAATAAAGTCGGAAACATAATCAATGCCATAGATTGCGGCATTTGAAATATATACCGAAGCGGCTCAAAAAAGAGAACTATCAGGATACGCCATGCCGCCATACCTTGTGCCAGCGTCCAGCTGAGCATTTCCGCCGGGACGGGAGAGCCGTATTTTGTTTGCTGGATGTCCGCGTAAGCCATCAGCGGAATCATGCCGATCATAAGGCTGAAAAGTAAAACGAGCATTTGTTTCACGGAAACGGGTTCTTTGCCGTTGAATTGAAAATAAAAGACTAACAACATCGTCACAAAAAACAACAGACTGTCAAAGCGCGCAAAAGCGCATAAAGAGACGGACAGTCCGTAAATAATTCCCGAAAAAAACGACGGCTTTTTTAAAGCGTTTAACAAACATAAGCTACTGAAAAGAATAAACGGAATAACAAGGGCTGCATCTGATCCCGTGATGCCGGAATAAAGAAATAAAGCGGTAAAAAAAGCGGAAATTAAAAAAGAAATTTCTTTCGTCGGCCGAAAGTCCAAAGCATTGGTAAGTTTATTGAACAGATATAAAGACGCGGCCAACGCGATGCCGATCATCGTCCGTAGCAAAATATAAAACAGCGTGCTTTGGGACGAAATAACGGCGGACAGTCCGCTTAAAATTAATCCCCATAATAAGGAAAAATCGTTCGTTAAGGTAACGCCGTCAAATGTCGGAAAGCCTTTTTCCCGGAAGTTTTCGGCAATTTGAAGCGTATTGAAAAAGTTATCATGAAACCAATAGGGCGCCGGTATCGATTGGCGTAACAAAGGAGCAAAAATAAAAAGAAGAATGAGAGCCGCTATGCAGACTCTCACTCTTGTTTCAAACGAAAAAGGCGGATTATTTTTCATCAACCGGTTCAACCTCAAGAGTTGTCCCGTGAACGCCGGTAACTTTAACGGAGGTGCCGGCGGCGATGTCGGCTTTGGCGACGGCCAGCCACAATGTGTCGCCTACGGAAATTTTGCCGCGGCCGTCAACAATCGGTTCATATACCTGATAAACCTGACCGATGTACTGCGCCATACGGTTGTTCAGTCCGTTGTCCTCGTTTCCCGTTTTTTTCAGCATGATTTTTTTGCCGACAAAGACGGAAATAACGCTGAGGATAGCGAAAATGAATCCGAGAAGAGACGGTGTCGCCGACGGGAAAATCGCCGCAATCACGCCCGTGATAAAGGCGCCGAAGCCGATCCACATGAAGAAAATTCCCGGCGTGACAAGCTCCAGAACCATTAATATGGCTCCGGCCGAAAACCACCACCAATAGTCTGCTACAGTCATTGCAGTGCTCCTTATAACGTTAACGTTTTGAGGATTTTTCCGATCCTTTGGCAAGGCTTTCTTTTGCGATTTCGCCGATACCCGCGATCGATCCCAGAATGTTCGTCGCTTCAATCGGCAACATGACCATTTTGGAATTGTCGGCCGTACCGATTTCTCTTAAAGCGTCCAGATATTTCTGACCTAAGAAGTAGTTAATCGCGTTAATGTTGCCTTTGCCGATCGCTTCGGAAACCGCGGCGGTCGCTTTGGCTTCGGCTTCGGCCTGACGTTCGCGGGCTTCAGCGTCGCGGTAAGCGGCTTCCTTGCGGCCTTCAGCCTGCAGGACGGCGGACTGCTTCTCACCTTCGGCGCGCAGGATTTGCGCCTGACGCAAACCTTCCGCTTCCAGAATTTGGGCGCGTTTGTCACGTTCCGCTTTCATCTGACGAGCCATCGCGTCAACCAGATCGCGCGGCGGCGTAATGTCTTTGATTTCGATACGGGTGACTTTCACGCCCCAGGGTTCCGTCGCTTTATCAACGACTTCCAGCAGGCGGTGATTGATAACGTCTCGCTGACTCAAGAGTTCGTCCAAATCCATGGAGCCCATCACCGTACGAATGTTTGTCATGACCAGATTCAAGATGGCAACCTGCAGCTGACGGACTTCGTAAACGGCGTTTTTGGCTTCCAGTACCTGGAAGAACACGACGCCGTCGACGGTGACCATGGCGTTATCTTTGGTAATGACTTCCTGAGACGGAACGTCCAAAACCTGTTCCATCATGTTGACTTTCGCGCCGATTGAGTCAACAAACGGGATAATCAGGTTCAACCCCGGTTTTAAAGTATGTGTGTATCTGCCGAAACGTTCAACCGTATATTCCATTCCCTGCGGGACGGTTTTGACGCCGGAAGAAATGGCAAAAAGGGCAAGAACTATCAAAAAGACAACGAAAACTTCCATATTTTAATGCTCCATTGAAAAAAAGAATGACATATTATATCTGAAAAAGAAGGGCTTGGCTACGCAAACTTTATTTTTTAAAAATCAGGACGCCGGCAATAACCAACAGGACAAATCCGGCAATGTGATTCCAACGCAGTCCTTCGCCTAAATAGAAAACCGAAAATACGGCGAAAACGGAAAGAGTGATGATTTCCTGCAGTCCTTTCAGTTGGGCGGCGGAATAATATTCATGGCCTATTCTGTTTGCAGGGACCTGCAGACAGTATTCGAAAAAAGCGATTCCCCAACTAACCAGAATAACAGTCCACAGCGCGGCCGATTTGAATTTTAAATGACCGTACCATGCGAACGTCATGAATACGTTGGAACAAATCAATAAAATAACGGGCATGAAAGCATGCATGTGAAAAGCTCCTTATATAAAAAATTTTTCCGACTAGGCATAATCCCAAGAAAATCTTTTTGCAAAAGGAAAATAAATAAAAACGGCATGGTTTTTGCATCATATTCTGTGTGATGACATTCACGTTTTTTTAAAGAAATAAACGCACAATCAAGTTCACAAAGGGAGTCATAAATGGATTTACAGAATTTAACGCTTTATCAGATGAGCGAAGAAAAAATGCGCTGGTTGGCGCAAAGGCAATCCGTTTTGGCTCAGAATATTGCAAACGGAGATACGCCGAACTTTATGCCGTCGGACGTAAAGCCTCTGACATTCAAAGAATTTGTCGGAGAAAGCAAACACGTTCCGATGACGCGCACGAATCCGGCGCACAGAACGCGTACTTCCGCCGAAACGCAAATCGTGAAAACGAATGAAAATCATCTTTCGCCGATACCGGAAGGTAAAGCGCGCGTCAGACAGACCCGTCGTCCGTTTGAAACAAGTATTGATAAAAACGGCGTCATCTTGGAAGAACAGATGGCCAAAGTCGACGAGACGCGCACGCAGCATGAACAGGTAACGGCTTTGTTTAAGAAAAACGCGTCCTTGCTGGGAATGGCGTTGGGCTTGAAATAAACGGGGAAGGAGAACGTAAATGGACGATTTAACGCTCAGTAAAACAATAGCCTCCTCCGGCATGAAGGCCCAGGCACAGCGGTTGCGCGTCATTTCCGAAAACTTAGCCAATGCCGACTCTTTGGCAAAAACGCCCGGAGGCATGCCGTACCGACGCAAAACGGTGACTTTCCGCAACGAGCTGGATCGCGCAACCGGAGCGGAATTGGTTAAAGTCGGACGCGTTTCCCGCGACAGAAGTCAGCTGGAACGCAAATACGACCCCACTCATGTCGCCGCCGGCGCGGACGGATATGTTTTGTTGCCGAATGTCAATCCGTTGGTCGAAACGATGGATATGAAGGAAGCGCAAAGAACGTACGAAGCGAATCTGAACGTGATTGCCGTTTCAAAAGACATGATGACAAAGACATTGGATTTGATCCGCTGAAATTAAAGGAAAACAATAATGGTTAATGACGTATCCAAAGCTCTTTCCGCTTATCAGGCCGCTGCCGCCAGACAGGTAATTCCGTCGGCGCCGGAAGCGCAGACGGCGCCGGAAGGGACGTTTTCTTCTTTGTTGCGGACTGCCGCGGCACAAGCGGAAGAAGACAATAAACAGGCCGAACTGATGAGCATGAAAGCCATTAAAGGAACGGCGGATATGCAGGACGTCGTCATGGCCGTTTCCAATGCCGAAGTCGCTTTGCAGACAGTGGTCGCCGTGCGGGACAAGGTTGTTTCCGCGTATCAGGAAATCATGCAAATGCCGATCTAACAGGAAAGACAGCGCTATGACAGAGGTAATGGTCGTTGAAGTCGGTAAAGACGCGATTTACACGTTACTGTTGGTTGTCGGCCCTCTGTTGCTGGTTGCGATGATTGTCGGTCTGCTGATCAGCTTATTCCAAACCTTGACGCAAATTCAGGAAATGACGTTGGTTTTCGTGCCGAAAATTTTGTTTGTTTTTTTAGCGCTGATTTTATTGCTGCCGTTTATGATTGACCAGCTTAAAACATTCGCGGTCGGCTTGTTTGATCGTATGATAGGTTTGGGGCTGTAAAAGATGGATTGGGAAAAGCTGCTGTCTTTGGAGCTTTATCACTTTCTGTTTGTTTTCGCGCGCCTGGGCGGCGCTTTTTTGTTTATGCCCTTTTATGCTTCCGTTTATATTCCCAATCGCGTCCGGTTGCTTTTCGCGCTGACTTTGGCCGTGATGCTGACGCCGGTACTGAGCGGACAAATGCCTCCGCCGCCGGGAAATGTGCCGGAGCTGTTCAGATTGTTGCTGATTGAAATTACCGCCGGCGTGTTTTTGGGACTTTTCCCGTTTTTCATTATGACGGCGATAGATCTGGCCGGCGTCAACGCGGCGATGGCAACCAGCTTTTCAAACGCGACGCTGTTGGATCCGCAGACAAACGTGCAGTCCACCGTTCTGACGGGTTTTTTAACGTTATGCGCGCTGTTGGTGATCGTGACGACGGATTTATATCAGATCCTGCTGGGATCCGTTTTAGCCAGCTACGATCTTTTTCCCGTGGGGCAGTCGTTGCTGACGGGCGATATGATGCGCTCTTTGGCTAAAACGTTAAGCGCGGCTTTTACCTATGGTTTTCAAATCGGTTCGCCTTTTATCATTATGATTATTCTGATATACTCCTCCATGGGGGTAATGTCGCGATTGATGCCGCAGTTGAATATCATTTTCATTGTGATGCCTTTGCAGGTATACTTGGGGCTGGCGTTGTTAATGGTGTCATTGCCGATGATCATGTGGTGGTTTTCGGATTTCTTCAGAAATACGATACTCCACTTTGCTTTGTAGGACAAAATGTCGGACGAACAGGACGAGGCATCGAAGACCGAAGAGGCTTCCGAACGAAAACTGGAACGTGCCCGGGAAGAAGGGAACGTCCCTTTGTCGCAGGAAGTCAAAAGCTGGTTTATGCTTTTTGCCGCTTTGATGATGCTGTGGGGATTAGCGCCGTATGTGATGAAGAAAACGACGGCTCTTTCTTTGAAATTTATCGAACGTCCGGCCGAATTGCCGGTAGACCCTCTGGGGCTCAGGGATTTACTGCGCGAAACGTCTTTTGATTTGTTTTTGGTGTTGCTACTGCCTTTGGGTCTGTTTTTGATTTTGGCGGCGGCGTCCGCTTTGGTTCAGATCGGTTTTCTGTACGCGCCGAAACGCATGGAAATTAAGTGGGAACGCGTTAATTTGTTCGCGAACGCCAAAGAATTCATTACCAAAGCGAAAATCGTCGATATGATTAAAGGCATTTTCAAGATCTCGGCGGTCGGCTACGCCGCCTGGCTGATTGTCAAGCCGAGAATTCTTGACGTGCTGAGAACGTCGGCTTTTGATATATCGGATATTCTGGAGCTGATTTATAAATTGCTTTTATTAATTTTGCTGACGATGGTGATGATTGTTTTCGTCATCGCTTTTGCCGACTATTTTTATCAGAAGTTTTCTTATTTGAAACGTCAGCGCATGACAAAGCAGGAAGTCAAAGACGAATACAAGCAGATGGAAGGCGATCCGCAGATTAAAATGCGATTGCGATCAATCCGCATGGAAAAACTGCGCAAACGCATGATGTCGAATGTGCCGAAAGCTTCCGTTGTCGTGACCAACCCGACGCATTTTGCCGTAGCGTTGCGCTACGAGCCGGAAGAAGGCATGGAAGCGCCTATCGTCGTTGCGAAAGGGCAGGACTTTATCGCTTTGAAAATCAAGGAAGTCGCAGCCGCCAACGACGTGCCGATTGTCGAAAATCCGCCGTTGGCCAGAGCGCTTTACGCTTCCGTGGAAATTGACTCTCCCATTCCGACGGAGCATTATGCTGCCGTGGCGGAAGTGATCAAGTACGTTTATCAGCTTAAAGGAAAAGCTTTGCCGCAAAAAGAGGAAGACTAAATGACGCATTCGTTTTTCAGAAAATTAGCGGGCTTTTTGGGGCTTGGCAGTTTTGCCAAAGACTGGGATACCGTTCAGGCTCTGATGGACAGCGAGACGGACGCGATGGCGCTGATTTCGCCCGAAAACCGGCCGGTATACATCAATGCGGCGGGCAAAAGCTTTTTCAAAACGTTTCCGTTGCTGCAATCCGTTTTGGATCGCGTGCTTGACGATGAAGCCAACCGCCTCGCGCTGGCCAAACTGGAAGCCGCCGTTAAAAACAAAGCGGAAACGTCGGTCGAGCTGTTGATGCTGCCGTTAAGCGGAAATCCCGATTTTTGGGAATGGTACAGCATTTCGATTAAGCAGCTGTCGGTCGGGACGTTATGGCGCGTCCGCGATATAACGGCGGAACGCGCTTTGGACGCCGTTATGCGCAAAGAAACACAGGATTTGGCCGAATTTTTGGACGTTTTGCCGATCGGATTGTATCAAATCAACTCCGGCGGAGTCATTCATTTCGTCAATCAACGTTTTTGCGATTGGCTCGGGTATACGAATACGCAGGAGCTTAAAGGCAAAAAATTGGTTGATTTGTTGGTCGGTCATCAACCGGAGCTAGACGGCTTCTGGCATGGCGAATTAACTTTTCGTACGCAGGCGGGGACTTTCTTTACGGCTTTTGTCAGTCATGCGGTTTATGATGAAAACGGTGAAACGATGCTTCGCGCTTCCGTCGTGCGGGACGTGATGTCTCGCCGCGAACGCAGCGAATCAAATAAAGACGCCGAAGTGGGATTCTCCCGTTTGTTCGCCGAAGCGCCCGTGGGTATCGCGTTTTTAGATAAAGAAAATATCATTACCGAAGCGAATTCAACACTTTTCCAAATGTTTTCCCGTCAGCGCGAAGAAATGATCGGTACGTCTTTGGAAGAATGCATCGATCCTGATGATTGGGCGGAATTAAAAGATAAAATGGCCAAAATCATGATGGCGAAGCTGTCCCGCATTCATGAGGAAATCCGGCTGAAAACGGAACAGGAAAAATTTGCCGCTATTTATATTACGCCGATGACGGAAGAAGATGAAGACGGCGAAACGGACGTGTTCGGATTTATCGCGCACTTTATTGATAATACGGAACGCCGAAATCTGGCGCTGCAGTTTTCTCAGGCGCAAAAAATGCAGGCGATCGGACAGTTGGCCGGCGGAATTGCGCACGACTTTAACAACTTGCTGACGGCGATTATTGGATCGACGGATCTGCTTTTGCAGACTCACCCGGCTTCCGATCCCGATTTTACAGAATTGATGAACGTTCATTACAGCGCGACGCGCGCCGCCAGTCTGGTCGGACAGTTGCTGTCTTATTCGCGAAAACAGCCGCTGCGTCCGAAATATCTGGACGTGACGGACGTTTTTGCGGAACTGCTTCATATGTTGAAACGGCTGTTGGGCACCAAGATTGCCGTCCAAATCGAAAACGGACGGAATCTGGGATTTATCCGCGTGGATAAAACCCAATTCGATCAGATGTTTGTTAATCTGGCGGTCAACGCGCGGGACGCTATGCCGGACGGCGGAACGTTCACGATTTCAACTCGTAGCCAGAAGTTTCCCGCCGGACAGTATGTCGGATCGGAAGAAGTCGTTCCGGGCGAATACGTTGTGATTGATGTCGCCGATACCGGGTGCGGCATCAGCGAAGAAAACCTGCAAAGAATTTTCGAGCCGTTTTTCACGACCAAGTCGGGCAGTGTCGATTCGGGAACGGGACTCGGACTGGCGATGGTTTACGGCAACATCAGCAAATCGGGCGGCTATATCAGTGTGAAAAGCACGGTGAACGTCGGCACGACGTTCAGTCTGTATTTGCCGCGTCATTCTCCGGAAGAAGTTCGCCGTTTGACGGAAGAGGCGGAACAAAATGTTCTGCCGGCGGATTATAACGCGCAGGCCGTGTCTCAGGTTGTCCGCGTGAAGCCGAACGCGCCGAAAACGGGCGATCAGCTGCAATTTTCTTTTGCTCAGGATCAGCCGTCTCTGCCGCCGCCGCTGTTGCCGTCAAACGATTTAAGCGGTTCCGGTACAATCCTTTTGGTGGAAGACGAAGACGGCGTGCGCGCCGTAACCAGAAAAGCGCTTTCCGCGAAAGGCTATACGATAGAAGACTGCACGTGCGCCGAAGAGGCTTTGGAAAAAATCGAAAACGGAGTGACTTTTGATTTATTGATTACCGATATGGTCATGCCTGGCATGAACGGGGTGACGCTGGCTTCGACCGTGCGGCAGAAGGGAATTTATGGTAAAATTCTGTTGATTTCCGGCTTTTCGGAAGAAGCGGCGCGCGGCGAAATCAAGGAAATGCCGGACTTTTATTTTCTGGCAAAGCCGTTTACGCTGCGCGAACTGTGCGAAAAAGTAAAAGAGATTATGGGGAAAAAATGACGGATTATCCTTTTAAAACAGACGATATGATTTCTCTGGCGATTGAAGCCGGCCGGGCGGCAATGGAAATTTACCGGCAGGATTTTGCCGTTTATGAAAAAGAGGATTTGTCGCCGGTGACAGACGCCGATTTGGCGGCGGAAAGAATTATTTTTGACGCGTTGGCGCAATTAACGCCGGATATTCCGATTGTCGGCGAGGAGCATACGGCGGCCGGAGCGATAACCGATCTTTCCAAACGCTTTTTCTGGCTGGTCGATCCGATCGACGGCACGGCGGATTTTGTGCATAAAAACGATGAGTTTACCGTTAATATCGGTCTGATTGACGGAGACACGCCTGTTTTCGGCGTTGTTTACGCGCCGGCTTTGGACGAGATGTATTATACGGTTTCGGAAACGGACGCTTTCTTTTTAAAAGGCGGCAAACAAACACGGTTGAAAGCCCGCCCTGTCCCGCCGGAGGGTATGACCGTTCTGACCAGCCGTTTCCATTGTGACGAAGTCGCGGCGCGGGAAATGGTCGGCAGTCGTCCGGTCGCCGAATACAGATCTTACGGCAGTTCGCTGAAATTTTGCGCGATCGCGGCGGGAAAAGCCGATTTTTATCCCTGTACGCATCTGACGAAAGAATGGGATACGGCAGCGTCTCAGGCGATATTGACGGCGGCCGGCGGCGCGCTTTTTGTCGCGGAAACGAACGAGCCGTTGCGCTATCGCAAAGACGGGTTGAAAAATCCCCGACTGATTGCGACAGGCCTTTAAAATATCCTGAAAACAAAAAAATGTTTCCTTTTTGTTCTTTTTTCTTGAAAAAGAGAACAAATGTGGTACATTTATAAAGTTGCTCTTGACGTTTTTTTGTGGGATAAAAGAGGCATCATATTATGGATCAAACCGTTTTACACTTGGTGGATAAGGATACTATGGATAAAGAAAAAGCATTGGCGGCCGCTCTGACGCAAATCGAGCGGGCATTCGGCAAAGGATCAATCATGCGTCTGGGACAACGCGAAAACGCGGTTGAAATTCCGGCGATTTCAACGGGTTCTTTGGGGTTGGACATTGCGTTGGGAATCGGCGGTCTGCCGCGCGGCAGAATCGTCGAAGTCTACGGTCCCGAAAGTTCCGGCAAAACAACGCTGGCTCAGCATGTCGTTGCTCAGGCGCAGAAAAACGGCGGCAAGTGCGCTTATATCGACGCGGAACACGCATTGGATCCGATTTATGCGAAAAAATTGGGCGTTGACATTGACAATCTGCTGATTTCTCAGCCGGACACAGGGGAACAGGCACTGGAAATTGCCGATACTCTGGTACGCTCCGGCGCGATTGACGTGTTGGTCGTTGACTCGGTCGCCGCTTTGGTGCCCAAAGCGGAATTGGAAGGCGAAATGGGCGATTCTCACGTCGGGTTGCAGGCGCGTCTGATGTCGCAGGCTTTGCGCAAACTGACGGCTTCGGTCGCGCGGTCGAACACGCTGATTATCTTTATCAACCAGTTGCGCATGAAAATCGGCGTAATGTTCGGCAATCCCGAAACGACGACGGGCGGTAACGCTCTGAAGTTCTATGCTTCCGTGCGTATCGAAATCCGCCGCGGCGCGCAGATCAAAGACAAAGACGAAACGATCGGCAACAACACGACGGTCAAAATCGTGAAAAACAAAGTCGCTCCTCCGTTCAGAACGGTTGAATTTGACATTATCTACGGCGAAGGCATTTCCAAAACCGGCGAATTGATAGATTTAGGCATTAAGGCCGGTCTGATTGAAAAGTCCGGAGCATGGATTTCTTATAAAAACGAACGTTGGCAGGGTCGTGAAAACGCGCGGACGTTCCTGCGCGAAAATCCGGCCGTTGCGGAGGAAATCGAACAGCAGATCAGAGAAAAAGCGGGGCTGTTGTCGCAAAAGATGATCGGGGACGAACCGGTCGAAGAAGAATAAAAAAAAGGGAGGTCGGCCTCCCTTTTTTATTCAAGAAGCGACGGAGGGTGGCGCAAGCCCGTTCATAAAATCGGACGGGGCGAAAAACCGGAATGCTCCCCGTTTGGAAAACGGTAAAATTCCAGTCCTTCGCGTTCGGGAAAAACTTTTCACGACCGGACGGTTTTCTTAAATTCGTTGTTGTTCAAAGACGAAAAACGCTCTAAACTCAAAATGTTTTCATTCGGCGAAAACAATTTTGCAAAATTGTTTTTCAGCGGCATTAGAAAGGCTTTTGAAAATACATGATTGAAAAAATAGTCAGTTCTGTTTCCGATTTTGTCTGGGGACTTCCGGTTCTTTTCCTGTTGGTGGGAACAGGCGTGTTTTTAACGTTTCGTGTCGGCGGAATACAGTTTCGCAGATTGTTCTATGCGTTGCATTTAGTCTTTTTTACTAAAAAAGACGATACTTCCGAAGGGGATATTTCTCATTTTCAGGCGCTGATGACGGCTTTGGCGGCAACAGTCGGCACGGGCAATATCGTCGGTGTCGCAACCGCCGTTGTTTTGGGCGGTCCGGGCGCTTTGGTCTGGATGTGGTTGTCGGCTTTGTTCGGTATGGCGACCAAGTATGCGGAAGCGTTGCTGGCGGTAAAGTATCGGATTATTGATGAAAACGGTCAGATGGCCGGCGGGCCGATGTATTATCTGGAAAACGGATTGAAACAACATTGGCTCGGCGTGGCATTTGCCTCTTTCGCCGTTATCGCTTCTTTCGGCATCGGCTGCGGCGTGCAGACGAATTCAATCAGCGCGGCGTTGCATGACGCGTTCAATGTTCCGCCGCTAACAACCGCTCTTGTGCTCGGCTTTTTTGCGGCGTTGGTGATTCTGGGCGGCATTAAATCCATCGGGAAAGTCGTTTCTTTCTTCGTGCCGTTTATGATGCTGTTTTATGTGCTGTTTTGTTTTTACGCTCTCGGAACGCATCTGTCCGCTGTCCCTGCAGCGATTTCCCTGATTTTTCATTCGGCATTTTCCGCTCAGGCGTTTTCGGGCGGCATTGTCGGCATCGCCATTCGTTATGGCGTTGCTCGCGGTGTTTTTTCAAACGAAGCGGGGCTTGGTTCCGCTCCGATTGCCGCGGCGGCGGCAAAAAGCGATTATCCCGGCCGTCAGGCTTTGGTGTCGATGACGCAGGTTTTTTTGGATACGCTGGTGATTTGTTCGATGACCGGATTGATTCTGGTGATCGGCGGTGATTTGAGCGGCGATAAAAACGGCGCGGCGTTGACGGCGCACAGTTTTGCCGCTCTGATGGGGCCGTTCGGGCGTTATTTTATTGCGATAAGCCTGTTGCTGTTTGCGTTTTCAACGGTTTTAGGGTGGTCTTATTACGGTGAACGCTGCCTTTATTATCTGTTCGGGAAGAGAAGCACTCTTCCTTACAGAATAGTATTTATTCTGGTCGCAATGCTGGGCGCAGTTTCGACGAATTTGGATCTTGTCTGGAATATTTCGGACGTGTTCAACGGGTTGATGGCGATACCGAACCTGATAGGCTTATTGGGGTTGTCGGGCGTTGTCGTGTCAGAAACGCGGGCTTTTGAAAAAATAATTCAACAGGAAAAAAAACAGGCGAAAGATCAATAAAGGGGTTGCCTTTCAATTTTTAAGGTGTTATATACTCAGCTATTGCCGCGGGATGGAGCAGTCCGGTAGCTCGTCAGGCTCATAACCTGAAGGTCGTGAGGTTCAAATCCCACTCCCGCACCCAAAAGTCTCAGAAAAAGCCTGCCATTAAAACGGCAGGCTTTTTTCTGGATTTAAGTTTTTCTTGATTGCTTTTGCTTTCTTTTAATATATTAACCGCAGAGTGTTGAATTTTTTGGGACGCTTTTTATGCTGATTTTGGAGAAACGCATCGGTCTCGGAGCTGTTCGGGAATGTTACGAACACCCGACGGATAAAGCAAAATGCGTCAAAGTTTTGCTGCCTCACGCCGGTCTGTCCGTTTTCGAACGGGAATTAAAAAATTATACGGCGGTAAAAGATGTTCTGAAAGATTTTGTTATTCCCTGTGAAAAAGAGCTGGTCGAAACAAATAAAGGCCCCGGAATGATCTGCGATCTGATTACGGACGACAACGGTGAAATATCGCAGATGATATTTAATTATAAAAAAGACGCTGAAGTAAAAGAAAAGCTGGACGCTTTTGCTGCTCTTCTTTTGACGCACAAACTGTTTTTTTATGATTTCAACATGTACAATTTTGTCGTTCAAATCAAAAACGGAAAAAAGAATTTGAAATATATTGATTTAAAAAGCTTCAGACGCAATAAATCATGGTGCTTTTTAAAATTGGAAAACGTCTTTGATTTTCTGGCGCGCACAATTATGACCAGACGACTGAAAAGATTGTACCGGGATTTGGGCATTGAAATGCCGGAAACGATAAAATAGATATTGCCAAACAAACGCTTCGCGCCCATATTTTTTGAAAAAGGGCGGAAATTCAAAATGAAAAAACAACGTTTTAACATTACAGGAATGAACTGCGCGGCATGTTCCGCCCGCGTCGACAAAGCCGTCTCCGCTCTGAACGGTGTCAGCGAAACGGCAGTTAACCTGTTGAAAAATAACATGGTTATTGATTATGACGAAACGAAATTAACGATAAGTGATGTTGTCGCCGCGGTTGAAAAAGCGGGATATGGCGCTTTTCCGGCCGATGAACCGGATCGGCAATCAAAAGAGGCGACGGACGATTTTAAAAAACGGCTTGTTGTATCTGCGATTATTACAATAATTCTGATGTATTTTTCCATGGGGGGCATGGCAGGCTTGCCTTTGCCCGCTTTTTTGCGGGAGACCGGAGGAGAGGGATTTTCGGCGTTAATACAAATGCTGTTGGCCGGCGGAGTTGTCTTTTTGAACAGAGGGCTTTTTTTGAACGGCATTAAGGCGTTGTTTCATAAATCGCCGAATATGGATTCTTTAATCGCTTTGGGAAGCGGCGCCGCTTTTTTGTTCAGTGTTTACGGTTTATATAAAATCATATCGGGTCATGCGGAAACATTTCATCTTTATTTTGAATCCGCCGCGATGATTCTGACGCTGATTACGTTCGGCCGGTTTTTGGAAGCCGGCGCGAAAAAGAAAACGGCGGACGCTGTGGCGGGTTTGGTTTCTCTTGCGCCGCAGACGGCTCTTGTTTTACGTGACGGAAAAGAGGAAGCTGTTTCCGCCGATCGGCTGACCGTCGGGGATACTGTTATTATCAAGGCTGGCAGCCGGATTCCTGCCGACGGTGTTATAATTCAGGGAAACGGCGTTATAGACGAATCTTCTTTGACGGGAGAAAGCCTGCCCGTCAAAAAAGCCACGGGCGATCAGGTTTTGACCGCTTGCATCAATACCGCCGGATATTTTTTAATGCGCGCCGAAAAAGTCGGACAGGAAACGACCTTGGCGCAAATCATTAAATTGGTTGACGAAGCGACGTCTTCTAAAGCGCCGATCGCTCGTTTGGCCGACAGGATCAGCGGTTTTTTTGTTCCTGTTGTAATTATTTTGGCTACATTAACGGCGGCCGTTTGGCTGTTATGTGGCGCAAGCATGGAATTCGCTTTGTCAGCAGGCGTTTCCGTATTGGTGATTTCCTGTCCGTGCGCTTTGGGACTGGCGACGCCGACCGCCGTTATGGTCGGCACGGGACGCGGCGCGAAACAGGGCGTTTTGTTTAAATCCGCCGCCGCTTTGGAAATGGCCGGACGGATAGATTCCGTCGCTTTGGACAAGACGGGAACGGTGACGGAAGGCCGTCCGCGCGTGACCGATGTTCTTCCGGCTGAAAGTTTTTCGGAAAAAGAGCTGATATCGATGGCGGCGTCTTTGGAAAAGCTGTCGGAACACCCCTTGGGACAAGCGGTTGTCAATTATGCTGAAGAGCATGCTATTTCTTTGAAAAAAGCGGCGGATTTTCAGCAGAAGGAAGGCTTGGGAATAGCCGGCGGGATTGACGGCGCTATTTGTCAGGTCGGCAACGCGCGTTTGTTGGAAAAAGCAGGAATTGAAAACACGTTGGAAGATCGCGCGCAGGCATTGGCAAAGCAGGGAAAAACGCCGATTTATTGCATAAAAGGAACTTGTTTAATCGGAGTCATAGGCATTACCGATCCTGTTAAAGACTCTTCAAAAGCCGCCGTTTCGACTTTTAAGGAAATGGGGCTGGACGTTATTCTGCTGACGGGCGACAATCAAAAAACAGCGCGTGCGGTTGCTGAAATTGCCGGTATTGATGCTTTTGTCGGTGAAATGTTGCCGCAGGATAAAGAATCCGAAATCCGGAAACTTCAGCAGTCCGGCAAAAAAGTCGCGATGATCGGGGACGGCATCAACGATGCGCCGGCTTTGGCGCGGGCAGACATCGGCATGGCGATTGGCGCCGGAACGGATATTGCGATCGCTTCGGCGGACGTTGTTCTGATTAAAAACGATTTGGCGGCCGCGGTTTTCGCTTTGCGTTTAGGCGCGCCGTTTTGCGCAATATTAAAGAAAATCTGTTCTGGGCGTTTTTTTACAACAGCATCGGAATTCCTGTCGCCGCCGGAGTGTTTTACTCTGTTTGGGGGCTTTCGCTTAATCCGGAGATCGCCGCCGCCGCGATGAGCTTCAGCTCTCTCAGCGTTGTGACGAACGCTTTGCGTCTGCGAAGATTTCAGGACAAACCGATTGTTCGGGAAAGGAGGTCTTTAATGACTAAAAATATTATGATTGAAGGCATGAAATGCGAACATTGCGCCAAATTCGTCGCTAAAGCGTTGCAGGCGGTGGACGGTGTGGAAAGTGTTGCTGTCGATCTGGCGGCTAAAAAAGCCGAAGTTCAGACAAAAGCGAATGTTTCAAACGACGACTTAACCGCCGCCGTTGTCGAATCGGGCTTTGAAGTGGTTGAAATCAAAGACGTTTAACGAATAAAATTCGTCGTTGAGCCATACACGAAAGCACTGCCGTTCGGCGCTTCGCCTTTTAGCAGGCAGGCCATTGCTTTTCCCAGATTGTGCATGGATTGCAGTCCTTCCTTGTCCTGCATCACGTCTTCGGGCGTTTTGCCGTGCACCATATTCCAGTAAGTCGAGCTTGCAATCGGCATCTGATTGATGCCGAAATATTTGTTAAGCACGTCCAGCGCCGCCGTCGTTCCCGCGCGTCTGGCGCATACGACAGCCGCTCCGGGCTTGAAGCGGAAAGCGGACGAGCCGGCATAAAAAACGCGATCCAAAACGGACAGCAGGCGACCGCTCGGGTGGGCGTAATAAACGGGAGAACCGAACACAAAGCCGTCGGACTGCTCCGCTTTTTCAATAATGCGGTTGACGATGTCATCATTAAAAGCGCAACGGTTAAGACCGTTTTTCCGGCACCCCATACAGGCGATACAGTCCATATAGGCCGATTTGCCCAGCTGAACGATTTCCGTTTCGATGTTTTCTTTTTTCAAAGTTTCCGCAACCGCGCTCAACGCCGTAAAAGTGCAGCCGTTTTCATTGCCGCTGCCGTTAATCATTAAAACTTTCATAGAGCTCCTCTTCCAAAAATGAATTTTTCCCGAGTTTATAAAAAGACGGAAAGCTCCCGCAATAAAAAAAAAGGCTTTAAAACGAAAGTCGCGATTAAGGCTTTAACATTTTTAAGATGTTGAAAGCATTTTCTTTCGAAACGAAAATTTTGCCGCAGTGCGGGCATTGCGTAAATGTCGCCGACAATTTTTTCGCGATTTTTTTGAACAGAATCGGCGGAATCATCGTGATGACAATAATCAACAAAACAAGAGCCGCCATAATCCATTTATAATATTTTTCCATGCCTGCGATCAGATCTTTGAAAATGCCGTTTTTGTTTTTTGCCAGTTCGGTATAAATTGTTTTTGTGATTTCGCGTTCTTTTTGTGAAACAATGCCGTATTTTTCTTCTGTCAGATTATTATAAGACGCATCGCTTAACGCCAGCTGTTTTTTGATCTGTGTCCCGGCCAGAGAGTCGATTTCTTTTTTCAGTCCCGCCTGCACTTCTTTATCCAAAGTATTTTTTATCTGTTCGATATTCGTTTTGATTTGCTGATTGGCTTTATCGACTTGTTTTTGAAGCAATTCCGTCGAGTTTTCGACTTTAGCGGCTTCTTTGACGCCCAGTTTGGACAGAGCGGAGGTCACTTTTTTTGTTTTTTCGGCAGCTTTATTGACTTGTTCCAGCTGCTTGTCCAATTTAACTTCCGGAATTTTAATTTTGGACGTGTATTTTTCGATTTTGACTTCTTTCAGCACTCTGTCGGTAAAGGCGGAATACTGTTCTGTCAAAATCCGGTTTGTTCGGCCGACCGCTGTTACGACCGCAAATTCCCGAATATCGCCGGCATGGGAAAGAACAAACCAGACCGACGGACACGTCACCAATGCGAGCCATATCCAGAAAAAGAGGCCTGCCGCCTTCATCAAAGGTTGTTTTTGTTTCAGAACTTTATATTCTTCGCCTTGCGTTGCCGTTGTCATGCAGACCTCCCGTTAGAAAATATAAACTCATCTTAATCGCCGTCGGGCTGAAGGCAAGTTTTTTTTATTTGTTGCGGACGCTGTTGCTTTTATGCATTAATTAAGTGTTTTCTGACGCGAGGGAATAATGAAAAAAGTTATTTTTATTTTAGTTGCTGTAATTTGTTTGCTTCCCGCTTGTAAAAAAGAAGAAAAATCTGAAGACGCCCGCCGTCTGGATATGGTTGTGGCCGCTTTAAAAAATACGTTTAAAGAAAATGGCGAGCCGCGCTATCAAATTAACGCGAAAACAAATGCGGACGCTGATCCCGGCCCCGCTTCCATTCGTTTGATTCTGCCCGGAAAGTCGTTGGCACAAATTGCTTATGAGACAGGGGATAAGACACTGTTGCCGTTCGTTTTAAATAATTTTATCTGGGCGGAAGAGCACAGCTCGTATATCGGCAAAGGGCTTTGTTTTTTTACAGATGAAAGCGGCGCGGCTTCCGTTATGCTGATGACGGAAATGTTTTATGAAAAAGCGTCCGGCGATCAGGAATACGCCCATTTGAAAAAACCGATTATACGGTGTTTGAAAGAGAATTTTTTTGATGAAGAATATGGCTTTAAAAGAATTCGTTCCGTCAACAGGCCGCATCCGTTCTATGACGGGGAAACATGGCTGGCTTTGGCGCTTTATACGGATTTCTTTCCGCAAGACCGCAAAACAGGCGACTGGGTAAAAGTTGTTGACGATGTTTTAATCCGTTCTTATCGCAAAAAAGACTATGAAATCAGGCGCTTTTTCCATTGGGGGGCTCAGGCGGCGGCACAGCGTTATAAAACAACGAAGGATCCCAAATTTCTTGATTTCCTGAAATATATGTTTGCTCAAATCCAGCGCGATATGCCGGTTGAAAAAGTGGAAGTCAACATGAACGCCTGTTCGCAGTCCGAAGGATTGGCGGATTTAATCGAAGTCATGGACGATGCCGAAGTGCGTCAGGCCGCTTTGGAACGTTACGACCGTTTAATGCAGGGAGTGCATCGTTTGCAAATCGAATCGATGACGTTGTCGGACGGTTCGGTCATGCACCCGGAAATGGAAAAATATATCGGTTTGTTTTACGGTCACCGCGATGATTACAACATAATGCCTGATACGGCTCAACATTGCGCAACGGCTTTGCTTAAAGCGTCGCGTTTAAAACCGTACAGAGAGTATTTGAAAAAGAAGCCGAAAACAGCGTCAAAGTAGTCGTAAAACGTTGCCTGTCTGATTTTAACTGCTTTTACAACCATTTCCTGTTTAATAATGTCTAAGAATATGATACACTCTCCACCCTGATTTCAACTGTTAATGACAGGCGGAAAATGACACAGGAATTGAAAGATTTTATTGATAACTGGCAAATCGATACAAATGAAAAATCGGCCGTTCATAAAAGCGGTCTGAAAATCGGATACGATTCAACAAACGAAGACGGTTCTTTAAGACTGGCATACAGCGGAATGACTTCGTTTATGAAGAATACGTATGCCGAATTAAAAGACGTTGCGGCGGTTGAAAAGCGCCGTGATGATTTAACCCAGGAATTTGTGGAAATCTTTAAACAGAAAATGATGCCGTAGGGAAAATAAAGGATTTAGATCATGGCTCTGACAAAACAGGATATTGAAACGGCAATCGGGCAGACGGAACATCAGGACGTTATCCGTCATTCGCTTTCCAATTATTTCGAAGGACTTGATCAGCCGGTCGCCGTTGCGATTGCCGTGAATGAAACGGGCGTTCGCGGTTGGGTGAACGAAGGCAATATTGAAACTATCGTTAACGCTCTGCGCGCAAAGGGGATAGACGCTGTTTCAATGATGGATCCGGAAGCAAGCCGTCCGGATAAGTACGTCGTGAATGGCAACGGGATTCAAACGCCGTTTTTATCGCCGGAAGACGCTTTGAAAGCGACTACCTGTATCGAAGAGGTTTGTTGTGACGCCGGATTTAAGTTGTCGGGACATGCCAATGTGCAGACGAATGACACAATGCTGTACGCGGCGCGGGAAAATGCTTTGGGCGCGAATAAACAGATCGATTTAGCCAAAGCGCACCCCGATTCTGAAAAGTTTGATGAAATCGTTCAGCGCAACGGCGGCGATCTTCAGGCGTTTATCGATACGATGATTAATGAGGCCGTCGCAAATTCCGAAACGGTTGTTGAAAAGGACGTTGATACGGAAAACGCGATTGAAGGGTATGCGCATTTGTGGCGCGGCGCGACTTTGGGCGGAAAGCCGTACGCGGCTATTTTCGCCAGTAACGACCGAAAAGTCGCTTATGCGTCGCCGCATCTGACAGTGTCCGCCGGTTACAGCGGATACGGTGAATCCTGTTCCGGCGTCGGCGGCGCGACGTATCCGCAGACGACAGACGGTCAGGGATATGGTTTCCTTTATTCGTTTGACAGCTTGGGCGATGATCAGATTTATTATACGGATATGGGATTGCAGTCCGCTGCAGGCGGTACCAGAGGCGGCGTAAAAGACGTAATCGAAACAACGGAAAAACTGGACGGCACCAGAGATTTCGAAACGGGCATCTTTTCGTACAAGAATAAATTAAACGCCATTTATTTGCATCTCGGCCGCGTGGGCGAAGACGGCAAGTATACCGCCGGTTACGGCAGAGCCGTCGACAGAGTGTTTAAAATAGAATTAGATGAAAACGGACAGGCCAAAGATCCCAGATGGCGCGATTTCTTGGCTTTGCACGAACCGACAGACAGCACTGTTTTCGGACATATGGCCGAACGGCAAAACGCGCAAAAACGCGAACAGGATAACGATCCGGGGCATTGCTATCAGTTCAGATTGGAAAAAGATCTGGAACCGAAAGATTACGGCAAACAACACTTTTCCGCCAGAGAGTACGCGGAGTCTTTTGTGTTAAAAAGCGAAATCGAACAGCAAGGCGATACAGTCGTTATTAAAAAGGATTTGAAAGTCCCCACCCTTGATCACAAAGATCTTTCCGGCGCGCATGTGGACGGTTCCGTTGCGTTCTTTTGGCGGAATCAGATTACGGATCTGGGAAAATTGCCGACGACAAGAGACGGCATGTATAACTTTAATTTTTCCGGCGATCTCAGTTCGATGACGATGGAAACGTTTTTGGCTAAAGTCAAAGGAACGGAATGGGTCAGCAAGTATACGCACAGAGCCGAAGACGGGCATCTTGTTGTTGACGGAGAAGGCGGCAGGCTTGATTTTGAACAAATGCAGGTGGACAGAAGATGGAACGGCGACGGTAAACTGAAGCCGACCTGTAAAATGGAACCAATCTCTTTGCCGAAAGACGCTTTGAATGTTGAATTTAACTGTGAAGTCGCAAATCCGGCATTTAAAAAGCTTTTATTTGAAGAAACGATGGGTTTTCCGGTACGTGAAGCTTTGACTATGGTGGATAAAATGGCGTTCCGCGCTTCGAGTTTGAATCGTTCTGACGCTTATTACAAGCCTGATGAAAAAGAATCGGAGTTAACCAGAAAACTGGCGGCTATGACTAAAGCTGCCATTAAAGCCGCCGGGGTTGATTATCGTTCGGAGGAAGCAAAAGAACTTCGTCTTTTGGCTTTGGCCGATTATGCAAGAACGCCCGAGGGGCAGAAGGATATTGCGGCGTTAAGGGACGCTTCGAAAAATATGGAAAAATTTGATAAAGCGCCGACTTTGATGCAGACGCTTCAGTCTCAGTTTCCGAAGCAGACAGTGCAAAATAAGTTGATGCAGATTAATCCGTTGCCGAAAAAGGCGCCGATAGCTCCAGTTCAAAAAGGTAAAGAAATTTAAAGAAAAGAGCCCGGAAGGGCTCTTTTCTTATCGGTTTTATGAAAACGCGGAATAGAAAATAATTCCCGCCAGAACAAAGAAATTAATAAACAATTACATAGCAGATTTTACACAAAAAGGAATTCGTTCATTCCAGATAAAGCCTAACACAATTGATGATAGAACTTTTGATGGACTTAGAAT
>JAFZYY010000027.1 GCA_017616015.1 Alphaproteobacteria bacterium | reverse complement strand
CTTGTCCGTTTTCATCAACCGTATAAGCCTGTCCGTTCTCGTCAAGATAATACGGATTCCCGTTTGCATCTAAATAATATGTGTTCCCGTTCTCGTCCGTGTAACCCGCCGCCGCGTTCGGATCAAAATAAACCGCTTGTCCGTTTTCATCTACGGTATACGCCTGCCCGTTTTCGTCGACATAATACGGATTCCCGTTTGGATCCAAATAATAAGTGTTCCCGTTCTCGTCCGTGTAACCCGCCGCCGCGTTCGGATCAAAATAAACAGCCTGCCCGTTTTCATCTACGGTATAAGCCTGCCCGTTTTCGTCGACATAATACGGATTCCCGTTCGGATCCAAATAATACGGATTGCCGTCTTCGTCCATATAGTAGTAAGCCCCGTAATTTCCGGCGGCGACATATCCGTAAAGCCCCTGATCTTCCTGCGGATAATCGGAATAAGCCTGTTCTCCTTCATAACCTTCCGTATCCTGATAATTATAGTTTCCGTCCGAATTATCCGTATTGGAGTAATCTATTTGTTCGCTGGAAGCGTTGGCATAACCATACCCCCAATTATCGTCCAAATCATACCCCGCTTCATCGGAAGCCTGCTGCGACAACATAATCGCTTCGTCCAAATTGGCATTCCAATTTGACAAATCCATTTTAGGTATTTCGCGCGATTTCTTTTTCGGCTTTTCGGGCTCTTCTTTTTCTTGCGGCTTAGCGGTTTCAACGCCCGGTTCTTTAT
Source organism: Alphaproteobacteria bacterium (assembly GCA_017616015.1). Taxonomy (GTDB): domain Bacteria; phylum Pseudomonadota; class Alphaproteobacteria; order CAAGCB01; family CAG-977; genus UBA11549. The sequence goes on along the minus strand of JAFZYY010000027.1, from coordinate 23,241 downwards.
AGCCGGAGGAATACGGCGTATCATAATAGCCATGAACCGGCGGTTGCTGTGACGCTCCGACAGGCGGCATCATGCCGGCCGGAAGCATGCCGTCCTGCGCCCAGGTATGAATGACTTCCTGCGTTTTTGGCTGTTGATTGGCCAAAGCCGTCGCGATAGCGGAGGTTTGATCGATTTGTTTTTGGCTGATCAGTTCGACGGTTTCGGACAAAGAAGCGTTTTGCTGCTGAGCCATCGCTTCCGCCACAACGCGAGCCTGCTCAGCCAAAGCTTCGTTCTGCATATTCGCCTGAGATTCCGACATAGCCTCTGCAACGACGCGAGCCTGTTCGGCCAGGGCTTCTTTCTGAACGGTGCTTTGCGATTCGGCAACGGCTTCCGCAACGACGCGAGCCTGAGCCGCCAAAGCTTCAGCCTGCACTCCGGATTGAGCTTCCGCCACAACGCGCGCCTGTTCGGCCAAGGCCTCTTTCTGGACGGCGCTCTGCGATTCGGCGACGGCTTCCGCGACAACGCGAGCCTGAGCCGCCAAAGCTTCAGCCTGTACGCCGGATTGAGCTTCCGCCACAATGCGCGCCTGTTCGGCCAAAGCCTCTTTCTGAACGGCGCTCTGCGATTCGGCAACAGCTTCCGCGACAACACGCGCCTGCGTTGCCAAAGCTTCAGCCTGCATATTCGCCTGAGATTCTGACATTGCCTCGGCAACGACGCGAGCCTGTTCGGCCAAAGCTTCTTTCTGAACGGCGCTCTGCGATTCGGCGACGGCTTCCGCAACAACACGCGCCTGTGTCGCTAAAGCCTCCGTCTGCATGGCATTGTGAGATTCCGCCATTGCGGTCGCGATTGCCTTAGCCTGCGACGTAATCGTTTCCGACTGAGTCGCCGCCTGCGCTTTCATCATGGCCTGAGCCACGGCCTGCGCCTGCGTCGCCAAAGTATCGTTACGAACTGATTTTTGCGCATTGGAAAGAGCCAGCGCGATTTCCTGCGTTTGTTTTGAAAACGCCTCGGCCATCAATGTTGCCTGGAAACGCTGAGATTCTTCCTGCCGGTGCATCATTTGACCCATTGTTTCGGTCAAAACGGCGTTTTGCGTTTCGGCAACGACATCGGCTATCATTTTAGCCTGATCGGCCGGGGACATTCCGCCGCCCATACTGGAATTAAACGCGACGGTCGTTTCCATCGCTTTCTTTTGCATTTCCAAAATTTCTTTTTGCGCTTCGACTTGCGCCTGCACCATCATTTTAATCTGTTCGGCATACGAAGCGCTTTGAGCCGCGGAAACGGAAGCGGCGGAATTAGAGTTGTTATTCTCGATCACGATTTGCGGCGGCGGCGCGGCAAACTGCGGCAGAGAACCGCCGCCTTTAATGGAAGAAAATAAAGCGGCCAAAGTCTCGTTTGCATTTCTTTGAGAATCGGCAATCGCTTTCGCAATCAGATTCCCTTGCACTTCCGCAGCGTTCTGCTGAGACTTCGAAAACGCTTCCGCCATAGCGCGCGCCGTCATTTCCTGGCTCTGAGAAAAAATCTTTGCCATTGTCTCGGACTGCGCCTTCGCCTGTACTTCGGCGGATTTTACCTGCGCTTCCGTTAAAGCGGTCACTAAAGCTTCCAGCCCCTGAGAACCCGCTTGGGAAAGATTTTCCAAACTGCCCTGCACCGCATAATTCACCGGCATCGGTGCCGGCGCCACATACTGCGGCGGCGGAGCAGCTACCGGCGCCGGCGCGGCACCGGACAAAGCGGTATATTCCTGCTGTGCCGACTGCAAAGCCTGCGTCAGTTGAACGACTTCCGCCTTTCTGGACGCGTCCTGCTTTGCTTCGGACAACGTTTTGGCCAGCAATTCCATATTGCGCCGCGCTTCTTCCTGCGCCTGCTGCATGACGGCAATCTGGCTCATGTTCATTTTTTCCTGAGCGGACGATAAAGCGTCGGCAATCGCTTTGGCTTTTACTTTTTCTTCCCGTGAAACAAAAGCGTCTTCATCGTCTTCGGAAACATAATCATCGCCATACTTTTGCTGTTCCAAATACGCCAGATAATCACGCACGTCTCTGCCGCCGGGAATGTCAACCAAAGTCGCCCGGGCTTCCGATTTTATAGCCAACAGCATTTCGTTATATCGGGAAACCAAATCTTCGCGCAAAACATGCAGTTGACGGTAAACGTTTACAAAGCGTTGCGCCGTAACATACGGATCTTCTTCCCCGTCGGTGGACGCACCGGGGAATTTAGGTCTCCATTTTTTAGTGTCCTTTTTCGGCGGACTCATTTCTTCTCCAAACCGGCAAAAGCATACGTACCCTTACAATATGCAAGGATATTCAGTATGATACTACGATACCGCAGATTAATATATCTTTAATCTGCGGTATTTTTTATTTTTTGAGCTTAATTTATTTACGGCAATTGAATCTGAACGACGCGATGCAAAGCCGACGCTTTATCTTCGGGAATTTCGACTTTTTCTTCCGGATTCCATAAAACACCGAATAATTTGCCGTCAATATCTTCGCGAACGCTGATTAAACGCGCTTCCGTATCATTGATATACATCACGGCAATATCGCCCAAACCGACCATCTTTGTCGGATCAACAATCAAAACGGAACGCGCCGGCAACAAATTGCCCAAACGCCGCGTACACAAAGACACGGCATAAGACGACATCGGATTGACCAGATTGGCGGAACAGGAAACCGTTCCCAACGGAGATTGACGATCTATGATAACTGCGCCGTTTTCGCCGGGCTGTCCGTAAATCTGCAAAGAAATTTCCGATCTGTCCTGTTTTATGCCGATCGCCTTGGAAACCGGCAACTCCGGATATCCCGTTTTCACACCGGAAACAGCACGATAACGCGCATCATTCCTTTGAATAAATTCTTCCAATGCGCCGGCTTTATCGAGATCATAGATCTGCTTTTGCAGTTCGTCATTCGTATATCCCAAGGCGCGAGCGATTCTGGAAATTTCATCTTCGGAAACTTCGCGCTGTCCCATTTCAATTCTGTGATAAACAGACAGCGTTAATTCCGAACCGTCGGCGACATCTGCCAACGTCAAATTTTTCTGGCTGCGAATATAACGCAGTCCGGCGCCTAACATTTTTAAACCGCAACGTTCATTGACGCGATTGCGTCTTTCCTGCTCTCTGCGCCATGCCTGAACGACATCAGGCTGAGAACTGGCTTCGTTTACAAAAATTTCCTGCAAAGGACAATCTAAAAATTCAGCGATGCGAACCAACTGTTCCTGATCTATGCGCCTATATCCTTTTTCAATTTTACTGACGGCGGAAAGACTGACGCCTAAAAAGTCCGCCAATTCCTGCATTGAGCGACCGCGCACGCGCCGATACATACGAATCTGATTCGGAAAGATAATCTCTTCCATTCACATTATCCTTTATCTGTCAACAACCAGCCGGAAAACTCCAACTTTTCCTTTTATAACTGTTTTGGAAAAAAAATACAACACTCGGCATAAAAATAAAAGCGGATAAAAAAACTCCGCCGAACAGCGGAGTTTTTTTGAATTTATAAAGACTTTACGGTTTGAATCCAGCTCCGTCTCCGTCAGGAATTGCATTGTTAACCTTTTCAGCAGCCTTCTTAACCTTTTCAACCTGCTTTTTAATCTTTTCGACTTTATCTTTAATATCTTTGATCCTTTTCTGGAACTTTTTAATTTTCTGAATTTTATCTTCAGCTTCCTGGATATATTTGAAGAATTTTGTCACATACGAAATGGCGCCCAAAGAATATGTAACGATCGTAAAGACCATCATAATCAAATCCAGAATGAACTGAATTAATTTCTTCAGCGCTTTGATTGCGCAGCTCGACGAGAAGGATCCACCCAAAATTTTATTGGTGATACCGTCCGCTTTCGGAGCCAGACATATTCCGTACCAGCTCATGATTGTCACGATAAAGATCGTTATAAAGCCTTTCCCCGCAGAAGAATCAAACAAAGAATCCCATGCCTCGACATAAGAACTGGCTTGCATTTTATTTATGAAGCCATTGAATTCTCCATTCGGCGGCCCCCACGCGTTATCAACCAAGATGACGATAAAGGCAGCCATAACGCCGGTGACAAAGAATGTTGCGATGGAATTTATGAACATATCCCAAGCCGCTTTGGCATATGATGCCGTCAACGGGAACACCCAGGCAGCGACGAAAACGGGCAACATACCGACCAGCAATCCGATACGGAAGACAACGTCTATCATTGCAAACGTAAACAAGACTCCGATAAACCAGAATATACACCCCAGCCACGCGCCGACAGCCCACATCGCCGGATTAAAAATCGAAATTGAAAAATCAGGAATGAACAGCAACCGAACGACCCATCTCGGGAAAATATCGTCTGTCCCGAATTTCCGCCAATACGGAGCGCCGCATCTTAATCCGTTAGCAATAGCCTGGCTTTTAGCCATACTGTTTGAAATTCCGGTAATCATTTGTTTCAGCGCGGATCGGACACCCTCGCCCATTGGTCCGGAAACCGATCCCGCGGCATCATCGGCATTATACTGGGTGACCGCCTGCCCTGTTTCACTGGCGGCCGTATTGGCCAACTGCGCGCCGGTGATTAAAATGGGATTTATAATATAGTCAAAGGCCAGAGACGCGCCGCCGACCAGGAAAATGTACCCTATTCCGGCTCTGAATATGATACCTCCGATTTTTGACAGAAACTCCATCGGATCCGGACTGGTCACGAAATTGCTGAATGTCATTGTGATATGGAACAAACACCATAACAGTGTACCGATAACGACAAGATTGATCATTCCGCCGGCCAGCGCTTCATTCATTTTGCCGGCCAATTCGTTAACGGAATCGAAAAGGAACATAAAAATTTTGCACGGCCAGCAATTGGAATCCCCCTGATATTCCTGCATATAGCCCGACCATCTTTTGCACTGATCAGCCATTCCTTCCGCGTCCGGCTTAAGACGAGCAAAAGCAGGCGTAGTCATAGAAAAGGCCAGACTGATTGCAAGCAACAGCCCGAAACACACTCTTTTTAAATTCTGTCTTGTCATGTGCTAAGCCCCTTCATTATCAAAAGAATTATCTTTCCGTTTCTTTTTTGTACCTTTCGGTGCAATGACTATAATAATTCCCAACAAAACCCCTATTACGACCAAAATAACTTTTAAAGCGGACGGAGATTGCAACCATTCTCCCAAAAAAGTCCATTTAACAACGATAAGCAGTCCGAAAAAAAATAAATAATGTTTTAGTCTTTCCATCTTTTTCCGTATTATCCTTACTTACCTGAAACAACGCAATCCTAACGTATCCGTTTAAACCTCCTTATTTCCGCCTCATTGCCTTTGGTTTAATCATCCTCCGGCGGCTGTTGTCTTCGCTCGCTTCGATCTATAGCACTTTCATTCCAATCTTCTCTCAAATCAGACAACGCATTCTTCACTTTGCCGAATCCGCTTGCCCCCTCATTCTTTGTCAAATCGTTCATAGCATCCGTAGGCTTACCATCTTTAGTATAGCCGCGATCTTCCAAGCGCTCCTGAGCCATTCGCCGCTGTCTTTGTTCTTTATCGTATTTTTTCTTGGCTTTATCGTTATAATCGTAATCCACAGGCTTTTCCGACGGCTCTTTATTTGCCCGTTTATAGGCTTGTTTATCCTTCATACGGCCGGCTCTGTTCATTGCGAAACTGCCGGCTTTCTTGGCAGCGCCGCCGGCTTTCTTGGCAACGCCAATCGTTGCGGTCGCCGATTTTCCTATTCCGCCCGCGCCGCCGGACAACGCATTCATGAAGTCAAAAATCACTTCGGAGAAAATAATCAAAAAGAAGCTGACGAACAACGTGGTCATCATTCCGGGACCGCTGACATCTTTTTCCAATTGAGCCATATTCGCCGAATAACTGGTAACATTTTGCGCGTCAAGGAACGGCGCATTTTGCGCGATGCAGTCTCTTAAAATCTTAACGCAACATGCCGCGAAAGCCGCCAATCCCATAGCCGCGAAACCGACTTCCATAAATATTTTTGCGACCAGGCCGGAAAATTTCCGTGTGACTTTAAACGGATAAGCGGCAACGCCCAACGGCAACATGCATAACGCAATACCGTATCTGAAAACGCAGTCCACCAACAACAACGGCAATCTGACCATCAGGATAACCGCGACAATGCAAACGATGACGCCAATCAGCTTGACGAATACGCCGCCGTACTTCATTGCCATTAACGACATCACGACGGTTCCGCCCAGCTTATTATGCAGTTCGCCGACCAGACAAAGCAAAGCCGATCTTGTATCGCCGGAGCAGGACACTTCCGATCCCAGAGACTGAAGGATTCTGATCCCCGCTTCAACAAAACCGCCAAAAACCGGTTCGGCAAAAGAAGTCATCGCAGAGGCGGAGTCCCCCTGAGACAATCCCGTCAGCAATCCTACACCCATTATCACCCAAAGGGTTTGGGTAATCAGATTTTTCCAAAACGCTCTGACATCGGGTTCCTTTACAGAGCTGACATACTTCATAATATATGTAACAAGCCATAAAGCATATCCGACAGCCAACAACGTAATTGAGCTTAAAGCAACGGAAGAAATCAGGTTTTCCGCAACGGATACAAGGCAATCATAGATTTTTTCGAACATCGGGCAAAGCCAGCAGGCGTTCATGAATTTTTCCAGCGGACTGCCTCTTCCCCCGCCGCCGTTGCCGCTGCAACCGGTCAAACCAAGAACAAGGACGACGAGCAAAAGCATGCACACAATCCGTGTGATACGCTTCCGTTCAAAAAATGATTGGCATGCCTTTGTCATCGTATTTGTCCCTAAGTTAACAACAACATCTCGTCAAAATTCAAGCTTTACCTTGCCGACCATTACTCGGTCTTTTCCTCTTCATCTTCGCCCGGCTTCTTCGGCTTACCGGGAGGTGTTGTCGTTTGTGGCGGTTGCGAGTTCTGTGTCGTCGATGGCGTATCATTACCGCCGCCGGTCACCTGATCAATCAAAGACGTCCGCTGCGAAGGATCCGGAGCTCCCGTAAAGATTCTTCCGAATTCGTTCAGACCGGCTCTGCGCGATGCCATATTCAGAGAGATGAGATGTTCGCGGACATCTTTGTCTTGCGTAATTTTTTTCATCTGCGCATCATAGGTGTCTTTATTCCAATCTTCACGTTGATCGTGTTTTTCATAGAAGCGATCCGAAGAAGTAGCCCAAGCTTTAATTGCATCCTGCTGAGTTTGGTTAGCATCAAGCTTTTTCTGAATATCGTTGTATTTTTCCGTTCCCGGTTCATATTTCTTCTGCTCTTCTTTCAATTCTTTCTCTTCAGATTTCAGATCTTTCCATGTCTGAGCGACCGCCTGACGATTTGCTTTAGCTGCTTCTGCTCTTTCTTCAGTCGTCATAGGCGTTCCATCAGGTTTTGTAGTAACACTTTGTAACTGGCACCCTTTCTGCTCTGCCTGGTTAGCATCAAGCTTTTTCTGAATATCTTTGTATTCTGGCGATTCCGGGTTAAGCCCCTTCTGCTGTTCTTTCAATTCTTTCTCTTTATCTTGCAACCCTTGAAGTCTCGGATTAAGAGCCTTATTTAAATCATTATCTCTCTGCTGCTGATCTACTGTTCTGTTGTCATACTTCGCGTCTTTTATGCCTTTCGTAGCATTCAAACGCGTCTTTTTAGCCAAATCAGTCGTTACGGACTTTAAGGCTGCCCTTCTGTTATCACGACGCTCCTGTCTCCGAAGTTTTCTGTTATGAACAAACTGACCTACACGGCTGTTGGCAATAGCCTTACCAACCCTGCTGTTTTTCAGCGTATCACCAACCGTTCGCATTGTCTGTCTGGCCATAACCGCACCATGAGCCGTTGCGGAAGCCACATTCCCGGCGCCTTGAACCGCTTTGAACGCACCGTCGTTCTTGAAGTCCGTCGACGCAAAGTAGTTAGCCAATTCACCCGACGCGCTTCTAATCATCAGCAACGCGTAAACCGTCGCGATAATAATCGCAAAAATATTTCCCGTCGAGGAATCGTTATTCGCACTACCGCACGGATCGCTGCCACCGAAGTTCAACATTTTGTATCTGCAACCGGCGACTCCGGGCGTCATCGAAACCAAATCATCGGTATCAATACCCGCCGCGCCGGAAATCAGTTTCATGGCAATCGCAATCGCGATTCTGATCAACATAAAGACGAACGCGATATTAAGAACCGCCTGCAATCCCTTGGACGCATAGCTTCTGGTCGATTCAAAGACCCATGCGACAATAAACAACGGACAAAGCGCGGCAACAACGCCCAAACGGAATCCTGCATCCACCAGGAAGAACGGGAACACCGCTATCAGCAACCAACCGGCAAACTGCATCAAACAGCCGCTGAAGAACAAGCCGGGATCCGGAAGCCATATGGAAAACAGCCACAAATCGAGTTCATGAATTTTTCCAACGCACTTAACCCAACGTCCTGCCCCCTGCAGATTCGCCGCCGAATTGTGCGCGCCCACAGCGATTTCCATCAATGCGTTAGTCGCATCACTGAGACCGCCGCTGCCGATGCTTATCGGCGGAGGCGCTTCATCGCCTCCCGAGATTTCCTCCATTTTGACGAATCCCGCCCCGGCCTCAATAACTGGCGCCAAAAAATATCCGAAGAAAAAGTCTCTGTTGCTTAGCAATGTCCCGGCGATTCCCATTCGGAACACCAAACCGCCGATTTTGGACAAATTCTCCATAGGATCGGATTCCTGCATTCCGCCTTCAACCTTCAGCAGGAAAATAGCAACCCACAAAAGACCGCCGACAACCATCAACCCTTTCGCGCCCTCCCCGACGCTGTCAAAGGTTTTATTGCCGACGTCAACAGACGCTCTGAAAACCGTACTTAACGGGTTTTCCCACCACCGATGGTTTCGATCTTCCGACTGCATATCACCAAGATCGCAGTTTTCAGATTTGTGTCCTGTATAATGGGTTTCCATACCGAGCGCCATACACGCAAACGGTGTCAGTGCAGCGATACAGAAGTTTGCCACAAAAAGCCACAATAAAAGGATTTGCCTATTCTTTTGTTTAATTCTTCCCATAACGCACGTCCTTTCAGGCTAAGCACCAAAGATACTTTTGTAATTCTTTTTTCAGACTAACATAAAACCATTATCTGAAATGTGACAGTTTTTTGATTTTTGTAATCAAGTCGAAAAAAAAACGTTTAATCCGTATATTGACATAGAAGTTTTTTGACTTCAACGCATTATTCCTTTAAACTGCTTTTTAATATTGATTAACAGGGAAAAAAAACATGGATTCACAGCAGTCATCATCTCAACCTGTCGTTAAAAAAGTTTTGGTCAAACGCGTCAAAGTTCTTGTCAAACGTCCCGTCGCGGCAGCGCCGTCCGCCGCCGCACCTCAGCCGACAACAACAGTGAAGGTTCCCGTAAAACGAGTCGTTTCACCCGCCGCGCCCCAAACAGCCCAGCCGGCTCCCGCCGCCCCCACGGCAAAAGTTTCCGCTTCGGGACGTAAATCTTATGTCGGACAGGTCATCGAAGGCGTTACGGTTAAGCCTATCGTTATCAAATTGCCGGCAAACATTTTCAACGCCGTAAAAAGACGCAAAAAAATTCCCCAGAAAATTTTGACTCTTTATATATATGCGCGCGTCTATGCGCAACGAGTCGCGGAAGAAGCGGGCGAACGCTTCCCCGCCCTGCGGGTCGAATTGCCGGAAGACACCATGCAAATGGCCGAAATCATGCAAAATCTGAACGGCGGAACCTTTTTGGACAACGTTTTCAAAGATTTCAACACAATCGCTCCTTTTATTAACGGATTCGCTCAAATCGTAACGTCACAGTTAAAACCTGAAGAACTTATTCCGGCGGGACTCGATTATCTGCGCGGCCGGGAAATCGGATATGACGAACAAATCATTCTGGCGTATTTGGATATACTGCTCGATCTGAACATGCTCAAAGATAAAAAAGAGCTGAAAGAAGCAAAACAAAAAGCCAAACAGATAGTCGACGACATACGGAAATTAGAAAAAAAAGAAGAAAATATGAGGAACAACTTCATCAAAGCCATTGAACGAAAGCATTTTCCCGTGGACGCCAAAAAGCTGATCAATAATTATTTCACTCTGGCCAAAAAAGAACCGGAAAAAGCGTACGAAACTTTGATCACGAATCCTTTGTTCTTTTCACCGATTTTGATTGAAAAAATGCCGAAAAAATTCTTCGGATTGGCTAAGCCTACCCCGCAGGACGCGCAAGCTGTCAACAAACAACTCGCTTCCTTCCTGAAAAAACTGAAGGCTTAACCGTCTTTATGAATTTTTAATGACGGCATAGACAAAAATTGTTTTTTTCAATATACTAAAAGTAAATTGATGCAAACTCTTGGCTTTAGGAGGGTAAAATGGCAGACGAACAGGAAACGGGAAACGTTGTTGGCGAAACGAAGGTAGACCAAACTACACCGGCACAGGAAACGGAAAACGTTGTCGGCGAAACGAGGGTAGACGGAACCGTCACGGAAGCCGAGGGCAAGGAAAAGAAGAAGAAGATAAAACCCCTGGAAACCCCCGCGCTTCAAATCGGAGGGGACGATATTGTTGATTTCATCTGTAATCACCTCGGTAGCTTTATTGACCAGAGCTATAGAAAGATTATGGACTGGGCCGATCACCTTGAAAGCAAGCATCAGGTTCGCAAAGAAAACAGAGAAGCTTTAAGAGCTGAATTGGCGGAAAAGTCCAATGTTATGAGAGCAAACGAAGCGTACCTGCAAAAGAAAGATGAAATAAAAGCGGACGATAAACAGGGCAAAAAAGAAAGTCTGGACAAAGCCGCTGAAATCTCTAGAAAAAACGCCGAGCAAAAAGGGTGGTTCGGCAGAACGGGTGTGGGTCAGCTTTGTGCCGGAATAAAAGGCCGTATTCAATATAATCGGCTTTATCGGGAACAGCTCAACAACGCGGCTCTGGGAAATCTTCCCGAAGGAAGAACGGTATCCGGGAATGCGTTGGCCGCTTACCAAAGCAGACACGGAAAAGGAAACGGAAATTCGTAGTTTTTTCTTATTCAAAAAAGGGAGCGTTTCGCTCCCTTTCTTTTTGACATTTTCCCGAATAGTTTTATATTTATAATTTAGTCTTTAATTGGGAATCTATGTCGGATAGGAACATTTCATGAAAAAAAGAAAAATAAAGCTTATTCCTTTTCTTTTTTCCGCAGTTGTCGCCGCGGCCTTTTTTTATTTCGTCATTCGGGGCGTCTTCTTATTTTTCTGGCGGTTCGATCTGTTTACGCCGAAACATTGGCAACTTATCCTGACAAGATGGAAAAGCGGCTGGGTTTTGCATAAACCCAAAGAAATCATTTTCCTGATTTCGTTGTTGCTGTTAATCCCCGGATACTTCTTGACTTGTTTTTTGGTTTATATCTTTCCGTTAAAAAAGGTTTTGTTGTCCCCCATAACCTATCTGAAAAATAAAAAGAGAGAAAAACTGGAATCGCAGTCTTTGGCGGCGGCGTTGGGACCGGCCGAAAAAAAGATGCCGGCCAAACAGCCGAAAAAGAAAGCGCCGACCAATAAACCGCCATCGGAAAAACAAGCTGCCATTAATCATCTGCGCGGCATGAAAGCGCCTGGAACGGCAGCCGCGCCGTCATCGCCCGGTGCTGCAGGAGCGCAAGGGGCAACGAATGATCCCGCTACGCGATTCGAATTGTGGAACAAGCTGGCGAAAGAATTGGAAGCGGCCAAAATTTTCATTTTGCGGCATATGAAGATTAATTCTTTCTCCATTAACATCACCGCCATAACGCAGGAAGGCGTCTTCCTGTTATGCGAAGGCCCTGAACAAAGCGCCGATTGGGAAACGAACGAAAACGCGACTCCCGCCGTCTGGAAATCGGAAAAAGGGGAAATTCCTTCGCCTCTCAGACCAATGATCGAAACAAAAAAAGCGCTGACAAAATACTTCGCGGAAAAAAATCGCAAATATGCTAATTTAGGCATTAACTGCTGTCTGATTTTGGATCACGGGAGCATTAAAAATACTGACACTTTGTTGTCATTCCTGGAAAATGAAGACATTTCCGTTTTAAGAATGGGTATTTGCAAAACCGACGCCTTGCCTGATTCAAACGCCTTGGTAAGCTTTATTAAAAGTCAGGGCGTTTCTTCTCCGGAAATCAATGACGCCGTTGCCGTTGCCATTCTTGATTTATCAGGCGCTGAAGGTGGCAAATAAATTCTTCCGGAGTGTTCGTTAAGTGAAAATAATTTTTGCCATTTCACGCATTTTATTCATCTTATTCGTTTGGACAATCGGATACCTGTTTTGGTTGCAACGATTGATGGTCGCCGTGTGGAAATTCAATCCCATGTCGAAGCAGCATTGGCTGTATATCTGGAACGAATGGAAAAATGGCTGGGTTATTCAGTCTCTGAGCGAATGGATGTTTGTCATAATCCTGTTTATGACAATTCCCGTCATGCTGACCGGCGGAGCTTTGCTTTGTGCGGTTCCCTGGCTTAAATGGTTTAAAATTATCATATTGTTCCCAATCCGTTTTATTCTCAAAAAGATTAAAGACAAAGAAAAAGATAAAAAACCGACGCGACTGAAAGTAACCAAGAAAAAATCTTACAAACAAACGCGCCCGCCGGCTGTTCGGGCAGGATCCGGCAAACTCAAACGCCCGGAACCCGCGGAAGCCGACGCCAAATCCCCGGCGCCCGCCGCCGCTCCGACAGAACACGTATCCCAAAAAGACCAGACGCCTCAGCGCGCTTCATCTTCCTCGTCTTCGTCGTCCTCTTCAAGCGGATCTGTCATGGATATTTTGCGTTCGGCCGGTTACAGGCTGATTTCCGATGCTAAAATCGCAGGAAAGAAAATCGATTTTGTCGCCGTCTCCGCCGACCATATTTTGTTATGCATGATTGATTCCGAAAGCGGCGACTGGCTGGCTGACGAAGAACGCTTCAACGACGAAGAACCTTTATGGTTTTCCGAAAGCAATCACCGTATTTCCCCTGTCCGTGTTGTCTTAAACGCGCGTGATGCCCTCAGCTCCGCGCTGACCGGTTCCGCAAAAGGAATGGAAATTAAAGTGATCGTCGTTATCCGCCAGGGAACCATTATTAACGCGGAAGATATGTTTGAGGTCTGGGACGGATTAAAAGTCACAGTCTGCCGCTTTGAAGATGGCGGACCGGACGAAATCATGACTCTGGAAAAAGCCGTTTCCAATGTCCGGTCTCCCGACGACGGCCTCTATCACAATGTTTCCAGCGCCGTGAATTAATTTTCAGACCTTTACTAAAAATACACCTTTCTGATGGAAAAATAATCAGAAATGTAGATTTTTTTTATTGTCTCCTTTATACTAAGGGAAATATTTTAACTTCATTCAAAGGATATGCTTTAAAATGGCACGGACAGGCGAAGAATGGGCTGAAAGAAATGCTGCAATACAATGGACGGTGTGGACAGTTCTTATTGCTCTCAGCGTATCTTATTTGCTGGCCATTTTGTCTTTTTCGATCGCGAACCTAATCCCTAAAGGCATCAGCCAAAATACAATGCTGATGGTCTGGAAATTTGCAAAAAAAGCCGCTATCGAGCCGTTCTTTCTGATGGGCATCTACTGGAAATGGGGTGTCAGAGCATTCAACTCGTCGCGCAGTTTGCCGTTGTATTTCTGGTTGCCGATTCTTCCGTTCTTTTCATTTTTCGGCATCTTAATCACCGGTGTCGTCACCAACCCGCATTCATGGCTGTCCACCATTCATGGTTCGGGACGCATCGCGACTAAAGCCGACATTGAAAAAATGGGATTGTTCAGAGGCTTTATCGTCGTTCTGGGGCGGTGGCACGGCAAATTACTGCGCCTGCCTGAAACACTGTCCGTTTTGGTTCTGGCGCCTCCCGGAACCGGTAAAACGGTCGGCGTCGTTATGCCTACTATTTTTGAATCCAATAACATCAGTATTATCGTGAACGACCCGAAGCCCGAATTGTGCTTTAAAACAAGCGGCTATCGACAAACGATCGGCCCCGTGTTCGTTATTAACTGGGGCGCCGAAGACGAACCGGAAAAAGGAATTTACTACCCGAGCTGGAACATGTTGTCCAACACGTGTCTGCCACCGTTCGGCCCTGCCCGCGACATGTACGTCGACTCCATGGTGAACGTTCTGGTGGAAGAACCGAAAGGCGGCGCGGACCCGCACTGGGCGAAGACAGGCCGTAACGCGTTGACCGGATTTATTCACTTTGTTGTCGGCAAATGCGAACACGCCCGCGCAAACGACTACTTTATCGGCCGTCTGTACGAAGGCAAGCTGGACGACAAAGACCGTGAAGTTCTCGAAGGCTATTACATGGACATGACCGATGCGGACGCGGCGGAAGCTTTGGATCATCTGCGTAGCGGGACGCTCGACCTGAACAACTACGTGCCAATCGGAACATGGGAAATGTTGCCGGAATATTGGGTCGGCGCGGAACCCTGCATCGCGATGATTTTGGACTGGCTGACCGAAGCGCAGATGCAAATGGCGGCGGAAATCAAACGCAAAACGGAAGAAGGCGACCAAATGGCCGCTTTGGCAGACCCGATGCGCGATATGTTGGATCAGGCGGTGGCCGAATGTAAACGGTACGGATACGCTCACCGTGCGGTCGTCGAATTGAACCAGCTGTCAGGAACGCCCGATAAGGAACGCGGCTCCATTTTGTCAACGGCTCTGACCGGTATCGGTATTTTCAAAAACTCGGCCGTGCGCTCCAGAACAAAGATGAGCGACTTCGTTTTCAAAGACCTGCGCGGTATGAAAGACCCGATCACGGGCGAAATGAAGTCTATCGCCATTTACCTGTCAGTGAACCAGGTTGACGCCCGCGCGTTGAACATCATTACCGGAACATTCGTTGAACTGATGAGTAACTTCCTGATCGCGAATCCGCCGAACTTCAAACAAGGCGACGGGACAAAGACAGGGCCTTTCCCGACGTTGTTCGTGCTCGACGAATTCCCGCAAATGCCTAAACTTGGTGCGGTGAAAGACGGCCCGGCGGTCGGACGTGGTCAAAAAGTGTCTTATTTGCTGATCGGACAAGATTTGGGGCAAATTTCCGGTCAATACGGAAAAGACGACCTAGAAACAATTATTTCCACAACGGCGGCTAAAATCATTCTGTCACAGAACAACGAACAAACGGCACAACGTTTCGAAAAAATGATTGGTACAAAGACCGTCGAAGTCGCGTCAAAATCCAGAACGGAAGGCTGGTCGAAACAGGCGACGCCGTTCTCGGCCAACGTGTCGCGTTCTTTGCAGGGAACGGCGGTGATCGCCGCTTCGCAGATGCTTTCTTTGCCGTCAACGCAGCAAATCGTATTAATGCAAGGGTTTATGAACAGACCGATTATGGCGGACGCCCCGCGTTGGTTCTTAGATAAAGAAATGACGGCAAAATGTAATATTCCGCCGTCGCCGTTCGTGCCATATTGGATTGTGGCTCAGCGTGAAGATACGGACGTTAACGCTTTGCAGGGATTAATCGATATCGCTGAAGAGGAAGAAGGCGAGCCGGATGCCGCCGATGAATTTCTCAAAGACGCTGAAGAAGCCGGCATCGACCTTTCCGAAAGAAGCCCTGAAGAAGCCGATGTCGAAACCGAAGCCGAAACGGAAAGCGCGAGCAGTAGCAATAACGACGATTATGATATTGATGATTTCGACGATGAAAATCTCAGCGCAATTCCGGCTTCTGCTCCTGCCGAACCAAAAGAAAAAGAGAAAGAAAACTTTGACAACAATACGTACGATGATTTTCTTGACGATCAATTTTAGTCTTTGTCGGAAGGAGGCGGCAAAACAGAAATATGTGGGACTGGTCGGGATCTAAAACACCGCCGCCCTCTGTTCAACCAAGAGGAGAGGCCGCTGAAGAAGCACAAAACCAGGGCGTAACTCCCATTCGCCGGGATCCTCGATCTGTACCTATTTACAAAGATGCCAGAACATACAGGACTCTGCCGCCGACGGCACCCGCTTCCGCTTATCCGCAGACTCCGCCGCCCGTAACGCCCTCCTATCCGCCAAGAACGCCCCAATCATTTCAGAACGCTCCGGCACAACCGATGCCGCAACCGTATGCGCCGCAAGGATATACACCTCAGGCACCGCAGCCGCAACCCTATGCGCCGCAGCCATACGCGCCGCAACAACCCTATGCGCCGCAGCCGTACGCACCTCAGCCGTATGCGCCGCAACCCTATGCGCCGCAACCGTATGCGCCCCAGCCTTACGTTCCTCAAATGCCGCAACAGCCGTATGCGCCGCAACCCTATGCGCCACAGCCGCAAGCGCAACCGCAAATGATGGGAAACTATCCTCAGGAAGATCGGGCGCTATGGGAATGGCAATTCCAACAAACGGAATTGGTCAATATGGATTTGATAGAAGCGGAATTTGTGGCTTTAGAGCCTAACTGGCTGTCAGAATTGCGCAAAGCGTTTAAACGTACCAGGCGCGATTTTCTGAAGTATGTCGGTTATCATCACGTCAATGAATTATTAGCCGCCGGAATGAGCGAAGAAGCCATTAAATTGGTCAAAAAAGGAAGAGTTCCGGAAAACTTCAACGTTCATGTTCGCGTACCGTTTGATTACGGCGGCACGAACAGTTTTTCCAATCTGGTACTTATTCAAACGCACCCGTTCCATACGGAAATTCACCGCTTTATTGATATGCAGACATTGACGCAACCGAATTTCAAGCCGCGCAAACTCTTTCTGCCTGCACCGAAAGGAAAAGTTTATTTTGTCGGCGACGTTGAAGTTTCCTCCGGCGGAACAAGCCGTCATGATCGCAGCGTTTATGCCGGTTTCTTGGAAAGCACTTTCGAATATATCGAACAAAGATCTCTGCCGGGACGTTAGGATAAAGCATGTTGACACGAATTTTAAACACGTTAAAAAAAGACAACGGCACCTTCTTTCCTCCCGTGGACGAAAGGTCGTTGTGTTTTATCAGTTCTCTTTTATCTTCGCACCACTTCCCGCCGGTTCCCGTAGATTATATCGCTTTGTTGAAACAAACGGACGGATTAAGTTGGAACGGCGTCGAACTGTACGGAACGCGCGCAAATGATCGGGAAATGTTAGGATATACCTTGCCCGGCTTAATCGAAGCCAATCTGGATTTTGCGCAAGTCGTCCCCATGCGCGGCAAACTGCTCTTGGGACGGGCTGCGGAAGAACTGTTCGTTTACGACAGCATGGATCAGAAATATCATATCATCAACCGCATGGACTTTTCAGATAACTGCGGTTTTCCGACTTTTTCAGAAGCTTTATATTTGTTTGTGGACGAATTGTTTTAAGCTTTATCGTCGACGGTTTGCCCATCTTTCAAAAAGCAATACATGTAAACTAAAACGACCGCCATACTGAGCGGTTCCAGCAAAATACCGGCATTCAGAAGCATTCCGACCCCGTTAATCACTCCGGCCGGCATAATCGACAAAGCGACCAAACGAAGCCGCTCTTTTGTTGTCATTTGCATTTTAACGATTTGAGTTAACACAAAAGAAACTATAAAGAAAACAACCGCCATAAACAAAAAAGCGCTGAAAAAAAACGGAGAATAAAAAACAAAAACTATCGGCGGAACAAATATTTTAGATAATGAAACCGCTTCTTTAACTGACTGACGCAAATCTTCCTGACTGAGCGTAAAATCAAATTTATTTAAAATATTCACAAAAGGTATTCTGCGCAATTCGTTCCGGCGCACGGTTACAAGCGCATCTTTCGTAATATATAAACCGAACGGTGGCATATTTTTTAAATTAACCAAAGAATCCTTTGTGTCAAAAACGAAAAAGAGATTCCCTTTTTGGGAAACATACACATAACGATAATCGTCCGGAACGGTTATTTTGCCTTTTTCGAAAATGATTTCCGGCACTTGTGAAATAAACTCTTCGGCTACCTGCGGAGAAAAGAGCTGAACAGAAAAAAAACACGCCCCATTAAACAGAACGCCGTGAAAACAGCCAAAAAAAACAACGGCTTTAAACCGTACCCTTTGCCTGTTTTTATATAAACAGAAAACAGTGTTCTGTCATAAAAAACGCGATAAAGAAAAGAAAACATCTGCGCGGCGCCCTTATAAAAATATTTTTAAAAAGTTTACACGCAAATGTTTCCTTTTCGCAACGGAAAAACTTTTACTTATTCTCTTCCGTTTTTTCTTCCGGCAACTGAGTGATGTAAAAATACAGATAGACTAACGTAATGATTACGCCGGCGACCATGCCTAAAGAAAACAAACCGAATAAATGGCCGAAAAAAAAGTTAAACACTAAAACGGGAATGGCGGAAACGGCCGCCAATCTCATTCTGCCTTCAAAGTGCAAACGCGTCTTTGAAAATACCGTTATCACGTAAGAAAATAATGCCAACAGATAAACCAGCACGCAATATTTCAAAAACAGCAGCGGTACCGAAATTAAAAAAACCAAAGACGGCAAAAGCAAAGCCATTCTGGCGGAAACTTGTTTTACAAAATCCGTTATATTCTGCGCCGTAATCGTCATATTATCGGCGCCCAATAATTTTTTCAGCGGCATTAACTCCAGTTTCTGCCCTTTAACAAACTGAACGCCGTTTTTAGAAATATAAATTTCATTAGGCGACGGATTTTTAATGATTTCAGCGTTATCCGTCGTATCCAATGTCACATGGAAACCGTTTCCCAAAGCAAAGCGCTGAAAAAAGTTTTCGGGCTGAACGATTTGGCCATCGCGAATTTCAATAGTCGGCAAATCGACAATCTTTTCCGCAATGACTTCCGGCATAAAGGCGTCCAAAATAAAAAGAGAAGCGATTGCGTAAACCAATCCGGATAAAACCGCCAGAATGAACAACGGAGAAAATCCTATCCCATGTCCCGAACGAATATAACTTTCCGCTAAATACTTGTCATAAAACGACCTGAAAAGTAAAGACATTGAACAGGTTTTTAATTGACACGAAAGCATTGCAACCTCCTTGAATAGAAAAAAACAAAGAGTGATTATAAACAGCGCCGGAAATGCTGTAATCCTGACGAAACGGCTAAAACAGGCATAAAAAAAGCTATGTTTCGGAAAACTTATTGACGCGACAAAGAGAAGGAATTATACAAAAAGAAGCCAGCGACCCCATCGTCTAACGGTTAGGACATCGCCCTCTCACGGCGACAATACGGGTTCGAATCCCGTTGGGGTCGCCAAAAAATCCGCTTCGGCGGAATTTTTTGTATGCGGATGCGACACTGGAAGCACCTAAATAAAATTTGTCGCTTTTTCTCTTTTACTCTAAAATGCGTTTCAAAAAAACAGACGGGGAAAAAGTGGCTATGTATTTAGAAAGATTCGTTTGTAAAGAAGAATTTTCCGAGTATTTAAATATCGTCAAATTAGCCGACGGCATAGACGCCGCGCAGGAAGCGCCGGCACGCCTTGTTAATGAAATGCGAAAGGCGTTTGCCTATACCTGTTCTCTGACACAGGAATACGATTTATGTATCGGCCCCTGGGTTTTGTACGCTCTGCGCTCAGAATCCGGCGAACTGATTGGAACAATATCCGTTACTGAAGACGGACATTTCGGCCAATGGGCGCAAATAGAATATGTTTCTATCCGGAAAGATTTTCAAAACAAGGGGTGCGGACGCTTTATGATGCAAGAAATATTTAAGGAAATACGCCAACTTTCAAATTTTGATTGCGCTGTTTTAACGACAGTCGGCAGCGGCAAATTCTATGAAAAATGCGGAATGAGTTTTGCCGGAACAGTTTCTTTTAATGAAAAACTGCGTCACTTTTACGTTTACAGCCTGAAAGAACATCAATAAAGAGCTCTCTCCGTTACATCGGCGTAAATACGTATATTTTGCAATAACAGGCCGAGCAATCTTTATCTTTATTGACGCATATTATAAAAAGAAATCCCTAAATCCTTCAGCCTCTTAACGAGAAACTTTTTGAGTGTTTATCCAAACCCGACACTCTAAATGTCCATTTACAACGCTGGCAGGGATTTGTCTTCCTCCATACAATCTTTTCATTTTACTAATCAGCGCAAAGGAAGCCTTATTTTCAGAATGGCAGGTAATTAAAACACGCTCTAAACCAGCAGCATGTGCTTTTTTCAGCAATCGTATCAATCCTTTCGTAGCATATCCTTTTTTACGTTTAGACGGTATAACCGAATAGCCTATATTACCCCCTATTTGTTTTAAAGCAGGCGTTAACGCATAGCGTAATGCAAAGGTTCCAATATAATCTTCGCCGTCCATCAGCCAATAGGTTGTACCTCTGACATATCCTGCCGGTAAATCTATACCCAAATCTGCGTTTCTTCTTTTTTTTAACCATTGCTCAATGGTACCGTTATCCAAAACTTCAATTAATTCCCTAACCGTGTCCAATCCGAAACAAGCGGTATCTGTTCTATGCTCCTCCAGACCTTTTATCAAAGCCGGCAGATATTTTTTAGATGCTTTGACTAATCGTAAAGACATATCTGAACTTCTTTGCCTCCCCCGTTGGGAACCGCCCTATCAGGAATACAAAAAAACAAGGCTGATTTTATGCTTTCTGTTGTTCTTTATTCTGTCGCCACAACGAAATTATTAAACAAAAAAGATCAAATGAGCAAGAATCTCCCGTTAAAAAACGAAAGATTTGCGATATGACTATCGAACGGGAGTAAATATATATATTTTGCAAAAACAAGCCCGGCAGTTTTTATCCTTATCAACGCAATACGCGCAATATCCGTGATCCTTATAAAAAGAAGTCCCTAAATCCTTCAGCATCTTAAACGAACACTTGGCGAGCATTTTGTATGAATTGACATCACCGTTTTTAATCTCGCCCCAGGCTTCGTACAAAACAGGATAATCCTTACTGTTTTTCAGACAGCTTTGAAGCAGCGCCGTGCCAATTCCTTTTTTTTGATACGCTTTATCTATGACCACATACAAAACATCGCGATGCATGCCTATGTCAAGGCCGTAATCATTGCCGATTTTAGGGTTACCTATACCGCATAAACCGATGACGCGGTCGTTTTCATCAACCGCCGCCTGATAACAATCCAACGCTTCCGTTAATTCCGATATATTTCTGGTAAGAATATCTTCCTGACCGCTTACAAGGTTGCATGTTCCGAGATTTTCGCTGACCAGCCCGGCCATTTGCCTGACGTGTTTTTTTTCGGCTTTAACGATGCGGATATTTTTTAGGTTCATCTTTTCTTTCTCCAAAGACGTAATTACAGACATTACATCAAATATGCGCTTATATTCCTATGGCCAGACTAATGCCGATGCCGATTAATATAAAACAAATAATTTTCTTAATCATCTCCCGCGGCGACAGATTTTCCTTGAATCTGTTCCCGAACAAAATGGTTAAAAAATAACCGCAAATCATAACAAATATCGGCTGTGTTGAAGTAATCGACGTTTCAACCAAAACAGGAATGCTCGCAAGAGCAAAAACGGGAGCCAGATTCCCCAGCTGATCAAAAATTTCAATAAAACAAAACTGTGCCAGATGAGCTTTATATTCAGGAAGATTTTTAATAATATCCTGCCGCGCGGATTTATGACACAAAATGAACCATCTGAATACATACGTTAAGCAGGCGCACCAAAAAGCGGCAGATACCCAGTCCGTTTGCAACAATATTCTTTTATAGAGCACCGTTTCAAAAGAAAGAATAACTGTCGCCGATAACATCAGCCAAAAACCGCTGTTTATTTTTACCCGTTTGGGGTTTTCAATATTAAGAACCAACGAAGCAGTAATAATAATTCCCAAACCGGCATATTGAACGGGCTTCATTATTTCACCAACAATCATATAAGCCCAAAAAGGAACAAACAGTCTTTCCAAAGAAAACAGCGCCGCCACGATAGAAGTGTCCGTTGTTTTTAAGGCCTTATAATACGGAAACAAATAGCCGATATTTATTAATCCGATTAACAGAGCATACGGCAGAACGCTTAAGGGCAAAAGATGAATCGGCCCGATAAAAAGTAAAGCCAACGGCCCTATAATATTGGTTATATTGGCGTAAAAAACGGCCGTTGACGTTTTTTTGAAAAGATTTCCTATAATATAAGCATCGAAAATATTTGATAACGAATGCGCCGCGGGATTGATAAAAGCAGCCAGTATACCGACAATAGACATTTCGTTTTTATTAAATCCGGAACCATTTTGATTGATAAAAACATCGGTTTAATTTATAATGCGCTCTAATTAATTGTCAAACGTTCTTGTTAAAGGAGGAAACGGTCATGGCAGTAGTTATGTCTCCCAGTTCCAGCGGAAGCGATTATTTTATGCGGCGACAAGAGGCAACTCTCGATAAACAAACAATCAGAACCGGCAGAACAGATCGCTATGGAAAACCAAACCGCGAATGGCGTAAGGATATTCCGTTGGAAGAGCTTATCAATGTCCATACTTTTGAAAAAGTAACTCCGGAGCATGTTGCTGCGGCTCAATACTTTGTCCGGGAAGATATTAAAGTAGCCAAAGAAGTTTGGGGACATTCGGAACCCGACAGCAATAATATGGACGACCGTATCCGCGCAAAGTTGGTCTATACAAAAGAAATGTCTAAAATGCTTGAAGAATATCAAAAGGAAATTACAAATCCGGAATACAGAAAACAACAAAACGCAAACCGGGTAGCTTACGAAACCAAGCAGAGGAATATTATGTATTCCAACAGATCCCGATAAACGGTTCTTTACCGGAATTTTTTAAAAACTTCCGCTTCGGCGGGAGTTTTTTTATGTTTTTTTTATTCTGAAAAAGATATATTTAAAATTCATGCAACCGATCAAGGAACTGCTATGAAATCCGCCGACAAAGGAATAAAACGCATATTAAAGGCTTTTACATATTCATACGACGGCTTCAGATCGACTTTTAAATCCGAAGCGGCTTTTCGTCAGGAACTTCTTTTTTGTTTATGCTTCGGAACAGCGCTTTTTTTCCTGCCGCTTCCTTTAACTCATTTGATCTTGCTTCTTTTTTCCTTGTTTTTCATTTTGTTCGCCGAACTTTTGAATACGGCGATAGAAACTCTGGTCGACAGGATTGGCGAAGAATAT
>JAFZYY010000026.1 GCA_017616015.1 Alphaproteobacteria bacterium | reverse complement strand
ATAATAAAAGCGTTATTTTTTGTCCGATAGCTTTGATTGTCAACCGCGTTGTAAAGGAGAATTATATGAATCAATGCAGCAGCGTCCGTTTGGACACGCTAGCGGAACTGACAGACTTTGTAAATACCAAACTTTGCGAACAGAATCTCCTCAAACTTGGCGCCTTTCCGTTGACCGAACGGGTTTTACGGCGCCGCGGCAAACCGTGCGCGATGAGTTTTTGTCTGCACGGTCCCAGAATGGTGAAATTCATGGCTATCTGGGAAGCGAATTCCAATCGCATATTGTTTTACAATCCGTCTGGAGAATGTATGGACGTCGCCGTCCTGATCAGTTCGCCAGTTGATGAATTTATAGAACGTTTCAGCGCTCAAGACGTTGAAGCGTAACCCGTTTCGGAAACCAAACCAAACAGAAATTTTTTTATTATCAGGAGGAACTCTGATGCTTGTTTTGTCAAGAAAAGAATCAGAAACAATTTGTCTGGGAGACGACATTAAAATCACCGTTGTCCGGGTCAATAAAGATCGCGTCCGCATCGGCATCGACGCTCCCGCCGACGTCCACGTCCTTCGCGGCGAACTCGCCAACAAGGAATTCGAAATCGAAACCACGCCGTTCACCCGCCGAGAAGCCGGCTGAGATTATCAGGCGATTTAACGATTAACCCCAAAGAGATTGAAAAATTCGATTTGCCAATCTCTTTTTTGTTTATCTAGTTTTTTTAAACACGAAAAACACGAAAATCACGAAAAATAAGATTATAAAAAATCATTTCGTGTGTTTCGTGCATTTCGTGTTTAAAAAGCTTTTGAGTGGTCAAAACGCCCGCTTTTTAGCTAAAGTACCAACTTGTCGGATGAACCAAAAATATACATTTGGGCAAGCAAAGTTCACATGCGTCAACTTGAAGAGATGGTAGCAGACTATAGAAAATGCACCGCTGAGCGAATGGTCATCGGATCCGTCGGCATATCGGCAGTGAGGTAAATATACGCTGGCGTGTCGTCACAGCAGTCTAAAATAATTTGAATGGGATTCGGTTCTTTGAATCCCATTTCCATACAGGGTTCGTGTCCCGTAATAAGAAATTTTGCTCCAATTTCGTTGGCAAAAGTACGAGCGTTGTCTTCGAGATAATCCCGTCCCCAAACCAGACGGTAAAACGCTCCATCATAAGAAAAATCCTTTTCCTCCAGAGAGCGATTAAAGAAAGTACAGTCAAAGGGATAAGACATACAGTCAGAGGGAATGGAATGAGAAAAAAAGACGTCATTTTTCCATCTAACTGCAACAGGACACGAGTAAAACCATTTTGTCATCCAATCGTGAACCTGCCATGCGTTGGCGGTTCCGTATCGATATTGAAGCCCTTTGGCAAAAAGAATATTGAGCAACAGCCCCCGCTTGCGGATCGGGAAGTTGGTCATTTCCGCCATTTCGTGGTTGCCCAACACCAGATGAACCCGACCAGGATACTGACAGACCATTTTCGCAACGTCTTCCACCAGCAGATGCGACGCACAGCTGCCGTCTGAGTAAACGCTGCCACCGTGACAGAGTTCCTGAAAAACCAGATGGCGTCGAGGGTTATTCCCTAAATCCGCCAGTTCGCATAAATCGGAGAAGTTCCCTCGATGACCATGCAGATCGCCGGTAAAAATAACGTCAGACGCGTTGGTTTCGTCCAGCCAGACAACTCCCCCCTGACGCGCCGGAGTATTCAAATTGTACACCGACGCCTGCGCGAAAAGAACCCGAAGAGAATCAAGGGCGGAATCCATGAAATTGAACGATT
>JAFZYY010000003.1 GCA_017616015.1 Alphaproteobacteria bacterium | reverse complement strand
TTTTTTTAACAGAGGGATTTAATACGACATTATTAAGATATTATCTCTCTTTTCCGCGATGCAAAAAAGAAGACCGTTCGACTGTCGATGTTCTTTCAGATTCCGCCGCGCTTCTCATCAGCGTTCTCATCGTTGAATGTCTCTGAAAGCCTTTCAACTGCGAATGCAGGCTTGCATTAAAGTTTTCAAACGGCGTCCGTTTCAAATTCGCTTTCCGGTCTACGCGTTCCAATATCCGGCGGCGCAACCAACGGAAGTTATCACCTATCTTCCGGCCAGCGTAAGACAAGCTCTTACCTATGTCCTGTAGTACTTTCTTCGCGCCTTTCGGTTCGGTCGTCTGTGCCGGCTGAGGCTGAACCTCGGGTTTCGGTCCTTTCCTCTCCATTCCCAACCTGTCTCTTACCCAATTATCAAAGTTGCGAAGACCGTCTCCCATCCTTTTCCAGAAACTCTTCTTCGGTTCGGTCGTCTGTGCCGGCTGAGGCTGAACCTCGGGTTTATGTTCTTTCTGCGGAAGTCCCAACCAACCTCTTACGCGATTGTCAAAGTTCCGAAGGCGTTCGCCCAATCTCTTCCAAAAACTCTTCTTCGGCTCAGGCGCCGCCGCTGTATTCGTCGTGCCGTTACCTGTCACAGAGACTTTCCCTTCGGAAAAGACGCCCTCTTCTCCTTCCTTCGCTTCGCCTTTCTTCTCAGGCTGAAGCTCCGGAGACTCTTTCTTCGGTAGCCCTTCTTTCTTTTCTTCCTTCTTCGGGGGATCCTTCTGCTCCAGGGTTTCCTTCTCTACTGCTTGAAGCTTCTCCGTATCTTTATTTATCGTAGGCTGAGTCTCCACCTTTCCGCCATGGTTCTGAATATATGCGTCTAACTGCTCTTTATGTGCCGCATAATATTCTTCCGGCGTCATACCCTTGGATCTCTGATGTTCGAGTCTGCGCCGTTCTATCTCCATCAATTTTTGCGTATTGATGATGTAAGGCATGTTTACAGTATATGTTTTTCCATCCGTTTTATAGTTCACCTCTAAGGTTGTTTGGTCAGACCAACTTGAAACACTTTCCTCAATTCTATCCGCGTTGCCACAGGTATAAAGGGGTTCTCCCGTTTTTTTATCAAGCCCCATAAACATCACGCAGTGTCCGCCGCTTGTGGAATTATCAGAGTGAACGATAATCATAGATCCTATAGGAACATTTCCTTCTTTCAGGACATCTCTTAATGTTTTGCCTTCCGGTATCTCGCTTCCGGCTTCCGCATATTCCGGATGTTTTTTATTCTGTCTGACAGAATTTATTGCAAACACCGTATTAATTTGCGCTCCCCATCCTGTTTTCGGAAACAGCGCATTATCCAACTCAGGGTCATTGTCTCTCAGTGCTGCGCGCACGGAAGCCGTATAACTGGCCACGCAATAATGCCCCGGATTATCCATATCCACCTTTTCGCAGATTTGTTTTTTTATGTCCGGAGGCAATGTGTTGTACTTTTTCCAACGATATTCTCCGCGAATTGCCATGATTTCTTTAATGCGATTTTTAAAGTCAGCTACAAGAGCCGCTCTCATATTCTCGCTTTCCATTTCCGCCACAGCGGCCATCATATCTTCCAGCGACATATTTTCTATTGAGATTTGAGTTGGATCAGCCATAGCAAGCCTCCTATGCCTATACTATTTTGCTTTTAGTTTATCGGAACTGTCTGCAGTTATCAAGAAACAATGCCGACTGTCAAAAAACAGTCACATTACAACCCCCTGATACGTTTAAAGGCTGTTTTCTTTACATATCCATCGTTGTGCCGCGGCCGCGCATCGCGTACGGATTAGCCGCCGTCGGCTGAATCTGCGGATTATACATCAGGCAGTTCGGCGTGCAGTCGCATTCCGCCGCGATTTTGATGCCTTTGGCGATCTTTTCTTCTTTGCGCAGTTCAAACAGACGCCCCACAATCCTGTCGCGCAGAGTCCACGGATCTATCGTATTGACAAAGATCTTCGTCACCGCTTCAAAGCCTGCCGGATTGCTGATGCGCCACTTGATCAGAATATGCCAGGGCACGGCGACGTCGACTTCGGGCGGACGGTAATACCATTCTTCGTTGCAGGGAATTTCACTGCCCATCGCCGCATGGCAGGCATGCACCAGATCCGACATGCCTCTGACCTGTTCGGGCTTTTGGTTCCACGGCTGATTCCTTTCGGCTTTGGAATAAATTGCCAGAGTCGGATAACGGTGTCCGAAATCGGCGAACGCGACGGCGTAATCGTTTTCGGCAAAAACCAGATTCTGATAACCGGCATAGTTAACGGCAAAATCGTTATACACATTCGGATTCTTGCGCGCCAACTCGAATTCGGCAGCGTTCGAAGCGCTGATGCCGTCAATCGCGACCAGCTGTTTGTGGAGATGATCGAAAGAAGCGCCCGCCTGATTCAGCCAGTTTTGGAATACCGTTACATATCGGACATAGCGATTCGTCAGATAAATATCTTTCAGTGCCTGTATCGTAAAATTGATATACTGATAGTGCATTTCGGGCGTCATGCTACCGGAAGACGCTTTTTCGCTTTCGGAAGTCGCGCCCTCGATGAAATGGCGTTTGCCGACAATCAGTTCATGACCGCCCGCAAAGAAGCTGTTAGCCATTTTCAGCTTACGCCCCGAAGAGATGCTGTCGATTTCCTCGCGCGACAAGCCGCTCATTTTCAATTTGGCATGAACGATGTCCAGCACATGCTCTTTGCCTTCCGGTTCGGCGATATAGGCTTCGCGGTGGGCGTTCGCTTTGTCGGAAATGACGTATGCGTAGTTCTTTTCCCAATATTCGTAAGAAATAATTTCGAACAGATTGGGAATGCGGCGGAATTCGGCGGTTGTCTCAAACAGCTGAGACGCCTTTAAATTTTCCAAGATGCTGAACGTGCCGTCCGCGTTTTTTACCAAACGCGACTTTTCCGGCGGAGTCTTCAAATAATTGCTCGGACAGAAAGCGCAAAAATTTTCCACTCCTTCCGAAACGAATTTCTTTTCTTCATCGGCTTTTTTATTTACCGTCGGGCGCTTGCCGCGGCCGGGAACAGTCCAGACCTGCGTTCCGGTAAACGGATTGACCTGCTTGACCGTGCCGTCCGGCATTTTTTGCAGAAAATTTTGTTCATAGACACTCTTCAGCATGATGTATTCCTAACCTCAAGAATTCACAGTTCTTCTGTTGTATAAAAAAATTGTCCGAAAATCCAGCTTTTAATCGTTTTTTTTATACAATCCGGAAAACGATAAAAGATTGACGAAAGCCCGCGAAAATGTAATTTTAGAAAAGATTTTTTCTTAACCGGAGGTCTTAATTTTATGAAAACTTTATTGATTACGAATGAATATCCCCCGTACATTTACGGCGGCGCCGGTGTTCACGTGGAATACCTGTCCAAAGAACTGGCCAAACTGATGCAGGTCGAAGTCCGCAGCTTCCATGACCAGACAGTGGAAGAAGGAAATCTGGTTGTCCACGGCACGACTCCTGACGCTTCTTTGTTCACGGATTGTCCGAAAGAACTCGCGTCCCCGTTGAAAGCTTTTTACGAAGGATTGGTCTTCGCCGGCAAAGGCATGGACGCCGATGTCGCTCACTGCCATACGTGGTATGCTCATTTTGCGGGATTGATGGCCAAGATGCTGTACGGCATTCCTCTGGTTGTCACCGTTCACTCCCTGGAACCGTTGCGTCCGTGGAAACGCGAACAGCTCGGCCGCGGCTACGACGTGTCGAGCTGGGTGGAAAAGACGGCTTTGGAAATGGCGGACGCCGTGATCGCCGTATCGACCAGCACGCGCGAGGACGTATTGCGCCTGTTCCCGAAAATCGATCCGGACAAAGTGTCCATTATTTATAACGGAATCGATGTTAACCAGTACAAGGAAGTCGAAGACACCGCCGTTTTGCAGAAATTCGGAATTCGCACGGACAAGCCGTATGTCCTGTTCGTCGGCCGCATGACTCGTCAGAAAGGCTTGCTGTATTTGTTGAAAGCCGCTTCCAAACTGGATCCCGAAGCGCAGCTGGTCTTATGCGCCGGCGATGCCGATACTCCGGAAATGAAAGCCGAACTGGAAGGCATGGTCGCGTCGTTGAAACAGGTTCGTTCGGGAGTCGTTTGGATTCCCGAGATGGTTTCCCGCGAAGAAGCGATTGCCCTTTACTCTCAGGCAACCGTTTTCTGCTGTCCGTCGATTTACGAACCGTTCGGCATCATTAATCTGGAAGCGATGGCCTGCTCGACTCCGGTTGTCGCCAGCGCCGTCGGCGGTATTACGGAAGTCGTCGTTGACGGAGAAACCGGATTCCTGGTCGACGCCGATTTGTCCGACAAACCGCCGCACGATCCGAAAGACGCCGAGGCCTTTGCCACCCGTCTGGCGGACAAGATCAATCTGCTGATTCGCGATCCCGCTCTGGCCAAAAAGATGGGACAAGCCGGTCGTCTGCGCGTCGAAAAGCAGTTCAGCTGGCAGAGCATCGCCCGCCAGACCAAAGATCTGTATGCGAAACTGATCGAAGCGAACAAGAAATAAATTTCGCCGAGTCATTCTCAAAAAGACCGTCTTTAAGGCGGTCTTTTTTTATCTTCGAAAAAGAGAATCGCCATAAATCAACAGGTTGTAATTTTTTTGAAATAATGTTTGACGCAAGGATCAATTTTAGTCAT
This sequence comes from Alphaproteobacteria bacterium, assembly GCA_017616015.1. Taxonomy (GTDB): domain Bacteria; phylum Pseudomonadota; class Alphaproteobacteria; order CAAGCB01; family CAG-977; genus UBA11549. Next base: position 49,284 of record JAFZYY010000003.1, on the reverse strand, counting down.
TCTGACCACACGAAGAAGGTTAAAATACCGTTAATTTTTTTACCTTTTTTCTTTTTTAAAAACAGCGGAAATCAGCCGTTTTTACTGTCAACAAAAAAAATATTTTTTTTCTGTTGCCAACGCAAAAAAATACAATATATTGTCGCAAGAGAGGGGCGAAACACACAACCTGTTGTGTCGTCGAAAGATACGGTCGGTCATATTGTTGAAAGACACGGTCGGTCATATTGTTGAAAACGCAGTTGGTTGAGTCCTTTCCCTGATTTATAAGTTTTATCTTACGGAGAATTTCATGTCGGATCAGACGCCGAATTTACAAGTAGTCAACAACGAGGAAGACGCCGCTTCCGAATTATCCCGCATTGTCAAACGCGACGGAACGCAGGTTGTTTTCAATTCCGAAAAAATCATGTCGGCAATCAAGCGCGCCGGCGAAGCGACGGGGGAATTTGATGCGGAGGAAGCCTCCCTTTTAACGACTCAGGTGACCAAAGTTTTGCGCCACCGCTTTTCAAACGGCAATCTGCCGACGATCGAACAGATCCAGGACGTTGTCGAACAGGTTCTGATCTCCGCCAACTATTACACGACGGCCAGAGCGTACATCGTTTACCGCGAAAACCGCAGCAAGTCCCGTCAGGACAAGAAAACGCTGGTCGACGTTGCCTCCTCGGTCAACGAATATCTGGAACGCGCAGACTGGCGCGTCAACGCGAACGCCAATCAGGGGTATTCTCTGGGCGGATTGATTCTGAACGTTTCAGGCAAGATCATCGCGAACTACTGGTTGAGCCATGTTTATCCGCAGGCGGCCGGTGAAGCGCACCGCAACGGCGATTTCCACATTCACGATCTGGATATGCTGTCCGGTTACTGCGCGGGGTGGTCTTTGCGCGCTTTGTTGCAGGAAGGTCTGAACGGCGTTCCCGGCAAAGTCGAATCCGGAATTCCCAAGCATCTGGGTTCCGCTTTGGGACAGATGGTCAATTTCTTAGGGACTCTGCAAAACGAATGGGCCGGCGCGCAGGCATTTTCTTCCTGCGATACCTATCTGGCGCCGTTTATCCGCAAAGACAATCTGAAATATGAAGAAGTCAAACAACATTTTCAGGAATTCATTTATAACCTGAACGTTCCGTCCCGTTGGGGCACACAGACTCCGTTTACGAATCTGACATTCGACTGGGTTTGTCCGGAAGATTTGCGCGACCAGAATCCGGTCATCGGCGGCGAGGAAATGGATTTCACCTACGGCGATCTGCAAAAAGAAATGGACATGATCAACCGCGCTTATATCGAAGTGATGACCGCGGGCGATGCCAAAGGACGTCTGTTCACGTTCCCGATCCCGACTTACAACATCACGCCGGATTTCCCGTGGGAAAGCGAAAACGCCGATCTTTTGTTCGAAATGACGGCAAAATACGGCCTGCCCTACTTCCAGAACTTCATCAACTCCAGTCTGAAGCCGGGGCAAGTCCGTTCGATGTGTTGCCGTTTGCAGTTGGATTTGCGTGAACTGCTGGCCAGAGGAAACGGCTTATTCGGTTCCGCCGAACAGACGGGGTCCGTCGGTGTCGTCACAATAAACTGCGCCCGTCTGGGTTACTTGTTCAAAGGTGATGAAGCGGGATTGATGGCGCGGTTGGACGAACTGATGGATCTGGCGCGCTCCACTCTGGAAATCAAGCGCAAAGTCATTCAGCGCCACATCGACGCGGGTTTATTCCCGTTCACCAAGCGTTATCTGGGCACCCTGCGTAACCATTTTTCGACGATCGGTGTCAACGGCATCAACGAAATGATCCGTAATTTCACCAATGACGAACACGACATCACCGATTCATTCGGTCAGGCGATGGCCAATCGCTTTTTGGAGTACATTCGCAATAAAATGATCGTTTTCCAGCAGGAAACGGGCAGCATGTACAATCTGGAAGCGACTCCGGCCGAAGGCACGACCTACCGTCTGGCCAAAGAAGACCAGAAGCGTTACCCCGATATTTTACAGGCCGGCACGAAAGAAGCCCCGTATTATACGAACTCTTCACAGTTGCCGGTCGGCTTTACGGACGATCCGTTCACCGCTTTGAACCTGCAGGAATCCCTGCAATCCAAGTACACCGGCGGCACCGTAATGCACTTATACATGGGCGAAAGAATCTCCGACGCGAAAACGTGCCGGACCCTCCTTAAGAGAATCTTAGAGAATTATAGGATACCATATGTAACGGTGACACCTACTTTCTCTATTTGTCCCAAGCACGGATATATCTCGGGCGAGCATAAATACTGCCCGCTCTGCGATGAAGAGCTCATCGCCCTTAAACGCCAACAAGCCTGCGCCTGCTGATTTACAGGCTTGTAAGCACTCCTTAAACAGACTATGATTAACTTAGAACAACAGCGAGTAAAAGACATGACAACAGAGACCAATATTCAGCTTTCCAACGAAGAACGTCAGCCCTGCGAAGTTTGGACACGGGTGATGGGTTATTTTCGTCCGGTGTCAGAATTCAATATCGGCAAGAAAAGCGAATATGCCGAACGCAAGTGCTTTTCCGAAAAGAAAGCAACGGAAAAGTTCATGGACGTAGCGGCGGAATAATTCGTTTATGACGATTACCATCGGCGGCGTCGAGCCTTTCACAACGGTTGATTTTCCGGGAAGGCTCGCCGCCGTATTATTTTGCCTCGGCTGTCCGCTGCGCTGTCCCTATTGCCATAATAAAGAATTGCAGGATTTCGGCGGAAAGCCCTTTATTTCCTGGGAAACTTTCATCGAGTTTCTGGAAAGCCGGAAAAAGCTGCTGGACGGCATCGTGTTTTCCGGCGGCGAACCGTTGGCTCAGCCCGATTTATACGAATCGATGAAGATTGTCAAAGACGCGGGATTTGAAATCGGTCTGCACACATCGGGCGTCAATGTCGAACGGTTAAAACAGATTCTGCCTTTGCTGACATGGGTGGGATTCGACGTTAAAACCGTTTTTAACGCCTATGAGGAGCGAATCCCCCATTCCCGCGCGTCGACGGTCGAAGCATGTCTGGACATGCTGATTGCTTCTCCGGTCGAGCTGGAAGCCAGAACAACGCTCGACCCTCGGGTCATTTCCAAAGAAGAACTGAAACGGCTGGCGCGCACGCTGGCGGAAAAGGGCGTCGAAACTTACGCGATACAGGAATACCGCCTTCACCCTGCGGAAGAAAACCCGCCGGCCGAAACCGACGTGAAAGCTTTTTTTGCCGACACGGAATTATTGGCGGAATTAAAAAGCCTGTTTAAAAGCTTCATCATTCGTCGCGCTTCATAAGGAAAGCGCCGGTAAAATTCCCGCATGGAGCGCACTGCTATTCTTTTCGACTTCCCATTTCCTGATCCAGAACCATTAATCCGGACGCATCATTGCCAATCAGGCGGGCTTTTTCCAACAGCGTCAATGTTTGAGATTCTTCTTCGACCTGTTCGTCAACGAACCATTGCAGGAATGAAATGGAAGCGTAGTCCTTATCTTCCATCGCCTGCGCGACCAAATCGTAAATCATGTCGCTGACCAGACATTCATGCTGATATGCTTCCTCCAGGACAGTTTTTACATCGCTCCACTGATGCTGAGGCGGTTTGATTTCTCCCAGTTCGGGCGTTAACGTACGTTCGATCATAAAATCATGGATTTTCATGGCGTGTTCTCTTTCTTCATCGGCCTGAATTCTGAACCAGCGCGCCATACCGTCAAAGTTTTGCGTTTGCAAATAATCCGCCATGCTTAAATACAAATAAGCCGATTCAAATTCGGCCGTGATTTGCTTATTCAGATCATCTTGCAGTTTTTTTGAAATCGATTTCATCGCTTTTCTCCTTTTTTGATAAAGAAAAGCGTAATCTTTCAGAAAATTTGTTAAAAGCTGGCCTTTATGTTAAGCGCTTGTTCCAAAAGGATTAAATAATTCTCCTGCGCGATTTCTATTCCGCCGAAGCTCGCCAGATGAGAGGTCAGAAACTGCGTGTCCAGCAGTGTAAAGCCGCCCGCCTTCAACCGGTCGACCAAAGCGCATAAGGCGACTTTGGACGCGTTCGTTTCTTTGGAAAACATACTTTCGCCGAAAAACGCGCCGCCTAAAGAAACGCCGTACAACCCGCCGGCAAGTTTTCCTTCCCTCCAGCATTCGACGCTGTGCGCCAACCCCAGATCAAACAGGCGGCAATACGCTTCCACAATCTGGTCGTTAATCCACGTTTCAGGCCTGTCGGCGCAATTCAGCATGACTTCCCGGAAAGCCGTGTCCGTCCTGATTTCAAAAATCCCTTTGCGAATGATTCGCGCCAGAGAATGAGAAACATGAAAACCGTCCAAGGGCAGGATTCCCCTCATTTTGGGTTCATACCACATAACACAGGCGTCCTCCCGATGTTCCGCCATCGGAAAAACGCCTGTCGAATAAGCGTAAACCAACATTTCCGGAGAAATCGGTCCCGTCGTCATTTATCGTTTTCTTTGTGATTTTCCAAAAACTTTTCAAGCCAATGAATATTATAGTTGCCGTCCACGAAATCAGGCGTCGAAATAATTTCATTATGCAAAGGCAACGTCGTTTTCACCCCTTCGATCACGAATTCGTCAATCGCGCGGTGCAGACGCATCAGGCAGCCGTTTCTGGTCTTGCCGAATATGATCAGCTTGGCGATCATGCTGTCGTAATACGGCGGCACCGTATAGCCGGTATACATGCCCGAATCAACGCGCGTCCATAATCCGCCCGGCGCATACCATTGAGTGACTTTGCCGGGACACGGAACGAACGTGAACGGATCTTCCGCATTAATGCGGCATTCGATCGCGTGGCCGTCGAAATGAATATCCTCCTGCGTATAATTCAGATGCGCCCCGCTGGCGACGCGGATCTGCTCGCGCACCAAATCAACCCCCGTCACCATTTCCGTAATCGGGTGTTCCACCTGCAAGCGCGTGTTCATTTCGATAAAGTAGAACTGACCGTTTTCATACAGGAATTCTATCGTGCCGACATTGCTGTAATGCAATTTTTTCATCGCTTCCGTAACGATTTTCCCGATACTCTTACGCTGTTCGGCATTCAAAGCGGGAGACGGCGTTTCCTCCAACATTTTCTGGTTTTTGCGCTGCATCGAGCAGTCGCGTTCGCCCAAATGAACGACGTTGCCGTAATTATCCGCCAAAATCTGCATTTCGATATGGCGCGGATTTTCCAGATACTTTTCGATATAGACTTCGTCGCTGGTAAAGGACGCTTTCGCTTCAGCCCTGGCCTGCGTGTAAGCTTCAGGCAGTTCGTCGGCGTTATACGCAATGCGCATGCCTTTGCCGCCGCCGCCGGCCGTCGCTTTGATTAAAACGGGATAGCCCATTTTTTCGGACACTTCCAACGCGTCTTCCACCGTATCGACAGCACCGTCGGATCCCGGCACGACCGGCAACCCGGAATCGATGGCCGCCCGTTTCGCCGTGATTTTATCGCCCATCTTGCGGATCATTTCCGGCGTGGGACCAATCCATGTCAGCCCGTGCTCCTGAACCATTTCCGCAAAATCGGCGTTTTCGGACAAAAAGCCGTAGCCGGGGTGAATGGCGTCCGCCCCCGAAATCAAAGCCGCCGTAATGATCGCGGCTTTATTCAGATAGGAATCCTTGCCGGCGGCGGGACCGATGCAGATTGCTTCGTCGGCCATGCGGACGTGCATGGCGTCCGCGTCCGCGGTCGAATGAACCGCCACCGTTTTAATGCCCATTTCGCGGCAGGCTCTGTGAATGCGCAAAGCGATTTCGCCGCGGTTTGCTATCAGAATTTTTTCAAACATATTTATTCCAAAATCAGCAAGGGTTGATCATATTCGACCGGAGAACGGTCGGAAACCAAAATCCGGACGACTTTGCCCGACCGCGGCGCCTTGACCGGATTAAAGGTTTTCATCGCTTCGACCAGAAACAACGTCTGATCGGCGGAAACGACATCGCCGACGGAAACATACGGCGCCGAATTAGGTTCCGCGGACGTATAAACGACGCCGACCATCGGGGATTTCACGACTTCGCCCTTTGTTTCCGAAGCAACCTCTTCTTTGGCGGCTGCCGGAACGGAAATCGTCGTCGCCGGCACGGCCGCGGAAACGGCCGTCGCGACGGGAGCCGCCATTACGGCGGGCGCCGTCGGGACGCGCGTCAAACGCAAGCGCAGCCCTTCCGTATCGTACTCGATTTCAGCCAGATCATGTTCGTTCAGCAATTTAGCCAAATCTTCGACCAAGGTTGTTTCATATTTTGACATAGATAATATTCCCTATTTGAAAAGAGAGGCCACCGCCTCAAGAGCCAACAAATACCCCTGCTTCCCGAAGCCGCAGATCACGCCTGCCGCCGCTTTTGAAACATAAGAGAAATGACGGAATTCGTCCCGTTTATGGATATTTGACAAATGGACTTCAACGACCGGCATATCGACCGCCAGAAGAGCGTCCAGAATTGCTACGGAAGTATGCGAATACGCCGCCGGATTTATCACGATCGCGTCGAATTTGCCGCGCGCCTGCTGTATGACGGTGACGATTTCGCCTTCGATATTGCTTTGGAAACATTCGATTTCCAATTGCAGCGCGGCGGCCTTTTCGCGGCAGGCGGCTTCTATGTCCGCCAATGTGTCGGAGCCGTAAATTTCCGGCTGCCGCAAGCCCAGCATATTCAAATTCGGTCCGTTGATGATCAGAACACGACGCATTCTTTTTCTTCCGTAAAAAACGTTTTTGTTTTTATAGCATTAAATTCTTGCCTTTGCATTAAAATGATGAGATTGAATTTATTTTTTCGATATTTTTTGGCATGGCTTTTGCATGAAAACTGACGGAGTACTATATTTCGAGGGAGGTGCGCCATGACCATAGGCACTTTTGTCACCAGCACGTTGGGAATGCAATCCCAATCTCACGCCATGGAACAAATCAGCGCGAACATCGCGAACGTTCAGACGACCGGCTATAAAAAAGTCGACACGCGTTTTGAAACGCTGATGAAGGAATACAACGAAATCGGCGTTAACACGCATTACTTTTCTTCCGGCATTGTCGATCGGCGCATGGTTGACCTCAACGGGCAGCTGAAAACAACCGAAAGCATTTATGATTTAGCAATCAGCGGCAGAGGCTTTTTCGTCGTCGAAGGACAAAATAACACGCTTTATTCCCGCGCGGGCGATTTTCAGGCAACCGCGATAACGCCCGTCGGCTATTCCCCGAAATCCGTCACTTATTACAAGCCTTCGGAAGCGGGCGTCGTCACTCAATCCACTCCGGCGACGTATTTCGTCAACACTTCGGGCTATTATGTCATGGGGTGGAACTATAACAGTGAAACAGAGGCATTTTCTTCCTCTCTGGAACCGGTAATTATTTCCCCCATGGAATATTATCCCGGCCATCAGACGACAAAAATGAGCTTCAAAGGCAACATCAATGCCGCCGCAACGGACACGCAGCTTTTGAAATTCCCCGTGTACGACAGCAAATTCGCCCAACACAACATGGTCATGAAGTGGGAACCGCAAAGCGACGCGAACACTTGGATCGTCAATGTCGACGTGGATAACGGCGCCGTTACTTCCGGCCCGATTACCGTTACTTTCAACGAAAACGGACAGTTGGTTTCACCAAAAACTTTAACTAACCTGAGTATCGCCTGGGACGAAGGAGGCGCAAGCACAATCGCTCTTGATTTTCAACACTTCACGCAATACGCCAACGCACTGAACGGCGAAGTGCTTTCTCAGGACGGCAAAGGATTCGGCGCGTTGACAACAATGAAATGGGACGAAAACGGCGTTCTGAACGCCACTTACAGTAACGGATCAAGCATTCCCGTCTGCAAAGTGGCAATCGCCCATATTCAGGTTCCCAACATGATGGAAGCCGTATCGGGCAACATGTTCTCCTATAATCAAAACGCCGGCAATCTGGAAATCATTGACCTGCAGGAAGCGCGCACGGAAACGTCCATTCAGGGCGGCGCGACGGAATCTTCCAACGTCGCTCTGGAAGAGGAATTTACGAACATGATCATCACGCAACGCGCCTATTCCAGCAACGTGAAAACGTTTACGACCGTCAACGAAATGACGCAGGAAGCGATCAGCATTCTGACCTGATAACGCATGAAAATTCTGATTGCCCCCGATTCATTCAAAGAATGTCTGAGCGCGCCCGAAGTCGCGGATATTGTCTGCGAAACGGTTGAAAGCGCGGGACACACGGGCGTCAAAATCCCCGTCGCGGACGGCGGGGAAGGTTTCGCGGCGGCACTGGCGTCCTGCATGAATGCGCGCGAAATCATTGTCGAAGCGCATGACGCTTTGATGCGGCCGATCAAAGCGCCCTATTATCTGACGAACACGGGAACGGTCGTTCTGGAAGCCGCCGACACCTTCGGCCTTGCCCGCATTGAACCGGAAAAAAGAAATCCTTTGCTGACGACCACTTTCGGCATGGGAGAGCAAATCCGCCACGCGTTAAACAACGGGCATTGCTCTTTCATCATCGGGCTGGGCGGCAGCGCAACCAACGACTGCGGCACGGGACTGATGCAGGCGTTGGGATTTGTCTTGCTTGACCGAAACGGAAATCCCCTGCCCGACGGCGCCGCCGGAAAGGATTTAGCCGCCGTCTCCCGCATCGTCGCGCCCGACATCGAAATCAACGTCACTTTAGCCGTTGACGTGTCAAATCCCCTGCTCGGTTCCGACGGTGCCGCCGCCGTCTACGCTCCGCAAAAAGGCGCGGACGAAACCGCCGTTTCCCTGCTGGAAAAAGGAGCGGACTCTTTTTATCAGACCATCGAAAATTCTTTGTGCAAAACATTGTCCCCTTGTGCCGGACTCGGCGCCGCGGGCGGAGCCGGACTGCCTTTTTACGCTTATTTCGACGCCGATTTAAAATCCGGCATCGACCTGATTTTGGAAAACGGTTCGTTTGACACGGAAATCCGGACTGCCGATCTGGTCATCACGGGCGAAGGGCGCATCGATGCGCAGACCGCTTTCGGCAAAGCGCCCGCCGGCGTCGCGAAACGAAGCGGAAAAGTTCCCGTCGTCGCCGTTTGCGGCTGTACAGGCAAAGGCTTTGAATCGGTTTATCAGGCGGGAATAAAAGCCGTTTATCCGATTACGCCGGAAAACACACCTTTTGAACAGGCAAAGAAAAACGCGCCGGCCTATCTCAAAGAAACCGTTCTAAAAATTCTGAACGCTTTCGCCTGAAACCGTAAAGATATGCAACAGATTGGTCGTGCCGGACACGTTAAAGGGCAGTCCCGCCGTCAGAATGATTTTATCCCCCGTTTCGGCGCCGTATAATCTCTGACAATGCGCGGACGCTTGTTTCGCAACGTCCGTCAGCAAATCGACTTTGTCGCACACGACGCTTTCGATTCCCCAAAACAAGCTCATTTTCCGCGCAACGGCGACGTCGGGAGTCATACACACGATCGGCAGACACGGCCGTTCCCTCGATACCCGTCCCGCCGTTGATCCGCTGAGCGTATAAGAAACGATTGCCGCGGCGTCCGGCAAAGTTTCCGCCGTCACCCGCGCCGCAACGGTAATCGCGCTTTCCGGCGTTTGTTCCGGCGACAGTCTCGAAGCGTCCGAATATTTGCGGTAAAGCTCGTTTGCTTCCGTTTCCGTAATGATTTTATTCATGATCGTCGCTGCTTCAACCGGATAAGATCCTGCCGCCGTTTCCGCCGACAGCATCACGGCGTCCGCCGCGTCAAAAACCGCCGTAGCCACATCGGAGGCTTCGGCTCTGGTCGGCGTCGGATTGGAAACCATCGATTCCAACATCTGCGTCGCGACAATCACGGGTTTTCCGTTCTGACGGCAGGCGCGAATAATCTTCTTTTGCAAAACGGGAACTTTTTCGGGAGGCACTTCAACCCCCAAATCGCCGCGCGCAACCATGATGCCGTCGGAAAGGCCGATAATTTCTTCCAAGTATTTCAACGCCGACGGTTTTTCGATTTTAGAGATAATCGCCGCTTTCCCGTCGATCAAAGACCGCGCGAATAAAACGTCTTCCGGCCTTTGCACAAAGGACAGACCGATAAAGTCGACGCCCATATCCAAAGCCGCTCGCAAATCGGCCTTGTCTTTTTCCGTCAAAGCGGCAATCGGCAAAGGCACTCCCGGCACGTTCAGACCTTTCTTATCGGACAGACGCCCGCCCGTAATAACCGTCGTATCGGCATAATCCTTGCCGAAATCGTCAACGCGCAACCGCACCAGACCGTCGTTCAGCAACAACTCCGTTTCCGCCGTCATCGCCCGGAAAATCTCAGGGTGCGGCAAACAAACGCGCTTTTCGCTTCCGGCTTCGGGCGACATATCCAGTCTGAACTTATCTCCCGATCGCAATTCGACAAAACCGTTTTTAAAATTCCCGATCCGCAGTTTCGGCCCCTGCATATCGGCCAGAATCGCCAAAGGCCGGCCGAGCTCTTTTTCAACGGCGCGGATATAACCGACATTTTGCCGATGATCTTCATGAGAGCCATGAGAAAAATTCAACCGAAAAACGTTGACGCCCGCCAAGGCCAAAGCTTTGATTTTTTCCGCCGTATTTGAGGCAGGACCGAGCGTTGAAACGATTTTCGTTAAATGAAAACGCTTCATCTTAAAATCCTTAAAACTTTAAAAACCGAAATTAAATTTCAGATACAGCCAGCGTCATTGTTTCCGTTAAAGACTCTTCAGGATCAAGCGTTTTAATCCCCGTGCCGGCCACGCCGCGTGACGCCAGATTAAAAGCGTCCGTCGCGTTTGTTACCGGCTCGACGCAGAAGAAATTCTGCCCCGCCGGAGACCAAATGACAATATGGCCGAAATCACTATACGCTGTGATATTGATTTTTCGATTGCGGGACGGCCAAATTAATTCTGCTTTGCCGTCAAAGCCGCCGAAACATGTATCCAATTCCAGTTCGGAAATTTTCAACCCTTTATCGAACTGCCATTCGGGCGGTGTCTTCATCGGGCGTTCCCTCGGCGGAGCGCTTTCATGCGCCCAAACATTTTTAGATTTAAAACAAACAAGCGTATCGTCGTCTTTCGGGAAAAAGGGGTGCCACCCCAGTCCGCACGGCATCGGAATGCCGCCTTTATTGGTCAGGGTCATCGAAACAATCAGCTGATTGCCTTTTAAAACGAAACTCTGTTCCGCTTCATAGGCAAAAGGAAAACCGTTTTTGCCATTATGTTCGAAAGACAGCGTAACCGAATCCGGATTGGACTGTTCGACATTCCATTGTCTTTGCCACCCTTCGCCATGCAACGGATCCGGCACGACGGGGTGGTTTTTCGGCACATTGCGTTTAATGCCCCAATAAATGAAATATCCGCCTCTGATTCTGTTAGAATACGGCACCAACGGAAACATCGACGTTTCATCGGCGGCTTTTCGGGAAACAGCCCCTTCAAGAGCCGGTCTGGTCAAATCCTCTTTTCCCTGCCGCCAATACAGCAAAGAACCGCCGGCAACAGGACTGACTGCCGCGGAAAAATCGCCTGAAGAAAGAGAAACAATATCCGTATTCGTCATGCCTGATAACCCCAGTTTGTTTTTTCCGTTGTAAATATAACCTCTTTGCCTGTACGGAATTTTACTTTCTTTGTCAACCGTTATCGCCGAATCGCCTTCAAAAAGGAAGAAACGTTTTCATACGATTTTCCGTTCGCTTTTGCCGAAGAAACTTCCACTCTTTCACTTGAATCATCAAAGGTGACCACTATATCGTTCAATTCGAAAGAAGAAGCGGCATACTTTTCCGCCGGATTGGAAAGTGACACTTTGGATTCTTTGCCCGTAGCCTGTTTAATTCTAAGTTTTTCTTCTTTAGTGTCTTTTTCCGGCTCGGCGTCCTCTTCCGACGGAGCGTAGACAAGCATATCCTTAATAAAGACTTCTTTCGACGAAATTTTAAGCCGACGCGTTTTTTCCTTTTCGGTTCCGTCCTTATTTTTCTTTTTAATCAGCTTTAAATCAACGGCAAGCTTCTCCAACAATACTTTTGACGTCAGCGCTTTTCTGGATTTCAAAAACGTCATAAATTCGGAAAAATTAATCACGATTTTTTGCACCGAAATCGTTCCCTGAGCATTGGAGCGCTTCACCTCGACCTTAAAATTCGTGAAATTCAGATCATAGTTGGAATCCACTTCAAAAAAATCGTAAGTTATATCCAGACCTTTAAACTGTTTAAACGAACGCATAAACACAAAGTCCAGAGCGGCGTCCAGAATATTCCCCTTTGTCCGTTCCGAATGAGGAATACGAATCCTGACTCCCGTTTCTGGCGCCGGAGCAGCGGGATCCGCTTGCGCCGCCGGTGTCTCTTGGGCATAGGCGCCGCCTGATAAAAGAAAAACAAAAAGTACTATTTTTAATAACATTCGCTTTGACCTGAAAAAAACAATCTTTTACACTCTACCGTACAGCATAACACGTTTTTTAATGAAAAAAACAAGTTAAAAATGACGGACTTCAGATAATGGACTTTCTCGCCCCTTTATACAAAGCTTTTTTAATCAAACGATACGCTAAAGTTCTGGCGGACGTCCGGCTGGAAACCGGAGAAAATGCCACGGTGTTTTGCTCGAATACAACCCGCATGAAAAATATTTCGGATCCGGATACGGAAATCTATTTGTCTTTCTGTCCCAGACCTAACAGAAGGCTGCAACTGATCTGGGAACTGGCCAATGTTAACGGAACATTCGTCGGCGTCAATATGGGACGCCAGACCGATTTAATCGCGGAAGCAATCATCAACGGAGCTCTGCCTGAATTAAGCGGCTATGAAAGAATCGAACCCGACCCCTCCGTCTTTTTCGATCTGATTTTAACGCCCGCCGAAAACAGCGGCTGCCCGCCGTGCCGGATAGCCATCGCGCCGGCATATGAAAAAAAAGGCGCCGACCTGCTGTTTCCGGACGCCATAGAAGTATCCAATCATCACGTTTTAAATCATCTGGCAAACGCGATTGAAAACGGAGAACGCGCCGTCTTAATTCTTTTTGCCCAAAGAAGCGACTGCATCAGTATTCGGGCGCAATGGACGACAGACACACCCTATTTGGTTAATTTAAAAGAATTGTACGACAATAAAGGCTTGGAAATTATTTGCTGCGGTTGTAGTGTATCTCCGGAAGGGATTTGGGTTACAACCCGCCTGCCTTTCATATTCTAAAAACAGAGAACTTTCCCATGACTAAAGAAAACATCATTATTCATTCCGCCGAAGATTATGAAGGCATGCGCCGCGCCGGGAAACTGGCCGCGCAGACGTTGGACATGATCACGCCTTATGTTCAGCCCGGCGTGACAACCGAAGAGCTGGATAAATTATGCAACGATTTCATTTTAGCCAACGGCGGCGTCTCCGCCTGTCTGGGTTACAGAGGCTATCCGAAATCGGTCTGCATCTCTTTAAATCACGTGATTTGCCACGGAATTCCCGGACCGCGCAAGCTTGTTGCCGGCGATATTCTGAATATTGACGTCACCGTAATTCTGGACGGGTGGTACGGCGATACAAGCCGTATGTATACGGTCGGCAAAATCCCCGTCAAGGCGAAGCGCTTAATCGACATTACCTTTGAAACGATGTGGCGCGGCATTGAAAAAGTCAAACCGGGAGCCACTTTGGGCGACATCGGCCACGCCATGCAAAGCTATGCCGAATCCCAAAGATGTTCCGTCGTCAAAGATTTCTGCGGTCACGGATTAGGCCGTGTTTTCCATTGCGCCCCGAATGTTCTGAACTTCGGACGCCCTAAAGAAGGTCTGGTGCTGGAAGAAGGCATGTTTTTTACCATAGAACCGATGGTCAATCTGGGCGGAGACGATCTGAAAGTTCTGTCGGACGGCTGGACCGCCGTAACGCGCGACATGTCTTTATCAGCTCAGTTTGAACATTCTCTGGCCGTAACGGCGACAGGATACGAAATTTTCACTTATTCGCCCAAAGGATTGGATCGGCCGCCCTATCAGGAAAAATAACATGGCGAACAGTTCTTCTTCGGAACCGATATTGGACATCATCGCACAGCCGTCGAAAAAAGCCGGAGAAAAATCTCATTATTTAGGACATCGTGACAGGCTCAGACACAAAGTTCTGACTTTCGGATCAGATGTTCTGCAGGATTATGAACTGTTGGAAATGTTGCTGACTTATGCCATTCCCAGACGGGACGTCAAGCCTTTGGCAAAAGAGCTGATTTCTTCTTTCGGCTCTTTTTCCGCCGTTTTAAACGCATCGCCGGAAGAACTTAAACGCATTAAAGGCATCAAAGACAATACGGCCGCCCTGATCGTCACTGCGCGCGGTTGCGCTTTACGCATGATGAAAAATCAGTTTTCTTCCGGCCCGATCATTAAAGATTGGAAATCGTTGATTGAATATTGCAAAGCGGATATGGGACAGATGAAAAACGAATGCCTGCGCATCATTTTTCTGGACTCCCGCAGTCAATTAATCAGGGACGAAATTCTGCAAAAGGGAACAGTCAGTCAAACGCCTGTTTATCCCCGTGAAATAGCCAAAAGAGCTCTGGAATTGGGTGCCGTTTCGATTGTAATGGTCCACAATCACCCCGCCTGCGACATGCGTCCGTCAAAAAACGACATTCAAATGACAAAAGCCGTCCAAAATGCTTTAGCGCCTTTAGACATTTCTTTAATCGACCATATCATCATTTCAAAATCCGGCCATATTTCTTTCAAAGCCTGCGGCTTTTTAAAAGATTAGTTTTTTTCAAAATCTTTTGACTTGCCGCGATATTTTAATATCCTTTTAAAATAAAGAGCGTATAACTATAGAAACAAGCTGAACGCAGGATCGATTAATGAGCATTTTCAAATTTCTTTTTTCGGAAATCGACGACTCCTCAAAGGATAAACTGGGCGCTTATCCGGAAAAAGTGCATGTACGCGCCATGCCGGAGCGCAGATACTTAAAGACATCGCGCATTATGACTTTTGTTTCGGCAGGTTTGTTATGCTCCGCTATTATCCTGACCTTTATCTTGTATCTGTTGTCGCCTCAATTACGTTCCGAAGCGATTCTGCTCAGAATTGACCGGCGTTTTTATAAACTTGAAACCGTAGAACGACATATTGTCAGAGTTCCGGCCAGCAAACTGCTGATGGAAGAGCACATCAAACAATATATCATATTGCGACATACGATTATTTCCGACGTTGATGAAATGCAAATACGTTGGGACGAAAACAACAGTATGTTGAAATGGTTTTCCGGTCCCGCCGCTTTTAAATCTTTTATAGATGAAAAAAGGATCAATACGGTACGAATGGGCGACGGTCTGACCGTAGAAGTTAATATTCGTTTCGTTTATCGTATTTCAGGAGGTTTATGGCTGTCCGAATTCGAAACAATCGAGCACACTCCCGAAGAAGAATATCCGACTGTCAAACGCTGGCGGGCTTTGCTTGAAGCGGGCTTCCGCCGCCGCGGCTATCCCACCCGGGAAGAACATTTCAAAAACCCGTTGGACTTCACGGTTGACAAATACTCGTTAATTCCGCGCGTCGTGACGAAAGACGATAAAAACGCCCGGTTTATAGATTGATTTGTTTTCTTAATTTTCCGAATGCAAATCCAGTTTTAATTCCTGCTTTTTTGCCGCAAATCCCATAGAGCGATAAAAAGACAGCGCCTTGTCGTTTCCCTCATAGACGGCCAATTCTATTTCATCGACGCCTTGCCGGAGACAGATTTCCTTCAGATTTTGCATCAGCAAGCGTCCGATTCCTTGATTCCTGCATTTTTCATCAACAAACAACGTATCCACATGGCAAACGGAAGGACGCCTTAAAAAAGGCAACGTCTTAAAAAAGCAAAACAGCATGCCGACCGCGATATCGTCTTTCAACGCGATAAAGCACATTTTATCTTCATCGGTAACGACTTTTTCCAGAAAACTTTTTTCCGTTTCAGGATTAATATCCGCGAAATAATTATTCAACAAACGGTTATGAAAGATTCTGCCCCGCACGGACATATCCGACAAAGCGGGCACATCGGATAAAAGCGCTTTTCTGATTATAACGGACATAGATTTGTTTTCCTTTTCAAAAAAAATTAGTGTAAACAGCGCTTGACGAAAAAGCAACTATCCCTTATAAAAGCAACGATCCTTTATCGGGCACTTAGCTCAGCGGTAGAGCATTACCTTCACACGGTAGGGGTCACAGGTTCGATCCCTGTAGTGCCCACCATAAAAAAAGCTCCCCCTTCGCGGGGAGTTTTTTTATGGGCGGAAAGGGAGAGAACCGTGAGGACCGCTAAGCAGAAACAGGCTAAAACGCCTGTTTCTGTCTGCAAGGTCTTGATTTCGTTAATAAGCGAAGCGATTGCAGAGCAAACGCAAGCGAATTTTATGAAATCAAGAGAAGATCCCTGTAGTGCCCACCATAAAAAAAAGCTCCCCCTTCGCGGGGAGTTTTTTTATGGGCGGGCATGAAGAATGCTGGTCTTTTTTTCAGGAGATTGATAAACTTTAGCTTCGTCGTAAATTTTTTAAACGGAAAATTGTCATGTCGGAATATCTTAATAATCTCTGTATTGCCCTCAGTCAGTTGATAAACGCTTTGTTATTCGGAAATCCGGACGAAACTTTCGCAGCCAGATGTTACAGAAATTCTTATAAAGGCTCCGCAACGGCCAAACTAATGTGTAAAATTTTAGATTTTCTTTTTAAGCCTTTTCATGAGAATCATTGCCAAAAAATGCATGAAGAAGAAGTTTTGGATAACCAGCAAGGCAAAGATTACGATATCTGATTAAAGGAACATTTTAAACATTTCCTGGAAATAGTTTTAAAGCCAGACTTTTGCTCTTTCCTTTTCACGGCCGTTATGTAAATCTGAGAATATATTTTCATCTTTTTCTTCGCAGGGATCCGATGTCTATATTATCTGCGCTTTTATTCGTTCTTTTATTTTTCAGACTCAATTCCCTGTCCAAGCGAATTGAAAGGTTGGAAAATCCCGTTCAGGCTGTTCCCGTTCATAAAAAAGAAGAAAAGCCCGTCACGCTTCCCGCTTCTCCGTGGGAAGAAAAGACCGTTCCCGTAAAAGAAAAAAAGAAAGAAAAAGAACCCGCGCCCGAAAAGAAAACTTCCGTTCCCGAAGAAAAACAAAACGCCGTATTCAAATTCTTAGGCCAAAACCTGAACGTTTGGCTGGCGGCGGGCGCAGGATTGCTCGGCGTGTTTTTCTTTGTCAAATATTCGGTGGACAACGGCCTGCTGAGTCCTGCCGTCCGTCTGTTCCTGTCCGCCGTAACGGGAGTGGCGGCGATTGTCGGCGGAGAAATCCTGTTTAAAAGCGAAAAGATCGCTAATAACGAACGCATCGCGCAAGTCTTGTCCGGCGTCGGGCTCGCCGCGCTTTACTTTACGTCATACGCCCTGTCCCGCGTTTATGATTTAACGACGATATTCGTTTCGTTTGCTCTGATGTGCGCCGTTACCGCTTTGGCCGTCGCTTTATGCTTCAGACATCGTAAAACACCGTTGGCCGCGCTGACAGTCATCGGCGGTTTTTTAACGCCCGCTTTGGTTCGCGAAGCTACCGGAGACATCTACTTTTTCACCGGATACAGTATTCTTTGTTCCGTGATGTTTATGATCGTCGCCAAAAAACTGGGAAGCCCTCTTTTGGCAATTTTCGATTCAGCGCTTCTGTTTCTGTGGGTATTTCTGCAAATGGGCTTTACCTATACGCCCTTTGATTCCGTTCTGTTTTTCTGTGTCGGCGGCGTAGTGTTCTTTACGGCGAATTTCCTGTTTACCGGCAACGACGAAAGAACGCTTTTCCTGCAAAGACTGGCCGGAGGCGCCGTCCTTTTGATGATGCTGGCTTTGCTTGTCAGAGCGCATTACGGCGTACTGGAGTGGGGACTGACCGGGTTGGTCTGTCTGTTTTTGCTGATAAGAGCCGTCAAAGCACCCGAAAAGAACCTGCCGCTGTTTGCGGGAACAATGTTGATTTCCTTTTTACTGATGAGTCTTTGGACGCCGGCCTCTTTAACGCAAAAGTACTGCGTTTTCGGCGGATTTGCGGCGCTGGCTCTGGTTGTGCCGTATGTTTTGTTATGGAAAGCGCCTGTTTTTACTGATTATGTCGCAGCGTTATTGCCTGTCTTGGCGGCAGTGCATTACCTGAATTTTCAGGATAAAAACCAAATCGTTTATCTGGCGATTATCGGCGCGGGATTGGCTCTGGCTCCGTTAAGCAAAACGGATTTTACCGTCGAAGCCGAAAGAAACGATGCGTCCAAACTGATTTTATCCGCTGCCGTATTGTCGGCCGCTTCGGCATTATGCACGGGCTTTTACGATTATATGCCGCTGTTCCTTTCCGCCGAAGCCGCTATATTGGCCGCTGTTTATCAAAAGCTGCCCGTGCCGCGTCTGCGGTCTTCCGTATACGGAGCTTTACTGTTTTTCGTCTTATGCGAATTCAAACTTTTCTATATATCAGGCGCGGAAATCATCATCGGCCAGTTTTACGACGACCCGCTGTTTTATGAAGCGGGAATGCTTCAGCAGGATTTTTGGCTGTTCAAACTGTTTTTGCCGCTTTGCTCTATCGCGGCGTTATATCGCCTGACAACGGAAAAATCGCTGAAAGACATCGCCGCGACGCTGTTCGGATTTTTAGCGTTCAACCTGATTTATCTTTTATTGGTTGCTCAAAATGAAACGCCTGTTCCGACTTTTTCAAACAAAGCTTTAATTACAAATCTGGCTTTTGTTTTGTATTTGTTTTTCCGCAAACAGCAAAAGAAAAAACCGGCCAAAATCTTTCTGGTACTGACGGTTTTCCGGTTCATTCTGGCGGATTTGGTTTTTCTTAATCCGCTGTGGTGGGAAGAAAGGCTCACCTTTGTCGAATTGCTGTGGGGATACGGTTTTCCGATCGCGCTTTTATGCTTTGCCGTTTTAAAACAGAAAGCCCCCTCCGCATTTCAGGTGAACTTTGCGGCGTTTCTGTTTCTGGTGTTGGTGTCGTTCGTCACGACGTATCTGTTATTCGGCACGTTGCAGCTGAATTATATTCATGCCACACAAGCCGCCATTTTTGTTTATTCCGCCGTGTGGCTGATAACAGGCGTTTCGGAATTGTTGTTGTCTTTAAAGATAAAGCCGCTGACGAAACCGGCTTTTGTGCTGATTTATATCGTTGTCGCAAAAGTGTTCCTGTATGACGTTTCCTTCCTGCAAGACCTGTGGCGTGTCGCGTGTCTGCTGGGTTTGGCGGGGAGTCTGCTCGGCATCGGGCATTGCCACGCGAAGTATTTCAAAGAGGAAAAAAACGCAAGTTAATTTGATTTCGCGCGTTTAATAAAGCAGAGTTGTTTTGCTTTCGGGAAACGTCCATGAAAAAGCCATTTCCTCTGTTTGTTCGTCTCCTATGGCTCGGCTTACAGTTTGGAGTCTGTTTGTTTTTATCTGCTTCTCCGGCTGATGCGGCATCTTATTTTGTCACTGCTTCCGTACTAAATCTGCGTTCGTGCAAGGGAACAAACTGCAAAATTACGGCACAGCTGACTTTCGGCGAAATTGTCGACGTATCGGAGGACGACGGCAGTTGGGTAAAAGTTAAAACCCGAAAAGGAAACGGTTACGTCGCTAAAAAGTATTTGAAAAAAGCGACTACGCCTTCCGAAAGCAACGGTAACGGATTCTTCTTTTACGGCTTTTTATTTGCCTGCATCGCAACGGTCGTCTTTAACAGAAAAAAAGAAAAAACACTTTCCCAAAAAGCCCCTGACGATAATAAAAACATCTCATTATACGATTTACTCGGCATCGGTGCCGAAGCGACCTCGAACGAAATAAAAAAAGCCTATAAAGAGTTGGCAAAGAAATACCACCCTGATGTAAATCCCGATAGAACTGACGCCGCCGAACGATTCAGAGAAATCACCAAAGCATACGAAACCTTAAAAGACAAACAAAAAAGAGCCGTCTACGATGCAAGTTTAAAAACATCACAGGCGGAAGATTTTTCGGAAAAAACACTCTTATCCCCGGCGGGTAGCATTCAGGAATTGCGCGGAATGTTAGCGGAAAAACTGAACGTTCCTTGGAGAGCAATCCTGTTCACGCGTAACGGCAATGTATTTATTGATCAGCAATACGCTTTTCGTTGGCGCCCCGTCGAACAGGTAAGGGTTATTGACCGAAAATATCGTATTAAAACATTGTTCGAGTGTTACCGTCCTATAAATCCGTATCCCGATGAACGCGACTCATTCGAATTGGAGATCATTGTTCTGACTGCTCCGGATATTCTCGGTTTTAAAAGACGTTTAGGAATATATTTCGATCGGGAGGAAAAAAGAATCTCTCTGGCCGACGACGGAAGAGTGTATGTCGACGGCATTCCCGACTGGTTATGGCATTATTCGGACAACGGATATTTTGAGTATTACTTTTCAACCGGCGACATATGATTTTATCTCAAACTTTTGCCAGACAGGTATATTTTCGGACAAACAGTGTCTTGGCCTCCGTATAGGCGTCCCGATCGAATTGATAGCGTTCGGCCAAATCCTGTTTCAGCCGTTCATATTCCGCCGCGACATCAGAATGAGATCTCAGATAATCCCTGAAAGCGATTTCATCGCAATCGCCCCGCAATCTTAAATGCAGATGGAATACGCGTTCGGCAAATCCTTGCTCCGTATAGCCGTCATTCAAAGAAATCCTGTTTTCTTTTTCAGACATACATCTGTATCCGGCCGACACTAAAACCGTTTTCGCCTTTTGCATTTCCCGCGATGAATCAAACTCGATCAGAATATCTATAATCAGTTTGGCAAAAATATCCGGCACCGCCGTGCTTCCGATATGTTCGATCCGATACACGTCAACGGAATACGATCGGAACAGCTCTTTCAACTCGTCCTTCTTTTCCGCATACCAGCACGGCCATTGCGGATTATGAGCGACTAAATTTATCGGAAACAAACGCCATAATTCCGCCAACGTCATTTCTTCCAATTTTTTAGTCATTATCCGTTTCCCTTATAAAAAATCCCCCGTTGCCGGAGGATTTTTCATTGGATATAAGAACATTTAAGCCTTTATGTTTCTGATGGATTACTTCCACTCTCTTTTTTTTGGTCGTTGCTTAAAAAGATCCCGTTTGAACAGAAACTCTTTAAATCTATTTTCAGGATAAAAACAGATTGTGGCAAAATTATGATCCGAATTGTGGCAAAATTGTGACAGTCTGTCAAAAAACAACAAAACTATTATTTTTCAATAGGATAAAAAAGCTCTATTTGTTGAAATATTTTCTTTTTTATCTCTTCCAGCTCTTCTTTTGTGTCGGCTTCGCATCGCACAATCAAATTCGGAGATGTATTGGAAACTCGCAATAATCCCCACGCAGAAGAGGGATAAACGACTTTCACGCCGTCCGTTTCATCACAAAAAAGGCCGTTTTTATACACGTTTGCCTTAATTTTTTCAATAATTTGAAATTTTTCCGAATCGGAACACGGAATCTGAATTTCCGGAGTCGCAAACGTTTTCGGAATACGATGTATTCTGTCCCGCAATGTTCCCGCCGATTGATGCGCCGCAATATCCAATAGTCGAATCGCCGCATAAACAGCGTCGTCAAAACCGTAGTACTTATCGGCAAAGCAGATATGTCCGCTCATTTCCCCGCCCAACGGAGCATCGGTTTCTGACATTTTCTGCTTGATAAAAGAATGCCCCGTCTTCCAAATCAACGGCTTTCCGCCCATTCGGGTTATCTCTTCGGCAAACGTTTTGCTGGATTTAATATCCGCAATAAAAACGGAGCCCGGCCGCGTCTTTAAAATTTCTTCGGCAAAAATCGGCAAAAGCCTGTCCGTTTCCAGATGATTACCGTCGGAATCAATAACACCCAACCGATCCGAATCCCCGTCAAACGCCAGTCCCAAATCGGCGTTTTCTTTTAAAACCGATTCTCTTAATCCGTTCAGGTTTTCAATCTTGGAAGAGTCGGGCGCGTGCGCGGGAAAATTCCCGTCCACTTTTTCGTTTAACAAAATATGGCGGCCGGGCAAACGCTTTGTCAGTTCGGGAACGATAACGCCCGCGGTTCCGTTTCCGCAATCCCAAACCACGGTTAATTCTTTGCCGTCCGTCCGAAAATCCCGTAGCAGGCGATCGATATAACACGCCAGAAAATTATCGCGTTTTAAAGCACCGACTCCTGTTTCAAAATCGCCAAGTTCGATCAAACGCCCCAAATCCCGTATGCGATCGCCGCAGAAGGACTGCCGGTTGATCAGCATTTTAAAGCCGTTATATTCCTTGGGATTATGCGAAGCCGTCACCATAATCCCGCCGCTGTTTTCCGTTACGGCAGAAGCAAAATACAGCATCGGACTGGAACAGCAGCCGATTTCAATCACTTCCAAACCGCAGGAAAGCAAGCCTTTAATCACGGCCTGCGACAATTCCGGCGTGGATAAACGACCGTCCCCGCCGACGATAACTTTTTTCACACTCTGTCTGACCAAAACGGTTCCGAACGCTTTTCCGATCAGTTCCGCGGCGGAAGAATCAAGCGTTAAACCTACAACGCCGCGGATATCCGCGGCGCGCAGAATAGAAGAATCTATTTTTCTTAAATCAGGTAATGACATCCGGAGCCTTGCGTCCCGTCTTGGCCTTCACGCCGGAAATTTCTTCGGCAATGGCTATCAGTTCTGCCAAAGCTTCCTGCGGATCGATATCATGACGGGCAACATTCGGTTCGTACTTTTCAATATAAATACGAATGGTCGCGCCCTGCGTTCCGGTTCCGGACAGACGGAACACGATTCTGGATCCGTCCTTGAACAGAATGCGGATTCCCTGATGAGCGCTTTCGCTCTTGTCTACGGGATCGATATATTTGAAATCGTCAAACGTTTCGACTTCATAATTGCCGTAGAACTTGCCCGCGCCGTCAGCCGACATCATACGCATATTGTCCATGATTTCGTTGGCGATCTTGCTGTCGACGGCTTCATAATCGTGGCGGGAATAGAAGTTGCGGCCGTACTTTTTCCAATGCGCTCTGACGATTTCTTCCACCGACATATTCGCTGCGGCAATAATATTCAGCCAGTAAAGAACCGCCCACAAGCCGTCCTTTTCGCGAACGTGATTCGAACCGGTGCCGAAGCTTTCCTCGCCGCAGATGGTCGCCTTGTTCGCGTCCAACAGATTGCCGAAGAATTTCCAGCCGGTCGGTGTTTCATAACAGCTCATACCCATGCCGCGCGCAACACGGTCAACCGCTTGAGAAGTCGGCATGGAACGCGCGACACCCGTCAAACCGCGGTCATAACCGGGGGCGTTCCAGAAGTTCGCCACAATGACGGCCAGACTGTCGCTCGGGTTGACATAGAACTTGCGTCCCAGAATCATGTTGCGGTCGCCGTCACCGTCCGAAGCCGCGCCGAAATCAGGCGCTTCGTCCGAGAACATGTATTCGACCAACCGGCGCGCATGCACCAGATTCGGATCGGGGTGACCGCCGCCGAAGTCTTCTTTCGGTTCGCCGTTAACGACCGTTCCTTTCGGCGCATGGAGCAAGCCTTCCAGAATATATTTCGCATAGGGACCCGTCACGGCGTTCATCGCGTCATAACGCATTTTGAAATGACCGATTTCAAACAGACGGCGAATCAAATCGAAATCAAACAGTTTCGACATCATTTGCGCATAGTCCGTCACCGGATCGATGATTTTGATTTTCGTTTCGCCCAAAATCTTTTCGCCGATTGTATCCAGATCAATGTCGGGCGTGTCGGCAATTTTATAGCTTTCGATCTTCTGCGTGTTGGCGTAAATCGCTTCCGTCACTTTTTCTGGAGCCGGACCGCCGTTGGAAATATTGTACTTAATGCCGAAATCTTCCGTCGGACCGCCCGGGTTGTGACTGGCGGAAAGAATGATACCGCCGAACGTCTGATATTTCCGGATAATGCAGGAAACCGCCGGCGTGGAGAGCAGACCGCCTTTGCCGATCATCAGTTCGCCGAACCCGTTTGCCACCGCCATTTTGATAATGGTCTGAATGGCTTTGCGGTTAAAGTAACGGCCGTCGCCGCCGATAACCAGCGTCTTGCCCTGATAGCCTTCCAGGCTGTCAAAAATCGACTGCACAAAGTTTTCCAGATAATTCGGCTGTTCAAAAACAGTGACTTTTTTCCGAAGTCCGGAAGTTCCCGGCCTTTGCCCTTCAAAAGGTTTTGTCGGAACGGTTTTAATATTCATTCTGTCCCCCTGATAAAGAATCAATTAAAAAAACATTGATAACAGAATTACGGATTGGACGGCTTCTGTCAAGAAAAGCTTATTTTTATATGGTTTTATGCGGGGTTGCCGATCAACCGGCGGATAAAGATTCTTCCCCTATTGCCTGTAAAATCGAACGGAGTTCCTGTCTGGCGGTCACATGCGCCATTGACATTTTCACGCCCGTTTTGGACTGCCCGATGTCCAATAAAGTCAATCCTTTTAAAAACAGTTCGCGAAAGATAATGCGTTCGCCCAGCCCGCGCAAAGGCGTGAAATTGATTCGCCCGCCCAAAGCTTCCAGCAGTTTCCAAATCACTTTTTCGTTGCGCGTCGAAACGTGCATGACGCGGTTACGCAAAACGAACCAGCGCATTTGAGGCTTGCGCGCAGCCGCCCGTTTCTGACGAGCCTGCCAAACCGTCTGCGCGTAATGACCGGGGGCTTTGACCAGCAACGTTTCGGGTTCGACTTTGGCCAACACGTCCAAATCCAGCAAACTGTCGTTAATCGGCGTGATCAGGACGTCCGCCGCCGCATGCGCCAAACGGAAAAGATAGCTGTCCGAACCGGCTGTATCGATCACAATCAGATCGTTTTCCTTCCGCAGCCTGTCAAGCTGTTCCCGAAAAGCCGCTTCGTCGTCAATCCGTTCCTGCTCCGTCGGATTTTCGCGCGGGGTAACGGTCATATGTTCCGGCAATCCGAGTTCAATCTGATGAGCCTCTCCGTACGCCGCCCTGTTTTGAATATAATGTGTCAAAGTTCCCTGCCGGCCGTCCAGATCAATGGAAGCCACCCGTTTTTTCTGACGCAGAAACCACACGATCAGGTGCATGGCAAGCGTTGACTTGCCGGTACCGCCTTTTTCGTTTCCGATAACGATAATTTTTCCTTCGGCCATATTTCCTCGCAAAAGTTCGTAAAATCCTAGCGGCCGCCGACATAAAATTCAAGATTTTTAAGATCGAAAAAAGAATCCCGATTTATTTGTATTTTTTTTCGTGATTCACCCTTGCTTTTGGATAATCAAACGATTAAAACTAAAATACCTAAAGCCGAGGAGCTTTCTTTGTGGTTCTCCGCCGGCTTCCCGTCATACATTCTTGGAGAAAACTAAATGAGTGAAACGACAGGGCAAGAATTATCTGCCTTTGATAAAATCGAAAAGGTGAAAGAGATTCTGGACCGCAACGGCCGTCAGAGCTCCCGCCTGATCCCCATTTTGCAGGAAGTTCAGGAAGTTTACCGCTACCTGCCTAAAGAAATCATGAATTATGTCGCGCAAGCGCTGGGCATTCCGGCCGGCCGCGTTTACGGCGTCGCGACGTTCTACGCCCACTTTGCTTTGGAACCGAAGGGCAAATACCTGATCCGTCTGTGCGACGGTACGGCCTGCCACGTACGCGGTTCCGAACCGATTTTGGCAGAGCTGCGTAAAAAGCTCGGCCTGACGGCGCAGCACCCGACGTCAGACGATCTGATGTTCACGATCGAAACGGTGTCTTGTCTGGGCGCGTGCGGTCTGGCTCCGGTTGTCGTCATCAACGACGAAGTCCACGGACAGATGACTCCGGACAAAGCCCTGAAACTTATTGACGATGTTTTGCAGGCGGAGAAAGCTTAAATGACTGAAAATTTAGAAAAAATTGCTTCCGAATACAAAGCGATGCAGGAAACGGTGACTCGTCGCATGACCATTTGCGCGGGCACGGGCTGCATTGCGAACGGATCCCTGAAATTATACGAAGCGTTGCTGGAAGAAACAAAGAAAGCCGGTATTGACGTTGTCGTCGAATTAAAAGGCGAAGACACACATAAAAAATCCCTGTTGTCTCACAGCGGCTGCCAGGGCTTCTGCCAGAAAGGCCCCCTGCTGACGATCGAGCCGGACGGCATTCTGTACTGCCGCGCTCATGCGGCTGACGCGGCCGAAATCGTCGAAAAGACCCTGTTGCACAACGAAGTAATCGAACGCTTGCTCTATCAGAACCCGGCCGACGGTTCGCATTGCCGCGGACAAGCCGACATTCCGTTCTACACCCGTCAGAGCCGCACGGTTCTGAAAGCCTGCGGTCACGTCGATCCGGAAGACATTCGCGAATACATTTATCATGACGGTTACAAAGCCGCTCAGCGCGCTTATACCGAAATGACCGACGCGGAAGTCTGCAAGGAAGTTCTGGACGCCGGTCTGCGCGGACGCGGCGGCGGCGGTTTCCCGACGGGACGCAAGTGGGAACTGACCCGCGTCGTCCCCGGTGAAAAGAAATACGTCATCTGCAACGCCGACGAAGGCGATCCGGGCGCATTCATGGATCGTTCCGTGATGGAAGGCAATCCGCATTCCGTGATTGAAGGCATGATGATCGCCGCCAAGGGAATCGGCGCCGATGAAGGTTATGTCTATGTCCGTGCGGAATATCCTCTGGCTGTCAAGCGTATGCGCAAAGCGATTGCCGATGCCGAAAAATTAGGCATTCTGGGCAAGAACATCTTTGGTTCGGGCAAGGATTTCACTTTGCACGTGATGGAAGGCGCGGGCGCGTTCGTTTGCGGTGAGGAAACCGCTTTGATGGCGTCCATCGAAGGCAAGCGCGGCATGCCGCGGCCGAAGCCGCCCTTCCCGGCTCAATCCGGTTTGTGGGGCAAGCCGACCGTCATCAACAACGTTGAAACATTGGCGAGCGTTCCGATGATCCTTTTGAAAGGCGCCGCGAATTACCGTTCCGTCGGTCCGCAGAACTCTCCGGGTACCAAGACATTCGCCGTGACGGGTCACGTCGCGAATACCGGCTTGATCGAAGTGCCGTTCGGAACGACTCTGCGCCAGATCATCTTTGACATCGGCGGCGGCGTTCTGAACTCCAAGGGCGAAGTCGACAACGACAGCTTCAAAGCCGTTCAGATCGGCGGACCTTCCGGCGGTTGCTTAACGAAAGAACATCTCGATATGCCGTTGGACTTCGACTCGTTGAAGCCGACCGGCGCGATCGTCGGTTCCGGCGGTCTGGTCGTGATGAACAAAGACACCTGCATGGTCAGCGTGGCGAGATTCTTCATGCAGTTCACGCAGAACGAATCCTGCGGTAAATGCACGCCGTGCCGCGAAGGCACCAAGCAGATGCTCGCTCTGTTAGACGACATCATCGAAGGTCGCGGAACGGAAAAGACTCTGGAATTGCTGGAAGAAACAGCCAAAGCGGTTCAGAAAGCCTCCTTGTGCGGTCTGGGCAAGACGGCGCCGAATCCGGTTCTGTCCACCCTGCGTTACTTCCGCGACGAATATCTGGCGCACGTCCGCGACAAGACTTGTCCGACCGGCCAGTGCAAAGCGTTGGCAAAGCCGACCATCGACCCGACCAAGTGTCGCGGTTGTACGGCTTGCGCCCGCAAGTGCCCTGTCGGAGCCATTTCGGGAACGGTTAAACAGCCGCACTCGATTGATCCGAATAAGTGTATCAAATGCGGTTCCTGCGCCGCTACGTGTAAGTTCGGTGCCATTTCGGGCATCGCTCCCCGTGCTTAATTGAAAGGTGAAGCTTTATGACTGATAAAAAAGTTTTGTTCATTGACGGCAAAGAAGTCGAAATCGAAAATGAACGCAATATTTTAGAGCTGTGCCGCAAAGCGGGGATCGATATCCCGACGTTTTGCTATCAGCCCGAACTGAGCGTCTTCGGCGCGTGCCGTTTGTGCCTGGTCGAAATCGAAGGCAGAGGCATTCAGTCTTCCTGTTCCACTCCTCCGGAAGCAGGACTGAAGATTAAGACAAACACCGAAGAAATCCGCAATCTGCGCCGCATCACGATGGAATTGTTGCTGGCTTCCCACCCGCAGGATTGCCTGAAGTGCGGCAAGAGCACCAAGTGCAAGCTGCAAGCGATTGCCCGCAAAGTCGGCGTGAAAGACATTCCTTACAAAATGTCCGTCAAGGATCTGCCGGTTGACAAGAGCTCCTACTCTTTGATTCGCGATCCGGCGAAGTGCATTCTGTGCGGCAACTGCGTGCGCATGTGCTCTGAAATTCAGGGCGTCGGCGCGGTGAACTTCACGAACCGCGGTTCCCGCAGCACCGTCATGACGGCGTTCGGCAAAGACATGTTCACCACCGAATGCGTCAACTGCGGCCAGTGCGCTGCGGTCTGCCCGACGGGTGCTTTACAGATTCACTCCGAAATCGACGAAACGATGAAGGACATCAATAATCCCGAAAAGATTACCGTTGTCCAGATGGCTCCCGCCGTCCGCGTCGCGATCGCCGAAGAATTCGGATTGCCTGCCGGTATCGATTCGACGAAGAAGATCGTTGCGGCTTTGAAGAAGATCGGCGTCGACTACGTCTACGACACGAACTTCACGGCGGATATGACGATCGTCGAGGAAGCGACCGAATTCGTTCAGCGTTTGCAGAACGGCGGCACGTTCCCGATGTTCACGTCCTGCTGTCCGGCTTGGATCAAGTACGCCGAAACGTACTATCCGTCGATTCTGAAAAACATCAGCTCCTGCCGTTCTCCGCAGGGAATGTTCGGCGCGGTTATCCGCAAGGCAATGCCCGACTTTACCGGCAAAGACAACAAGGACATCGTTTCCATTTCCATCATGCCCTGCACGGCGAAGAAGTTTGAAGCCCGCCGCGACCAGTTCAAGCATGACGGCAAACCGGAAATCGACCACGTCCTGACGACGCAGGAATTGGCTGAAATGCTGAAATCCTCCGGCATCAATCTGGCGGAAATCGAAGATCATGAACTCGATATGCCGTTGGGTATGTACACCGGTGCGGGCGTCATTTTCGGCGTAACCGGCGGCGTGATGGAAGCTGTGTTGCGTTTCGCGGCCGAAAAAGTCGGAGGCATCAAAGACGCGATTGAATTCAAGAACGTCCGCGGCTTTGAAGGTATCCGCGAAGCCGAAGTCGAACTGAACGGCAGAACATTCAAGTTCGCCGTCGTCCACGGCCTGGCGAACGCCGGTAAAGTGGCTCAGTCGGTTATCGACGGCACCTGCAAGTATGACCTGATCGAAGTCATGGCGTGCCCGATGGGTTGCGTCGGCGGCGCCGGTCAGCCCGTCAGCGAAGGTTGCGTGAAGAAGAAACTGCGTGCCGAAGGGTTGTACAAGGCGGACGAAAAGTGCGCCCTGCGTAAATCTCAGGAAAACACCGCCGTTTACGACATCTACGACAAGTACTTTGAAGGCGGTCCCGCCACCCATGAAGCGCATGAAAATCTGCATACGACTTACGTTGCCAGACCGAAAGCGCAGATGGAAATGGATCTGAACCGCGTTAACGACGGCGCAGTGACGGTCGAATTGAACCTGTCCGGCGAAAACATGCGCAACGGCGTTGAAGACCTGATGGGCAAAGTGTTGGGCAAGATTCGTGAAAACGGCTTGCAGGACACAGTCAAAGTCGGCGTCACGTTTGGTCACACCGGCGAAGACCCGATGGTCACGGTTGCCGGAAAAGCGGTCGAAGCCGATGCGGAAAAAGTGCTTGCCGCGATTAAAGCCGCTAAAAAATAAGTTTAGTCTTTAACTGCTTAAAACAGCCTCTTCAAAAAAAGAGGCTGTTTTTTTGTCTAATTCGTCAAACTCTCTTTGACTTTGCTTTCAATCTTTTTTATACTGTGCCTGTTGTTGTTTATTAAAGAGAAAAACCATGTCCGAAAACAAACAGAAAATAAATCCTCCGATGAAAGTTTCTTCCTATGAACGCGAAATGTTGATTGATTTAATCAACGACGTGGCCGCCAGTCCGACCGGCAAAAAATTACTGGAACGGGCTTCCGCCTTAGGATATACGCTTTCTCTGGACAGTATTGACGGCATGGGACATTGCAGTCCCAAAGACAAAAGAATCGTTTTGTCCGAAAATTGCTCTTACGACAAACTGGTTTCTTCTCTGGCGCATGAAGCGCGTCATGTCGAACAGATCGCCAACGGAGCCGAACCGTATTACACTCCCGATGTCTTGTTAAAAGACCAGTTGATTGAAAAGCGCCTGATGGACGCGGACGCCGTGGCGATTTCTTTAATGGTTTGCCATGAATTAAAAGAACAGGGCAACAGCGCTCCTATGGAAGCGGCAAAGGAACATTATAAAAAGGAAATCGCCGCTTTTAATAAAGGCATGAAAACTTCGCCGCAGGAAGCTCTGACACAAGCGGCTTTAGCCTGGTATGAAAACAAAGACCGTCTGTTCAAGCATGAATGCCGTATTATAGCGCCTCCTGTCAGCATGGGAGAAAACTTTGAAAATACAACGGGACGGTATAAAAAATTAACCGCTGAAGATTGTGTCAAACGTTTATGCACATTTGACGGCAAACCGTATTTTACAAAAAGCGCGGACGAATTGAAAACAACGGAACGAGCCGGCATTTCGGAACGATTGAAATATTGGCTGACCTTTAATGAAAACATTTGCAAAGATGCCGGTGTTTCTCAGGAAGTCTCGATAGCTTCAATTCCCGTTTATAAAGATTCTCCGAATCTATACGGGCAAGTCGAACATCCGCCGATATATCCGAACGCTTTTGCTAAAATTGAGGCTTACAAAAAAGCGCGGGCGACGCAGACTCGTATGGCGGCAAAAACAAACAACGGCCGATAAGAAATAAAAAGCCTCTGAAAAGAGGCTTTTTTAAAAGATTTCAAACTTACATAAAGGGACTACAAAATGACGACGACTCACACTCCCCTGCTGATTTTAGGCTCGGGTCCCGCCGGCTATACGGCGGCGATTTACGCGGCCAGAGCAATGCAAAAGCCTGTTCTGATTTCCGGCATGCAACCGGGCGGACAACTGACTCAAACGGGCGATATTGAAAACTTCCCCGGCTTTCCCGAAAAAATCAGCGGCTCGGAATTAATGGATCGCATGCGCGAACAGGCCGAAAATCTGGGCACGACAATCATTGATGAAACGGCCGTCAATGTCGATCTGAGCAAACGCCCGTTCACGATCGTTCTGGATTCCGATAACATCTGCACTTGTGACGCGTTGATTATCGCCACCGGAGCTTCCGCCAAATGGCTAAATTTGCCCAATGAAGAAAACCTGCGCGGCTTCGGCGTTTCAGCCTGCGCAACTTGCGACGGCTTCTTTTACAGAAACAAGCGCGTGGCCGTCATCGGCGGCGGCAACACCGCGGTTGAAGAAGCTCTGTATCTGGCCAATCTGGCTTCGGAAGTCTATATCATTCACCGCCGCGACGAACTGCGCGCAGAAAAAGTCATGCAGGAACGCCTGCTTTCCAATCCCAAAATCAAACCGGTCTGGAACAGCGTCGTCGAAGACTATATCGGCGAAAAAGATAAAGGCGGCCTGACGGGATTGCGTCTGAAAAACGTGCAAACGGGCGAAACGTCCGAATTAAGCGTTGACGGCGCCTTTGTCGCGATCGGATACGCGCCGAACACGGACTTGTTTAAAGGACAGCTGGAATTGGATAAAGCGGGCTTTATCGTTACGCAGAGCGGTCGCCCACAAACCTCCGTCGAAGGCGTTTTTGCCGCGGGCGACGTTCAGGAACTTTACTTCCGTCAGGCTGTCACGGCCGCCGCGGGAGGTTGCCGCGCCGCTTTGGAAGCCGAAAAATACCTTTCAAGTTTAAAGTGATTTTCCTTCATATAAAAAGCCCCCGGAAACGGGGGCTTTAAAATAAGCAAAATGAATTATTAACGTCCGGCTTTTTGATTTCTCAGCGTGGCCGCCTGAATCAAGCCGCCGCTGGGCTGACCGTAACCGGCCGCGAACAACTGAGCGACTTCTTCTTTACGTTTGGCTTTTTCAGCGGCTTTGATCGGCGCTTCGATTTCTTTTTTCAGCATTTTCAATGCCAACTGAGCATGCTTGACATCTGCGTAATCTTGAACCGCTTTTCTTTCTTCCGGCGTTTTGGAGCGCACAATCTCATCTCCAAGCACAGCGGCTCCGAAAAGCGGAAGAGCTAAAGCCATAGCCTGTGGAACATAATTTCCGGAATCAATTACCGCAGCCGAACATATTACGCCGGCTACCACACCGAGACTGCCGGCAAGCACGCGACTATTATTGCCCGTATCACGATTATCCATATCAAGCGCATAATTAATTTTGGTTTTCAAGCTCGCGGCAGAAGCTTTTTTCTTCAGAGCTCTTTCTTCCGCTTCTATCATCGACAAAGCGTCCGGCGCGGACATCAGTCTTTTTGCGGCTCCGTTTTTATCCGCGCCTGCAACATATTTTTCAACGTAATCGACAACGCCGCTTTTCCCTTCGGATTTCGTTTTCCTAAACCCGTTAGGCCGGTTTCCGCCGGCAACGATGGCGCCTTCCAAATAAGAATGAAGCAATTTACGCACAGCCCGTCTTTTAATCAACGCTTCCTTCTGTTCTTCCTGATTTAATTTATGTTCTTCCGAAGAACGCAAAAAATTCAATCCCATTTTTATTTTCTCCTGACGTTTAATCAACCCTCAAGACAACGATACCCCCCCCCCCGTACCTTGTCAAGATTTTTTCAACTTTTACTGATTGTTTTTTATATTCCTTCGATTTTGGATTCTTAAACAGCAGTTTATAAAAAAACTAAAGCTCTCGTTTGTTTCCAACCGAGGGCTTTTATCTTAACGTCCTGCTTTCTGATTTTTCAGCGTAGCCGCCTGAATCAAGCCGCCGCTGGGCTGACCGTAACCGGCCGCGAACAACTGAGCGACTTCTTCTTTACGTTTGGCTTTTTCAGCAGCCTTGACAGGCGCTTCAAGTTCTTTCTTCAGCATTTTCAACGCCAACTGAGCATGCTTTGCATCAGCATAGTCACGCGCGGATATACGTTCTTCAGCTGTTCGGGACTTCGCTATATCCGCCACCAGCTTCTTCGAATTTTGGACTATTCTGAGTGCCGCATAACCGGCTGTAACGGCAAAAATCGCCTTAGCCGTAGAGCTCGGATCATGAGTCATCGTCGGAATGTACAGAGTGGATAATACAAAAGCCAATCCTCCGCCGGCATTGTGATGTGTTGTATCCGTCTGATTTGCATCGGTCGCATAGTTGATTTTCGTTTTCAAGTTAGCGTCCGCTACCTTGCCTTTCAAATCCTTTTCTTCGGCTTTAACAGCGTCCAAAGCATCGGGAGCTTTCATCAAAGCCTCTGTATCCGCCTTTTCGAAATAATCTTCCAAAATCTGCTTGGCTTCTTTCTTTGTTTTGCCCTGTGTCAAAGAGACCGCATCTTTTAAATACGCGCTTAATAAGTCGCGTGTTTCCGGCTTTTTCCCGGCGGTTGCTTCCTTTTCAGAGCCTTTAACATGCATTAATTCCATAACATTCTCCCGTTTTACTTAAAAAAGCATTTTATTCAGGATACCCTCTTTTCCTTATTTTGCCAAATATTTTTTCATAAAATCGACAAAAATTTTTCATTTTTTATCAAAAACCTGTAAACATAAAAAGCCCCCGAAAACGGGGGCTTTAAAATAAGCGGGAAAAATACCTTAACGTCCGGCTTTTTGATTTCTCAGCGTAGCCGCCTGAA
The DNA here is from genome assembly GCA_017616015.1 of Alphaproteobacteria bacterium. GTDB lineage: Bacteria > Pseudomonadota > Alphaproteobacteria > CAAGCB01 > CAG-977 > UBA11549. The sequence continues at coordinate 15,358 of JAFZYY010000003.1, read as the reverse complement.
TCAAGCCGCCGCTGGGCTGACCGTAACCGGCCGCGAACAACTGAGCGACTTCTTCTTTGCGTTTGGCCTTTTCAGCGGCCTTAACCGGCGCTTCAAGCTCTTTTTTCAGCATTTTCAATGCCAGCAAAGCATGCTTCGCGTTTGCGTATTCAGCCGCGGATTTTTTCTCTTCCGGCGTCTTGGAAGCGGCAAATTCGCCCAGCACATGTTTACCGACCTGAGTTATGCCATAAGCCCCCAACGCCGTCATAAGCGTGGAAGAAAGCGCGCTGGGATTCTGACTGGCAAGAGGAGCCGTCATCGTAATCGCTACCGCGGTCATTCCTATTGCGACAATATCGGAGAAATTAGCAATATCCGCATCGGAAAGGTAATTTGCTTTTTCTCTCAAACCGGCGCCGGCCGTTTTGTCTTCTAATTTCTTTTCTTTGGCTTTAACAACGTCCAAAGCATCGGCAGATTCCAACAAAGCCTTTTTATCGGTCTTTTCGAAATAGTCTTTCAGAATGCGTTTCGCTTCCCCTTTTGACTTGCCCTTTGTCAAAGCGACCGCGTCATGCAGATAAGCGCGCAACAACTTATGCGTAGCCGCACTGCCGATCAGAGGTTCCTGCGGCTGAGCGTTGTCGCCTTTCTTCTTATTTTTAACGACCTTTCTTTTAACATGTACTATTTCCATAATATTCCTCCGCTTGTACGAATGTATTTTCATTAACATATCTCCGTTTCTGCTTTTTGTCAAATATTTTTCAATTCTTTAAAAAAAATTGGCAGATATTCAATAATTTGATTATCCAAATACAATTTTTTCTTTGTCTATGTTTCCTGTTTTTCCCTTTTAACACAGCCTTCCGATAAAAATGAAAGGCGCCGTTTCACAACAGCGCCTTTGACAGAAAAACTCTCTACCGTTTAGCGGTCTATATTGTGCTTTTTAGCAGCGGTAAGCACAGTCGAAAGATTTTTCTTAGCTTTATCGTCTTTCTTAGCTTTATCGTCTTTTCCTTTTGCCTTTTCTTTTTCGGCAAATTTCTTCCTTATTTCTTCCAACGATTTGCGCATCGCCTCTTTCTGCTCGTCCGTCAGTTTGAATTCGCCGGGTTCGCGTTTACCGTCATATATGGACGGGAACAGCTTCTTTAAGCGTTCGTCACGATCCTTATACATCTGCTCAAGGGCTTTTTCCAAATTCTGATCTTCTCTTATTATCCAAGAATACGTTTCTTTTTCTTCGGCGCTTTTCAGCAATCCGCTTATTCTGTTTTTCTCTATTTTCCAATTTTTCATTTAAACATCTCCAAAAAAACAAATCTGATATGAGTGTATATCCTGCTTTGTTTTTTGTCAATTTTTTTTCTATTTTTCCGTTTTTGATTTCTTTTGTGTCATTTTTTTCTGTTTTAAAACGTCTACATAATTCCCGAACAGATGCCACGCGCCCAGTGCGAAGTTTTCTGATTACAAAAAAAACAGACGCCATTTTACAATAGCGTCTGTTAAAATTATTAAAAGCCAGGTTTAACGGCTTGCCGCATTACGCTGAGCAGCAATTACAGCTGCATTCGGTTCGGCCTTTTTCGGTTCAGCTGTTTCTATCGGCTTTTCAATCATACCGCCCGGATTAGCGCCATACGTGGCATACAGCTTTCTTACTTCTTCTTTTCTCGCTTCTATTCTGGCTCTCTTTTCTTTTCTTGCGCTCAGATCCTGCAACTTATCCATAAGCTCCCCGTCTTTCTTTAATTTAGCTTTATATCCTTCGGGATCTGCATATGGATCAATCGGGTGGAACATATCATTCAGTACTGAGGCTTCTAATTCCTTATTAAGAGCTACCTGCTGCTCTTCAAGAGTCATTCTTCCCTTTTTCTTTTTCGGCTCTTTCACATCAGCCGCCGGCGCCGTTCCTTCCTTTTTCGGTTCTTCGGGTCTGCCGACAAAACCGCCCGGATTGGCAACATCGCCGTACTTTTCAAAGGCGTCTTTAATGTACTCTTTTGCTTTTTCAAAGAATCCCATTTTATCTCTCCTCAGCAAAAATAACTTATTCTTAGTTGTTAATATATCCCCGATTCTTTTTTTTGTCAACTTTTTCCAAAAAGAATTTTCCATTAATTCATCACACAAAAAAAACAGACGCCGTTATAAAACAGCGTCTGCTTTTCTAATTTTAAACTATCGAATTAACGACCGTTATTACGCTTCTGAGCAGCGATCGCCTGCGCGGTCACATTGTCTTTTTCAGCCTTCTTCTCTTCCGTTTTTTCCATCGGCTTTTCAATCATACCGCCCGGATTAGCGCCATACGTGGCATACAGATTCTTGGCTTCGGCCAGATATTTATTCTTAAAAGCAAGAATCTTATCTTTTACGGTAGACTTCTTTTCGGCGTTTTTCGGTGCTTCAGCTTTCGGAGCTTCATTTTTCGGCGCCTCAGGTCTGCCGACAAAACCGCCCGGATTGGCGACATCGCCGTATTTTTCGAAAGCTTCTTTGATATAATTTTTAGCTTTTTCAAAGAATCCCATTTTCAATCTCCTTCAAGTAAAACCCCATCTTTAAGACCAATGTATATCCGATTCTTTTTTTTGTCAACTATTTTTCCAAAAAAAGCATACTTTTTTTTAAACGCCCTCTCTGCCTAAAAAAAAAGCATGGTTTTTTGTCAAAAAACACAAAAAATCCGGAACAGGAGCTATACCCTTACCTCAATTTCATACGCGCGTTCGATCGTATCCATAATCTCGTCCTGCGTTTCGTCCGGATTGGGCTGTTCCGATTTGATATAAGCGGATAACGCCTTATCCAAAACATCTATGCTTTTCAGAACGTTTGTTTCTATAACCAGTATTTTTTTGGTTTCCGCCAAAGCCTGCATAACGGCTTCATCTATTTCGGTCAATAAAATATCCCCGTTCGCAGAACGCTGAAAATGCAAAGTCTTTTCGTCTTTCTTGGTCAACACGGGGTTATCGGGTTCCCCTTCAAAAGCGGGCAAGAAAACGGAAATCATACCGGCTTCGTTAATCAGAAACTGCGGTGAAGGTAATTCGTTAATATCCATGTTTTTTTCCTTATTTTGTAGTTAAGTCAGACTTATTATACAGATTTTCCGCCGGTTTTCAATCTATTGATCTCTTTGCATAAAAAAATCGCCGAAAGGCTTCGGCGATTTTTTATACAGATTAATAACTATCAGGATTCGGAAGATTCCTGAGCCGCCGGCAAGGCCGCTGTTTCCGAATTTTCCAGATTTTCCCGATCGCGCTGAGCTGCCAAAGCGCGCAGCCGATTGATGACAGAGCCCGTTCCGGCCGGTATCAAACGACCGACAATCACGTTTTCCTTCAATCCGATCAAATCGTCCGTTCTGCCGGAAACGGCGGATTCCGTCAAAACACGGGTTGTTTCCTGGAATGAAGCCGCAGAAATGAACGAATTCGTCTGCAAGCTCGCCTTTGTAATACCCAACAGAATCGGAGAAGCTTCCGCCGGACGTCCGCCCGCCGCAATCGCTTTGGTGTTTTCCTTATCCAAAGCGGCCTGATCCACTTGTTCTCCCTGCAACAAAGTCGTATCGCCGGCATCAGTGACTTCCAGCTTCTGCAACATCTGACGAACAATCACTTCAATGTGCTTGTCGTTGATTTCCACGCCTTGCAGTCTGTACACGGCCTGAATTTCGTTGACCATGTGCTGCGCGAACGCTTCCAAGCCCTTAACACGCAAAATGTCGCGCGGATCCTCGGAACCGTCGGTCAGAACATCGCCTTTGTGCACGGTATCGCCGTCCTGAACCAGAATCAGCTTGCCCTTCGGCACCAGATATTCACGTTCAATGTCTTCGGCGCCTTTGATGACAATGCGCTGTTTAGCCTTATAATCCTTGCCGAATTCCACAACGCCGTCGATTTCAGAAATGATCGCGCAATCCTTGGGCTTGCGGGCTTCAAACAATTCCGCCACACGCGGCAGACCGCCGGTAATGTCACGGGATTTACGTTCGATTTCAATCGTCGCGTAAATATCGCCGGGCTGGACTTCCGAATTTTCGGGCAACATAACGGTCGAATTTGCCGGCAGGTTGAAACTGCCAATCGTTTCACCGTCTTTTTCGATAACGATACGCGCTTTTTTCGTCGTTCCCAACGTTTCCAGAACTTTGATCTGCGTCAGACCCGTTCCTTCGTCTCTGACTTCGCGAACCGTTTCGCCGTCGACAAAGTTTTCGTATTTGATCGTTCCGGCCTTGTCAATAAAGTACGGAATAACGTAAGCGTTCCATTCGGCCAACTTGGCGCCTTTAACAACAGTATCGCCTTCCTGAACTTCCAGATTTGCACCGAACGGAATGTGATAGTGCGTTTTGACCATATCTTTGTCATCAACAATCGACAATTCGCAATCGCGCGTTGTCACGACCATCTGACCTTTGGAATTCATAATCGGTTTCGAAGTCGTGAACTTCACTTTCCCTTCAAAGCCGGCTTCAATCGCGGACACTTCAACGTTCTGCGCCGCGCCGCCGATGTGGAAGGTACGCATGGTCAGCTGAGTTCCCGGTTCGCCGATGGACTGCGCCGCAATGACGCCGACGGCTTCACCGATGTTCACCGGCGTGCCGCGCGCCAAATCGCGCCCATAGCACTTCGCGCAGATACCGTCTTTGCATTCGCAGGTCAGAGCGGAACGGACATAAACGCGTTCCACGCCGGCTTTTTCGATTTTCTCGACCATATCTTCGTCAATCAAAGTGCCGCGCGGAACTATAATCTTGCCATTTGACGGATTCTTGACGTCTTCCTGAGCCGTACGGCCGAGAATACGCTGTCCCAAAGTAGCAACGACCGTCGTTCCGTCCAAAGCGGCCGACATCCAGACACCGCTGTTCGTACCGCAATCGTCTTCGGTGACGATGGCGTCCTGCGCCACGTCGACCAGACGACGGGTCAGATAACCGGAGTTTGCGGTCTTCAAAGCCGTATCGGACAGACCTTTACGGGCGCCGTGCGAAGAGTTGAAGTATTCCGCCACGGACAAGCCTTCTTTAAAGTTCGCGATAATCGGCGTTTCAATGATCGCGCCGTTCGGTTTTGCCATCAAGCCGCGCATACCGCCCAACTGACGCATCTGAGCCGCGGAACCACGAGCGCCGGAGTCAGCCATCATCCACACGGAATTGATCGGCTTCGTCGGATCGTCTTTCTGGATTTCCTTGATCATTTCGTCCGCGACTTTATCCGTGCAGGCAGACCATGCATCGATGACTTTATTGTATTTTTCACCCTGCGTAATCAAGCCTTCCTGATACTGTTCTTCGAACTTCTTGACCTGTTTTTCGGTATCTTTCACGATCGTCCATTTCTTTTTCGGCACGATCATGTCGTCCTTGCCGAACGAAGTGCCGGAAACAGCCGCAAACTTGTATCCCATATTTTTGATCTTATCGGCAAAAATACAGGTCGCTTTCTGACCGCAGTAGCGATAGACCAGACCGATCAGCTTCGCGATGTCTTTCTTGCGCAACTGACGGTTCAGAATTTTTTCAAAAGACAACTCCTTGCGGATCAGGCGTTTCTGCTCTTCGCTGTCCTTTTCGTCCGGCTGAGGCAGAACCTGACTGAGCAACACGCGTCCCGGTGTTGTTTCAATCGTTTTGCGCACCAGATTGCCGTCTTTGTCGGCAATTTCCAAACGGCATTTAATTTTTGTCTGATAAGTCACCAGATGATCAAACAAAGCCATTTCGACTTCGTCGATACCGGAGAAAATCATACCTTCCCCTTTCTGGCCTTCACGCATCGTGGACAGGTAGTACAAGCCTAAAATCATATCCTGAGTCGGAACGATAATCGGCTTGCCGTTTGCCGGCGACAAGATGTTGTTTGTCGACATCATCAAAACGCGGGCTTCCAACTGCGCTTCCAGAGACAGAGGAACGTGAACGGCCATTTGGTCGCCGTCGAAGTCGGCGTTGAAAGCCGTACAGACCAACGGGTGCAACTGAATGGCTTTTCCTTCAATCAACACCGGTTCAAAAGCCTGAATCCCCAGTCTGTGCAACGTCGGAGCACGGTTCAGCAACACGGGGTGTTCGCGAATGACTTCTTCCAGAATATCCCAGACTTCCGGACGTTCTTTTTCGACCATGCGCTTGGCCGCTTTGATAGTTGTCGCCATGCCGTACAGTTCCAGTTTGGAATAGACGAACGGCTTGAACAATTCCAGAGCCATCTTCTTGGGAATGCCGCATTGATGCAATTTCAGTTCGGGACCGACCACAATCACGGAACGACCGGAGTAGTCGACGCGTTTACCCAACAGGTTCTGACGGAAACGTCCCTGTTTGCCTTTCAGCATATCCGCCAAAGATTTCAGCGGACGCTTGTTCGCGCCGGTGATCGCGCGGCCGCGGCGACCGTTGTCAAACAAGGCGTCAACGGATTCCTGCAACATGCGCTTTTCGTTGCGGATAATGATTTCCGGAGCACGCAATTCAATCAAGCGTTTCAAACGATTGTTACGGTTGATCACGCGACGATACAAATCGTTCAGGTCGGACGTCGCGAAACGGCCGCCGTCCAACGGAACCAACGGACGCAATTCGGGCGGAATGACCGGAATGACGTCCAAAATCATCCATTCCGGCTTAGAACCGGATTCAATGAAAGCATCAACCAGTTTCAACCGCTTAACTAATTTCTTGCGGCGGGCTTCCGAAGACGTGGAGCGCAGTTCGGCGCGGATCGTTTCGGCTTCCTGTTCCAGATCGATCGCGGACAGGATTTCTTTCAGCGCTTCGGCACCGATGCCGGCGCGGAAAGAATCTTCGCCGTATTCCTCAATCGCGCGCTGATACTGATCTTCAGTCAGCAGTTCGTTGACTTTCAACGGCGTCAGCCCCGGCTCAATAACGATGTACTTTTCAAAGTACAAAACGGATTCCAAATCCTTCAGCATAATATCGACCAACAGACCGATACGGCTGGGCAAAGATTTCAAAAACCAGATATGCGCGACCGGAGCCGCCAATTCGATATGCCCCATGCGTTCACGGCGGACTTTGGACAAAGTGACTTCAACGCCGCACTTTTCGCAGACGATACCGCGGAATTTCATGCGTTTGTATTTGCCGCACAAGCATTCGTAGTCCTTGACAGGGCCGAAAATGCGCGCGCAGAACAGCCCGTCTCTTTCCGGTTTAAAAGTACGGTAGTTAATCGTTTCGGGTTTCTTCACTTCTCCGTAAGACCAGGAACGTATCCGTTCCGGAGACGCCAGAGAAATCTGAATCTGATCGAAAGACTGTGTCCCTGTTACAGGGCCAAAAACTTTTGTAAGTTCGTTCATTACTTTCCTCTTTCCTTCAAGAGATACTTTAATATTCATTCTGGTTCAGTTCGACGTTCAGGCACAAAGAACGCATTTCTTTGACCAAAACGTTGAACGATTCGGGAATACCGGCTTCAAACTTGTCGTCGCCGCGCACGATGGATTCGTAAACCTTCGTACGGCCGGAAACGTCGTCCGACTTCACCGTCAGGATTTCCTGCAACGTGTAAGCGGAACCGTAAGCTTCCAAAGCCCAGACTTCCATTTCTCCGAAGCGCTGTCCGCCGAATTGCGCTTTACCGCCCAACGGCTGCTGCGTGACCAGAGAATAAGGACCGATCGAGCGGGCGTGAATCTTTTCGTCGACCAGATGGTGCAGCTTCAGCATATAGGTCACGCCGACAGTTACCGGACGTTCAAACGGTTCGCCCGTGCGGCCGTCGTACAAAGTGACCTGACCGGATCTGGGCAGTCCCGCCTTATCCAGCATTTCGTCGATGTCGCTTTCGCGCGCGCCGTCGAAAACGGGTGTCGCGATCGGCAGACCGGACTTCATATTGTCGGCCAGTTCCAACACTTCCTCGTCAGTCAGCTTGGAAATGTTTTCCTTATATTCCTTCTTGCCGTAAACGTCTTCCAGCTTCTTGCGCAGTTCATCAACGGAAGCCTTCTGAGCCGCTACTTGTTCGTACAAATCATGGACTTGTTTGCCCAATTCGCGGCAAGCCCAACCCAAATGGCATTCCAGAATTTGCCCGACGTTCATACGGGACGGCACGCCCAACGGGTTCAACACGATGTCGACCGGCGTTCCGTCCGCAATATGCGGCATATCCTCGATCGGCAGAATACGGGAAACAACGCCCTTGTTGCCGTGACGGCCGGCCATTTTATCACCCGGTTGCAACTTACGTTTAACCGCGATAAAGACTTTGACCATTTTCAAAACGCCCGGAGGCATTTCATCGCCGCGCTGCAATTTCTCGACTTTGTTTTCAAAGCGTTCCTGCAACTGCTCGATGCTGGCGTCAAAGACTTTCGTCATCTGTTCGATTTCGGACATGACTTTGTCGTCTTCAACGGAAATTTTGCGCCACTGAGAAGCCGGCATACCGTTCAGGATTTCTTCGTTCAATTCCTGACCCGCCTGAACATGTTTGACGCCGTTTGTCGCTTTCTGACCGATTAAAGCCTGTTTCAAACGATCATAGAAAGAACCTTCCAAAATCGCTTTTTCGGCATCGCGGTCTTTAGCCAGAGCTTCGATTTCCGACTGTTCGATCGCCATCGCGCGCTGATCTTTGTCAACGCCGCGGCGCGAAAACACGCGGACTTCCACGACCGTACCGGAAATACCGGGCGGAACGCGCAAAGACGTATCGCGGACATCAGCGGCTTTTTCACCGAAGATCGCACGCAACAGTTTTTCTTCCGGAGTCATCGGGGATTCGCCCTTCGGCGTGACCTTACCGACCAAAATGTCGCCGGCTTTGACTTCGGCGCCGATATAAACGACACCGGCTTCGTCCAGCTGTCTCAAAGCTTCTTCGCCGACGTTCGGAATATCGCGCGTGATTTCTTCCTGCCCCAGCTTCGTATCGCGCGCCATCACTTCGAATTCGTCAATGTGAATGGACGTGAACACGTCGTCACGGGCAATGCGTTCGGAAATCAAAATAGCGTCTTCGTAGTTGTAGCCGTTCCACGGCATGTAAGCCACCAAAACGTTGCGCCCCAAAGCAAGTTCGCCCAACTGCGTCGAAGAACCGTCCGCAATGATGTCGCCGACGGAAACAACGTCGCCGACTTTAACCAACGGGTGTTGCGTAATGCAGGTCGACTGGTTGGAACGTTGGAATTTGTGCAGTTTGTAAATGTCAACGCCGGATTCGTCGGCTTTGACTTTACCGGTTGCGCGGACGACGATTCTCATACCGTCAACGGACTGAACGACACCGTTACGCGTCGCGATAATGGAAGCGCCCGAGTCACGAGCCACAGCGCCCTCCATTCCCGTGCCGACCAGCGGAGCGTCCGCCTGCAACAAAGGAACGGCCTGACGTTGCATGTTCGATCCCATCAAAGCGCGGTTCGCGTCGTCGTTTTCCAGGAACGGAATCAAAGCCGCGGCGACGGAAACCAGCTGTTTCGGCGAAACGTCGATCAGCGTGATTTCTTCCGGCGGACACAAAACGAATTCGCCGTTTTTACGGCAGGCGACCAGCTTATCTTTAACAAAGCAGTCTTTGCTGTCCAATTCCGCGTTCGCCTGAGCGATCACGTGCTTGTTTTCTTCCATCGCGGACAAGTAAACGACTTCTTTGGTCACTTTGCCGTCGACAACCTTGCGGTACGGACTTTCGATAAAGCCGTAGCGGTTGACGCGGGCGTACGTCGCCAAAGAGTTAATCAAACCGATGTTCGGACCTTCCGGCGTTTCAATCGGGCAGATACGACCGTAGTGGGTCGGGTGCACGTCGCGGACTTCAAAGCCGGCGCGGTCGCGCGTCAGACCGCCGGGGCCCAAAGCCGACAGACGGCGTTTATGCGTGACTTCCGCCAACGGGTTGTTCTGATCCATAAACTGAGATAACTGCGAAGAGCCGAAGAATTCGCGAACGGCAACAGCGGCCGGTTTCGCGTTAATCAAATCGTGCGGCATCACCGTGTCGATGTCAACAGAGCTCATGCGTTCGCGAATGGCTCTTTCCATACGCAACAAACCGATACGATACTGGTTTTCCATCAATTCGCCAACGGAACGGACGCGACGGTTGCCCAAGTTATCAATATCGTCGATTTCGCCGCGGCCGTCTTTCAGTTCAACCAGAACGCGGACGATTTCCAGAATGTCTTCTTTGCGCAGAACGCGGATTGTATCGGGAACCTGTTCCTTGTCAAAATCCAGACGAGCATTCATCTTTACGCGGCCGACAGCCGACAGGTCATAGCGTTCCTGATCGAAAAACAGTCCGCGGAACAAAGCGTCGGCGGATTCAACCGTCGGCGGTTCGCCCGGACGCATGACTTTATAGATGTCAACCAGAGCGTCTTCGCGGCACATATTCTTGTCCGCCGCCATCGTGTTGCGGATATACGGACTGACATTGACATGATCGATATGCAAAACGGAAAATTCCTTGATTTTGTTTTTACCGAACATCGTCAGTACGTCTTCGGTGATTTCCTGACCCGCTTCGACCAGAATTTCACCGGTTTTTTCATTGATCATGTCTTCGGCCAAATAAGCGCCGATTAATTCTTCTTTGGAAACGCGGATCGTCTTTAAGCCGTCTTTTTTCAGCTTGTTCAGTTTTCCGGCCGTTGCTTTCTGACCGGCTTCGATCATCACTTCGCCCGTTTCGGCGTTCACCAAATCATAATGTAGCTTCATGCCTTTGAGATGTTCGGGAACAAACGGCGTTTTCCAATTTTTCTTATCCGCCGTATAAACGACCTTGTCATAGAAGTAATCCAGAATTTCTTCCTGACTCATGCCGCGGACTTCCAACAGACTGACTTCACGTCCTTCGGCTTCGCGCTGTTTGCGCAATTCTTCCGTTTCTTTGGATTCCAAAGCATACAGCAAAGTCGTGATCGGCAATTTGCGGCGACGGTCAATACGGACATAAACCAAATCCTTCGCGTCAAATTCAAAGTCAAGCCAGGAACCGCGATAGGGAATGACGCGCGCGGCAAACAAATACTTACCGGAAGAGTGCGTTTTGCCCTTGTCGTGGTCGAAGAACACACCGGGGGAACGGTGCATCTGAGAAACGATCACGCGTTCGGTACCGTTCACGACGAACGTACCGGTTTCCGTCATCAGAGGCATATCGCCCATATAGACGTCCTGTTCTTTAATGTCGCGGATAGAACGGGCGCCCGTTTCATCATCGACGTCCCACACAACCAGACGCAGAGTGACCCGCAAAGGAGCCGAATAAGTCATGCCGCGCTGGATACATTCGTCAACGTCATATTTCGGTTCGTCTAATTCATACTTGACATATTCCAATTCGCCGCGACCGGAAAAATCCTTGATCGGAAAAATCGACTTTAATACTTCCTGCAAACCGGTTTCGGTTCTTTTCGCAGCCGGCACGCCTAACTGAAGGAATTGACTATAAGAGCTTTTCTGCACCTCGATCAGATTGGGCATCGGTGCTACGGAAGGAATCCTTCCAAAATTTTTGCGTACACGTTTCCGGCCTGTAAAAGATTTGACCATTTTGGCTCCCCATTCCTAAAAAACAAAATTCGTAACGCCTTTAAAAATTTTCAACGGAAAGCCCCAAGACGCAAAAGGCTTTCAAGACAGTTTCAAGGACCGGTCGAAAAGGCTTGAGAACAAGCCTTTCGTCCGATCCCTAAAACTAAACAGATTGAAAAGAATTACTTAATTTCAACCTTAGCGCCGGCAGCTTCCAATTGCTTCTTGAATTTTTCAGCATCTTCCTTGGAAACGCCTTCTTTAACGGTCTTCGGCGCGCCTTCGACCAGGTCTTTAGCTTCTTTAAGTCCCAGACCGGTGATCGTGCGGACTTCCTTAATGACGTTAATTTTGTTAGCGCCGGCTTCAGCCAGGATAACATCAAATTCCGTCTTTTCTTCCGCAGGAGCGGCACCAGCGGCACCGGCGGCAGCAACAGCCACCGGAGCGGCGGCGGAAACGCCCCACTTTTCTTCCAACATCTTGGACAGTTCAGCAGCTTCCAACACTGTCAAAGCAGACAATTCATCAACGATTTTGGCGAGATCAGCCATTTTATTAAACTCCGTTTAAATTAGTTATAACACGTGTCTTTCGACACCAATTTTTAAGCAGGGAAATATCCCCTCCATGACAAGCGAATAATTACGCAGCCTGTTCTTTGTCGGCATAAGCCTTGCACACGCGAGCGATTTGAGCCGCAGGCGCCTGAAGCAGACCAACCAACTTTCCGCGCAGCTGATCCATGGACGGCAGTTCGCCCAAAGCCTTTATTTCGGCTACGGACAAAACTTTTCCGTTCATGACGCCGCCGCGAATGATCAGTTTTTCATTCTTCTTGGCGAAATCCACAACGGCTTTGGCGGCAGCGACCGGATCGACGGAATAAGAAATTGCCGTCGGACCAACCATCATATCCGCCAACTGCTCATACTGTGTGCCGGCAAGAGCAAGACGAGTAATACGATTCTTTGTCACGCGAAACTTTGCGTCTTCCTTGCGAACGGCATCGCGCAGAGCCGACATTTCGGCAACCGTCATTCCCGAATAATGGGTGACGACGACCAATCCGGCGCTGCTGAAATCCTCGTTCATCTGGGAACGCAATTCAGCTTTTTGTTCACGTTTCACTTTTGTATCCTCTTCATTCCTTTCTCTTTTCAAACGGCGAAAAGCGAAAGTTCTGTTACTCCACAACTTCCAACCCCATGTTGAAAGTGTTTCCTGTCCAAAAGCTCAAGCCATAAACCACTACGGAGCGGTAAAAAACTTGTACCTCTGTCTATGCAGGCGGAACCTTGTCCATTAAACGGTATCGAATACCGCACCTACAGTCTTGGACAGGTGAAGGGAAAGCCGGAAAATCCGGTTTTCCCTTTTCCCGACCGTTTCCGGCCGGTATTCTTTGATTAGTTTCCGGTCGCCAAAGACGACAAATTGGCAACGGAAATCTTCACGCCGATACCCTGAGTCGTGCTCAAGCCGACGCGCTTTAAATAAGTTCCTTTTACGCTTGCCGGCTTCGCTTTCAGAACAGCCTGCGCAAACGTTAAAACGTTTTCTTTAATCTGGGCTTCGGTGAAGCTGATTTTGCCGATACCGGCATGAATCTGACCGGCAGCTTCGACACGGTATTCGACCTGACCGGCCTTAACCGCTTTAACAGCACTCGTCACATCCATCGTAACCGTTCCCAGCTTCGGGTTCGGCATCAGACCGCGGGGACCTAAAACTTTACCCAAACGACCGACAACGCCCATCATATCCGGCGTCGCAATGCAACGGTCAAATTCGATTTTGCCGGCCATAACGGTTTCCATCAGGTCTTCGGCGCCGACGAGATCAGCACCGGCTTTTTTAGCTTCTTCAGCCTTAGCCCCTTTGGCGAACACGGCTACGCGGACGGTCTTACCCGTTCCGTTCGGCAAACCGATCACGCCGCGAACCATTTGATCGGCCTGACGCGGATCAACGTTCAGCCCCATGACGATTTCAACGGTTTCGTCAAATTTAGCTTTCGGAGCCGCTTTCAACAGAGCGATAGCTTCGTCCAGATCATAAGCTTTCAAAGAGTCAACGGTTTTATACGCACCCGTTAAGCGTTTACCTAACTTAGCCATTATCCGTTACTCCACGACTTCGATACCCATAGAACGAGCCTGTCCCATTACCATGTTCATCGCGGATTCAACCGTGGAACAGTTCAGGTCCGGCATCTTCTTTTCGGCGATTTCCTTGACTTGCGCCTTGGTGATTTTGCCTACTTTGGAACGTCCCGGTTCTTTGGAACCTTTCGGCAGACCGGTCGCTTTGATGATGAAATAGCTGACCGGCGGCATCTTCGTTACAAACGAAAACGTACGGTCGGCATAGGCCGTGATGATAACGGGAATCGGCATTCCCGGTTCCATTTTCTGCGTAGCGGCGTTAAACGCTTTGCAGAATTCCATGATGTTCAATCCGCGCTGACCCAAAGCCGGACCAACGGGAGGAGACGGATTAGCTTTTCCTGCCGGGATTTGCAATTTAATAAACCCGACGACTTTCTTTGCCATTGTATTACCTCTAACATTTCAAGTTCGATTCGTTTTAAGGCTTGCGGTACGATAAATGGCTTATCTTCCGCAAAGACACCAACCGGAACGAATCGATGCCCGGATTTGGCGTCTTTAAAACTTTTTAGATCTTTTCGACCTGAGCGTATTCCAGTTCAACCGGCGTTGCGCGGCCGAAAATAGAAACGGAAACCTTCAGACGCGCTTTTTCATCATCGGTTTCTTCAACAAAACCGACAAAAGAAGCAAACGGTCCGTCAATAACGCGAATTTGTTCGCCGACTTCATAAGAAACGGACGTCTTCGGACGTTCAACCCCTTCGGTCACCTGATGCAGGATACGCTGCGCTTCGGCTTCGGAAATCGGAGTCGGTTTTTCACGCGCCCCCAGGAATCCCGTAACTTTCGGCGTATTTTTAACCAAATGCCACGTTTCGTCCGTCATTTCCATTTTTACCAGCACATAGCCGGGGAAAAACTTGCGTTCCGAATTAACTTTCGTTCCGCGGCGGACTTCAACGACTTCTTCGGTCGGAACCAGTACCTGTTCAAACGAATCCGCCATACCCTTTTGAGCGGCAAATTCCTGAATCGACTCGGCTACTTTCTTTTCAAAGCCGGAATAAACGTGCAAAACATACCAACGGGCGGCCATCGCCTAACCTCCCAATCCGAGGATCAGCTTCATCACATAAGCAATTATCTGATCCACTACAAAAAAGAACAGCGTCGCACATACCGTAAACATAACGACCATCAATGTGGACATCATGGTTTCTTTGCGCGTAGGCCAAACGACCTTGCCGACTTCCTGCCGGACCTGACGTAAAAACAACACGGGATGAACTTTAGCCATAAGAAATTCCTAACTCTGACGGTTGGCAGGGGCAGTAGGAATCGAACCCGCAACCCCCGGTTTTGGAGACCGGTGCTCTACCAATTGAGCTATACCCCTAAACCGTAATGTCAAAAAAAACCCTCCCAAATCGAAAGGGATGAGCAAAGTTACTCATCCCTTTCTAAAAAATCAAGTAGAAAATTTGAAAAGCTTCAAATATTACTCAATGATTTTGGCAACGACGCCGGCGCCGACGGTACGGCCGCCTTCACGAATAGCGAAACGCAGACCTTCGTCCATCGCAATCGGCGTAATCAGGCTGACTTTAATCTTCACGTTGTCGCCCGGCATAACCATCTCGACACCCGGCGCCAATTCGATCGTGCCCGTCACGTCCGTCGTGCGGAAATAAAACTGAGG
>JAFZYY010000025.1 GCA_017616015.1 Alphaproteobacteria bacterium | reverse complement strand
GCGGCTCCGCAAACCGGGCAGGCGTTTTGCTTCCGCTGCTGGGCGGCGGCTTCGGCGATCTCTGAAACTGTGGCATTGCTTTCCGGCATGGTGAATACTCCTTGTTATTTGTAGCATGTGAAACTATATGAACTTGTCCAGCGGTTGGTTCCATTGTTGACGATAACCGACGGGCTGAAACTGCAATTATGATATTGCGCCGTCGATCCCAGCGCGCAAGCAATATGACTTTCTTTGTAGCTGCTTGCGCCTGCTCTTGCTGAACATGAAATCGATGTTTGCGACAAAATCGCATTGCTGCAACTGTATAATCCGAATGCTTGCGCTATACCTGCAACAAAACTGCTTCCGCTTGAATTATCCCCGGCAAAAGAAACGCATTTTACATTAAATTTGCTTTTGATGATAATTACATTCGATGAACCGTAAACAATCGCTGTCCGGGTATGTGCAACACTTGCATCCGAATTGTCTGTTTCCTGACTTTGCGAGTTCATGTCAACGGTGATATTGCATGATAAAATTTGAACTCCGCTGCATCCCTTGAAATACTCTACATACAGCGCGGCGTGATCGTTTGCGCTGGTTCCCGAAACGCTGTTTTTCATCCGGATTTCGCCGGTGTTGTTGTAAAAAATGCAATTCGTGCATCCGCTGAAACAATATGTATAAATATCCACCTGACCATCCGATTGCGTCTTGCTGTGATTGATCGCGGTCGTAAACTCGAAATTGCTAAAAACGACGCCGACGCAATTTTGAACCACGGTGACGGAAAGCCCGTGTTTTTCCTTGCTCCAATTTATGATTAAAGCGGTATGAAAATCAAGAATCAATTTTCTTGCAAAATCCCGGCCGCGGCCGTCGATGTAATAGTCGATCGTCCCGGTGATGATGACTTTTACATACTGGCAGCAAAAATTTTGAATGTAGCATAAAAATTTGTTGCTGCTGAAAATAGAATTGAGATTGCAAAACGGATTTTCCTTTGATCCGTCGCCGGTTTCGGTCGGTCCCTGCAAAGTTCCATTGCTCCGGCTGTTGACGTAAAACGTGAAACAGCGGTATTCTTCAAGCGTAAAATCCAGGCCGTCCGGCGCGACCTCCGGATATTCGACCGTGTCGTTGCCCGCGGCGGCGATGTATGCCGGAATACGATTTGACCGGCTGCCGAGAATGCCGCCGCGCTTTGTCATGGCCACAGGCCATATTGTTACATCTTCAGGCATGGTTATTCCTCGTCCTCGCTGCAAAGCAAATACCAGTAAATCTGCGCAATTCCGGCGGTGTGGTCCTGCTGTATTTTCATTTGTCCGTTGCTGACGATCGCGCGGCCGATCTGATAATATGCGTTCTTTTTCGTGTCGCTCGGCATACTGTCAAGCGCCACGATTTCAACCGTCGCGGCGGTCGCCGGCGTCGATCCGCTGGCGGCCGTTCCGGCGGTATATTTCAAAACATAAGTTTTCGTTCCGGAAACATCGGCCGAAAACGGATCGATTTGAAAAACGGCATTATTGACTTTGCAAACGGATTTTCCGCTGGTTCCCGCGGTGCTGTCATACGTCGCGCCGTCCACGATCTTTATTCTGTTGGTGACTGTGCCGCCGTTTCCGGTGGTGCTGGCGTTTACGATCTTGAAATATCCGTTGTATTCGCTCCCGCCCGCGCCGCCGGCGCCGAGCTGCAAGATACACCATTGTTCGCCGCTGCTGCCGGCTTTCCATATAATCCGGGCGGTTCCCGTTTCGCAAGATTCAAGCGTTCCGGCGCCGCCGGGCGTGGGCTTGGCAAATTCATGTGTCGCATCCTTGATCGTAACTTTCGCCGGAATAATCCCGGTCAAAACGGCTTTCGTCAGTTTTCCGCTGTTGGCCGGTTCCGCGCAAATGGCGAATGCGTTTTTCTCGTTGGATGTTGTAACCTTGTTCGCGTTCAATGTCGGCGTATTGTAAATAAACTTGCTGTCGCGCGGCGTGATCGCCAGCCCGGTCAAGGCGACTGCGGAAAATGTCGGCAATGTTCCGGAATCAAGATACTTGATCCGGATTTCGCCGTTCTGAAACGATTTATTGAAAGCATCCGGGCCGTTCAGCCGGGCTTGATTTTCATGTGTCCAGTTGACGGCATCGGCAATTTCGTTGAAGGTTTCGCCGGAAACAACATACGTTTGATTTCGCTGATACTTCTTCATATCAATTATTCCCGATCCCCAGCACGCCGAAACTGCCTTCCTCGTAAACCTGTTCGACGTGAACGGCCTTTACTTTCTTGATCGTTTCGGTGTGGTCGTTGTTTTCGCCTTCCTCGTACTGGCACCAGATAACGTCCCACGGGTCTTTTGAAATGCCGGAAATGTCGCCGATCGAAATTCCGGTCTGCTTCGTTGAAACGGCAAAATTGAAAGTGATCTGCCATTTTTCGCGGCCGGTCCGGCTGCCGGTGCATCCCATGAAAAGCACCTGCCCTTTGGAATATCCCTTGAAACTGGCGTTGTTGATCTTGCCGACAAGTTCGGCGACCTTGCGTTTGTAACTTGCCGAAACTTTCGCTTTCGTCATAAAATGCGTTTCGGAAAAGCGGCTGACCGGGTAAATGATTTCCACGCCTTCGCCGTCATTGATCCCGGCTTTGGGCGCGGGCGCCGAACTGGGATATGTCTTGACGTGCTTTATCGCATATACCATTTTTTTCGTACCGGCCGAAATTTCAAAATTGTATTGCGGTTCCTGCTTCTCGGAATCTTCGTATTGTCCATCCTTGCCGCTGTCGGCGTAAACGACCGAAACTTTCCAGTCGTCCTCGGTCAATCTTTCGGAAATGGCGATCGATTGCCGGGGCAATTTTTCGTATTCCGCGCCTAAAATCTCCGGCGCGAAATTCCGGACCGCCGCAATGATTTCATTTTCGTTTTTCGATCCTCTGGCGATGTAAACAAACGTCGCCGAAGATTGCGCGGAATCCTGTTCGTTCCGGGTGTAGTCGACCGCGTCCCATGCCTGTTCAACCGTTATGTCTGCCATTTTTCAAACTCTCCTTCTTCATCCCACCAGCAGGCCGCCGCCCTGTGTGAGTTTCTTTGTATTTTTGGCGGTTTCCTCGGTCGCTTTGGCAATCCGTTCTTCGCGGGTTTCCGCGGCGCGGCCGGACCGGTCAAAAAGGTTTTGCAAGGTCGAGGCATCGAAACTGGCCAGCGTTTGCGTTTTCTGCTGTGCCGTTTGAATGCCGCCCGCAATCTGATCCCGATATGAATTTAATTTTGCAATACTGGCGTTGATCTCGTTCTGCATGGCGTCAAGCTGCGCCCGTTCGGCTTCGGAAATCGTCGATCCTCCTTCGCTGTCGGCGCTCTGGGCCTGTTCGAGCTGACGCCGGTATTCTTCTTTTGCCGCTTCCAGATTGCTGGAAAGCGCATCCATGAAAGCGCTTAATGCCTGAATACCGGCCGGGGATTTGTCCTTTTGCAGGTCGCTGAATTGCTTGTCCTGCGCTTTTTCTGCGGCGCGCGCCTGCTGTTTCTGTTCCGTATCTTGCAAAAATCCGGTATATTTCGCCTCGGCTTTTTCCCGGCGTGCGGCGTCCCTTTCTTCGGCCTGCCTCCGCTGCGCGTCGAAATCGGCGCTTGCCTGCGCCGCCCGGCGGTCGAGTTCGTCGATCTGGCGCTGCGCTTCCTCCGCGGCTTCGTATGCGGCTTTATATGCCAGTTCCTGCTGTTTGGTCTTGCCGCCCTGATTCTGCTTCATCTGCTGCTGCGCGGCGGCCAGCTGCGCTTTCAAATCCGCTTTTTTCAATTCGACAAGTTCCATATACCGTTTTTTCAACTTGTCGATTTCGGCAATCTCGGCTTCAAACTGCGACATTTTCTTTTTCGCGTTTTCCTCGTCTATCCGGGCAAGTTCCTTTTCGGCGTCGGCAAGTTCTTTCGCCGCCACGCGCTTCTGCTCGGCGGCGGCCGCCTGCTGTTCCTCGGTTTCCTCGGTCACCTTGCCGCCTGCGCGTAATTTTTTCAGGCGTTCTTCGATACTCTGCCGTTTTTTCAAAGCGTCAATGATTTTTTGTATCTTCTCGGCTTCCTGATCCATGCCGTTATCCTGCGCGAAAACTAATGCGTCCTGCATCCGTTCCAAAATCGCGCCGCCGTCGAAATCCGACAAATCCCACTTGCCGCTTTCTTTGGCAAATCCCATGTGAACAAGCAATTCAAGATCGTTGTCGGCCCAGAATGTCAACTTGTCCCATGTTCCGAACTCCTTATTGAAAGAATTGCGCAAGGCGTCGGCGCTTTTCTGGTTCTGCTCGGCTTCGCGTTCCAGCGCGTCGATCATCTGCTGCCGCTGCTGCTCGTTCATTTTCCGGAATGCGGCGGTCGCGCCGGTCAATTTGCCGGTCAAGGTGTCGATTTCGATTCCGAGGTCGGCATAATGTTCTTTCAAAGCATCAATGATTTTTTGCGCTTCGAGCTGCTGCTTGGCGGTCAACTTGCCTTGTTTTTCCATTTCGACAAGTTTTTTTATGCCTTCGTTGTCGGTCTGAATGCGTTTTTCGAGGGCTTCCCGTTCCTGCTTGTACTGCTCGGCCAGCCGCTGCTGTACTCTGGCGTTTTTCTCGGCGGCTTCGGCGGCGCGATTGTCGAAAAATTCAACAAGTTTGAAAGCGCCGTATAAAGCGATCAATGCAACCGTCACGGGATTTGCGGCAAGAAATCCCAGCGCGGCATTCAATGCCATTGTCGCGGCGGCGGCGACTTTTGCGCCGGCGGCTTCCATATAATAGCCGGCCGTTTTGATTACCGATCCCCCGGCGGTCATTTTGGCGGCGACCATTGATTTCATGCTGGTTGCCATAATTACGGCGGCTTCGCGCTGGGTGTAGGCGATCCGGAATTTCTGCATCGTCACGGTCTTGGCAAGCAGGGCGCCGCGGGCCAGGTCCTTTTTGTTGGCGATGTCCTTTGCCATTGTCAATTTGTTTTCCGCGGCGGCGGCGGCTTGCGCCGATCTGGCGCAGGCGTTATAATCCGCGGCGGCTTTGGTTGCGGCCGCGGTGGCGGCGG
>JAFZYY010000024.1 GCA_017616015.1 Alphaproteobacteria bacterium | reverse complement strand
CTACCATTGAGCTACACCCGCAAAATGGTGGATGGGGGTAGATTCGAACTACCGTACGCTCACGCGGGCAGATTTACAGTCTGCTGCCATTAACCACTCGGCCACCCATCCGACCAAAGTTATTGCAAAAGCAATGTACTTGAAATAGTGGATTTTTCAGTCTTTTGTCAACACAAAAAAAACAAATATTCCTTTTTCTTTTGAAAAAATATGTTAAAACTCGTCTTCGGTTCATATTTTTAAGGAGAATATCCCGTGTCTTCGCATCGAAAAAAGCCGACCCCGGAAGCCGGTTCGGCAAAAGGACGGCAAAACGGCGTCTGGTTATACGGGTATCACGCCGTAACAGCCGCTTTGCAAAATCCTCAGAGAAAAATTCACAGGCTGTTACTCGGCAAAGAAACCGCGGAAGAATTGCCGAAAAAAATAATTCCGGCGGAACTTATCGCCGAAATAACCGACAAAGCGACTTTTGAACAGTTGCTTCCCAAAGGCGCCGTTCATCAGGGGATTGCGGCTTTAGTCTCTCCTTTGCCCGCCGTTTTCGAAGAAGACCTGCCCGAAAAGGAAACGTCCGTCGTCGTCATTCTGGATCAAGTCACCGATCCGCACAATGTCGGAGCAGTAATGCGTTCCGCAGCGGCTTTTGACGCGGACGCCGTCATCATTACGGAACGCAACGCGCCGGAAGCAACCGGCGTTTTGGCCAAATCCGCCAGCGGCGCTTTGGAATTGATCCCCCTGATTGCCGCTTCCAATCTGGCTCGGACGATGCAAACGTTAAAAGAACGCGGCTATTGGTGTGTCGGCATGGACGGGAATGCCGAAAAAACGTTAAGGGACGCCGCTTTGCCGCGTAAAATCGCGCTGATTATGGGATCCGAAGGATACGGACTGCGGCGATTAACGGCGCAAAATTGCGATTTTATGGTCAAACTGCCGATTTCTCCGCGCGTGGAAAGCCTGAACGTTTCAAACGCCGCGGCGATTGCTCTGTACGATTTAAAGTATAAATTGGCGTAAAATCCTTCTATCTTAAACATCTTTTAGCTTTTTATGCGTTATTTATTGAAGAATAAAAAAATGAGACATGCCATGACAGACAAGAAACCAGATTCTTCTTTGGATAACGAACAAATTCAATACGGCTGCTTAAAACGAATCCTTTCTTCCACCAAAGGATTAATCGATTTAATCGAAGAAAACGCGGCGGACATTGTCGCCGACGATATGGCCGACAGTTCTGAGTTTTCAATTTTTCTGAACAAATTGCGGTTACACGCGTGGCCCGTTTTTCTGGCGGGAACCGTTTTCGGCATGCTTTCGGCGTTCGGAGCGGCCAAATACATCTCTTCCCGCAATGAGGCCGAACAAATAGCGGAAAATCTGATTCAGGAACGCACGGCCGAAGGACAAACTTTAACCCCGATTGCCAATATAGTGCTTCCGTTTAACGCGTCTCAGCCGGAGCAGGAAACAGATAAAAAAGCCGTTCTGGAACCGGATCATCTGGAATCCTTTATCATTAAACCGAAGCAAACATTATCGGTTGTTTTAAAAGAAGGCGGCCTGACGAATCGGGAAATACATTTGGTGACGACCGCTCTGGCCGACGTTTTGAATTTAAAACAAATCCAGGCCGGCAATAAGATTGAAATCGGGAAAATGAATACGGACAACGCCGATGAAAAGTCCCTTTTATCCGTCACCGTCGAAGACCGGCGGGGCAACCGTTATACGGCGGCCAAAGTAGACGAGGATTTATTCGAAGCCAGCCTTGTCGAACCCGAAGTCGATATTAAAACGGAATATGCGGAAGGAACGATCGACGGCGCGTTTATCCCGAACGCGAAAGCGGCCGGTATTCCGACAAACGTTATCCATCAGATGATCTGGGCTTTTGACGGACCAATCGATTTTTCCAGAGACCTGCGCAAAGGAGACACCTTTAAGGCCGTTTTTCAAAAAGAATACAATAAAGAAGGAAATCCGACCGGAAACGGTTCTTTGTTATACGCCAACATCGGTTTACATTCGAAATTACAGGAGCGGTTTTTATACAAAGATTCCAAAAATCGTGAAGATTACTATGACGAAACCGGAAAAATCGCCAGAAAACTGTTCACGATGCACCCGCTGGTCAAGCCGCGGCTGACTTCCAAATTCGGACAAAGGAAGCACCCCGTTTTAGGATACACCCTCATGCACTGGGGAGCAGACTTCGGCGCCCCGATCGGCACGCCGATTCGTTCGCCCGGCGAAGGAACAATCACACAGGCCATGCGGCGCGGCTCTTACGGTTATTATGTTCAAATCAAACACAATTCGGAATATTCAACGGCTTACGGGCACATGAGCGGCTTTCACAAGCTGACGAAAGTCGGACGCAAAGTCAAAGCGGGCGATATTATCGGATATGTCGGCACGACGGGAAGATCAACCGGCCCTCATTTGCATTGGGAGCTGATTAAAAACGGCAAACGCGTTGATCCGTCAACGCAAAGAATCACGGCTCAACGCAAACTTGCCGGCGAAGAACTGCAAAGATTTTTTGCGGAACGCGACAGAATACGCACTTCTTTGGAAGGCGACGTGGCTTATGCCAAAGCGGAGCCTCTGCCCGAGGACAGAAAGCAAGCCTATCAGGAACCAAAGCCTGAAAAAAAGACGGCTTCAAAAAAAGCAAAGAAAAAGAATCAAAAAACCGCGGCGCGTCATACGCCCCCGAATAAAAGCTAACTTTATTCCCCGCTTTCCCGGCGGGGATATTTGTATAAGGAACAGAAAAGATGAAATCAAAAGGACTCTTTTTTTATTTAATGGCCGGGCTTTTGGTCATTTCGTTTTTTCTGATTCTGAACGATAACAGAACGAAAGTCCTTCTGCTTCAAAAATATCAAGCCTCTGAAGAAGCGACAGAATTACTGAAAAACACAAACACATTCCGTTTGTATCTGAACGTTTATGAAAAAGAACCGTTGATTTCCCCGGCGGATCTTTTCTTTGCTTTAAAGGATTTTGCTGCCGCGTCTGAAAAAGAAAGCGAATTGATTATTCCTCTGGCGCGCGTTCGCCACTTGTTAGGCGGCTCATATCCGACGGATTTTGCCGTTGCTTTGGCTCGTCTGGAAAAAAATTTGCCCGAAGCAAACGTGGAAAGCGCTTCCTCCAAACCGTTTCAGACCGAACAGGAAAAGGAATTCGTTAAAGATATAATGCCTCTTGCTGTTTTTGCTTATCTCGAACCGGATAAAATAAAAAACGACAAATACAAAGTTATTGATTACGCCTCTTCCGAAAACGGTTTTTCCGCGACAGCTTTTGAAGGTAAAGACGCTCATATTATTATTGCCTTTCGCGGATCCGATGAAACAAAAGATTTAATCGACGCAGAACGGATTCTTGAGGGACGAATGCCCGATCAATTCGACAATGCTCTGAAATTTTATCAAAAGCTGCGCCAGGAATATCCAAACGCAAAAATCAGAGCCACGGGACATTCTTTAGGCGGTTCTCTGGCACAGCTGCTTGCCGCCCATACCGACGACGTTTTAGCGCTGACCTGCAACCCTGTCGGCACAAAGCAATTAATCAAACGCGATTTTGACGCTGAGAAAATTATGAATCTGACCGTTCAAAACGATAAATTTTCTTTCGCTTTGCCGCAAGCGGGACACACTCTTGTGTTAAGACCGGACAAAACGGACGCCTACGGAGATCCTCTTCACCCTCATTCCGTATTAAACTGCATGCCGGAATAAAGAAACGGCCGGAAAGATTCCTCTTTCCGGCCGCTTTTATAAAAGCGTTTTTAATCCAATCCCAGAGCTCTTTTATAGCTATCCAGAACGAACTCTTCTTCCTGACGTTCCTGATCGTCCATTTTGCGGATTTTCAAGAGTTGCTTGATCGCTTTGACGTCAAAACCGGCGGATTTGGCTTCTTCAAAAATTTCCTTAATATCGTTTTGCAACGCTTTTCTTTCTTCTTCGATATGTTCGACACGTTCGATATAGGACAGCAGGCGAGCCGCATCAACGCCGTTGACATCTTTAATTTCTTCAGCCATCTGCGTTCTCCTTATTCTTCTTCAGCGTCTTCGACATCAAAAGCGACGGCTTCCGTCTGCTTCAAAGATTTGGGAGCTTCGGCAACGGCGCGTTCCAGATCGGCTTCCGTGCACAAGCCCAGCAAAACGGGATTGCGCGCTTTGATATTAGTCATATTCCAATGCGTTCTGTTGCGAATCGCGTCAATCGAATTTTTCGTTGTGCCAATCAGCTTGCGGATTTGCGCGTCCGTCAGCTCGGGACGATGCTTCAGAATCCATGCGATTGCATCGGGTTTATCCTGACGTTTGGCCATCGGCGTATAGCGGGCGCCCTTTGAACGCGGCATCAACGCCGGCAAATCAGACACATTCTGTTTCAAAACAGCGTTTTCATCGGCTTCACAGCGCGCGATTTCCTCTTTTGTCAACTGACCGTTCGCGATCGGATTCAATCCCATCATGGACGCGCCGACATCTCCGTCCGCAATCGCCTGAATTTCCAGCGAATGCATTCCGCAAAAACGGGCAATCTGCTCAAACGTTAAAGACGTATTTTCAACCAGCCACACAGCGGTTGCTTTTGGCATAAGTGGTAAAGACATAGTATTCCCCATAAAAAAATAATTATATTTGAAGGCAGAATAACTTAAACCCTTTGTCAGGTCAAAATGATATTTTAAATTCTTTTATCGGAGCCCAAACAGAGCCGATTTCTCCGGATTTCATGCCGTCGTAAATCTTTCCCGTCGAAGACAGCCACTGATTTTTCCTAAAAAAGGAAACATATTTTTCCGTTTTTTTTCTGTTTTCATCGGACAGGCAGGAAAAATCCGCCCCCTGATAGACGTAAACGTTACCGTCCAAAGAGTATCCGCGCGGCATTTCCGCAATCAAAAGACGCGCCTGCTCTTCGTCAAATCCGCTTTGACGCAATAAATCAAAATGAGAGCCGGCGAAGCCGTCTTCCGCCGTTAAAACACCGCTTTTCAGAATAACAAAGGCCTTGCGGCGCCGATGAAAATCCGATTCGATTTTATTTTTCGGATTTTCTGGCATCTGTCAGCATCAGATCGGCCGGCGCCTGTTCCGCCGGAATCGGATCGTCCATATGACGGCAATTTCCTTCCAGAAAAGCGCCCGGCTCAATTTCCAAACGTTCATGCGTAATATCGCCCGTCACTTTTGCGGAACACGCCAAAAACACAGACTTCGCAAACAGCTGACCGTTAATTTCGCCGTGAACGCGCGCCACATCGACCTGAATGGCGCCGCTGATCTGAGCATTTACGCCGACAATCAGCACGCGGCAGCGAATATCGCCGTCAACGCGCCCGTCAATATGCAATTCGCCTTCGCTGACCAAATCGCCCGTTATCG
This sequence comes from Alphaproteobacteria bacterium, assembly GCA_017616015.1. Classification (GTDB taxonomy): domain Bacteria; phylum Pseudomonadota; class Alphaproteobacteria; order CAAGCB01; family CAG-977; genus UBA11549. The sequence continues at coordinate 188,997 of JAFZYY010000024.1, read as the reverse complement.
TTAAATCGGAACTGATAACGGACGGAGAAGCCGGCCGTCTGTCATTATTGCAAACTTTTGTTTCGATACTGTTTTTAACTCTTGAAAACATTCTTCTTCACCTTAATAAACTTCATCGGATCGACAGCAACCCCTCTGATACGGATTTCATAGTGCAGATGAGGCCCCGTACTACGTCCCGTATTGCCAAGCGTTCCTATTCTGTCGCCGGCGCGAACGGTTTCGCCCTTTGTCACAAAAATCTTTTCCATATGCGCATACCGCGTTCTGAATCCCAGACCGTGATCGATTTCGACCATATTGCCGTACCACCCCCAACTGCCGGTACGAACGACTTTTCCCGGCGCGGTGGCGTAAATCGGCTCGCCGATCATACCTCCCAGATCCACGGCTTCATGAGAAGCCGGCCCTCCCTGAAACGGATCGCCGCGCGCGCCGAACGGGGAAGTGATGCGCAACCTGTCAACCGGCTTCCCGAGAGGAAGAGAATTTTGCAGCGTTGACAAATCGTACCAACGATCCAAGCGTTGATTCAATCTGACTAAAGAGATATTCAAATCATGTTGCGGTTTCGGCATCGGAGTCGGAATAAACGGGCCGCCTATTCCGACCGTTTCTCTGTCACGCCGGATTCGATGCAGTAAAGTTTCCATTCCGACGCCTGTTTTTATCAAAGACTGTTTGATGTCCGACAATCCGTTTTCAAGAACGTCTATGCTGTCATCAGCCAATGACGCCATTTTCCGGAAAGTCAGGATCTGCGCTTCCTGCATGCCGGAAATCAGCTTTTCCAGACTTTTGACTTTTTCCTGCAACGCCTGAGTTTCTGCAGCGGCCATATCACGTTGCAGTAAAACTTTATGAAAAGACAAGCGTTTGTTTTCCGCCGAAGAAACATTTGATGCGTCAACCATTTCAAGCAATCGTTCCCGCAATAACGCCGTTTCATTTTGCAGACGGGAAATTTGTTTTATCTGTTCATCTTGTTCGTTCTGTTTCGCCGTTTCGCGTTTTTGAACGGACGAATCTATTTTTTTGATTTTAGGTTGTTCCGCGATATTTTCAGCGTCTTCGGGAATCAGCTGTTCGTTCTCCTCTTCCGCTATAATCTTGTTAAAATGATCGGCGAAAACAAAGACTTTATCCTGCAAATCCGCATATTCTGCCTGAAGACGGCTCAGCTCGTCCGATTTTTGAGCAAAAACGGATTCATAACGCAGAAAATAAAAAGTAGTAAAAACGCTCCAAACGGTCAGCGCGCAAAGAATTAAAAAAAGAACTTCCTGCCTTTTTGCCGATAACGAACAATAAGTTATTTTATCCCGTTCCCGAATCATCAAATCGCGCGGTTTGAACCAACGAGACAGAAGGTTTTTCCTCGTTTTCTTTTGTTGCATCACAAAAAAACAGCTCTCTAAAATTGATAGCAATTTTTATAACATACTATATTATAGTTTTATTCTGAAACACTTTTTTTATATTAGGGACTTTTTTCAATCATGTCTGTTCAAACGAAAACGGCATTCATTTTGGGAACATGGTTCGGTTCAGGCAAAGCTCCTGTCGCTTCCGGCACTTTCGGATCTTTTGCCGCTCTGCCGTTTGCCTGGGGCATCATGAAGATCGGCGGCTGGCCTTATTTATTGACAGCGGCCGTTATCATTTATTTCGTCGGCGTTTGGTGTGCCGGAATTATCATGCGCGAAACAGGCATAGAAGATCCGGGACTGGTCGTCATTGACGAAGTGGTCGGCCAATGGCTGTCTTTGCTGACAACGCCTTTGGATCCGATCGGCTATCTGATCGCTTTTTTCTTTTTTCGTTTTTTCGATATTCTGAAACCGTGGCCGGCCTGTTGGGCGGATTCAAAGCTACACAGCGCCACCGGCGTTATGCTGGACGATGTTTTTGCGGGACTATACGCGTTGCTTTGCGCGACTTTAATTATGAATTATTTCATGCCGGAAAACGGTTGGCTGTCCTTAATCGGGTAATCACTCCGTCGTATCCAAAATAACGTAATCGCCGTCCTGTCCCATATTCAGCAAAGAACGGGCGGATTCCTCAAGCATATCGACATCTATGCTTTGCGGAGAAAGCTGACGGACTTTTTTTTCCATTTCCGCGCGCCGCAAAGCGACTTCTTCCGCGACCTGAGACGCGATTTGAATTTCCTGCTTTAATTCAAACAAACGGCGCAAACCGCGTTCGCCGTTCACGGCGTGATACCCGAAATAAACCGTCAGAACCAACCAAAACAAAGGAGCAACCAGATGGCGCACGCGGCGGCGTATTTCCTGAAAAAGCAACATCGGTTAATTCCTTTGAAAAGTTCCCTCTCTGAAAAAAATACTCTTTTTATTTTTTTATATCAACAAACAATCCTTTCATAAAAAAAGCGTCCGCATAAAACACAGACGCTTTTTTTGATCCGTTCAGGATTTATTTCAGATTTTTTGACAGACGGCCGAACGCTTTTCTGCCGGCAAACGTCGCCGTGTCTTCCAATTCTTCTTCAATCCGAATCAACTGATTGTATTTAGCCAAACGGTCGGATCTGGACAACGAGCCGGTTTTAATTTGTCCGCACCCCGTCGCAACAGCCAAATCGGCAATTGTCGAGTCTTCCGTTTCGCCGGAACGGTGTGAAAGAATAGCCGTATAACCTGCTCTGTGCGCCATGGAAACGGCTTCCAACGTTTCCGTCAGAGTGCCGATTTGATTGACTTTGACCAAAATGGAATTGGCAATGCCTTTTTCAATGCCGTCCGCCAGACGCGCCGTGTTTGTCACGAACAAATCGTCGCCGACCAATTGGATTTTGTCTCCCAAAGAAGCCGTCAGCAATCCCCAGCCTTCGAAATCGTCTTCGGCGCACCCGTCTTCTATCGACATGATCGGATATTTCGACACCAGCTTTTCATAATATTTGACGATACCGGCCGCATCATATTCTTCACCTTCTCCGGCCAGAATGTACTTGCCGTCCTTATAAAATTCGCTAGAAGCTGCGTCAAGCGCCAGAACGACGTCCTCGCCGGGCTTGTATCCCGCCGTTTCAATCGCTTTCATAATATAAGACAGCGCTTCGTCGGCGCTTTTCAGATTCGGCGCAAAACCGCCTTCGTCGCCGACATTTGTGTTCAGTCCGGCCTGCTTCAGATTGGATTTCAGCGCCTGAAACACTTCGGCGCCCATACGGACGGCTTCCGCAATCGACGGTGCGGAAACCGGCATAATCATAAATTCCTGAATATCGATCGGATTGTCGGCATGCTTGCCGCCGTTTAAAATATTCATCATCGGCACAGGCAGAATATGCGCGTTGACACCGCCGATATAACGGTACAGCGGCAGTCCCGTTTCCTCTGCCGCGGCTTTGGCAACCGCCAGAGAAACGCCCAAAATCGCGTTTGCGCCCAACTGACCTTTATTCGGCGTGCCATCGATTTCGATCATCGCCTGATCGATTTCCCGCTGTTCCAAAGCGTCGAAACCGCACAGTTCGTCCGCCAGTGTTTCATTTACGGCGTCAACGGCTTTCAAAACGCCTTTGCCGTTATAGCGTTCTTTGTCCCCGTCGCGCAGCTCGACCGCTTCGTGTGCGCCCGTCGAAGCGCCGGAGGGTACGGCGGCGCGTCCGAAAGCGCCGGAATCCAAAACAACATCGACTTCGACCGTCGGCGTGCCGCGGGAATCTAAAATTTCGCGCGCGTGAATATCTATAATTTCAGACATTTCATTCTCCTTAAAATGCGGTTAATAGCCTTTCATCAGCCGATCAATGGCTTTCAGTGTTTCCAAAACGCCTTCCAATTCGTTCAAAGGAATCATATTCGGCCCGTCGCTGGGGGATTTATCCGGATTTTCATGCGTTTCGATGAAAACGCCGGCAACTCCGACGGCGACGGCGGCACGCGCCAGAACCGGCGCGAATTCGCGCTGACCGCCGGTTGAAGTTCCCTGCCCGCCCGGCTGTTGCACCGAGTGTGTCGCATCTATAATCACGGGGCAACCTGTCTGTTGTGCCATAATCGGCAGAGAGCGCATATCGACAACCAAAGTGTTATATCCGAAAGAAGCGCCTCTTTCCGTTACCAGCACGTTGGAATTACCGCTCTGATCCGCCTTAGCCACAACGTTTTTCATATCCCACGGTGCCAGAAACTGTCCTTTTTTCACGTTGATCGGCTTGCCGGTTTTGGCCGCGGCGACGACCAAATCCGTTTGACGGCATAAAAAAGCCGGAATTTGAAGCATGTCGACGACTTCGACAACGCGGGCACATTGATTCGGTTCATGCACGTCGGTAATGACGGGGCAACCGTAACGCGATTTGATTTCTTTAAAAATATCCAAAGCTTTTTCCAATCCGACTCCGCGGGCGCCGTTGATCGAGGTGCGGTTGGCTTTATCAAAGGACGCTTTGAACACATACGGAATATCCAACCGTTTCGTAATATCGACGATCTTTCCCGCCAGATCCAACGAATGTTCCATGCTTTCCAGCTGGCAGGGACCGCCAATCAAAACAAAAGGCAGATCGTTTGAAAAGGTGATATTTCCGACATGAACGCGGCGGTTTTGCATTTTGAACTCCTTAAAAAATTCAGGACAAACAAAAAAGGACGAAAACCTGTCCGATTTTCGTCCTTTCACTTTCGGTTACTTGGAAGAAACGGGAACCGCCGGTGCCTGAGGCTTTTCCGTCTGAACGACGGCCGGTTTTTCTTCCATAAAGGATTTCTGAGCTTTGGCCGCTTCGTTTTTGCTCATAATGGCCAGCGTCAGACTGGTCACCATAAAGCACGTTGCCAAAATGGCCGTCATACGAGTCAGCATGTTGCCGACGGAACGTCCCGTCATAAAGCTACCCATACCGCCGCCGCCCAGTCCGCCTAAAGCTCCGCCTTCGGAACGCTGCATTAAAATCACGCAAACCAAACAAATGGCCAAAATTACGTGAACAACCAAAATCAATGTATGCATTTCTTTTTCTCCCTCAACGGATCTTTACAGACAGGTTTCGATAATTGCCCAGAAATCGGCGACTTTCAGGCTGGCTCCGCCGACCAAAGCGCCGTCTACGTCTTCCAGAGCCATTAATTCTTTCGCATTGGACGGTTTTACGGAACCGCCGTATAAAATGCGCATCTTATCGGCAACTTCCTTGCCTAATTTATTGGCGATTTCCGTGCGAATCGCTTTATGAACATCTGCAACGTCCTGCGTCGTCGGCGTGCGTCCCGTTCCGATCGCCCAGACCGGCTCGTACGCGATAACAACGTTTTCGGCCGTTGCTTTATCGGGAACAGAGCCCTGAATTTGCGCGCGGCAAACGTCAATCGTCTTTCCGGCATCGCGTTCGGCTTCGGTTTCCCCGATGCAAATCACCGCTGTCAGTCCGTGTCCGATCACGGCTTCCGCTTTAGCTTTGACATCGGTGTTCGTTTCGTGATGATCCGTGCGGCGTTCGGAATGGCCGACAATAATATAGGAAGCGCCCGCGTCCTTGATCATCGGAACGCTGATATCGCCGGTATGCGCGCCCGATTCGGCGGCGTGCGCATCTTCCGCGCCGACGGCGATACGGCCTTTAACGGCGTCGACAACCGGCAAAATCCAAATCGCCGGAGGACATACCAACACATCGCATTTCGGAGCGGTAGCCGCCGCATACTTTTCGGCGATTCCCGCGGCCAGCGCGATACCGTCCGCCTTCAGGCAATTCATTTTCCAGTTTCCCGCAATCAAAGGGCGTCTCATATTTTCTCTCCCAAAAAAAATCAAAAATTTGAAACAGGTTTAACACAACCCCGTCCCGAAAAAAACATTTATTTACTTTTTCTTCATCTTTTTTAAAAAAGGCTGTTGCCAGAATAACCTGCGATATTTATTATTCTGCAAGTTATTTAAATTTTAAGGATTCGGATATGTTAAAGTTTTTTCGCGATCAGAAAAACAGCTGGTTGATGAAGGGTATTCTGATTTTAACGGCGCTGAGCTTCATTTCTTTGTTCCGTTGGGGCAATATTGCGGAACAAATTCCGGACGAAAGCAAAGCCATCGCCGTCGTAGACGGAAAAAAGATTACCGTCGCGCAGTTTATCAATGAATTTTATCAAAAGGTCAAATCTGTCGGCAAAATAACGCAAGCGCCGTTTACGGTAAAAGACGCTATCGAATCCGGCATGCTTCTGCCCGAATTGAATCAAATCGTTTCGCGCGCCGTTATGGAAGCCGCCGTGAACAATTTAAAACTGACCGTTCCCGACAACGATGTGCGAGACGCCGTCAAAAACATGCTGATATTCGGCGATGTTGACGGTTCTTTCAGCATGGCCGCTTACAAAAAGTACTTAAGCGACATGGGATTAAGCGAAAAACGTTTCATTGACGATATTTTTCTGGACATGCGCACACAGCAGTTAACGACTGCCGCGGGCACGCTGTCCGCAGTGCCGCAAAGTATGGCGGAAACGGCTTATAACGTGCAAAACGAAAAACGCTCTGCCGACGTTTTCACAATCACTCCGGCAAAGCTGAAAATAACCGGAAAACCGACGGCGCAGGAAAAAGAAGCTTTGTATAAGGAATTGGCGGAGCAGCTGACCGCGCCGGAATACAGATCTTTCACGGTGATGTTTTTGACGCTGGACGAGGTTTCCAAAAAAATAAACCTTTCCGAACAGGAATTGCTGGAAGTGTTCAACGAAAATAAAGACAGCTATACCATTGAAGAGATTCGCGATGTTGATCAAATGCTCTTTGATTCCAAAGAAGAGGCTGATAAAGCTTACTCCGCTTTGCAAAAAGGGCAGAAATTCATGGACGTCGCCCAAAAATTCGCCCATCAGACGGAAGACCAGACGAAATTGGGTGATGTTACGCCTTCCACAGCAACAGGAGACTGGGCCGACGTCGTTTTCACCGCGAAAAAAGGCGAGATTATCGCGCCTGTCCAAACGGCCTTCGGCTGGCAGATTCTGCGCGTCAATAGCATTACGCCAAAAGTTGAACGGAAATTCAAAGAAGTGCGCGATGAAATAGAGCAGAAACTGATTGCCTCCATGGCTTTTGACACGCTGTCGGAAACGGCTGTCGCTTTGGACGACCGGTTCGGCGCCGGCGAAACGATTGAAGACGTCGCCAAATCAACCGGCTTTCCCGTTAAGAAATTCACGCTGATCGATTCCGCCGGCTTAGATGAAAACGGTAAAAAAGCCGATATTTCCCAAAACGTTCTGGCAACGGCCTTTGCTGCGGACGCGGGCAAAGAATCGCCCATGGTTGAAGACGGAACCGGCTTTTTTGTATTACGTGTGGACGAAGTCCGCGATCCCGTCGTCAAGCCGATTGAAAAATCGCAAAAAGAAATTCAGGAAGCCTGGCTGTCCGAAAAACAGCAGGAAAAAGCAAAACAAATTGCTCAGGATATTGAAACACTGTTAAACAAAGGAATTTCGCCGAAAGAAATTTCAAAACAAACGGGTGTTCCTTATCAGCGTTTAAAAGAGATAACCCGTCATGATTCAAAGCTTCCGGCGGCCGTTCTTTACCGCTTATTCAATGAACCGGTGAAAACCGTTGTTACATATCCGTCCGCTTCGGAGCTTTTGGTCGCCAGAACAATTTCCGTCACGCCGGCCAATCCTAAAAAAGACGTGATCGGCGTCGCCGGATTGCGCCGTCAAATGCGCGAACAAATGGCTAAAGAAAAAGCCGATGCCGTTCTGGCCGATTATGCCGTTTATCTGGGCATAAAGATTCATGAAGATACCGTTCAGAAAGCGTTTTCTTATCTGACAAAATCGATACAGCAAAACGAAGAGGATTACTAAGAAAAAAATCCCCGCAAAACGGGGATTTTTTATTGCCTGCTCTAAACAATCTTTTCCGCGGCTTGCCTTACCAGCGACAATCCTTCTTTAGTCGGACGCCAATTCAATGTCATGATCGGTTCAGGTAAAGACCAACCCAACTTCGTCAAAATATCCTGCATTTCGGACTGCGCGTCTTTTTTCCAACCATAAGAACCAAAACAGAAACCGACTTTGTTCTTAGGCGCCAACCCCTTCAGATAAGTCAGAAAAGCCCCCATCGTCGGCAAAATGCCCGAATTTAAAGTCGGCGATCCCAACGCGACATATTTGGCTTCGACGATCGCGTTGATCGCGTCGGAAACATTGTTATGTTTCAAACAACACAACGTCACTTTCAGCCCTTTTTCGCTCCAGGCCGACGCAACTTCCCGTGCCATCTGCTCCGTTGACCCCCACATCGAATCATAAATAACGACCGCTTTATCCGCCGCATGACCGTAAGAAGACCAAAGCCTGTACTTTTCAACAATCTGCGGAATATGGTTTTGCCAAATCACGCCGTGGCTCGGCGCAATCATCGCAATATCCAATTTAGCAGCTTCTTCCAACACTTTCTGCACCTGAGCCCCATAAGGCCACACGATATTGCCGTAATATTTTTTTGCTTCGTCAAAGATAATATCGGGATCGGCATCGTCAAACAGTCCATCACAGGCATAATGCTGACCGAAAGCGTCATTGGAAAACAGTATCTTTTCATCGGCAACATACGTCATCATCGAATCCGGCCAATGCACCATCGGCATTTGCACAAAAGATAACGTATGCTTCCCGGTATTCAGCGTGTCGCCGGTTTTGACAACCCGCATATTCCACCCTGTCGTGTCGTAGTGCATTTTCAATTCGCGTTCAGCGGCGGCAGGGCAGTACATTATCGCGTTTTTCGCTTTTGCCATAACAGCCGGCAAAGCGCCCGAATGATCCATTTCCACATGATTGCAGACTACAACGTCAATTTTTTCGGGATCGACGACGGAAGCGATTCTTGCGATTAATTCTTCCGTAAACGGCTCCTTTACCCCGTCAATCAGGGTAATTTTATCGTCAACAATCAAATACGCGTTATACGTTGATCCCCGGGACGTCGTATATCCGTGAAATTCACGCAAGTTCCAATCTTTTGCGCCGACCCAATAAATTCCTTTTTTTATTTCGACAGCTTTCATCAAACGTTCTCCTTTTTGAAATTGACGTTTTATAACATTTTTCAAATTTTATGAACAGGTATAAAAAGAGCTAAACATCGTCGGCTGTCTGTTCGACATCGGCTTCATTTATTTCATTTTCTTCTTGATTTTCCATTTCTTCTTTTTCGCGATCAGCTATTTTTTTGGCTTGGATATACTCAGGTTCGACGGACATATCGGCCGGCGGCGGCAATTTATCCTCTTCGTTGCGCTGGTTGTAAATGCTGAGCGGCAACGGAAGCGGAACCTCTTTTTTGGTTTCCTTAACCATATTTCTGTCTTTAAAATAGACAGGAGATTTCAGCTTAATCGGCCGATTGTGATGCTTTTGGATCAAAGCGTATTGCCGTCCGAACGGCATATTCATAATTGAAGAATTGGAAATAATCGAATAGCCTACCGTGCCATAACTGATGCTTTTCGGAGTAAATATAGATGTTCCCGAACCGATGCCTTCATCGCGGCTTTCGGAAAAGACGACGAACGTTTTCTTTTCCATCAGCGCGTTAATGCGTTCAGCCGTCGAACGATTGTTGCAACGCATGAAAATTTTCGCGCCCGTATTACCGATAATCGTTTCTAACTCGCCGCCATAAGCGCTGGACAGCTGAGATAAATCCTGGCAAGTCAGCAAAAAGGCGTAATGCTTGGCCAACCCGATACCGATTGCGTCGGCGACATGGAATTCCGACATATTGTGATATTCGTCAAGCACATACAAAACGGGGAAAGGCCCGCAAGGTCCTTCGGATACGTCGAAAATCGTCAGAGTTCCGGAATACATATTGACGAACATTTTCATCACGGTATTTGACATGCGTTCTATCGGGCAACCCAGATAAAATGTCACCGGCTCCCAATTTCCCGTGACCGGATTTTTAATGCCGCGCATCTGAACGCTGCCGAAATCGCTGGAGGCCATACGAGAACGGATAACGGAGTTTTTAAACGGAGCCAATCCCGACAGCGCCATAGACATCACCGAAGCCCTTTGAGACTTTGGTAAAGCGGCAATCTGACTGATTTCGACCAAAGCGCGGCGGTTATACCCGAAATATGTAGTTTCTTCGATGATGTCGGATAAAATCTTTGTCCAGATATCGGTTTTAAAAGCGACCGGATCTCCGGCATCGCGTCTAGCCCTTAATTCCGAAGACATATCAAGTTGCTGTTTTGTGATAAAGTCCATTAAAAGCGGAAAACTGGCCTGACGACCGATCCATGCTTCGGGAATCGGATCCCATTTACCGATCGGCAGGTAGTTTTTAAACGTCATCGTTCTATTCTGAACGTTGTTCAGCGCCTGTTTTACGGCGACGCTTTTGTCCATCGAGGCATAGTACGTTTCAAGGACTTCGTAATCCTCTTCGTCGACCGCCTCTTCGTAAAAACGCTGCAAAAAGTAATCGTTCGCGCGCGCCTGTTCGCATTTGTCGCAAATGTAATTGATAAGACCTTCCAGCGCCGCGCGGCCGGATTTAATCCAGTACGGGTCTGTTCCCGTCGGCCCGTCTCCCAATAAAAAGTATACCAGACCGCCTATATATCCTTGTCTGCCCGGAGACGGCGGAGGCAAATCCATATCGCTCAACGGATTCCAAGTCGGCCAAAAAACGCCGTTTTCCGGATCATCGGATCTGACAAAGTCTACATTAAAAACCGGCCCCAACTCCGCGCGATGACCGCCCGTCAATTCGAACAATTCGCCTTTCATGTCGTTAATGACCATGCTTTTATCGTCATTAGCCAAAATACTGGGGACAACGACGCCCGACGTTTTGCCGCTGTCGGGAGCTCCAATGATAAGCAACGACATAAAATTGTTCATGCGCAAAAGATGTTTGTCGTTCCACAGCCCCAGAACAAACGACATTCCGTTCCACAGTCCCATTTTTTTCACATCGCGTTCATCGGCCAGACGCCCGTCGCCCTGATCCAACTGAACAAAATAATACGGATTTGTTTTAACCGCTATGATACAGCCGCCCATGAAAATAAACAGCGGCATGGCGGGAATCCATACAGCAAAACTCTGAAACGGATCCTCAAAAAAAGTTAATATCCAACGGAAATAACTTTTGAAATAATAATGCGGGTGGGACTTCAGATAGACGAAATAACGTTTGACGCTTTCCCACGACTGGATCGAAAAATTATGAGCAATCATGTGCGCTAAAGGATAAGCGATTAACGAAAAAAGAAACGCTACAAGAGCCGAATAGATACACCCTAAAATAATCCAATCCAATGCTCTGTAATGTTCTGCAAAGTTAGGATCCCTGCGGGAGGGAAGCATAGAATATCTATCCATCTCCTAACTCCTTTGCTTTTGTCTTTGGCGTTTAACGCGCAGTCGAGATTTCTGCCGACGCGGAAAAGAAACTTTCTGAATGACTTTTTGAACGACCTTTCCGGCAAATTTGACAGCTTCCTGAACAGCGGTCTTCTTTTCTTCTTTATCCTTTTCCTCTTCATCAACGGGATAAAGTATCGGGAAGTCGTACTTGCTGGGCGGCAACTCTTCTTTGCGGCGCGGGCGATGAGTCACCAAACTTTTGGCGCCGCTTTTCAAAGCGCCGTGGTTTTCCAAAACGACGTCCTGCAGACGCGCCTTCATTTCTTCGACCGACGGTTGGTTTAAACGGCGGGATCTTAAAAACTCCAATTCGCGGGATAAACCGTCTTCGGACTGTTCCGGCATAGGATTCGAGGATTCCTCCTGTTGGCGTTTCCGCAACAAATCCTGCTCGTTTTTAACCTGTTTTTCCTCTGCGATTTTGTTGATTTCTTCCAGATGCTTTTGTTCTTCTTCCTGATTGGTCAGCCGCTTGCGCCGCAAAATCTCCAGTTCCAGCATACTGGCTTTCATTTGATTGGCGCTTGTTAAATCCAGTCCCGCGATATTCCCTTTTTTAATATCGACTTTTCTGCCGGCAGCCTGCTGAAACAAATACGTTCCGTCCAAATACTTTTGATCTATCTTAACGCCGCTTAAATTCACGCCGACCAGATTGACGCCGGACAGATCCACGCCCGTCAGATCGACGCCGCGTAAATCAAGTTTGCGCAAATCAAGATATTTCAGATTAACTTTTCGCAGATCAAGCTTGCCTTCTTCGGCATCGCGTTGCATCTGTTGCATTTTTTCCAATTCGTTCAGCGCTTGTTTAGCCAGTTTCGCGCCGATGATCTTGGCGTTTTTCAAATACGCGCCGTCCAGCAGAGCGCCTTCCAGATTAGCGCCTTCCAAATCGGCTTCTTCCAGATTGACTCCGCGTAAATCGGCACCGCGCAAATCGGCGCCGCGTAAATCGACGCCGGACAGATTGGCGTTTTTTAAATCGGCATTTTGCAGATTAATCGAAGACAGATCCGCGCCCGAAAAATCGACTTCGGATAAATCGGCGCCGACAAATTTATTGAATTCCCCCTGAGCCAGAAAACTGACGACAAGTTGAGCGTTTTCATCTTTTTCCCAACCGTTAAAGCGATCCTTGCGTTGCTGAATTTCATCAACGATACGGACGCCGGCGACATAACTGATATTGGCATCGGACGTATCGACCACTTTCGGATCGGGACGCTTTGTCAGAGCGCTGTAAACGCCTTGAGTTTCCTTTTTCCCGTCGTTTTCCGTGTTTTCCATGCCTGTTTCTTTTATTTCGGTTGTACTTCCGTTTCCGTTGCCGCGATTGCCGCTTTGTTTTCGGCGGCGTTTTGCTTCAGCAAATTCAAATCGGGAGAAGGATTAGGCTTGTCCTTTTTTGCCTCCAGTCTGGCGCCTAAAACCAAATCCGTATTTAAAATCCTGGCCGAATAAGACGTCATAGCGGAAGCAGCGCCGTCTTTCGTGGAAATTTCTTTTCCGTTAATGGCAGCAGAGCTGAAATTCAACCCGTCTATCGTTTGCTGTTTCAGAGCTTCCAGAAGATCTTTCTTTACTTCCGCGTCATAAAACGATGCCGAAGAAGCGGACAATATTTTGGAACGGACGACGTTATTCAGAACCGTTTCGTTAATAATGGCTTCGGAACGTAAATCCCGAACTTCAAGCGCGCTGAGCTTGCCCTCTCCTTTTGCTTTCAGATAAGCCGGTATATCGCCTTTCATTCTCAGCTGAGCAATATCCACCTTTCCTTTTTTAACAAATTTCTGATTCCATACCGGAAGTTCCAGCTTTCGAACGATCATTTCCCCGTCGTTCAACATCGGCTTGCCGTTTTTTTCACCGACATTAAAGCTTCTGAGAATGATTTGCTCTGCTTTCATTAAATACGGCGCCGCATTAAATTTTTCCATACTTTTAATCGTCACATCGGAAACGGATAAGACATCGCCGTTCACATTATAAGAAATCTGACCGTATTTCAGATCATATTTGCCGAAAGAAAAAAAGGTTTTAAAATTCTCTTCCGCCTTTTTTATGGCGTTTTGCGCTATTTCTTTTTGATTAGGCCCTGTATAAACGGGCTTTTTGTATGCTTTTTCCTGAACTTTTTTAGGTTTTTCTTTTTTAACGACGGGAGCTTTTTTCTTTTTTTTAGGATCCTTAAAATACGGGTTAGCGGCCGTTTCATCGTCCCAAATAGATTTGGGCTTATTTTCGGTCTTTTTCTGCGTATAAATATTTTGAGCCTTCTTTTGAGAAGGAGCCGCCTTAGTTTCCTGCGCCGTGCTACAGAATAACGCTAAAACCGACAGAAAAATAATACCTTTGTATTTCATCAAAAGAACCCTTTTCTTTAAATTCTCTCTTTACATATTTATATCAGGAAAACGCTTTTCTGCCCACAAAATAATAAACCGCCGGAGAAAATTCCCCGGCGGTTCAATAAAAAAGTTACCTAGCGTTCCTGAGCTTTGTTGCGAGCCGCCTGAATGTTCGCGGAAGAAGAAACAACTTTTGCCTTTTTCCCTTCCAATAAAGCGGCGTGAACCGGTTCGCTTTCCTTGCCGTGCGCACCTGAGACAAAGACCTTCAACGGTTCGCGTTTCAGGAAAGCGTCCGTCTTGGCGCGTTTTTGCAATTTGGCTTTGTTTTCCAGAATTCTGGCTTTCTTTGTTTCCGTATCGCCCAAAGATTTGGAAACGACTTCGTACACATTCTTGGACAATCCCGGTTTTTCCAGAATCTTTTCCAAAGCGCCCTTCATCATCGCCTGACGTTCGGGGTCGAAACGGCGCCATGAAGCCAAAGGTTTCGCCACATCAGCAGCAACCAACGGATTGATGCCGTCCAGTTTCAGCACCATATCGGCGACAAATTCGTATCCGGAACCGTCTTTGGCATGGAAAGCCTTCTGATTGCCCGAGAAACGACGCATAACAGCGCGCACTTTGTTCGGGTTCGTAATCGCGAAAGCTTCGTGATTGACGGCGCTCTTTGCCCCTTCCAGTCCTTCGGAAGCCACAACGCCCAGCCATTTGTTGACGACCAGTTCTTCGTCTTTAAAGCGGTTGTAGAAATCGGCGACAATCGGCTTGCCTGCTTCCATACCGGCCGCCACTTTCAATGCGGCGAAGCGGTCGGTCATGTTGTTAGCGCTTTCATACTGCGCCATAACGCGATCCGCATATTCCTGTTTTTCCGTAGAAGCCAGATAAGCCAGAGCCGTATTCTTCAAAGCGCGTTCGCCCGCGTCTTTCGCAACCGGTTCAAACGGCCTTTCCACATTCAGAGAATCGTAAATATTGACCAGATCCTTTTCGAAACGTTCGACAAACGCCTTAGAGACCATGGAGCGAGCCTTTGCCACCGCGTCAACGTCCACAACGTCCATCTGATCGGCGATGTATTTTTCGCTCGGCAATTCCAACGCTTTTGCGACAAACGCCTTATCCAAAGACGGATCTTTCAGATAAGAGCCCAGCGCGTTCAAATATCCTTCGTCCACTTTGGGTTCTTTGCCGGCCTGAATATCCTTCACCATTTCCAGCATTTTCTGAACGCCGTACTGCTGCGCCGCGTCCCAACGGTTGAACAGATCGGAATCGTGCGCCATCAAATGAGCGCGCTCGGCGTCCGTGTAATCCATATGGAAATTGATCGGCGCCGTAAAGTCGCGGTTAGCGGACAAAACAGGCTTTTCTTTAACATTGACGAACGTAAGCGTCACTTCGTCCTGATCCATAATCATGACGCGGGAAGTGCCCTGAGGCTCTTTTTCGCCGGCCAACTGCAACGGCATATCGTTGCCGTCTTTGTCCAACAGTCCCATTTCCATCGGAATGACAAACGGTAACTTTGTTTCCTGTCCCGGCGTCGGCTTTGTCGTCTGACGCAGCTTCAGCGTATATGTCTGCGTCTTTTCGTCATAAACGCCTTCGGCATAAACGGACGGCGTACCGGCCTGAGAATACCAACGCTTGAATTGAGTCAAATCCATGCCGGAAACATCTTCCATGCACTTGGCGTAATCATCAATCGTCACGGCTTTGCCGTCATTGCGCGAAAAATGCAGGTCGTTTGCTTCGCGGAACTTTTCCTTGCCCAGCATCTTTTCGTACATACGAACGATTTCCGCGCCTTTGTTGTAAATCGTCGACGTGTAGAAGTTATTGATTTCGACATAAGATTCCGGACGAACGGCATGCGCGGTCGGGCCGGCGTCTTCCGCAAATTGTCCGGCGCGCAAAGCGGCGACATCTTCAATACGGTTCACGGAACGGGAACGCATATCGCGCGAAAATTCCTGATCGCGGTAAACCGTCAGCCCTTCTTTCAGGCTCAGGTTGAACCAGTCGCGCACCGTCACGCGGTCGCCCGACCAGTTATGGAAATATTCATGGCCGACAAC
This sequence comes from Alphaproteobacteria bacterium, assembly GCA_017616015.1. GTDB lineage: Bacteria > Pseudomonadota > Alphaproteobacteria > CAAGCB01 > CAG-977 > UBA11549. Next base: position 173,130 of record JAFZYY010000024.1, on the reverse strand, counting down.
GCCTTCAATGCCGGCATAGTCTTCGTCCGTCGCCGTATGGGCGTCCGCAATCACGTAAGAGCTGTTGAAAATATTCAGCCCTTTGTTTTCCATGGCGCCCTGGTTAAAATCGGAAACCGCCACCAGATTGAACAAATCCAAATCGTATTCGCGTCCGAAAGCCTGTTCGTCCCAGGCCATGGAGCGTTTAATGGAATCCATCGTGTAGCCCAGCTTGTCTTTCTGGCCTTTGTTGGCATAAACGCCCAGAGTCACTTCGCGGCCGGACATCGTGACGAACTTATCGTTGATGTAGTCCAGATCGCCGCCGACCAGAGCGAACAGATAAGACGGTTTCGGGAACGGATCATACCAGGTTACGGCCGTTCTGCCGTCTTCCATTTGTTCTTCCTTAATCATGTTGCCGTTTGACAACAGGCAGGGCAATTTGTCCTTATCGGCGCGAATGGTCGTCGTAAAGACGCTCATGCAGTCCGGGTGATCGGGATAATACGTGATGCGGCGGAATCCTTCCGGTTCGCACTGCGTGCAGAACATACCGTTGGACACATAAAGCCCTTCCAGCTTTGTATTCGCTTTCGGGTGAATTTCCGTTCCGATCGACAATTCGAATTCCTTCGGCGGATTCAAAATCGTCAGTCCCTTATCGTCAACAACGTATTCTTCGGGTTCCAAAGGACGGCCGTTAATCGCGATCCCCGTCAGGGTCAGCTCGTCACCGTCCAAATGGAGCGGACGGACTTCGCCGGTGGAAGCGTCATAATCGCTTTTAATTTTCATCGTGGAAGAAACTTGAGTGTTTTCCTCGTCCAAATCGAAATCCAAATGAACGGCTTCAATTTTGTAATCGGGTTTTTTATAATCTTTCAGATATTTAACCTTTGGTGAATTTTCCGACATCATTTTTCCCTTACATTAAAAAACAAAATCTTGTCCATAGTACACAGTTTTTTTGTCCAAAATCAAGAAAAAAAGAACCTTTTTTTTATTTTTCCGGACGTGCCGAAACCCATTGAAATCCTTTAATTTTAAAAAACAAAAAGCCGTTTTTGAACGCTTTGGATAAAAAAAACCGCCGTTTTCCAAAAAGGTTCCGGCGGTTTCTTCTTTCGGCGGTATTTATTCCGCCAGCGATTTGGACACCAATTCGTAAACGTTTCTGGACAGTCCCGGCTTGGCCAGAACTTTTTCCAGAGCGGCTTTCATCATTTCCCGGCGCTTTTCGTCAAAACGCTTCCACCGCATCATCGGCCGCACCATATGGCACGCCATCTGCGGGTTGAATTCGTCGACTTTGACAGCCATTTCCGCCGCCAACGCGTATCCGGAACCGTCCGCTTTGTGGAATTCCGGCTGATTATAGGCAAAACCGCCCATCAGCGAGCGCAGTTTATTCGGATTTTTAATATTAAACGCGGGGTGTTCCATCAGTTTGCGCACAACCGAAACGGCATCGGGTCTGTCCGCGCAAGCACAGGAGAACAGCCACTTGTTGACCACACCGTCGTCATGCTTATAGTGCTGATAGAAATCTTCCAGAATTTCATCGCGCTGCGGATCTTTGGAATTCGAGCAGATATTCATCGCCGCCATTTTGTCCGACATATTGTTGGCCGAATGATACTGCCGGCGAACAATCTGATTGATTTCCTCCGTCTCCAGATTTCCCAGAAAAGACAGCGCCATGTTTTTCAAAGACCGTCTGGCCGCGTCTTCCGTCGTGAACTTATAAGGCTGATCGCCGAAATCATTTTCATGATAAACGGCCAACAGCTCTTGTTTATATCGGGTTGCCAAAACTTTCTTCAAATGAGCGCGGACGAGATGAATCGCGTCGACGTCGACAACGTCCATTTTATCCGCCATATAGTTTTCCTGCGGCAATGTAATCAAACGAGCAATATAGGCGGGATTCCGTTTCTTATTCGTCAGATATTCGCCCCACAATCTGATGTACTCCTCATCAACGGCCGGTTCTTTTTCCCCGTTCTGAACGGCCTTGATCATCTTCAGCATCAATTTAACGGCATACTGCTGAGACGCGTCCCAACGGTTGAACAAATCTGAATCATAGCGCGCCTGATGTATGCGTTCCGCGTCCGTATAATCCATTACGAAATGAATCGGCGCGGTAAAATCGCGGTTGGCCGACAGAACGGGCTTTTCCGGCACGTTAACGAAAACGAACGTCCGTTCCGGCTGATCCAGCACCAATATGCGCGACGTTCCCTGCGCTTTGTCTTCGCCTTCCAACTGTAACGGCATATCCTGTCCGTCGGAACCGATCAGACCGATTCCCAAAGGAATCACGAACGGCAATTTTTCGGGCTGGTTCGGCGTCGGTTTTGTTTCCTGCTTCAGCGTCAGAGTATACTTTTTCGCCGCCGCGTCATAGTCTGCCTTTGCCGTCACGATCGGCGTTCCCGCCTGAGAATACCAGCGTTTGAATTGAGTCAAATCGGCATGATTCGCGTCTTCCTGACATTTGGCAAAATCATCAATCGTCACCGCCTGCCCGTCGTGGCGCGTAAAGTACAAAGAGCACCCTTTGAGAAAATTTTCTTTGCCGAAAAGCTTTTCGTACATGCGGATCACTTCGGCGCCTTTATCGTACACGGTCGCCGTGTAATAATTATTGATTTCCATATAGGATTCCGGACGCACGGAATGCGCCAACGGCCCGGCGTCTTCGGGGAACTGACGCGTGCGCAGGTCGAAAACGTCGTTAATTCTGTTCAACGACCGCGAGTGCATATCGCGTGAAAATTCCTGATCGCGATAGACGGTAAAGCCCTCTTTCAGACTCAGATTGAACCAGTCGCGCGCGGTCACGCGGTCGCCTGACCAGTTATGGAAATATTCATGCGCGATCACGCTTTCGATATGGGCGAAATCGACGTCCGTTCCGACGTCTTTGTTCACCAGCGCGCAAGAAGTGTTAAAAACGTTCAGCCCCTTATTTTCCATAGCGCCCATGTTGAAATAAGACACGGCAACGATATTGAACAAATCCAAATCGTATTCCAGGCCGTAAACGTCTTCGTCCCATTTCATCGCTCTTTTCAGAGATTCGAGAGCAAAGGACGCCTGATTTTCATAACCGTGTTCGACATAGATGCCCAGCTTGATTTCACGGCCGGACTTTGTCGTAAACGTGTCGTGCAAAGACGCCAGATCGCCGCCGACGATTGCGAACAGATAGCATGGTTTTTTAAACGGATCCTGCCATGTGACCTGATGACGGCCGTTCGGCAAATCTTTCTTTTCAATCGGATTGCCGTTCGACAACAAAATAGGGTACTTTTTCTTGTCCGCAATTAAAGTTGTCGTAAAGCTACTCATCACGTCGGGGTGATCCAGATAATACGTGATGCAACGGAAACCTTCCGGTTCGTTTTGCGAACACAAAGCGCCGTTGGAATAATAGAGTCCCTCCAGACGCGTATTGGCTTTCGGGTGAATTTCCGTACCGATTTCCAGCGTGAATTTTTCAGGCGGATTAAATACGGTCAGACTTTTTTCGGCGACTTCGTACTGATCGGCGGGCAACTCCCGGCCGTTCATTTTGATATGCTTAAACGTTAAATGATTGCCGTCTAAAACCAACGGGCGCACCCCTTCGGATCGATTATAGTCGCTCGAAATTTCAAGCGTGGAGACAACCTGTGTTGTTTCTTCGTCCAAATCAAAGACCAAATCGACCGAATCAATTCTAAAATCCGGTTTCTTATAGTCTTTCAGGTACTTCATTTGCGGTTTTTCAGCGGTTTTCATTTTCAGCACACTTATCCTTTTCGCTTAAGTTGTTTCTCTATTACTTAGCGCTTTTTCCGACTAAATCAAGGAAAATAAAAGTTTATTTTAAACGTATCGTTTTGCAGCAACACGGTTCTTTTCCATAGCGGTTCGAACCGATAGATCCTTTGGCAAAGCACAAATACAGGCAGAAAATCATCAGCAGCGCCAACAACGTAAGCACGGCGTATGTTATTATCTCGCTCAGATTCAAAACACGCATAAAGCTCAGTAAGCCGAAGATAAAAAACACAATCGTAAAAAACAGCCAGACGGCGGAAGTTCCGGAATCATGAAACCGTTTGACCGTAACCGCGGAACCGATATAAAGAGCGGTCGCCCACCCCAATACAAGACTGGTCGGAATTTCGTCATAATCGACGAAAGGCGAAGCAAGAAAAGAAACAAACACTCCCGCCAATAAAAAAATCACGAACTGATCGCGGGAAATGCGTCCGCGGAAAGAAAATAAAAACCAGAACAGCCAATCGAGTTTTGCTTTCCATGACGTTTTCAGAATATAGATCGCCTCGGCTTTTCCTTCCCGGACTTCGAAATCAACAGTCGCCCCTTCCGAAGGCATACCGTTCCGGCAAGACTGCAGATTAAATTCATATCGGGTATGATCATCGGCTCTGATAACGCCCGCATCGGATTTCGCGTCAACTTCCAAAATAATTCCTTGCATGGTTTCCTCGCAAAAATAACTGTTGATTTTGATAAAATTCCCGTCCTTAATCTTTCGATAAAAAGGAATAATTTATGACTGTAACCGAAAAGCTGGCAAAATGGTACGAAAAAAACGGCCGTGACCTGCCCTGGCGCGTCAAAGGCGGCGCGCACGGCGATCCGTATCAGGTTTGGATTTCGGAAATCATGCTGCAACAAACAACGGTCAAAACCGTCGTTCCTTATTTTGATCGCTTTTTAAAACGCTTTCCGACCGTCAGGGATTTGGCGGCTGCTCCGGTTGACGATGTATTACTGCTCTGGCAGGGATTGGGCTATTATACGCGCGCCAGAAAACTGCACGAATGCGCTCGGATTCTGGTCGAAAAGTATGACGGCAGATTTCCGTCCGATCGGGAAAAACTGCGAAAGCTCCCGGGGATAGGCCCTTATACGTCGGCCGCGATCGCCGCTTTCGGTTTTAACCTGCCCGAAGCCGTCGTTGATGGCAACGTAATTCGCGTTTTAACCCGTTTAAAAGGGTGGAAAGAACCGGTAACGTCCATCATGAATCAAATCAATTCCTTTGCCGATGAATTGACAAAAACTTCCGCCTGCCCCGCCGATCACGCTTCCGCCATGATGGATCTGGGATCCGGCGTGTGCACGCCCAAATCGCCTTTATGTGCCTTTTGCCCTTTAAATAAAGACTGCATCGCTTATGCCGAAGGGGTAACGGAAAAAATCCCCAATATCACAAAATTAAAAAGAGAAATAAAAGAAGGCTTCGTCTTCCGGATCGAAAACGAAAAAGGCGAAATTCTATTGAGAAAACGCACAGAAAAAGGACTGCTTTCCGGTCTGACGGAATTGCCGTGGAATACGGACAAATCCTTTCCGTTCAAGACCGACTGGCACATTACAAAAAAAACAGTCCGACACGTCTTTACGCATTTCGACCTGACGCTGACGATCGTAAACGCCACCGTCACCGATTTGCCCGAAGGAAGCGACGGATTTTTTGTGCCGCCGGAGCGTTTCGACGATTACCCTTTTTCAACCCTGATGCAAAAAGTCATCAAAAAAGCCTTAAAATAAACTGCCTCCTTCCGTTTTTTCTTTATCTTAAAAAAAGTTTGACAACTCAATCTTTTTTGAATTATTGTTAAAGAAAAAAGTTTAAGGGGGTCAAAAAAACGATGTACGAAAGGTTTACTTCCGTAGAAGACGCTATTGAGCACATGAACCATGCCTGCGACCACAGAGGAAAAGACAAAACGTATTTGGTGGACGGCAAACCCAGATACCTGGCTCAAGCCGTTCGTATGGAAGACGAATACGGCCTGACGGGCATCGCCGGCCGCTATAAATTCGTCGACGGAAAAGAAGCGCCTTTCGCCGAATACGAATACCGTCAGAAATTTCAGAAGTATTCGATTGCGGACGAATTCATCAAATCGGACAATCCTTATTGCCAGCAAGCCGGCGCAACACTGAAAGACGGCATTCCCGAAGCGTTAAAAGGAATAAACAAAGAAATCGAAAAGCTGAAGGAATTAAACCCCGAATTAAAAGCTTTAAATTATGACAATCGCAACATTACGGAAGCTTACCGCGCTTTAATCGGCATCACTTCGCAATACAACGTGGACGACGTCAACGCCTATCTGCACAGTGTGCGCACGGGCGTCAGAAATCAGGAAGTCATAGACCGCGTTGAAAAAATGAGAAAAGCGGGCATTCGTTTCGGTTGGCAGCCGGCGGCAAAAACGGTCGATAAAATCGAAGCTCAACTGAAAGAAAGAGCCAAAACAAAAGACGTTGTGGCTCAGGCCGCTTTAAATAACGCCAAATCAAGATAAATTAACCTTCTCCAAGAAGTATGACTGAAAAGGACCGGATTATTCCGGTCTTTTTCCTTTTGACAGTCAGGATTGTTAAAAGAAACAAATCTTATTTTTCAATAATCTTTTCAAACTCATATTGATGATACCATTCGCCGTCTATGAAAGCGACATCGTGCAGAATACCGGCAATTTCATAGCCCTGTTTCAATAAATTGCCGACGGAACGGGCGTTTTTATGGAATGTTTCGGCCGATATTTTATGAACATCATTTTCCCGCGCCCACTTTTCAATAAGCGTGAGGAACTTTGTCCCTAAACCGTTTGATGTATATTTTTCCAAAATCGTAATCCCGGTTATCGCATTACGCCCCGAATAAGGATTATCCGGCATTAGCTTACAAATCTGAGCACAGCCGACGACCTTGTTTCCGTCAAAGGCGGCAATGCATAAATTGTTTTTATTTTCCCATTTCCGAACCATATGTTCTTTCGTTTCAACGGGCGCGCCGGGATATTCAAACACCATTTTAGCCCCCGAACCTTTATAAAACTCCGTATAATATTCCCTTACGGCTTCATAATCGGTATCGCGAAGACGGCGAATAGCGACGGTTTTACCATTTCTCAATTTGAAACTGACAGCACGATTCATAATATTTTCCTTTGATTTTCAGCCGGACATGACGAACCGACATCTCTGTTAAAACCGATTTTAGTGAGATTAATGGCAGGAATGGCAAGCGAAAAAGCGGAGCGTACATAACGTACGTGAGCATTTTGAGCAAAACATGACGAACCAGTAATCCAATAAAATCGCGTTTTACCGCATAAAGTCGGAACGAATCTGGTCGGACAGATTAGCCGTAAAGCCGACAAAATCCGTTAAAAAGTCGTGCAGAGATCTGGATTTTAAAATGCCGGCCAATGTTCCGGTGCGCAGGAAGGCGTGCTCCTGCGAAGCCAGCTTCAAAGATTTCGTATTTGCGGATAAGGCGCCCAGACTTGTCACGATTTCACCGTAAGCGCTGTTCATCGCGCGCGGGAAAACAGGACTGAAAATCAGCATTTCCGCAATCTTTGACGGAACGGGGGATTCTTTATAGATACTGCGGTAAGCATGCCAGCCGCCGACAGAGCGCAACAGCTCGCCCCACTGATAGTAGTCGATCAATCCTTTGTCCGCGGCGTCCGGCGGCAGAAGAATGTGATATTTAACGTCCAACAGGCGCGCCGTAAAGTCCGCGCGCTCAATATACGTTCCCATTCTGGCAAACTGGAACGCGTCGTCGTAAACCATCAGGGAAACCGTTTGGCCGCGGAATAATTCCGTTCTGTCTTTGACCCATTCGAAAAATTCTCTGAAGCCTCTGCGTTCCAAAGAGTCATAGTACAGTCCCTGCATTTCAATCCAGGTCGTATTGATGCTTTCAAACATGTCTTCGGGCAGAATGCTACGTTCGGAGCGCGTATTTTCGCGGCCGGCGCGAATACAGGAAAAGACGCTGGACGGGTTATCCGCGTCAAAAATCATAAAGTTTAAAACATTTTTGGACGTCAGCTTATCATATTTGGCTTTATATCCTTCAATCTGACCGGAAATCGTTAAAATCGGATCCCAGCCTGCGCCGCCGCCGGGCAACTGTTCCATACGGTAAGCGGCTTCCAGCAGGCGCACGATGTCCTGCGCCCGTTCAACCATGCGCGCCATCCAGTAAATGTTATCGGCAGTTCTGCTTAACATTTTTTCCTCCTTACGCGCCCAAAACCCAAGTGTCTTTCGTTCCGCCGCCCTGCGACGAATTGACGACCAGAGATCCTTCGCGCAACGCGACGCGGGTCAATGCGCCGGGAACGACGACGACTTTGTCGGGCGACTGCATTAAAGCGTAGGGACGTAGATCGACGTGACGCGGCGCGATGCCTTCCGCCTGAAGTGTCGGACAGGAAGACAAAGTCAAAGTCGGCTGAGCAATATAATGATCGGGGTGCTCTTTGATTTTTTCTTTAAACGTTTCGATTTCAGCTTTGGTCGCTTTGGGACCGATCAGCATGCCGTAACCGCCCGAACCGTGCGTTTCTTTGATCACCAGTTCGCCGATATGCTCCAGAACGTATTTGCAATCGTCCGGCTTGGCCAGCGTATACGTCGGGACATTGGACAGAATCGGCTTTTCGCCCAGATAAAACTCTATCATCTGCGGCACATACGGATAAACGGATTTATCGTCTCCGACTCCGTTGCCGATCGCGTTAACCAGAGTCACGTTCTTTTTCATCGCGGCGCGGAACAATCCTGCACACCCCAGCAGAGAATCCTTTCTGAACACTTCGGGATCAAGGAAAGCGTCGTCGATACGGCGATAAATCACATCGACTTTGGCGGGCCCCTCTATTGTGCGCATATAGACGCAATCGTCCGAATCAACAAACAAGTCCTGCCCCGTCACCAACTCGACACCCATTTCGGACGCCAGAAAAGCGTGTTCGAAATAAGCGCTGTTGTAAATCCCCGGCGTAAAGACAACCGAGCGCGGATTTTCCACGCCATCGGGAGCGGAAGCCTCCAGCGTTTTCTTTAATTCCTGCGGATAGTGATTGACCGGACGGACATTGTATTCTTTGAACAAATCGGGAAACAGACGCATCATCACTTCGCGGTCTTCCAGCATATAGGATACGCCGGACGGACAGCGCATATTGTCTTCAAGCACAAAAAAGTCGTCCGATCCCGTGCGCACGATGTCGATGCCGGAAATATGCGTATGCACTTTGTTCGGCGGCGTAAAGCCTTCGACTTCCTTTCTGTATTCCGAATTCTGCAAAATCAGATCCTGCGGAATGACGCCGGCTTTCAGAATGTCGCGTTCGCCGTAAACGTCTTCCAGAAAACGGTTCAAAGCTTTGACGCGCTGACAAATGCCGGCGTTCAGCTTTTCCCATTCGGCGGCGGAAATAATGCGGGGAATCGGATCAAACGGAATCAGGCGTTCCACACCTGTTTGTTCGCCGTATACCGCGAACGTAATTCCCATGCGCCGAAACAAAAGATCCGCCTGCCTGTTGCGCTGTTCCAAAATTTCGGACGGCTGAGAATTCAGCCATTTGCCGTAAAGCGCGTACGCTTTTGACAAAGCGCCTTCCCTGTCTATCATTTCATCATAAGAGGTCGCCGCGTAAAAACCGCTTTTTCCGAAGTCACTTTTTAAACCGTCTGACATGTGGGAGCCGTCTCCTGATTTGCTTTAACGCAAAGATATTATATGTTAGTTTGTTTTTAATCAATTTTTATGAGAATATTTTTAATACAAACGCCAACCGACTATGGGCCTTGATATGAAAAAGACAGCTTTTCTCCTGATTTTATCCGCCGGTCTGTGCGCCTGCACGCGCATTATTATCCCCGGCAGCAACGACACGGTTATTCTGCAGCAGCCCGTTACGCGCGAAGTCTTTTATTGCGAATCGGACGAATACGCTACCGCCGCTGTCTGCGCCGCTGAACTGGAAGAAATGGGCTTCGTCAGACTGACGGACAAATCCGTTTTTCCCGGAAAAGACGATTTGTTGCAAAAGGGATCTTATCCGCCCAGACGCTACCGCGATCATCAAAACATTCCCCGCTGGTAAAAAATGGTCGCCCGCATAGCCACTGTTGCTTTTCAAGGCATAGACGTCCTGCCGATTACGACGGAAGTGCACATTGCGAACGGCTTACCCGCTTTCACGATTGTCGGATTGCCGGATAAAGCCGTCGGCGAAAGCCGCGAACGCGTCCGCGCCGCCCTCGGTTCAATCGGACTTGCCCTGCCGACCAAAAGAATCACCGTTAATTTAGCTCCCGCCGACGTGATTAAAGAAGGATCCCATTTCGACCTGCCGATTGCCGTCGGCTTGTTATGCGCAATGGGCGTTTTCACGAATGAACAGTTCGAAAAACTGTGGGTCATGGGCGAACTGGGATTGGACGGACGAATCGCTCCAGTTGCCGGCGTTTTGCCCGCCGCCGTCGCCGCCACCGCTGAAAATGCTGGTTTTGTTTGTCCCGCCGTTCAGGGATCGGAAGCCGCCTGGTCGGGCAATCAGGAAATTATCGCTCCCGCGGCTTTGTCGGAATTGCTTCTGTGCTTTAAAGAAGGAAAAGCCTTGCCCCGCCCCGTTCCCGGAAAAATTCAGACAGAACACGCCCCGTTTGACATGAAAGAAATCAAGGGACAGGAAAACGCCAAACGCGCCGCCGAAATCGCGGCGGCAGGCGGACATAACCTTTTGATGATCGGCCCTCCGGGATCCGGAAAATCCATGTTGGCGCAGCGGATACCGGGCTTATTGCCGCCTTTGACGACTAAAGAGATTTTGGAAGTCAGCATGATCCATTCCGTCGCCGGTTTGTTGCGGGACGGGAATCTGATCACGCAAAGGCCTTTCCGCGCGCCGCATCATTCCGCGTCCATGCCGGCGTTAATCGGCGGTGGTCAGAAAGCCAGACCGGGAGAGATTTCTTTGGCGCATAACGGCGTTTTATTTCTGGACGAACTGCCGGAATTTTCCCGTGTCGCTTTGGATTCTCTGCGTCAGCCGCTTGAAACGGGCGAAGTGTCCGTCGCCCGCGTCAGCATGCACGTCACTTACCCCGCGCGTTTTCAGCTGATCGCGGCGATGAATCCGTGCCGATGCGGTTATCTGGGCGTTACCGGTCAGGAATGTTCCCGCGCGCCGAAATGTGCCGAAGACTATCAGTCGAGGATTTCCGGACCTTTGTTTGACAGAATAGACCTGCACGTCGAAGTCCCCGCCGTTGCCCCGTGGGATTTGGCCAAAACGCAGGAAGGAGAAAGCTCCGCCGTTATTGCCGCCCGCGTTGCCGAAGCTTTGGATCGGCAGAAAAACCGTTACAAAGGAACGGATATTACGAAAAACGCGCAGGCATCGGGAACACTTCTGGAAGAAACGGCCGGATTAGATGCACAGGCATCGGAACTGCTGGTTAAAGCGGCTGAAAAGATGCGCTTGTCCGCGCGCGGCTATCACCGTGTGATACGCGTCGCCAGAACAATCGCCGATTTGGCCGGACACGACGACATTTCTTCCCCGCATATAGCGGAGGCTTTGTCATACCGTCGCATTTTGCACGGCATAGAATAAAGGAAAAAAAGATGGATTCGGGAAAAGAACGTTCTTTAAACACGCCGTTGATTCTTGTTGTGGACGATGACACGCGTTTACGTAAACTTTTGCAAAAATACCTGACGGAAAACGGATTCCGCGTCTTTGCCGCCGCGAATACGAAGGAAGCCGACGAAATGATGTCCTGGTACGCTTTTGATTTACTGGTTGTCGACGTGATGATGCCGAACGAATCGGGCATTGAATTCACAAAAAGACTGCGCGATTGCGGGCAAAACGTCCCCGTTCTGATTCTGACCGCCATGGGTGAAGCGGACGACCGCATTACGGGTTTGGAATCAGGAGCTGACGATTATCTGCCGAAGCCGTTCGAACCCCGGGAACTGTTACTGAGAATCAACAGTATTCTTCGTCGCGTGATGAGCAAACCGCCCGAAAAACAAAAGGCGGAAATCAGGCTCGGCGCCCACCGTTACGATTTGGACGAGCACGTTTTATACAACGGCGGCGAACGAATCCGCCTGCCCGTTGCCGAAGCGGCTTTGCTACAGCTGTTGGCGGAACGCGCCGGACAGGAAATTTCCCGTGAGGAACTGGCGCGCCAAACAGGTAATGAAACGAATTTAAGAACGATAGACGTTCAAATCACCCGCCTGCGCCGGAAAATAGAACCAGACGCCGGAACGCCGCGGTATATTCAAACTATTCGCGGAAAAGGATATTCTCTGATTCCCGATTAAAGGAGCCCGACCATGTCTCTGAAAGACAAAATCCGTTATTACCGTTTGCGCTTGTTGCCCCGCCGGCTGCTGCCGCGATCCATTTTAATTTTGGTGCTGCCGGTAATTCTAATTCAGTCCGTCAGCGGCGTTTTATTCTATGACAATCACTGGCAAAACGTCAGCCGCCGATTGGCTTTGGGCGTTGCCGCAGACATAAAAAACGCGATTGCCTTATATGACGCTTTTCCCGATCAGCAGGACAGAGAAATCATCGTCAACGAATTAAGGACTTCCGCCGATCTGGATATTCGCTTTACGGACATTCGGGAAAAACCTGAAAATATCCGTTTAAAATCCAACAATAAAACGGCAGAACTGATTCCGGCTTTGCGTAAGATCGGATACCCTTTCACGTTAAACGACCTGCCTGCCGACAGACGGCTGTTAATCACGTTCTATTTGCCGGATTATACGGTTGAAGTCCTTTTGCCTTACAAAAAATTCTTTTCTTCGACGACTTACGTTTTCGCTTTTTGGGCGCTGTTTTCATCGCTTTTGTTTACGGGAATCGCCATTCTGTTTCTGCGCAATCAGATGCGTCCCATTTTGCGCCTGGCCGAAGCGACAAAAAATTTCGGTCTGGGACGCGACGTTGACGACTTCAAGCCGGAAGGCGCCGCCGAAGTCCGACAAGCATCTTTGTCTTTTTTGCAAATGCGCGACCGTATCCGCCGCCATATCGAAGAACGCACCCGAATGCTGGCCGGCGTTTCGCACGACCTGCGCACGCCGCTGACGCGCATGCGTCTGCAACTGGCGATGATGGATAAGAGCGATGATATAGAAAATTTGCTTGAAGACGTTACCGAAATGGAGCGTATGGTCAACGGCTATCTGGACTTTGCCCGCGGCGGCGATAAGGAAAAAGCGCAGCCGACCGACATGTTGCCGTTTGTTTCGGATACTTTGGACGGATTAAAGAAAAACGGTCTGCCCGTTCAATTCGACTGCACAACGTCCGTCATCATGGATATTCGTCGCAACGACTTCAAGAGATGCTTATGGAATTTGGTCACGAATGCCGGCCGCTACGGTACGCAAGTCAATGTCTCAATGATCGTATCGGAAAAGGCGCTGGAAATCGCCGTGGAAGACAATGGCCCGGGTATTCCAGAAGAAAAACGCGAAGACGTGTTCAAAGCCTTTTTCCGTCTGGACGAATCCCGCAATTCGGAAACGGGCGGCGTCGGACTGGGACTGACGATCACGCGCGACATCGTTACCGCTCACGGCGGAAAAATTTCAATGGAAGACAGCGCGCTGGGCGGCTTAAAAGTCGTAATGACCTTCCCGATTTAAAATCGCTCCGGATTTATTTGTAAAAAGACTACCCCTTTTTTTTAAATTCGAGTACACTCTTCGTGATTTCGAATCAATGGTGATTCTTATTTATTCAAACATAGAGGTAACGTAATGCAGACAAATTATACGCCTGAAAAAACCCAGAACGAAAAGCTGATTTCCTGGGTTGAAAAAATGGCTGAGTTGTGCCAGCCCGACGCCGTTCACTGGTGCGACGGCACCAAAGAAGAAAACGATTCTTTGTGCCAATTACTGGTTAAAAAAGGCACTTTCATCAAATTAAACGAACAAAAGCGCCCGAATTGCTATCTGGCTCGCTCGAATCCGTCTGACGTTGCCCGTGTCGAAGCGCGCACATTCATCTGCTCGGAACGCGAAATCGACGCCGGCCCGACAAACAACTGGGCCAACCCCAAAGAAATGAAAGAAAAGCTGCATTCCCTGTTCAAAGGTTGCATGCACGGCAGAACAATGTACGTCATTCCGTTTTCAATGGGACCGCTCGGTTCTCATATTTCGAAAATCGGCGTTGAAATCACCGACTCGCCGTACGTCGTCGTCAACATGGCGATCATGGCCCGCACCGGCCAGAAAGTTCTGGACATCATGGGCAAAGACGGCGCGTTCGTTCCCTGCATGCACTCTGTCGGCATGCCTTTGGACAACGGCAAAGAAGATGTGACATGGCCGTGCAATCCGGAAAACACTTACATCACCCATTTCCCCGAAACGCGCGAAATCTGGTCGTTCGGTTCCGGCTACGGCGGCAACGCCCTGTTGGGCAAAAAGTGTCTGGCTTTGCGTATCGCGACCGTTCAGGCGCGCGATGAAGGCTGGCTGGCCGAACATATGCTGATCGTCGGCATTGAAAATCCGCAGGGTGAAAAGACTTACGTTTCCGCCGCTTTCCCGAGCGCCTGCGGCAAAACGAATCTGGCTATGCTGATTCCGCCCGCTTCGTTCAAAGGCTGGAAAGTCTGGACAGTCGGCGACGATATTGCCTGGATTAAACCGGGGAAAGACGGCCGTTTGTACGCGATTAACCCCGAAGCCGGATTCTTCGGAGTCGCTCCGGGTACCTCCGAAAAGACAAACTACAACGCAATTCAGTCCTGCCGCGCGAACACCATCTTTACAAACGTCGCTCTGACCGATGACGGCGATGTGTGGTGGGAAGGCATGACCGATGAAAAGCCGGCTCACCTGATCGACTGGAAAGGCAATGATTGGACGCCCGCTTCCGAAACGCCGGCCGCGCACCCGAATTCACGCTTTACGGCGCCGGCGCGTCAATGCCCGACGATCGATCCCGATTGGGAAAATCCGGAAGGCGTGCCTATCTCGGCCTTCATTTTCGGCGGCCGTCTGGCACACAATACACCGCTGGTTTATCAGTCGTTCAACTGGAGTCACGGTGTCTATTTAGCCGCGACGATGGGTTCCGAAAAAACGGCCGCGGCCGAAGGCGCCGGCGGTATCCGCCGCGATCCGTTCGCGATGTTGCCGTTCTGCGGTTACAACATGGCCGATTACTGGTCGCACTGGCTGGAAATGAAGCGTCTGGCTCCGAAGGCGCCGAAAATCTTCCGCGTCAACTGGTTCCGTAAAGACGAAAACGGCCATTTCATGTGGCCGGGCTATGGCGATAACATGCGTGTTCTGAAATGGATTATCGATCGTGTTCATGACCGTGTCGGCGCACAGGAAGGTCCTGTCGGATTAATGCCGTATTACAAGGATTTGGACATGACAGGTCTGGACTTCACGGAAGAAAAATTCAAAGCTCTGATGGCGATTGACAAAGCCGAAGGTCTGAAAGACACGGAAGATCAGGCAAAATACTTCCGTCCGTTCGCCGAACAACAGCGCTTGCCGAAGGAATTTACTTCCGAATTAAGCTTGCTGTCGTTGCGTTTCGAACGTTCCGAAGAAATTTGGAAACCTGTCTAAGAAGCTGATTTTTCAAAGAAAGGCGGATTTTTTTCCGCCTTTTTTTGTTTTAAGCTTGTTTCTTAAAGCGTTTTCTAGGAAAATGCCTAAAATATATTTTTATTTTTCAGGAGCGTTCACTTATGCCAGAACAGCCAAATACGCCGGCCGCGGAAGAACAGGTTGAATATGAATATGTAGAAGTCCCGGAAGGTCAGGAAGCGGAATATGAATACGCCGAAGTTCCGGAAGGTCAGGAAATAGAATACGAATACGTTGAGGCTCCCGCCGCCGAAGCCCCTGCCGAAGAAGGCGTCGAATACGAATATGTCGAAGCTCCCGCCGCTGAAGCCCCTGCCGAAGAAGGCGTCGAATACGAATATGTCGAAGCTCCCGCCACTGAAGCCCCTGCCGAGGAAGGCGTCGAATACGAATATGTCGAAGAGCCTGCCGCTGAAGCCCCTGCCGAGGAAGACGTCGAATACGAATATGTTGAAGCTCCCGCCGCTGAAGCCCCTGCCGAGGAAGGCGTCGAATACGAATATGTCGAAGCTCCCGCCGCTGAAGCCCCTGCCGAGGAAGGCGTCGAATACGAATATGTCGAAGAGCCTGCCACTGAAGCCCCTGCCGAGGAAGGCGTCGAATACGAATACGTCGAGGCTCCCGCCGCTGAAGCCCCTGCCGAGGAAGGTGTCGAATACGAATATGTTGAAGCTCCCGCCGCTGAAGCCCCTGCCGAGGAAGGTGTCGAATACGAATATGTCGAAGAGCCTGCCGCTGAAGAAACAGCCTCTCCCGTTGCTGCCGAACCCGATTTACCGGAAGAAAACGAAGAGTTTGCGACTTCTCCTTCTTCAGACCTTATCAACGATTCCTCCTCTTCCGAAGCTTCTGCCGACGAACCGCCGTTGGACGATTGGGATCTTGAGGACATAGATCCCGAATCGACGAAAGCTCCGACGATACAGCAGGAAGAAGAGGAAGAAGCGCCTCTGGCAGATTTTGAAGTTGACGATTTGGAAGAACTCATAGAAGAAACATCACAGGAAAATTATGCTCCCGTTACGGACACCGCTTTAGCTGATGAATTGGAATCCGTTGAAACGCCTGTATTGACAGAAACAGAAGACGACTCGGTCGTTCTGACCGTTGAAGAGCAAGCCGAACCCGAAGTTACGGTAGCTCCCGAACCTGAAATTACAGCGGAGCCCGAACCCGAAGTCGCGGCAACGCCCGAACCTGAAATTACAGCGGAGCCCGAACCCGAAGTTACGGTAGCTCCCGAACCTGAAATTACAGCGGAGCCCGAACCTGAAATTACAGTGGAGCCCGAACCTGAAATTACAGTGGAGCCCGAACCCGAAGTCGCGGTAGCTTCCGAACCTGAAATTACAGAGGAGCCCGAACCTGCGGCTGAACCGGAAGCTGACGTTGCGACAGTTGCGGCCGCCGCTGTTGCCGGAACCGCTGCCATAGACGCTTTGGCTGAAAAAGCCGCGGAAGAAGCCAACGAACCCGAAAACGATGCGCAGATCGTTGCAGAAGAAACGCAGGAAGAACATGATCCCGATGAAGAATCGGATACGCTTCCGGCGACCGGCGCTTATTCTTTTGACGGAACACAATCCGCTTCGTTTACCGGCTCCGACGTTATGGACAGCATTATTTTAACAAACGACGCCCACGCCTTTGACAGATTAAGCGAATGGTACCTTCTCGTCAGTGACTTTTCCGTCACGCCGTTGGAAGGGCAAAACGGCGCTGACGTTCCTTTGTCTGACGAGGTTTTCTGCCAGGGGGCGTTCTTAAATGCCGACGGTTCTCAGCAACCGTTTGCCAATCAGACTTTAGTAACCGTGCCGGCCGATCAGACAAACCTGGCATTATGCAGTGTCAGTACCATGCCTTTGATTGAACAAGCAGCCTCAACGCTTGAACTGTCAGGCGCCAGCGGTATGCTGATTGGTCCGAACAATGTTCGTTTGATGTTCAGCCGCGTCAATAAACTGACCGTTCCCGAAGTACAAAAACAGCAAACGGAAGCGGTTTCGAAAAGCGGTTCCGTGATATACGATTCCACTCCGGCATCAAAAGAGAACAAAAACGTCTTTACATTTACGGCGGACGACAGTGAAGCCGAAACGGACAGCGAAAACATTCTGGTCAAAGCCGGATACAGCCTGTACGGTTGGAATGTCGCTTTCGGCAACGGCCAGACGATGAGTTTGGCGGACGTGCGCACTTATCAGACAAAGCACGGCGCCCTGCCCGACGCCAACGGCACGATCAGCTACGGCAAAGCGCAGCTGACCTTTAAAAACGCGCATAAAATCAGCGTTTATGAAAAACCGTCTTACTGCGGTTACGGCAAAAAGCCCGAATAAAAGAAAAAACGACCTTTTTAATCAAAGGTCGTTTTTTTTATCCGCACGAAGGAAACGGCAGCTTTGCCGTAAAATCGCGTATCAAAAACAATAAAATCATCAGGCAGAAAGCTTTCTTCATTTCGTTCCGTTTCTATGACGCATAATGTGTTCGCATCAATCCACTCTTGCCGGCACAACGCTTTCAGAGCGGGCGCGACCAATCCTTTTGCGTAAGGCGGATCCATAAACAGCAACTTAACCGGTTTTTCGGCCGCGGGCGGCATTAAAGCGTCGGGGAACAGACGCACGGCAAGACCGCTTTTAATAAAAGAATCCGCGTTTTTCCAAAAACAGGCGACGGCCGCCGGATCTTTTTCCGCCGCCGTCAGGGAAACGGCGCCGCGGGACAAGGCTTCCAACCCCAAAGCGCCTGTCCCCGCAAAAACGTCCATCACCGTTATTTCCGGCCAGCTCAACGCGTTCAGGCGCAAGCGATTTTCAAGCACGTTAAAAATCGATTCCCTCGCCCGATCGGAGGTCGGACGGGTCGTTTTTCCTTCGGGAGCGACTAACTTTTTCGCTTTGTATTTTCCGGCGATGATGCGCATCTTTACTTTTTCTTTTTCTCATGGCGCGGAGAAGGAGTAAAGTCCGCCATTTTGCCGATTTGCTCATGCAGAATTTTGGCGTTGATTTCATCGACGCCGCCTTTCGGCAAAGTCCCGAGTTGGAAAGGTCCGTAAGAAACACGGATCAAGCGGGTGACTTTAAAGCCGAAAAACTCCATCAGTTTTCTGATTTCACGGTTTTTGCCTTCTTTCAAAGAAACCGTCAGCCACGTATTCGTTCCCTGTTTTTTATCGACGACGAGCTGAACGCCGGCATAACGCACGCCTTCGACGACGACGCCCTGCGCCAGTTTTGTCATAATCTCGGGCGTCATATCGCCGTGAATGCGCACGCGATAGCGCCTGACCCAACCGGTGGAAGGCAGCTCGATGCGGCGGGCAAGCTCCCCGTCGTTCGTTAAAAGCAACAATCCTTCCGAATTCAGATCCAGCCGTCCGACGGAAATAACACGCGGTAGCGTGTCAGGCAAAGAATCGAACACGGTCGGCCGCCCTTCCGGATCTTTGTGGGACGTGATCAATCCCGCCGGTTTATGGTAACGCCACACTCTCGTTCTTTCCTTCGCGGGCAGAGGCTTTTGATCGACGGTGATTTTGTCTTCCGGCGAAACGGTCACGGCGGGAGACGTCAGCACCTGTCCGTTAACGGCGATTCTGCCTTGTTCGATATATCGTTCGGCCTCTCTGCGGGAACAAATTCCGGCGCGCGCAATTACTTTGGCGATTCTTTCGCCTTTTTGAGTACTCATCTGATTTCCTTTTTTGGTTGGTCAAACGCTTCCGGCACGGAGATGTTCGCCGTCATTAAAACCGGCAAAGGCGCCTGAATTAAATAATCGTCCGTTTCAAAAAACGTGGCCTGATCCGCCGTATATTCCGGTCTGAAAACAGGATTGTTTTCCTCTTCCATCGCCGTAACGCCCTTTGTCTGGTAACCGGCATGAACGGACGGCAGCAAATCCGCCGAAACGGTATCGTCATGGCCGGAATCGGCCTGAATTTCCAGTATCGGCTGATTTAAAGCGAGCAAAGCTTCTTCATCGTCAAGATTAAAGCCTTCGCCGGGCAGAATCTTTGCAAGTTCAAAGCTTTCAACCACTTTTGGCATAGGCGGCGGCGCTTCGCCGGAAACGGCTGAAACCTTATTTGTTTCCATTTTTAAAATCGGCGCTTCGACTACGACAGTCGACTTTTTGGATTTGCGCTCTTTAGGCTGCTTATCAAGCCAGACCTTCAAAGACTTCGGCAACACCGTAAAACGATTGATTTTATCCTGAAAAATATCTTCGATCAGGTTACGCACCTGACGCACCGTGCGCATTCTTTTCTTTTCGGTATAAAAGATCGGCGGATTGGCCATCGCCGCGTCGGGAAATAAATCGGCGGCGAATTTATTCGGCGTAAATTTATCCGCGCGCAAAAGCATCACCGCGCCGGAAGGTCCCATAAAATGAGCCAGATACAAATCAACCGGCGTAATTTCCCCGCCAATCTGGTCGCTTAAAATCTTTTGATTGCTTTTGGCGAATTCCGCGGCCAGCAAAGCGGAAATGCGCGGAGAACGACGCAGGGACAGAATTTCCTCCCTGTCTTCGGCATTTTTAACGCGGTACCGTCCTTTTCCGTCGCGGTAAATCTGGGAAGCCAGACGGGCGTATCCGTATTTGGCGCCGTGCAACTTCATTTGCTGTAGCCATGTGTCGGAAGTGAACTGATACAATCCCTCGGCACTGGAACGCTCCGCGGCGGCATTAACTTCAAACCGGCTTTCATGGCCGGCTTTGGCCAACATATAATCAAAACTGACGCCCGCAAGCTCGCTGGCTTCCTGAATATAACGCACGATTTCCCGATCGACTTTAAATCCGCCGATTTTATAAACCGTATTTTCTATGGCAACGTCCGCCGTCACGCTCCTGCTCCTTCCGAATCGGCAGTATAACAACCGCCCCAAAGCATTAAAAGATGTTTTTCTTGACTTCCGCGGCCAAGAAATACACCTTAGATTATATGGATACTTTTTTAAGAAATGTTATAAATACGGCCATAGAATCCGCAAAAAAAGCGGCGGAATATCATGAAATTCCCGTCGGCGCCGTGATTTTTTCCGCCGAACGGCAGGAAATCGCCGCCGTTTGCGCCAACCGGACGGAACAAGACCACGATCCGACGGCGCACGCGGAAATATTGGCGATACGCGCCGCCTGCGCCACCCTGAACCAAACCCGCCTGACGGACTATGACATTTACGTCACGCTGGAGCCGTGCCCGATGTGCGCAACCGCCATTGCTTTTGCCAGATTGCGGCGACTGTATTTCGGCGCTTATGATGTCAAAGGCGGCGGTGTGGATCACGGGTGCCGGGTTTACCAAAACGCGGCGAACATTCATGTTCCGGAAGTTTACGGCGGTATCGCGCAGACGCAATGCGAAGAATTGCTGACCGCCTTTTTCAAAACATTGCGCGGAGACAATCCATGACGAACAAACCGTTATTCATGAATACGCCTTCCCTGACGGAAAATCCGCCGGCGGCCGCCGAAAAAACGCAGGAGCCGCTGTCCGTCACCGCTTTGTCTTTGGTGCTGAAAACGCTGGTTGAAAAAAGTTTCGCGAACGTCCGCGTCAGAGGCGAAATCTCGGGACTGAAAAAAGCGGCTTCGGGACATCTCTATTTCGCTTTAAAAGACGAAGAATCGGTTTTAGACGGCGTTTGCTGGCGCGGCGGCGCGGCCAGACTCGGGATTGTGCCGCAGGACGGACTGGAAGTCGTCTGCACGGGCAAAATCACGACTTATCCCGGACGGTCCAAATACCAAATGGTCGTCGAAACAATGGAAGCCGCGGGCGAAGGCGCTCTGCTGAAATTGTTGGAAGAACGGCGCAAAAAACTGGAAGCGGAAGGGTTATTTTCTCAAACGCGCAAAAAACCGATCCCGTTTTTGCCGGAAGTCATCGGCGTTGTCACTTCGCCGACCGGCGCCGTAATCCGCGACATCATGCACCGTCTGAACGACCGTTTTCCGCGCCGCGTATTGTTGTGGCCTTCTTTAATGCAGGGGGAAGGAGCCGCTCTGCAGGTCGCGCAGGCCATTCGGGGATTTAACGCGATTCCGAAAGAAGGACTGGAAACGCCCGACGGACTGTTGCCCCGCCCGGACGTGCTGATCGTCGCCCGCGGCGGCGGTTCTTTGGAGGATTTGTGGGCGTTCAACGAGGAAATCGTTGTCAGAGCGGCCGCCGAATCGGAAATTCCTCTGATTTCCGCCGTTGGTCACGAAACGGATACGACATTAATCGACTACGCGGCGGATTTGCGCGCGCCGACGCCGACGGGCGCCGCGGAAAAAGCCGTCCCCGTCCGTCGCGAACTTGAAATGCAACTGGCGGAAACGGAATTAAGATTGCAACGGACGCTTGAACGCTTTTTAAAAGAACAGGAAAACATTTTAAGCGGCTTGTCGCGCGGCATTCCGTCTTTGGAACAGTTCATCTCCGAGCAGGCTCAAAAACTGGACGACAGGACGGAGCGGCTGGACATCGCTTTCAGAACCTTTTTCCAAAATAAAAAGAGCCTGCTGGACGCTTCCGCTTTGCGACTGACGCGCCCCGACATTTTGCTGGAACGAAGTCAAAACAGACTTATTCAGGCGTCTCTGCCTTTGGAAAACCAAATCAAAAGTTTTATCACGCAGGCAGAAAACCGTTTTCAAACGGCTTCCCGTCTGTTAGAAAGTTTCTCGTACGAACGGATTTTGGAACGCGGGTTTATTCTGGCGCTGACGCCTCAGGGAAAACCGGTTGCAACAGCGGCTCAAGCAGCCATGCACCCGGAACTGACACTAAAGTTTTCAGACGATACGTTGCGCGTGTCGACCGTCGATAAGCCGCATAAAACCGCAAAAAAACGAAATCAAACCACGGAAGACGAAAAGCAGGGACGATTATTATGAAAAAAATTCTCCTTTCCGCATTTTTGGTTTTAATGTCTGCCGCTCCGGTTCGCGCGGTGGAAACGGAAGCGCCCGTTTTGTTCCTGAACGGTCAGGTCAGACAAGGGGAAATGCTGTTCGGATACGTGACGCCGGGATCTGAAATAACGCTCAACGGCGTTCCCGTAACAACAAGGTCTGACGGGTGGTTTGTCATCGGAATCGGACGCAACGATACAGGCGATTTAACGCTTAAAGCGACGAAAGACGGCAGGGAAATTTCCCGCACTTATTCGATCAGTCCCCGTAAATGGCGCGTTCAGCATGTGGACGGACTGCCGCAAAACACCGTCACGCCGACACCGGAAGAAGAAATACGAATCGCATCGGATATTGCCTTGGCAAAAGAAGCCCGCCAAAAAGAAGTCGACATGCCCCTGCCTTTGTGCTTTTCCATGCCGGCTCAGGGGCGAATCTCCAGCGTTTACGGATCGCAGCGCATCTTGAATGGCGTGCCGAAAACGCCTCACAATGCTTTGGATATTGCAAACAAAGAAGGGACGTTGATTTCCGCACCGGCCGACGGCATCGTGTTATTGGTTCACGAGGACATGTTCCTGTCGGGCAAAACCGTTTTGATCGGCCACGGTCAGAATGTGGTGACAAGCTATATCCATTTAAGCAAAATCGCCGTCAAAGAAGGGCAAAAAATCAAAAAAGGTCATGAAATCGGACGAATCGGCATGACGGGGCGCGCGACCGGTCCGCATCTGCATTGGGTCGTTTCATGGAAAGATAAACGGGTTGATCCGTTGGTATTTTTAAAAAACTCTGAAAAATTTTGTCCCGTTATGGTAAAAAAGAAAACTTCTTCCGCATCATCTCTTCCACAGAAAAAAAGAGGTAAAAAATGAAAAAGAATCTGTTAGCAACCGTTTTAATCGGTCTTTTTTTCCTTGGAGCCCCGAAAGTTTCGGCACAAATGTTTTATAATGCGAGATCTGATTTTGATAAAACAGGATCGACCGCTTATCGGGCAACGGCGGAAAAAACGTCAAAAGAAGACGATTCCGAAGTTCCCTCACCTTTTGAAGTAATCGTTTCCAAAGGTATCCGCGAACGCATTCGTTCGGACGCGGCTTATATTGTCGGCGAACCGGAAGAAACGATTTGCTACGGTATCGCGCGCAAAAGTCCGAAAAAACGCAGCGAAACGATAGACGGATACGCTCATATCGGCAACTGCGGCACTTTAAACGAAACAGGCATGTCGGAAATTCAGGAAAAACTGTTTAACGAACTCAGCTATGACATGAGTATTTCCAAAATAGCCTCTTGCGTCACTACGCCTAAAATAGCTTTGCGTTTCAGAAAAGGCTTTGATTTCGTTGACGTTATTTTAGCCGGCGGAAACTGCCCGGCCGTTTACTTCCTGTACGGCGGCGAAACAAGGGAATTTTCGGCCAAACCCATCAAAGAATGGCTGGACACGTTTATCGAAGCCGTTTCCGGCGATCTCGAACCGCTTAACCCCGAAATAATGGAAAGAGCGGCGGCAAATATGTTCAGAAAGCGTTCCTCTAAAGATGATAATCCTCCCGAAGCAAAACCCGCACAGGAAGCGCCTAAAATGTGGGGACGACGCCGGGCGATCAGACCGGCGGAACCGGAACCCGAAGCGCAACCGGATTCGTCCGTCCCGCCGCCTCCGAGATAACACAAAAAAGGCTCTGTCATTAAACAGAGCCTTTTTTATTCATTTGCTTTGAAGCCATTCTTTATACGGTATGCCCTGCAAAATCAAATCCACGGGAAAAGCCCGCCCGTCTTGTGTGACGGAAAGCCGCAACATCGGATTGTTTTCTCTGTTTCTGATTGCTTTTTCCAATCTGCCGGCCGTTTTTTCGGAAACATAAAACCGGCTGACATCGTCATGAAAGCGGTTATACATGCAATATCCTTTAATAAACGTTTTGCAGTTTTCCGGTTTTCCCAAAACGATTTTTCCCGTTTCGGCGCAGAAAAAAGCGTCTCGCTTTTCCCAACGCAAACGCCTGTCTTCACTTTTATCATCAACCGTACATTCCGACGAAAAACCGTCATAGTCCACAGTTACCGACAAATAATTTCCGGCCAGAATATCCCGCGGATCATACCCGCGAATCGGCATGTCCAGTCGGGTGCCTCCGCTAATCATGGATTGAACGGAAAGCGTCCACCCCAGCAAAGCCAAAACGGGCAGAAATAATAAAATTTTTGTTTTATTCATGACCGTTTCCTCCCGCGGCAAGCTTTTGTTTCAAATAACCGTCCGTTTTATAGCAAGCATAGGCAAGTCCTAAAATGATAACGCCTGAAAAAATCAGTCCGAACCCCGTATACAACAAAGAACCGAACAATTCGAAAAACGCGATCAGCATTCTGAAAGCCGTTATCACCGCCAACAAGCGCGCTTTCTTTTCCTGACGGAAACAATACGCTACAAAAATAAACGCGAGCAGCATCAGCAATTCGGCGAAATAAACCGTGTCTTTTCCCAACGGAAGCAGGAAAAACAGAACGTACATGCCGGTAACAATCCAAAGGGATTGCTTTTCCTGCCGGTTAAATCCCTGAAAATTCCAGACAAAAGACGCGAAAGCGATCGCGGTCGCGCAAAACAAAGCCATTACGGAAACGGTCGATGTGTCATATAGGCCGAACCGATAACGCCCGCAGAACAAAAACAACAGCCCGAAAATAAACAGTCCCGTGCGCAAAGGAACAACGAACAGCGCCGCTTTTTGCACGCGCAGCAATACAAAAAACAAGGCCAGAAATAAAAAGGAAAAATACAACGGCGAAGCAATGAAATAATTGTGCACAAACCGTAAAAACCGTTCCCCCCAGGGAGAAGCCAGAACAGACCCGACAAAGATAATTTCCCAAATCCAGCCGAACAGCCCCCGCTTTGTTAAAAACAGCAACGGGAAAGCCAGCCCCGACCAGAATAAAAACGCCTTATACGTATCGCTTTTCAAATGATAGATCTGTCCGACCAGACCGATTGCCGCGAAAAAAAGCAGCATGAAGAAAAACAGTCCCGCATCAAACCCGACGGGGTGTTTTTTCTCAATCAGCGGCAAAGCACTGCCGGACGCGATCAAAGCAAGGAACATGCCGCCCAGTTTGACCGCCGGCGGAATACTATACCAATTTGACGAAACAATAGCGACTATTCCGCAGGCGATTGAAAAAATGCCCAGGAACAAAATAATGGAAAACAAAGACAGAAACGGTCTTTTATTTTGTTCAAAAGCGATGATTTCTTTGGCCTGCTGTGATGTAATCAATCCTTCGGATACCCAGGATTGAGTTTTATGTGCGAGAGACGACATAAACTTTTGACCTCAAAATAATGAAATTTGAATTGATTCTAGGATATTTTTATTTTATTGTCACCAAGTGTTTTAAATTATCCTAAAGGGGATTTACTGATGAAAAAATTTTTAGCTTTAGCTGCTTTCGCAGTAGCTTTTTCCGCCACGTCCGCTTTTGCTCATGACAGCACGGGTTGCGGTTTGGGTTCCATCATTTTCAAAGGCCAGTCCGGTTTTCTGTTCCAGACGTTGGCCGTAACGACGAACGGATTCTTCGGCAACCAGACATTCGGTATCACGACCGGAACCTCCGGCTGTGACCACAACGGCCGTATCACGGGCGGCACGGGCAAGGTTCTGACTTTCCTGGAAAAGAATTTGGAACAGTTCGCCGTTGACGCCGCTCGCGGTCACGGTGAAACGATCGACACGGTCGCCGCTTTGATGGGCGTTTCTTCCGATAAAGCTGGCACGACCATTAAAGAAAACTTTGCGTTTATTTTTGACAGCCACGATGTTTCCGCTGTCACGGTTACGCTGAAGGTTTCCGAACTGTTGGCTTAATATAACCAAAGGGCAAAAGGCTTTTAAAATGCGTATTGCCTTCGGATTACTGATATGGCTCTGTCTTGGCGGAATGTCCGCCGCGGCAGAGCCGTTTTCTTTATCCGAAAAACAGGAAGAATACCTTGAATCCCTGCGGCAAAATGCCGAAAGTCAAAAATTGGCGCAGGATCCGCAATGGCGCGCGTTAATGCACTTTCACAATCGCTGGATCATAAAAGAAAGCACCATAGATTCCGATACTTTTTTTCTGTCGGCGGAAGGAAAAAAAAATCCGGATAAAGAATTACAAGCCACTCTGCGGGCTTTTTTCACCCCGGCGAACCTCGTCAAAAAAATCGAGGGAAAAGACCGCGAATACAATCACCCGCAATGCCTTTTTCCCGCACGATATACTTGGTTAAAGAACAAACTGAAGTTTGATTCAAAGCTTCTTCCCGAAATTTCCTGCGCCGATTATCAACAATTCAAATCGACGATAGCCGCAGAACGCGCGGCCTTGATTTTTACCAGCGCTTATATGAGCAACCCCGCATCTTTGTTCGGGCATACCCTGTTGCGCCTGGACAGCAAAGGAGAAACCCCTCTGCTTTCCCATGCCGTCAATTACGGCGCGCTGACCGGATCGGACGGCGGAATTTCCTTTATGTTCAAAGGCGTTTTCGGCGGATACAGCGGCCTTTTTTCCGTTTATCCCTATTATGACACCGTGAACCTGTATAATAACATGGAAAACAGAGACATCTGGGAATATCAGCTGAATTTGAATCAGGAACAGATGGATCGTCTGGTCGCCCATATCTGGGAATTGGGGCATCAGACGGCTTATTACTACTTCTTTTCGGAAAACTGCTCTTATATGTTGCTGGAAACGTTGAACGCGGCTTTGCCGGAACGCGATCTGACCGATGATTTTTACCGTCCTCTTTTTTCCAGCTACACCATTCCGATCGATACGGTTCGGACAGTCTTGAAACAAAAAGACATTCTGAAAAAAGCCGTTTACCGCCCGTCGCGTCAGACAAAGCTGATGCACGCTTACGCTTTTCTGGGATCACCGGAAAAAGTTCAGCTGCGTAAATTGCTAAAAGCGCCGAGAGAGGTCGATTCCGTCATGGAATCCGATTTGAACGACGAACAAAAAGCAAACGTATTGATTACCGCTTACGAATATATTCAATACTCTTTTGTTGCCGGAAATATTCCGTTAGATGAAATGCGTCGGGATTCCATCAAGATTTTGACGGCGCTCAGTTCGATTAGAGATAAATCCTCGATTACGGAGGTTCCCGTCCCCGAAACGCGCCCCGATGAAGGGCATTTGTCCGGCGCGACCGCCGTTTATGGAGGACGCCGTAATCATAAAAACTTTATCGATTTGATGATTCGCCCCGCTTATCATACCCAACTGGACGCGAGCGGAGGCTTCATTCCTTTCGGAGCGATCACGTATTTGGATACGACACTGCGGTGGTATGAAAACGAAAACGATTGGCGGTTGCAAAAATTTTCGTTTGCTGACATTTCTTCATTTCCGCCCCGAAACGAACTGTTCGCTCCCTTTTCCTTCAAGCTGAATTTAGGTGTCGAAAGTTACGCTTATCCGACAAAAGAAGAAGAAGGCTATGTTTTTTACGCTCAGGCCGGCGGAGGCATGTCCTGGCAACCATGGAAAGGCGCCGCCGCCTATTTTCTGGTCAACTCTTACGTCAAAGCCGGCGGTTATTTGCCGCATAACGCGATGGTCGGCAGCGGAATGCAGGTCGGACTGGCCGCAGATTTTAAATACGCCAGATTAACAGCGGACGCCGAAAAGATTTTTTATACGAACAAAAAAGCCGATGTCTGGCGGTATCAGACGGCCGCTTCGGTTTCTTTAAGCCGCAACTGGGCGATTGAAGCTTCATTCCTGTTTGAAGACACGAAATATGCCGATATTCACGAAGGGCGGCTGGGTCTTTTGATGCATTTTTAAAGAGTCGTTGGAAATACTTTGACTTTACGCCCGCGATAGACAATGGAATCGGTATTATCGTCACCGGCGGGAACATCGACAATATCAACGACTTCCTGAATAGCCAGCGCAAATTTTTCAAAAATCAAAATCGCCTGCGCATACGGGAATCCTTCATGCGAACAGGAATCCTTCAACGGCAGGTGTCGTCCTTCCGTTTCAAGATATTTTTTACGGGCGGAATTGTTCGGAGACAACGAAAAATCTTCCACTTTCAAAACAGCGTTCACCCTGACCGCCCCGAAGAACGAAGGATCCGATCTGAAAACCAGATAAGAAACGACTTCATCTCCGCCCGCGTTGCTTCCAGCGTTTTCGGGAAGGGAAACCACCTTTCTGGGCAACGGCAGAACGACTTGTTTCAACAGTTCGGCAATATTCAGCCAAAGTGGCTCCCGTCCGCTTTCCAAAACAGTGCAGGGAATCAAATAGGAACATTTTTGATTTTCTTCCTCTTCCGAAAAAGAAACCATATGCTCCGCGTCTAAAATTTGCTGAACAGGCAACAAGAAACTGAAAACTCCTGCCTGAACAATTATTCCGAACCCGTTTTGTTCCGATTCATCAAGCTTTAATACCGGCAGAGAAGTGCCTTTCCTGTAGAAAAAAGAGGAATTTTCAGGATTACTTTCATCATCAAAGAAAATAGTTTCCGCCACGGCATTCAAAGGAAGAGCGAATATTTGATCCGATAACCGGAAAA
This sequence comes from Alphaproteobacteria bacterium, assembly GCA_017616015.1. GTDB lineage: Bacteria > Pseudomonadota > Alphaproteobacteria > CAAGCB01 > CAG-977 > UBA11549. The sequence continues at coordinate 144,115 of JAFZYY010000024.1, read as the reverse complement.
GAAGAACCCGGTCGAACAAAAAATGTTTGGGAATTGAAAAATCAATCTGTAACCCCTTATTAAAATCGACGGATACCTGCCCGCCCGCTTTTTCCAGCAACTGCGCCACGTCTGTCAATCCGCGGGCTTTTCCTTCAATTTTAACGACATTATGAAATAAATACGCCAGCAATTCGGTTTTCTGAACAGCGGCTTTTTCCTGAATAAATCCTTCGGACTGAACGGTTTGATACAGTTTGTCAAAATCAAAAAAAGCGCCGTTATCCGAAAAAGAACAATGCAAAAACATATTGTTTTCGCGCGCCGTAAAACTAAGACGCAATTTTTCCGTTTCCTGAGGAACGGCATAACGGAAAACATTATCTGTCAGCTGCGTCAGGATTTGTTTCAGAACAGCCAATGTTTCTTTATCCACACCGCCGGAAACATCACAATCAATATTGATTTCACACGGTTTTTGATATTTTCGGGACGTTTTTTGAACCATATTCCGGAAAAAGCGCGGAATCCGCGTAAAAGAGCGAGCCCTGATTTGACCGATTAATTCTTTAAGCGCCATCAGACTGTTTGTTGCGGTTTTCGTTTCGTTTTGACGCGCCAAGATTGCCAATTCGCGTTGGATTTTCTCCGTATCCGGCGGCCAACCCGCCGCACGCAGTTCGTTGCGCACGAAAATTCCGTAATCTTTTTGTTGCTCCAGCTTTTTTTCCATGCGTCTGACTTTTTCAGCTTCGGCGCCCAAGCTTTTCTGCAAACGAATCAAACGGGAATTAAATTCAAAATGCTGTTTTTCCAGCTCCCTTTTTTCTTTTAATACCTGCCCTTTTATTTCTTTTTCTCTGCTCAAAGACTGAGATACGCCGTGAAACTCTTTTTCCAAAGCGTCATATTTTTTTTGCTCTTCCAGGCTTTCGGCTTTTATTTTTTCCAATTCCCGAAGTAAACCGGGCAACTCGTCCGCATCAAAGTTCTGCGAAACGTCCGGTAGCAAATCATCGTCTGATTCGGAAGCTTCCTTTTTTAAAGGATCGGCTGATGCCAATATATCTTTAATGCGCAAAAACTTTTTCAATACGGAAGGAAAAGGATCCGATATTTGTTTCTGATCCCGATACGCGCGTATTTCCCGCACGGCCGCGTCAGCCAAACGATAAGAGCGCATAAATCCTGCGAAAGGAGCGACTGAACGCACAAAATCAAAAAAAGCGTACAAATCGTCCCTGGTTTCTTCCCGAAGAGTTTCCTGTTCCGCAATATTCTGAAGACCTTTCATCTCTGAAAGTTGCAAAGTCGCTTCCTTCAAAAAGTCTTCAACGAAATCAATCATGGCTCGGTGCTCTTTTTATTACCTTTTTTCGTTCAGCAAAATAATCGCTTTTTCCTCAAGCGACGAAAGAGAAATTTGCCATTTCTGTTCGGCCAAACATTTTTGCAAAAATACGGCGGGCATTAATTTGGCTGAAGAAACATCTTCGATGCGGCCGTCCAGAACCGTTTGCATTTGCGGATCCGGCGCTGCGTTTTTTCCCGACGCTTCCACCCGGATTTGACGGTTGCCCGCCTGAGCCTGAATCGTAATTTGGCCGCCGCGCGGCAAACATTCCGCCGCAATCAATCCGCTTAACAAAATCAACCGGAAAATAAAAATCGGCAGTTCCTGATCCGTTTGCCAGACACAGGCGTAATGAATCGCTTTATTTTCCAATGTTTTCAAATAATCTTCAAAAATCCTTTGCGTTACGGCTATATCGGTCAGCGGCCCTTCGTTTCCGAAAGCCGCCCGAAAAAAGCGCAGACGCCCCATCAAAATATCCGCATTGTCCGCGGCCAATTTCAATGTTTCCTGATCGGCGCCGCCCAATTCGTCAAGCAGCGATAAACTGTTGGACACGGCGCTGACAACGCCGGCCAAATCGTGACTGAAACGCGTAACTATTGATTTTGAAAAGATAAAATCATTTTCCGGCACAGAAAAATTCCTTTCTTTTTCCCAGTATGACTTTGGATAGTATCGACTTGCTCTCTTCTTTTTTGTATACTAATTATGTTAAGCAATCTTTACTATCCCCCTGCGAAGGAACTTAAAAAAAATGAAAACACCTCTTTCATCTTTGGCGGGATCAGCCATCAGCACGGACAGAATATCGGCGGCCTCCAAACAACGAGCAGCCAGAATCGAACAACCGCGCGATCAAAACGCTTCGTCCATGCAATCGACTTCTTTCAGACGGGAAGTCCCGATGCCGCAAAACGCCGAATTTGTCGAGATTGACGGTAAGAAATATTTTCTTGACGCGCCGCGCGGGACTTATCTGGATATTATCGTTTAATAAGGAGAACTATAATGAAAAACATAAATGAAAAAGGAAGCTCTCTGATAGAAGTTTTAGCCGTTTTAGGTGTCATCGGCGTAATATCCTTAGGAGTTATGCTCGGTATCAGCAAAATTCATGGGAAAATCGCGATGGAACGGGTTTACCGCGAAACCAAAGATACCATTCTGAAAACACGTCAGCTTTTTGCCAATGTTCGTCCTGCCAACGCTGACGACATTGCCGGCGCAAAACTTGTCGCTTTAGGCATTTTTTCCGAAGTTGACGAAGACGGATACGCCATCAGTGTTTCAGGGAATAAAATAAAAATAGAACTTTCCTCTATGCATGATGAAGTTACATTTACATACAATTTGCTTGGCGTCACTTCCAGAAATTGCATTGAACTGATGGCCGCGGACTGGGGAAGCGATCCGTCTTCGGGGTTGGCAAAAATTCAGGTCGGAGAAGAAAGTTTCTTTTGGCCGGGAGAGGGTGGCGAAGGACGCCTTTTACCGCCCGGAATGGAATCCATAACGGACGTCTGCACAGCTTCGGATTCTATTGATTTGAAATGGGAATACTATTTCTGAGTTTCTTTCTTTTTAACAATCGGCGTTGCGTTTTCCCACAGTTTTATACCGCTTTTTGCTTCGGTTAAAACCAGATTCAGATAATATTCCTGTCTTTTCTTTCCGCCGCGGACATGAGCCGTTCTTTGCGTGATTCTGCCCGCGATAATAAGTTGCGGCGTTACGTTTTTAGATGTTGTTGAAACAACGCGCACCTTGCGTCCGGCAGCCAGATCGGCACTCAGTTTTTGTTTGATTTCCGTTGTACTGAAACCCATTTTTGTCGTATCGACAATATAAGAAACGGAAACGATATACCGCTCGCCCGTCGGATTATCCAAAGCGCCGGATTGCAGCATATTTCTGACGGCGGTTTGCACGGCTCGTTTAAAATCCCAGGATACGACTTCTTTTTTCTTTTCGGCCGGCACGGGTTCGGCAACGTTATCGACCTCGCTTTTTTGTTCCGCCGCATTAGAAACGCAACCAGCAGGTAAAACGGCCAGAAAACAAAGCAAAAGAACGCTCTTAATTTTATTCATTAAAATAATCCTTCCCTCAAAACTCTAACGACGACGGATAATGATCGAGCCTTCTTTTTTCGCGTCAGTCTTCTGGCCCGCGCTTGTTGTTCCCTGTACGGGAACAGCAACCGATTCCGACGCGGCTTTTTTTTCTGCTTTAGCCGCTGCGGACGTTGACTGAATACCGTCTTTTCGAACGATGGTTCTTTGGCGTTCGCGCAATTCGGCTTCCTGCTTTTCTTTTTCGATAGCGGCAGCGACTTCGGCAGCTTTTTTAGCTTCTTCTTCGGCGAATTTTCTTTGTTCTTCCGCCTGACGTTTAGCCTGATCTTCGGCAGCGATTTTAGCGTTTTTCATATCTATCGCTTTCAAAGTCTTCTTATGTATTTCTTTGATTTTATCCAATTCCGCTTCCGCCTGACCGGCCAATATCGTCAGTTCATCTAATTCTATGCCTTCTCTTTCCGATTGATCGGAAAGCTCTTTGATATTTTTTATCAACGGCTTAATATCTTCGGCGTTCTGAACGATGTCCGTCAAATCCGTATTTGAAGACTGTGCTTTAATTTCGGCGCGCAAAACTTCGCCCGCTTCATTAAACGCGTCAAAGACGGCGCCTTTCGCCCCGATAATGCGCGCAGTGTTATAGCTGGCCTCGACTTCGCTTTCTTTGTCGTAGTACTCTTTTTTAATTTTCTTTTCCAAAGCTTCGACTTCGCCATCTTCAATTTTATAATATTTGTTCGCCCGATCTCTTGTCGTTTGAAGTTCCTTATTTAAAGAAGACAACGTTTCCTGCGCTTTTTTCAAAGCGATGAAATATCTTTGAACCTGATATACTTTTTCGGCGATCGGCGTTATCACTTCTATTTTTTTATCCAGATCCGTAGAAGTCATTGTCAGACGTTCGTCCATTTGTTCAAGACGCTCTAACTTTTTCTGGAAATTTTTAGCCCATTCTTCGTTTTCTTTCTGACGTTTCAGCTTTTCCTGTTCCAAAGCTTTTTCCGCCTGCTGTCCTTTCTTTTTGATTTCGGACTGAACAATGTTCGGTATATTTTGCTTGAAAACAGCCGGCGCTTTATCCGTCTTTTGAACAGACAAAGAAACATCGGGCAGATTGGGTATTTCCATAGGGAAAGAAATCGAAGCCGAAACAGACTTTCCTAAAGAATTATACTCGAAGAACGGCGATGTGTTTTTTTGTCCGTTATAAAGGAAATAGGCAGGCTGTAAAGTCAGTATTCCTTCCTTTATCGCGATATCCGCCGAGAAACGATTTAATTCCGTTTTTCCCTGTAATGCGGCGGATACGATAGCTTCGGAAGAAAGTTGCGGCGCCTTCACAACATCTTGCCGCAGTTTTTCGATATTGAAATGCTCCAACTGAGCTTTTTCAAAACTTAACGTTCCTTTTCCCGTCAAAGACGACATCAGCGAATCCGCGGTTCTGCCGTTGCCGACAAAATTCAGATTTAAAACCATCGTTTCAACGGCGCTTATATTCAGCGTATCGGAAACAAACATTTTCGCCGGAGCGTTAATATTTGAAAGGCGAAGAGCCCCTTTTACGGCCGCCGTATAATCTGCAAACGTTAAATTAAAAATCCCGCCGATGTTAGCTTTGTTCCACAAGGCGCGGCGGATATCAAGCCCGATTTTTCCGTCAGACAATTTAATAATGCCGTCAAACTCTTTTAAAACCAGTGAATTCAAAAAGAGTGCATTCGTTTTTAAAGAGACCGAAGCTTCATATTTTCCCAAAAACGAAAAATCAAGCGGCTTTTTAGAGAAAGAGATACCGTCAGCCAACCGCGTCAGCACACCGTCTTTTTTCCATATATTATCGGGGATTATTTTTTGCGGATTGACCGACAGCGAATCCGTGATGTTGAAGTTCGGAATCATTCCCAACACCGCCAAGTCCTCGCCGATAATTTCAGCTTCCACGACCGGCTTGTCATTTTGTCTGCGCATCTTGATAAAACCGACGAAATCATTATCGCCGATTTGACCTTTCATATTCAACATCTGGAATTGGTCTTTGTTTTTAAAAACATGGCCTTTCAGGGTTAAAGCACCGGGATTGGCCAGCGCGGGACGATAGGCGTCGGTAAAAAGACGAATAAAGTTTCTGAAATTATCATGGGAAATACTAATATCCATATCCCAATCAACATTCGAAGCGGTTTCTTTATAGCCGCCCTGCCCGCTGAAACGCGAGTTTTCGAATTCAATATTCGTATCAAAATCCAAAATCTGCGTCGTTCCGGAAAGCCATGACGTCAGGCGCATTTTATCCTGCGGCGCGATCCCCTGCGGCAGAGAAATCCCCAAAGCTTGAACCAAAGAGGACAGTTGTCCCGCATTAATATTGACGTTTACTCCGGTAAATTTGGGTTCGGCACCGAAACCTTCGATTTTCCCTTTAATGGAAACCGATGAAGCGAACACTTTGTCCGCCGACATTTCATTGATTTTCATCTGGCCGCGGACAACCGAAAAATCGGACTTAATATTTTCGGATTTAATATCGCCCCAGGACAAAGCACCGGCCGTCAGCTTGCAATTCAAATCAAATTCGCTGAGGAATCCCAGACCCTGAAATAAACTGTTCAGTTTTTCTTTTATGCTTTTACGCGCAAATTCTTCACGTTTCTGAATAAAGTCCTTGCTACGAATCGGGAAATACTGAGCAAAATCCAAATCCGAAAAATTCGCCGAAAGGCTGATAGCTTTCCGTGTTCCCGGACGCAAGGCCAAATCGCCCGAAAAATCAATTTTATCCAAAACGCCTTTGACTTTCTGCAAAAGAATGCCGTTTGACGCTAATTTAAAATTCGCATCCGCTTTCATCTGAAGCAACAAATTCTGAGGAATTTCTTCCGAAAGAGGGACGCCCAACCACCCTAAAATAGATTTAAAATTAGGAGCGTCTATGGCCATTTTCCCGGATAAGAGCGGATTTTTGGAAAGAGATAACGTCGCTTTGCCCGAAACATATGCATTGCTCGGAAGAGTGGCGGAAAAATCATCAAACGCCAGACCTTCCGGATCGGAACGGATTTGTGTGCGGAACTGATGAATCGCGTCTTTTTTTAAATTCATCGTGTCAAACATCACGTCTAACGCGTAAGAATCGTAAGTGTTTCCGAAATATCCCTGTTTTGCGATGAACGACGTAATCGCCGACAGACTATTAAAAAACGGATCCGCATCAAAGGTGGAAAAGACAAAAGAACCGTTCACGACTTTCGGCAATAAATTCTGTGCTATTTTCGTTTGATTGACCGGAGCGTCTTCCAAACGAACCGTTTCGGAAGGCTTACTGGGATCCCTTAAAACAATTTCTTCCTCTCCGTCGTCTCCATGCGCATCTTTTTCAGCCTGAAGAACGGAAGCTTCCTGCGGAGACAAAGAACGAATCGTCAGTTTTCCCGTAGCCGAAGACGTTCCGTATTTGAACAGAATGTCCGTCAATTCCGTTGTTCTGGCCTGAACAGATTTGTTAATTTTCAAATTTCCGATCACCGGCTGAAAAATGTCGGAAGGAAGCCTTTCCTGCGGATACATCAAAGAGAAAAATTGCTGCGGCTTGCGAATATCAAAAGTCATGCTGCCCGTCAGCACGCCCCGATCCGTATCCGTCACACCGTATCTCCCGTTAAGAACGAAAGAAGCTTCTGCCGGCGTGTTAATCAAACGCAGCGAAAAATCCGGAGACTCGTTGCCGGAATACTTTTCAATTTTCAAAGAAAAGCCGAAATTGGAAGACAAAGCGCCGAAATTTCCTTCAAAAGAGAACGGCCCCTGCATACTGTCGGCAAACATTTCCGCATTGATTTTATTCCACGTTTGAACGGGGGTGTACTTGTCATGCTTAATTTCCGCTTTTCCTTCGGTCAAAAACAGACTGTCAAAGCCGAACGTCGAATTAACCCCTGCTCTTTCAAGAAAAGCCGTCTGCCAGTTCCATTTGCCGTTATCCAACGTTTCAAAATAAAACTGCGGAGAAGTCAGCGTGATTTTTTTAATTTTGATTTTTCTGAGAAACAGCGATTTCGTGTCAAACAAAATTTCAGCACGCATCGCCGTCATCATTTCAGGATATGTCGCCCCTCTGACATTTCCCAGACGAACCTGATTTAACGTCATCACGGGAGCAGGCTTCATCGAAAACACGGGCTTGTCTTTATAGCTGAAGTACAGCCCCGTCCTTTCTCTGATTTCTTCAGATGTGCTCTGAACATATTTTTCCCAATTGATATTGGTCGGCAGAGCGAAATAAACACCGGCTGCCACCACCACAATTAAAACGCCGAAAATAAGAATAAATTTTTTCACGAAAAAGCTCCGCTGGTTAATTTATCTGGTTTTTGTTCCGAACAACCGATCGCCCGCATCGCCCAATCCGGGCAAAATATAACCGTGCTCGTTTAATTTCTCGTCCAAAGAAGCGACATAAACCGGCACGTTCGGGTGCAGATTTGCAAAGACTCGGGCGCCTTCCGGAGCGGCAACCAATGCCAGGAAAACAATCTTGTTTTCCGGAACGCCGTTCTTGAGCAATGTATCAACAGCCGCGGCCGCGGAATTTCCCGTCGCAAGCATAGGATCGACCAAAATAAACAGCCGATCGTCCACAGGTGGCAATTTAACCAAATATTCCACAGGCTTCAGAGTCTTCGGATCGCGGTATAAGCCGATATGTCCGACGCGCGCGGAAGGCACCAACTGCAACAGCCCGTCCGCCATGCCGATTCCCGCACGCAGAATCGGAACAACCGCTAATTTTTTCCCCGCAATAACCGGCGCTTTTATCGTACACAGCGGCGTTTCGATTTCCTCATACGTCAACGGCAGATCTCTGGTGATTTCATATCCCATCAGCAACGCGATTTCTTTAAGCAATTCTCTGAATGTGCGAGTCGACGTTGTAATATCGCGCATTAAGGTCAACTTATGTTGAATCAGCGGATGTTTTAGAATATGCAAATTCGGAAATTCGGACTCATTCGACATATTTATACCCTTGATTAAAAATTTTCCTTTTTAGAGTTATAAGGTACAGACAAAAGAAAACCAACCACATTTTTTATAAATTCAAAACTTTCTCCATATTATTAATCAAATCTAAAAATTTTTATGGCTTGACGAAAGTTTAAGCTGTATCTTAGAGTGCATAAAATAGCTGTGAGGGAGTCTCATGGATACACTTGATAAAATGTTGCAAATGGCGCGGGACGCGATGGATCGGGCTTACGCGCCGTACTCCAAATTTTCGGTCGGCGCTGTCATAAAAGCCAAAAGCGGCAAACTGTATGCCGGCTGCAATGTTGAAAACGCCTCTTACCCCGCGGGATCATGCGCGGAACAGGGCGCTATCTCCGCCATGGTTTTAGGCGGCGACACGGAAATTCAGGAAATGGTCGTTATGGGAAACGGCGAAAATTTGGTTTCACCGTGCGGTTCCTGCCGTCAGCGGATTCGCGAATTTGCAAAATCCGACGCCACAATCCATATTTGTGACAGAAACGGCGTGCGAAAATCAATGACTCTGGGCGAACTTTTACCGGTTTCGTTCGGTCCGGAAAATTTAAAATTTTAAATCGGTTTAGCGTAAAAAAAAGAGGATATTTATGAAAGAAACTATCAATCAGGTTGCCCAGCAGATTAAAGAAAAAATCGGCAACTGCAGTCCTAAAATCGGAATTATTTTAGGCAGCGGATTGGGCGGTGTTGCAGAAGCAATAAAAGATGCGGTTGTCATTCCTTACGAAGACATCAAAGGGTTTCCCCGTTCCACCGTATCCGGACATGCCGGACAGCTGGTCATCGGGAAATTAAACGGCGTCGATGTTTTATGCATGCAGGGACGCGTCCACTTTTACGAAGGCCACCCGCCCGCAGCATTGGCTTTGGTGATTCGCGCTTATAAAAAGCTCGGCATTGAAAAACTGATTCTGACAAACGCCTCCGGTTCTTTGAACATTGATATGGGGCCGGGCAGTCTGATGGTTATTTCCGATCATATCAATTTATCCGGTTGCAATCCGTTAATCGGTCCGAACGATGACACCGTCGGCCCGCGTTTTCCGGATATGACCTACGCTTATGATCCGGATCTGCGCAAAACGTTGTTGCAGACCGCGGAAAAAGAAGGAATCAATATGCGTTCCGGCGTCTACCTGATGACGTCCGGTCCGAACTTTGAAACACCGGCTGAAATCAGAATGTTCCGCATTTTGGGCGCGGACGCCGTCGGCATGTCCACGGTTTCCGAAACCTTATGCGCCGTACACTGCGGCATGAAAGTTGTCGGCGTATCCGTCATTACGAACTACGGTTCCGGAATGGTTTCGGACAAACAGACTCACGAAGAAACGATTGCTCAGGCGAATGAAGCCGGCAAAAAACTGCAACGTATTTTAACACGCTTTGTAACGGAGATTTAATATGAAAGAAATAGCTCAAAAGGCTTTATCCTTATTGGATTTGACCACTTTGAACGATAACGACACCGAAGAAAAAGTTATTGACTTGTGCGCAAAAGCGCATGGTGACTTCGGCAAAACCGCCGCCGTCTGCATCTGGCCGCGCTTTGTCAAAACGGCCAAGAAAGCTTTGGAAGGAACAGGCGTGCGCGTTGCGACGGTCGTCAACTTCCCGCACGGCGGCACGGATATCGAAGCAACCGTTGCCGAAACAAAACAGGCGATTGCCGACGGCGCCGACGAAATCGACGTCGTTCTGCCGTACAAAGCTTTTATGAACGGCGACAGAGAAACGGCAAAGGCTCTGTTGGTCGCCACGCGCGAAGCCTGCAAAGGCCATGTGCTGAAAGTCATCATTGAAAGCGGCGTTTTGGCTCATGCTTCTTTAATCACGGACGCCACGAAATTATCCATCGAAATCGGCGCCGATTTTGTTAAAACGTCCACGGGAAAAACGCCCGTTTCCGCGACTCTGGAAGCCGCCAACGCCATGTTGGAAGCGATTCGCGAATCCGGCAAACCCGTCGGCTTCAAAGCTTCCGGCGGTGTCCGCACAACGGAACAGGCCGCCGATTATCTGACTTTGGCCGATAAAATCATGGGACCGAAATGGGCGACTCCGAAAACATTCCGTTTCGGCGCCAGCGGTTTGCGCGACAGCTTGTTGGCTTCAATGGGATACGGTGCTGCTCCGGCTGAAAACAAAGGATATTAACTTATGCTGCCGCAGGAAGTGATCCGCCATAAGCGAGACGGCAAAAAACTGACAAAAGAGGAAATAGATTTCTTCATCAAAGGCGTTGCCGACTGGTCGGTTTCCGAATGTCAGATTGCCGCGTTTGCCATGGCGGTTTACCTCTGCGGCATGGATAACGAAGAAACAATCAATCTGACGCAGGCCATGACCCATTCCGGCGCGGTCATTAACTGGGCTGACAAAAATTTGGACGGTCCCGTTCTTGACAAGCATTCTACCGGAGGAGTCGGCGACAGCGTCAGTTTGGTTTTAGCTCCTTTGCTTGCGGCTTGCGGCGGATACGTTCCGATGATTTCCGGCCGGAGTCTGGGACATACGGGCGGCACGCTGGACAAACTGGATTCGATTCCGGGATATACGGTCGCCGTCTCTTTGGAACAATTCTGCAAAGTCACTAAGGAAGTCGGTTGCGCGATTATCGGTCAGACCAGCGATCTGGCTTTGGCTGACAAGCGTTTTTACGGTATACGGGAAATAACAGAAACTATCGATTCCGTGCCTTTGATTACGGCTTCCATTTTATCCAAAAAGCTTTCAGCGGGACTGAACGGCCTGGTGATGGATATAAAAACCGGCAACGGCGCTTTCATGAGCAAATTTGAAGACGCCAAACGTTTGGCGCAGTCAATGGTTTGTGTTGCTAAAGGCGCCGGCTTGTCTGCCTGTGCTTTTCTGACGAACATGAATGAAGTTTTAGGGAAAAACGTCGGTAATGCTCTTGAAGTTATCGAAGCCGTTGATTATCTGAAAGGAAGATACCGCGATCCTCGTTTCAACGAAATCGTCATGACGTTATGCCGTGAATCTTTAACGTTGAACGGGTTGGCTCAGACGCGGGAGGAAGCTATGACCAAACTGCAAGACGCGCTGGATTCCGGAAGAGCGGCGGAAAAATTCGCCAAAATGGTTGCCGCTTTGGGCGGGCCGACTGATTTTATCGAAAATCCGGAAAAGCATTTGCCGAAAGCTTCCGTCATTCGTCCCGTTTTCGCTAAAGAAAGCGGTTACGTCACGGCAATGGACACATATAAAGTCGGTTCAACCGTTATCGTTTTAGGCGGACAGCGGAAAACTTTGGAACAAAACGTGGACTATGCCGTCGGATTTACGGATTTTGTACAGATCGGCGAAAAAGTCGATTCCGAAAAACCAATCGCCGTTATTCACGCAAACAGCGAAGATTCTTTTGCGGAAGCGGAAAAAATGTTGCGTTCAACAATTCAGGTCGGCGACAAACCGCCGGTAATGGAACCGGTCGTTTATGAAACGATTGCCGCCTGATTTTTTAGTGAGGTGAAACACAATGAAACGGGCTATTATTTTGATGATGGATTCCTTTGGTTGCGGCGAAGCGCCTGACGCGGCCGCTTTCGATGATGTCGGAGCCGACACATTGGGGCATATTGCCAAAGCCTGTGCCGAAGGAAAAGCGGAAAAAGGCCGTACGGGACCTTTGAATATTCCTAATTTATGCAAACTGGGTTTGGGCGAATTATACAAGCAGTGCAACGGCGAATACGCTCCGAATCTGGAAATCCCCGTTTCCGAAATCACCGGCGTTTACGGTTATTCGAAAGAAATCAGCAAAGGCAAAGATACAACGTCAGGCCACTGGGAAATGGCAGGCGCTCCCGTTATGTTCAAGTGGGGCTACTTCCCCGCCGAATATCCGAGCTTCCCGCAAGATCTGATTGATGAATTCGTCAAAGAAGCCAAACTGCCCGGCGTTCTGGGCAACAAAGCGGCTTCCGGCACGGTTATTCTGGACGAACTGGGCGTCGAAAGCGTTAAAACCGGCAAACCGATTGTTTATACTTCGGCTGACAGCGTTTTCCAGATTTGCGCTCATGAAAGATACTTCGGATTGGAACGCCTGTATGAAATCTGCCATATTGCGCGCGATTTGTTGAACAAGCGCACGGAAAACGGTTTGATCGCCCGTGTGATCGCCCGTCCGTTTGAAGGCGAAATCGAAACGGGATTCAAGCGTACCGGCGGCCGTCACGACTACTCTGTTTTGCCGCCCGCGCCGACCGTTTTGGACAAGATGAAAAACGCCGGCGGAAACGTCATTTCCATCGGCAAAATCAGCGACATTTTCGCCGCACAGGGCATTACGCAGGCTCTGCCCGCCGTCGGACTGGAACAACTGTTCGACCGCACATTGGAACAGATTAAAACGGCGCCGGACAACTCTATCATTTTCCCGAACTTCGTGAACTTTGATATGGATTGGGGGCATCGCCGCGATGTTTCCGGCTATGCTGCGGGACTGGAATATTTCGACAGCCGTCTGCCCGAATTGTTCGCTTTGATGCAGGAAGGCGATATTTACTTCATTACCGCCGATCACGGTTGCGATCCGACGTTCAAAGGAACGGATCACACCCGCGAGCACGTTCCCGTCATCATGTTCGGCAAAGGAATAGCGCCGCGCTATATCGGCCGCCGCGAAACTTATTCGGACATCGGGCAAACGATTGCGGACTATTTTGGTCTGGAACCGTTTGAAAACGGAAAATCTTTCTTGAAATAACCCCCATAAAAAGGGCATTTTCCGAAATGCCCTTTTTCTTTTTTCCGGGAAAAGAATTATGCTGCCTCAGGATATTATTCGCAAAAAACGGGACAAACAAACCCTCACCCAACAGGAAATTGAAGAGTTTGTTCAAGGCATTGACGATTGGTCAATTGCCGACGGGCAAATAGCCGCTTTGCTGATGGCGGCATTGGTAAACGGTTTGAACAATGACGAAATTACAGCATTCGTCAACGCGATTGTGGACACAGGCATTATTCTGGACTGGGAAAGCGTCGATCTGAACGGTCCCGTCGCTTCGTTTTACTCAATGCCCGGAGTCGGAGATAAATCGGAAATCATAGCCGCGCCGGTGTTGGCGGCTTGCGGCGTTTACGTCCCGATGATCTGTGAACGCATGCAATATCATGCCGGCGGCACGTTGGACAAGCTGGACAGCATCAAAGGGTTTTCTTCCCGTCCGACTTTAGCGCGTTTCAAAAAAACGCTGCGCGAAAGCGGCTGTGCTTTTATGACGCCGACGGAACAGATTGCGCCTGCGGATTTGCGTCTTCAGTCAATCCGTGACGTGACAGCGACCGTCAACAGCATTCCTTTGATGATTATGTCCATGCTGGTCAAAAAAATTGCCAGCGGCGTAAAGAAGCTGACCGTTGACATCAAATCGGGAAACGGTTCTTTCACGCCTTCGCGGCAGGAAGCCGAAAACTGCGCGCAAAAAATTAAGGAATGCGTGCCGGCCTTCGGAATAACGGCGGATTTCACCTTTTCTCTAATGGATCATTTAATCGGACAGAATGTCGGCAATGCTTTGGAAATTTACGAAGCCTGGGATTATCTGACCGGTGCCGGTCCCCGCAATCCGGAATTGCACGCTTTAATTCAAAATATTTGTTCAGCCGTTTTAATTCAGAATAACTTGGCCGCCAATCGGGACGAAGCTTTTGCAAAAATAGACCGGGCTTTAAGCTCCGGACAAGCGGCGGATCATTTCGGACGCATGCTTTACGAACAAGGCGTTTTGCCGAATTTCCTTTCGAATCCTGCGGCGTTCCTGCCGACAGCTCAGGTCATCAAGCCGGTTTATCCCGATCAGGAAGGATACGTCTTGGAAATGAACATGCGTTGGATCGGTCTGGCGGTTCTGGAAATGGGCGCCGGCCGTTTATACCAGGAACAGCGTATTGATTACGCGGCGGGCTTCAGCAATATGTGCCGTCCGGGAATGTACGTTTCTCAGCGCGTTCCTTTAGCTTTCGTTCACGCAGAGGATTCGCAGACCGCCGATTTGGCAGCGCTTCACTTAAAAGGCGCAATCAAGCTTTCAGAACAGCCTGTATAAGGCGGCTTTTTTGGCTGTTTGTTCTATCTTTTCGTTTAAAGCGTCACCATTTTCAGCGGCGCAAAAATCGCATAACAGCTTAATTGTTGTCGGAGAAAATCCCTCCAGACGGGATTTTGTGTCTTCCTGACATAAGGAAGTCAGTCCGGAAATGATTGTCCATAACCGATACGCTTCCGACAACCCCGTTGCCGTTTCGGAATCAATCAGCCCGTAAGATGCCGCTTTTTCCAAAACAGGCAAAACCGATATTTGCAGTAAATCGGGATATTTTTCGGCATACTTCAACTGCAGATACTGAAGGGAAAACTCTATGTCAATCATACCGCCGTTATTGTATTTAATGCGGTCGATTAACGAAGAGGAAGAGTAATGCTGATTAGCTATTTTCGCGCGCATGGACGATACGTCTTGTTTCAATTTTTCGGGATCGCGGCTTTTGCATAATTGCGCCTGAATCAGCTTTCCGACGCAATCCCGGGTTCCCCAGACGACGCGCGCTTTCGTTAAAGCCATAAATTCCCAAGTCCATGCCGATTGATCATAATAGCGGCAGAACGCTTCCAAAGAAGTGGCCGCCGGCCCCGCGCTGCCGGAAGGACGCAGCCGCATATCCACCGGCCACAGAACGCCTTCCCGGGTATTAGCCGTCAAAGCGTTCACAATCCTTTGCGCCAAACGGGCATAATATACGCCGGGAGTTAAAGAAGACGTTCCGCCGACGGAACCGCTTTCCTGATCAGAAACATCGTAAATGAACAATAAATCCAAATCGGAAGAAAAGCTCATTTCCCGACTGCCCGCTTTTCCCAGTAATATCAAAGAAAAAGAACCGTTTTCAAAGGCTCCGTATTTTTTTTCAAACGTTCGGACGACAACCGGACACAAAGCGTTTAACGCTGCCGTTACAATGGAAGAAAGGCACTGTCCCAAAGCGTCTTTGCCGATTTGACCATGCAAAAACAAAACAGCGCATTTGAATTTCTTTTCCCGCACAAACCGACGGATCGTGTCTAAAGCCTGTTCATCGTCTTCGGCTAATTCCAGCAACGCCTGCGCTTCCCGACACAGCATTTCTTCGTCGGGAAAATCGGAAAAGAAATCCGGATTTAGAACAGCGTCAAACAAAGAACTGTGATATGTCAATTCCCGCGCCAATGCCGGCACCTGTCCGATCAATTCGGCTAATAAATCCAGCAATTCCGGACGGGATTGAAATAAAGAAAACAGTTGAATTCCGGCCGGAAGCCCGCGCAAAAACTCGTCAAAAGCCAAAAAAGCCATATCCGGATTTTCATTTTTGCTCAGCGCGTTAAAGATCAGGCTTAACAGTTCAGACATCAGTTCTCTGGCTCTGTCGCTACGCAAAGCCCGGTACCGACCGGACAGCCAGCCGCGCACGGTTTCGCCGATCTGCGTTAAATCTTTAAAGCCCATTTGTATTAAACGAGTCGCCGTTTCCTGAGGCAATTCCGTTCCGCTGAACGATAACGTCTGGTCGGCCTCATGGCCTTCTTCGGCGAACAGAGAATCATAGATTCGACGTACATTGGCGCAGTGATTTTTCAAAACATTCCGGAAATCGTCGTATGAACCGAAATTCATTAAATCGGCCAACGCGTTTAATTCTTTGGACGATGCGGGCAAAGTTTGAGTTTGCTGATCCTCCATCATTTGCAAACGATGTTCCAGAGTCCGCAAAAAAACGTATGCCTCTTCAAGCCGGCTGTGATCTTCCTGTTTAACCCAACCGGCTTTGGTCAAAGCGTTCAATGCGACAAGCGTGCTTTTAAAGCGCAGATGCGGATCGCGTCCGCCCCATAATAACTGCTGCAACTGAGTAAAGAACTCGATTTCCCGAATTCCGCCCTGCCCCAATTTAACGTTAAACCCCGTCTGATCAGGCGAATCCGCGCTTCTTGCGCCCAAAGACCGCTTGATGGAACTGATTTGCTGAAGCGCATAAAAGTCCGTTGTCCGGCGCCAAACGAACGGCTTGATTTCTTTTAAAAAATCCGTCCCCGCCTGTTTATCGCCGGCAACCGGCCGGGCTTTGATAAAGGCGGCGCGCTCCCAGTTTTGCGCGAAGCTCTCGTAATAGCATGCCGCGGCGGAAGTGCTTAAAGCAACGGGAGTCGACCCCGGATCCGGACGCAGGCGCAAATCCGTTCTGAACACATATCCGTAAGGCGTTTTATCATCTATCAACGAAATGATTTCTTTAGTCGCTTTGACGCAGAAAGCTCCCGGATCTTTCTTGCCCGTATAAGGAACCTTTTCTTCGTCATAAAGGACGATCAAATCAATGTCGGAAGAATAGTTTAATTCTCCGGCGCCCAGTTTTCCCATAGCAATCAAAAACAAACCGCAGTCTTTTTCAGGATTTTTCGGATCCGGCAAGACCAAATCCCCTTTTGCGGCATAATGCTTTAAAACAGCGCAAACGGCAATTCGCAGACAAGCCTCCGCCAAAATCGACAGCGCGTGCGTTACCTGACTGAGCGACCATTCTGCGGCAATATCGGCCAAAGCGACAACCAGTGCGGCGCGGCGCTTCAATAAACGCAACTCACGGCTGACGGCTTCTGTATCGTCCAGACCGTACAGGCGCGAAAACGATTCTTTCATTAAATCCTTAAAAGCCGCGAAATATCCCTTTTGCAGAATGACCGCCAAAAACTCCTTTTCCGTAAAAAGGAGACGAACCAAATACGGCGAAGCCTCTTTCAAACGTTTTAACCAATACCGAACTGACCAATCCCCCTGCCCGTCGGGACAAAAAAAAGTTTGAGCGTCGGAAGGCAAATCGGAAAACTCCTCCTGCCATCGGGAATAGAGCATATCGTCTTTTGATAATAAATTGGCGTTTTTTTGATCTAAACTCATCTTCTTTATGGAAAGAATGTTATTGAAATTCTATATTGTTATGGTTGTTTAATTTAAGAGGTTTGGCAGTGTTCCGCAAGCTTTTCAAAATTTTTTTCATTCTTGTGCAAATTACTGTCATTTGCCTGCTGATTACCGTCTGCGGATTTTTGTGGCGTCTGCATCAAGGGCCTATCAATATCGATCGCTATATTCCTTATCTGGTTCAAAAAGCGGACAAGTCAGATTTAATTTCAGACATTTCTATCGAATCCGCCGAAATCAATTTGGGAAGCCTGGGACATTTAATCGATTTTTCCGTCAGGGATTTTAAAGCTTTTGACACTCAAAAGCGCTTAATCGCCGCCATTCCGAAGCTTTCTTTTTCTTTCAGCCTCACCACCTTGCTGCGCGGAGCGATCGTTCCCAGAACATTGGCCGTTTATTATCCTTATCTGCATTTGACTTTAAATAAACAGGGAGAACTGAATCAAACGAACGAAGAAGAAGATTCTTCCATAACTTTGGAAACACTGATGCAATTTCTGAAAAAGGAAAAGCATCTGATAGAATTTTCTTTGATCAATGCCGAAATTAAAATTACAGACACTTTGCATAATGCCGTCTGGCACATTCCGCAAGCTAATCTGACATACTCCAGACGCTTTTATAAAAATAAACTGGAAGGACTTGTACGAGTAGCTCTGGACGATAAAAACGACCAAACATTCCGGTTAAAAGGAAGCTGGAAAAAGAAAGATAAAACCATTCCGTTGATTTTTAAAACAGACCAGTTGGATTTGACTCGTCTGATTCCGGCACAAAAATATCCCTACTTAAAAAATTTTACCACGCCTGTCAGCCTGACCGTAAAAACGCAACTGGATCCGTCGCCTTTAATGCAAACTTCCACACTGCCTTATTGGCGCAAAGCCGTTGATAAAGTAAATTTCGAAATCATCGGAGGACATGGAATCATCAATTTACCCGATCCCGTCATTGCCCGATATGATCTGGAAAATTTTAAAATTGACGGAATCATGTATGGTTCGGCGGATAATTTCGACATTACAAACTTTCATCTTGTGCTGCAAAACAAAGGCGAAGCGCAAGGAAGCATGACCGTTTCCGGATTAGGTGAACTGTTCGATACCGGAAATTGGAAAAACGTTCAGGCCGAACTGAAAGCAAAAACGCTTAATATTCCCATGAATATGCTGCCTTCTTATTGGCCTGCTTCCCTCGGACCGGACGTGCACGCCTGGGTAAAACGGAATTTGCGCGGCGGCATGATTGACGACAGCACCTTTACCTTACATTTCAAAGGATTGGAAAACGAACCCGGCATTGATGCCGACATGGTGGACGGTATTATCAACGTGACAGGAACGCAAGTTGTTTATCTGGACGACATGCCGCCTATTGACGACGTGTCCGGTCAGGTTCATTTAACACTGAACGATTTAATCGTTACGGTCAAAAGAGCGTCTTCCCATAACATAACCGCGCAAGCCGGCGGGACTTTTTCCATTCTTGACATGCAACAGCCGATCACGACGGCCGCTTTGGACATGAACTTAAACGGACGGGTTCCGGATATTTTAGAGGTTTTGGACTATCCGGCTTTAGAGCTGACAAGGGATATCGGTCTTAATCCCGATAAAACGACAGGAATAGCCCGGGGTAATTTACAGTTGTATTTCCCTATGGGAGACGCCTTTCAATCTTCCGATCAAATCTATGTCAAAGTCGATGCGAACGTCCGGAATGCCGACATCGACGATATTGCTTTAGGATTAGGACTGCAGGACGCCATTCTGAAAGTCAAAATAGAGGGTCGGGATTTGGATTTAAACGGAACGGCTTTATTCTACGGAGCAACCGCAAAATATACTTTGGCTCACACTTTCGATCACTCAAAAAAAACACAAACGAATATTCAGCTGCATGTTAATCTGAACAACAAAGCGCGAGAGTACTTGAACTATCCTTTCTTTACGGCGCCTGCCGTTTCAGGCGTCATGCCGACAGAGCTGAGCCTGATTTTAAAAAATGATAAGACAGGTACTTTAAACATTACGACCGACTTAACAAACGCCGAAATCGATTTGCGCGAAATCGGCTGGCTGAAACCCGCTAAAATTCCGGGAAGCGGCGCTTTTAAGCTGGAATTGGCAGACGGTTTGCCAACGGTAGCGCCTACGCTTTCCGTATCAGACGAACAGAACTGCGAAATCAGCGGTCATATCGACTTTGACGCAGGAAAAATAAAAGACCTCAATATAGAATCCATCAAGGCCGAACGCACAAAAGCGAACATAAAAGTCGCTTTTGAAAAAAACAGTGATATTTCCATTGAATTCGGCGGTAGCGATTTAGACATTTCCCGCCTGATAAAGCAGGGAACATCTTTAAATATCCGCCCGAAAGAAGAGACTGCGGCAGAAACTCCCGTTACGATACGAATCAGCGCTTTTATCGATAAACTGTGGTTAAGCGAACAAGGGTATTCGGAAAACAATTCCTTTTCGGCTTTTTATCAGAACGAGTGGAAAAATATAAAGGCAGACGGATATGTCGGAGAGAAAAAAGTCCCGCAGCATCTGACACTCAGTCCTGCGGATAAAGAAGGCCTTTACGTCATTTCCATGACGTCAGAAGACGCCGGATATATTCTGAAAGCGTTGGATTATATTTCCACAGTCAAAGGCGGACAACTGAAATTAAACGGCTTTTATACCCCCGGAATCGGAACAAAAGGGGCGCTGAACATTTCCGATTTTTATATAGAAAACGATCAAATGCTGATAAAAATCCTGCAAATGACGTCTTTGACGGGAATTTTAGATACTCTGCGCGGAGAAGGCTTGTTTTTTGACGAAGGAGAAATCCCCTTTACGACCGACAATGAAAGCCTGACGATAGAATCCGCACTTGTTTCCGGCTCCTCTTTAGGCATTACTTTAAACGGAAAATATTATCGCGAAACAGGTTATATGAACTTATACGGCTCCATTGTTCCGTTTTATTCGGTAAACAGCCTTTTGGGAAAAATTCCTTTGATCGGCGGGCTGTTTTCCGGCGAAAAAGGCGGCGGCCTGATTGCGCCGACATATACGATCAAGGGGAAACTGCCTTCTCCGGACGTTTCGGTAAACGCTTTTTCGGCTTTGGCTCCGGGCGCAATCCGTTCCATGTTCGGAATGATGACCCGTGATGAAGGAGACCTGAGCAAAGAGGACGGGAAAGCCGTTGAAGAAGCGCCGAAAAAAGAAGAATTCAAACCGTTGGATCCTTCTTTGCAAACGGAAATAAAAGACGAGGAATTGCAGCACGAATAAAAATTCATAAAACGGACGCATAAAAAAACGCCGGAAAAATCCGGCGTTTTTTTGTCTTTTTAATTATTCTGTTTATTTCGCGGCTTTTTCACGAATGGCGGTGACGTTGGTATCCAATTCGTCGCCCATCATAGCGCCGTGAGAAATGAAGTCGCCGATGATGAAATCGGGAATGCCGAAAAATTCAAACTTGCCGGCCAGAGTTCTGTTAGCTCTGAGAATGCCGTCCAAAGCTTTATCTTTGCGGTCAGCTTCAAATTTCTTCATATCCAGGCCGACTTGTTTGGCATAAGCAACGATGTCTTCTTCCGTCAGAGATCCCTTATGCGTAATCATCGCCTGATGCATTTCGAAATACTTGCCCTGCTTTTCAGCGGCCAAACCGGCTTTAGCGGCAGATGTCGAGGTTTCGCCCAAAGACGGCATATCTTTCAGCACCCAACGAATATTGCCGTCGTTCTGAACATACTCCCACACCTTCGGGAACATCAGCTTGCAATAACCGCAGTTATAATCAAAAAATTCAACAATCGTGATGTCGCCGTCCGGATTTCCCAGAACAGGAGTCTTCGGATCGCGTTCCAAAGCCGCGCGATGCGTTTTTAATTTGGCAATGGCCGCCTGCTTTTTCATTTCCGCTTCTTTAGCGGCATAATTATCCATCGCTTCTTTAACGATTTCAGGATTCTTCAGCAGATAATCCTTAACAACCGCCTTCACTTCTTCCTCATTCATACCAAACTGAAGAAATTTAGCCTGAGCCGAAGCCGGAATAACAGCGGCAACTAATGCCAACAATACTAACGTTTTACGTAACATAACAGTTTTACCCTCTCTTATAGAAACTCTAAGTTAAGGATAATACACTAAAAACAGTTTTTTTAAAACAATTATCTTTTCGGATTATTTTTCGATTTTTTATCCTGAAGGCTGTGGAGTATATCCTGCGCTCTTAACTGCGCCGGCATTCCTTCTGGCAACGTTTCCGCTGCGCGTCTGGCAAAGCTTTCCGCCTGTTTTTTATTCCCCAAAGCCAGATTGTATTCCGCCAACGCATACGAAGCCAGCCCCTGCCGCCCCGTGCGGCCGTATACTACGGCCTGCAATCGCCAAATCAGCGGAATTTCATGACTCATGTTTGTGAAAAGAGACAGGCTTTTCTCGGCCTCGATCAAAGCGTCGGCATCGTCCTTTTCGATTTGCGCCTGAATCAATCCCAGCCGTAATAAAGCGGAATCCGGCAACAAAGAAACGGCTTTTTGATACGGTTCGACAGCTTGCGCCGCTTTACCGGTTTCAAACAGAATCTGTCCTTTCAGCTCGTAAAAATACGGATCGTCGGGATAATCGAAAATCAAAGAGTCCGCTTGCACCAGAGCGTCTTTAAACAAACCGTCTTTATACGCGGCAATCGCGCGGGCATAACGAGCCGGCAAGCCGGTATCCGTTTTGGGATAACGCTCCAGAGTTTTTTTGGTCGGATATAAAAATCCCGTCAATTTTGCCTTAATCCGATCAAACAAAGCGTTTTCCTTTTTCATTCTTTTTTGATCGGGGGAAAATTTCGTCTTTTGCTGATTTAAGATGATGTCCAAGCGTTCTTTTGCCGCGGGGTGCGAACGCCACAGCACAAAATCGTCCGTCGCCTGATAGCTTTCCTGCGCCTTCAGTTTGCGCATAATCGTTTCCAGACCGGACAGATCATGCCCCGTTTTTTGTAACAAAGAAACGGCAGTCTGATCGGCGGCGTTTTCTTCCGTCCGACGGTAAGCGGCAAACGCGCTCTGCATCGTATTGGCACCGCCTAGCACGGCTCCGACGGCCACATCGGCTCCGCCGCCCGCCGCCGCCGCAACTGCGCCTAAAATCATCGACAGAAGCATATTGCGCTGAGCGATTCGCATATTTTCATACAATCGGACGATATGCCCGCCCGAGATATGCCCCGTTTCATGGGCTAAAACGGCAATGATTTCCTGCGCGTTGTCCGCTTTTAAAATCAGTCCCGTATGAATGAAAACATGCAACCCTTTGGCCGCGAATGCGTTAATCGTATCGTCTTTGACCAGATGGATTTCCATTGCTTTCGGATCCAATCCGGCCTGTTCAAACAGCGGCGTCAGATAAAAAGAAATGGCGCGTTCGATCTCCTCGTCACGCACCAAAGAAAGCGATTCGGCGCGCGCCGCTCCGATACAGAGCCAGAAAACAATCCCTAGTATCAGAACGGCGCGGCGCATCATATTAAAGCGAATAGTACATTTTGTATTCAAGCGGATGCGGAGTCCTGTCGAATTCTTTAAGCTCCGCACGCTTAATTTCCAGATACGAATCGATCAGCTCGTCGGTGAACACGTCGCCTTTTTTCAGGAAAGCGCGGTCGGCGTCCAGAGCGTCCAGAGCCTGCCGCAAATCAATCGCGACGGACGGAACGTCTTTCAGTTCCTCCGGCGGCAGATCGTACAGGTTTTTGTCCATCGGTTCGCCCGGATTGATCTTGTTTTCAATGCCGTCCAGCCCCGCCATCATCAAAGCGGCAAAGCACAGATACGGATTAGCGGTCGGATCGGGAAAACGGATTTCCACACGCTTGGCTTTCGGACCGGAACCGTACGGAATCCGGCAGGCGGCCGAGCGGTTGCGCGCCGAATACGCCAGCAATACGGGCGCTTCAAAACCGGGAACCAGACGCTTGTAGCTGTTGGTCGTCGGGTTGGTGAACGCGTTAACCGCATGGGCGTGTTTGATAATGCCGCCGATGAAGTAAAGCGCCTTGTCGGACAGATCGGCATAGCCCGTTCCGGCGAACAAAGGTTTGTCGCCTTTCCAGAACGACATGTGCGTGTGCATGCCCGAACCGTTATCACCCATGACGGGTTTCGGCATAAAGGTTGCCGTCTTGCCGTATTGGTCGGCGACGTTGCGGACGACGTATTTGTATAATTGCAAATTGTCGGCCGTTTTAATCATTCTGTCGAACGCGAAACCAAGCTCCTGCTGAGACGCGGCGACTTCGTGATGGTGCTTATCGACCGGCAGTCCAAGCTGCGCCATCACCGTCAGCATTTCCGCGCGCAGATCGTTTGCCGAATCAATCGGAGGCAACGGGAAATAACCGCCTTTGACTCCCGGACGGTGACCGGTGTTACCGCCGACAATGTCCTTGTCCGCCATGCTGTCGGATTCGATTGAATTGATTTCAATGGATATTTTTTCGGGCGAAACGCACGTTTTTACATCGTCAAAAACAAAAAATTCCGCTTCCGCCCCGACATAAACAGCATCCGCCACGCCGGTTGAAGCCAGATAAGCTTCCGCCTTTTTCGCCGTGGAGCGCGGATCGCGGGGATACGCCTGTCCCGTAATGGGATCCAGAATATCGCAGATGACAAACGCCGTTTTCTGAGCCGCAAAAGGATCTATTCCCGTTGTGGTATAATCCGGTTTCAAAAGCATATCGGATTCATTGATGATGCACCACCCGGGCATAGAAGAACCGTCGAACAGCAATCCGTCCTCCAGAAAATCTTCGTCGAGTACGGATTGGTGATAGCTGACGTGATGCCACTTCCCTTTATAATCCGTAAAACGAAAATCAACGTAAGTGATTGATTCTTCGGCTATGAACTGTAATAAACCTTCTGCGTCTTTAATATCCTTCACTTTTTTATTCCTTTTTTAAAATCACAAAGCGTCGTCACCGCGTTCCAATGTGCGGACGCGAATGGCGTCTTCCACCGGCACGATAAAGATTTTACCGTCGCCGATTTTTCCGGTGCGCGCGGCCTGAACGATCGTTTCCACCACCGTTTCGCACCGTTCGTCCTCAACAACGATTTCCAGCTTGACTTTCGGTACGAAATCGACGACGTATTCCGCCCCGCGGTAAAGTTCCGAATGGCCTTTTTGCCGACCGTATCCTTTGACTTCCGTAACCGTGATGCCCTGAATATCGATTTCCTGCAAAGCGTCTTTGACTTCGTCCAGTTTGAACGGTTTGATAATGGCTTCAATCTTTTTCATTGCCGCACCTCCGGCCAAAGAAGATACATGAAAACGCCCGAAAGGAAAACAAAAATAAGGGAATTTCGGAAAATATTCTATTGACACTTTTGCTTAAAAACAGTAGATAAGACGTTACGGCGGCGAAAGTAGCTCAGTTGGTTAGAGCGCCGGATTGTGGTTCCGGATGTCGTGAGTTCGAATCTCATCTTTCGCCCCATTTGAATTTAAGCCCCGCGCGGGGCTTTTTTTATAGGAAAGAAACAATGACAAATTATACTTATACCCCCCGCGGCGTTTGCTCCCGTTTAATGACGTTCGACATTGAAGACGGCAAACTGCACAATGTCCGCGTTATGGGCGGCTGTCCCGGCAATCTGGCGGCGATCGGCCGTTTGCTGGAAGGCGCGGACGCGGTCAAAACAGTTGAAATATTAAAAGGAACGGACTGCGCCGGAAAAGGCACTTCCTGCGCGGATCAGCTTTCCATAGCAATCACGCAGGCGTTGGAAAACGAAAAGAAGCCCGCTTTAAAGATTTAGCATAAAAAATACTGCCGACGTTTTGCTCCGGCAGTATTTTTATGACTGTCAGAATTCTAGACTTTCACCTTATAGCCGGGCAAAGACGTTTTTATTCTTTCGTATTCGGCAACAGCTTTCATAATCACGTTAAAAGCTTCGTGCTGATTTAAAAAGCCTTCGACGACGACTTTTTTGTTTTCCAGTTTTTTATAGTCTTCAAAAAAGCGCTGCACTTCGATCATGCGGTGCGGCGGCAGTTCGTCAATCGAAGAATAGTGCGCGTATTCCGGATCGTCGGCATGAACGGCGATAATTTTATCGTCCGCTTCGCCCTGATCGACCATCTTCATCACGCCAATCGGACGCGCCACCATAATCGTCAGCGGAAAAACGGCTTCCTGTCCCAGCACCAGAATATCCAACGGATCGTGATCTTCGCAGTATGTGCGGGGAATCAAACCGTAATTCGCGGGATAGTGAACACTGGAATAAAGCACTCGATCGACGCGAATCAGACCGCTGGGTTTATCCAGCTCGTATTTATACTTTGATCCCTTGGGGACTTCAATCACCGCCGGAACGAATTGCGGGACTTTGCCGATCAGCTCAACGTCATGCCATGGGTGCATGGATCAACCTCCTGAAAAAATAAAATTCCTGCCTTCATAATATCATGCCAAATCAGGAATGAAAGACCGAAGTTGACTTGCGGGAAAAATTCGAAAAAGCTATACTGACTTTCAGTTAATCCCTGAAAGGACAATAATCGTGGCCAAAAAACCGGAACAAGAATCTTTTTACGAAGTCCATCTGAACAAATACGACGAATTGATGATTTCCATGCACGCCAGAGAAGATGAACCGAGCTCGCCCGTTTTAATTTATGACGGCGGCGAGCACGCTTTGCTGTACAGAACGCCGCAATCGTCCGTTTTGCTGGACTTTATCCACCCCGATGTCCGTCCTTTTCTGTCAAAAGCCAAACAAGTCCTGATCGCCGAAACAAAAGATTATCAGGTAAAACGCGAATACATGGCGTCCTGCAAACACGTCAAAAACCTGCCGATTGACGAAGCCGGCGTCAAACCTCTGCTGAAAGAAGAGGAAGCCAAACAAATCGACGAAAGAAATTTATATAAATGAAGCAGGCTCAGTTCACTCTTGACGTTCAATCCACGCCGGCGGGATTTACCAATATCACTCCCGCGATAGAGCGGTGCGTGCATAACTCCGGTATTCAGACGGGGTTGCTGACCGTTTTTATCAAACACACTTCCGCCAGTCTGATCATTCAGGAAAACGCCGACCCCGACGTTTTATCCGATTTGCGCCGGTTCTTCGACCGCGCCGTTCCGCAGGACAATTCCCTTTACGTCCACACCTACGAAGGCAAAGACGACATGCCCGCGCATATCCGGACGGCGTTGACGAACGTCAGCCTGAACATTCCCGTTACGAACGGAAGAACGGCTTTGGGAACCTGGCAGGCGGTTTATTTGTGCGAACACCGCGATCAGGCGCATATCCGGCACATCGTTCTGCATTTAATCGGCGAGTAAACCGATCCATTCGCCCGCCCGATAATATTCCAACGGCGCAAACCGTTCCTTATACGCCATATTGGACAGCCCTTTAATCAAGTAACCCAGATAGACATACGGCTTATGAGCTTCTTTTGCCTGCCGAATGATTTCCAGAATCATAAATGTGCCGAGACTTCTCTTCTTTAAAGACGGCTCAAAGAAGCTGTAAACCGCCGAAAAGCCGTCATCAAAAGAATCAACCAACATGACGGCGATTAATCTTCCCTCTTCCCGCAGCTCAAGCAAATCCGTTTCGATCGGCGATTCTTCGACCATCGCGCGATATTCCTCGTATTGCATTTTTTCCATTTCTCCGCCCGCGTGACGCGCCGACAGATAAGCTTTAAACAGTTCATACTGTTCCGCCGTCGCCACGTTCGGCACAACGGACAAATGCGCGGTCTGATTGCGTCGCAAAACTTTTTTCATTGTTTTGGAAGGAATAAAGTCCTGAACGCGAACTCGCACGGAAACGCATGCGCGGCAGACAGGACAGGACGGAATATAACACAGACCGTGCGATCGCCTGAACCCCGCGCGCGAAAGAACATTCGCCCACGTTTGCGCCGCCGGCCCGTTTAAATCCGCCGCCGTTTTGGATTCCAAACGATCGGGGAAATAATCGCACGGCATCGGCTTTGTCGTGCAAAACGCTTTAAGAGGGTGCTTTATCTGATTCATAGGAATGATTTTATCAGACAAACTCTAAAAAAATTTTAATAAAAGCGCAGAATTAACGTCCGTCCGTCGTCCGATATTTCCGTTTCCCGGGCATAACGTCGAATCAAAGCCGTTCCCCTGAAAGACGACGGATCTGCAGGAAAAACAATTTTATTTTTCTGACGGATTTCCACCCGCATCTTATTTCCGTTTCCGACAGCGGTTAAAGCCGCTTCGCCGCCGTATTTCAAAGCGTTCGTCACCGCTTCGTGCACGGCCAGACGGCGCGTCATCAGTTCGGACGGAGAAAACGAAAAATGCTTTTGCGCTTCATTCATAACGATTAAAGCGCAGTCCCGTTCAAAATCAAGCTTCAACCGGAGTTTCCATTCCATTTTCAGACCTTTGTTCTTGACATTAAAGGCGTTTTTTCGTATCCTAATCAAGTAATTTTTTTCAGCAGTCCTATATGGCTGTCAAATCCTGAGGCCACCGATCGGTGGCCTTAGTTGTGTCGGGAGGGCTTTTTGGTCAAGATCTGTTATATTGATGAATCAGGCGATTTGGGAACTTTGCCGGTCAACTCCGCGCCCAAAGACAATCATCAGCCTGTGTTGGCCATTGCCGGCATTTTTATCGACCATGAAGATTTATACAGTCTGACGCACGACTTTATCAAACTGAAGCATCGCTATTATCCCGGATTGAATTATCCGACGGATAAATTTTTGGATCGCATCATTCCCGAAATCAAAGGCGCCGACCTGCGCCGCAACGCCATGCGCGGCAGCAAAAAAATCAAACGGCACGCAATCGGCTTTTTAGACCGGGTTGTTGATCTGTTCTATAAATACAATATTCGCATCGTCGGCCGGATTTGGGTAAAAATTCCCGGCAAAGCGTTTAACGGCAAGGCTGTTTACACGTCTTCGATTCAAAGCATATACACTTACTTTGACAACTATTTGCAGCAGGAAAGCGATTACGGCATTGTCATTGCGGACAGCCGGGACTATATGAAAAACATTAACCTGTCCCATTCCGTGTTTACTCAAAAATTCCGACAACTTTATCCTTTGTACCAAAACATTGTCGAAATGCCGTGCTTCGGACACAGCAATAATCTGGCCGGACTGCAATTATGCGATATTCTTTGCTCCGCCTTTTTATTTCCGATCGCCAGTTATGTTTATTGCCACCACAACGTCATCAACGTTCATGTGCAACCCGCCGCTTTGGAATTGCGCGAACGCTACGGTCACCGCCTGCGCGAATTGCAGCATCGTTTTACAAACAAAGACGGATTCAATATGGGCGGCATCGTTGTTTCCGATCCTTTGCAGAAACAAAATGCGATCGCCATGTTTAAGGAAATCGGTTAAAAGGGAGTCATAAAAAAAGCCGGATAAAATATCCGGCTTTTTTATTTATTTGCCTTTTGCGCGTTTTCTCTTCATAACTTCCTGCGCAATGACGTCGGCATTATTTTTGTCTGCCTTCGGCTGAGCTTTCGCGTCATCTTTTTCGGAACGCTTAGGCTCCGCTTTCTTTCTGGCCGAAACATTTTTCTTCTCTGTTTCGTTTATTTCTTCTTTCGGCGCGTCCGCATTTTCTTCTTCTTTCGGTTTTCTGGGAGCTTTTTTGTATTTATAGGTATCGGTTTTTATCCGCTGCTTTGTTTCCGCATCGTATTCAACCTTGTCATACATATAATACGGACGGCGGAAATCATTGTTCAGATCGTTTACGCCGATCCATTCTTCCGATTTATCCGCGACTTCCCAACTGATGACTTTATTACCCAACGAATTCATTTCCACCATATTCGGGAAAATGCACGCCGTTAAATCGTTTTCCTGCGCGATTTTCATCACGTTGCGGCGTTGCTGCGGATCCCCGTGAATAGGCACAACCATTGTCGGACGAGGAGAATTTTCAGCGCAAATCTTGCAGATTTTCGCCACATCGCCCGCGCTGGCGTGACCGGAAGCGTGAACCGTATATTCATTCGGTTTATAGCGACTGGGGAAATACGTCTTGCAACCGGCCTGTTTGAATTTTTCTTCCAAAGCCTGATGTTTTGCTTCGCTACCCGGAATGCAGGACTGCAAATCGTAAACATAAATAGGCATATCCTCACCGCCGACGGCGCGCATTTCGTCCAAAGAAATTTCTTTATTGCGTCCTTCGGCGATTTTCAGCAGGGAAGCTTCCTCGCCCTGTGTGCCGGTGCAGACATAGAATCTCTGATCGGGCGGAGTCCGGTGCGCCGTCTTTGAATTGGACGCGACAATTTTAATATCGACGCCCGTTTCTTTTTTAATAATATCTTCCAATTTATAACCGCAGGCGTTCATCGCGCGGCGGGCAAGAAGCAGAGAAGCGCCGTCCAAAATCATTACGCGCGGCTGAGGTTCGGCAGCAGGCCAACCTTCTTCTCTGAATTTTTGTTCGCGTTCTATAGCTTCCTCGGCCAACGCGAGCGCTATCGTGTGCAAACGGTGACAGGAGGACGAAATAACGCCGGAAATAACGGGACCGCCCTGAGACTGTTTTAAGATTTCTTTCAACCCCGTTTTGACTTCCGCTTCGCCGATTGTTTCGCCCTGCTGAATGGAAGAGGTTGAATCGATAAACAAATAATCGATTCCCTTTTTGGCCAACTCGGCAATCTGTTTATCGTCCCAGCCTTGTCCCAAAGGCACCTGAGCCGTCTTAAAGTCGCCGGTCGTCATCATGCGGGTGCCGTCCGGGCTTTCGATCACATATCCGACCGCATCGGGAATGGAGTGGGAAATCGCGAACGGTTCGATTTTGAATCCATTGACTTCAAACGGTTTACCCGGTTCCACAATATCAAAAACAGGCCATTCTTCTTTGGGAATACCGTTGCCCTGCAAATCCTTTTTAATCATTTCGCGGGCAAACGGCGTGCAGTGAATTGTCAGGTTTTCGCCTCTGGCTCTTTTTTCCTCAAGTTCTTTACGTCTCAAGTTCATCAGATGGGCAATGCCGCCGATATGGTCTTCATGGCCGTGGGTAATCAGAATATCGTCGCAGTTCGGCAATGTCGGAATAAAGCAGTCATACCCGGTTTGTTTTTTATCGCAGAATAAAGAACCGTAGTCCACCTGAATTGTTTTCTTTTCGCCGGTTTCCCCGTCAGTATAAGAAAACTCGTACCCGTTCCCGCCAATATGATCCGGATTATTGCCGCCGGCAGATTTCCATGATGTAACACTTTCAGCCATTACGCATACCCCTCCTTTAATCTATGTTGCCCGAACCGACTTTTTCCGGTTCTTCGGGAAACTGGATATAAATCCAAGCTCTGATCACAGATTCCATTGTGTCGTCATCAGGTACTGTTTTATCGTCAAATTCGTCGATACCGGCAACCAGTTTACGCAATTCGTCATGTTCCAAAACGGACAAGTCCGTTTCGGGATAACGTTTTTCCAATTCCTGCGCTAAATTATCAATATCAGACCAATTTAATCCCATCGCCCGAATATACCCTAATTGGTTAAAATGATTTAGAGCCGAACGCTCCGTATTAAGATTATAGTAACGAAGTTATTCGTATTGCGCAAGTCTTTTTCACATTTTTTTGACAAAAAAATTCATTCCCGTTAATCAAAAAAATCATTTGTTTTCATATACTTAAAAAAGTCAACAAAAATCTAAAAAAAAGACAACATTCTGTTTTGTCTATATTTTATGCCGATTCTCCGTTTTCTTTCTGAAAAAAAACAGGCTCCGAAAAAAAACGGAACCTGTTCTTAAGGAGGGTATTTTAAAAGGGGTTAAACGATACCCTCATAAGCTTTTAGATACAGTTCTTTAATCTCCTTCATCAACGGATAGCGCGGATTGGCGCCGGTGCACTGATCGTCAAAAGCCATTTCGACCAACGTATCCAGTTTAGCGTTAAAATCTTGCTCGGATATGCCGTACTCTTTAATTGACAACGGAATGCCGACTTCTTTTTTCAGGTTTTGAATCGCTTCGATTAAAAGATCGACTTTTTCATCGTCGTTTTTGCCGCCCAATTTCAGCTGGTTGGCAATCTGTCCGTAACGTTCTTTCGCGTTCGGATATTCATACTGCGCGAAAGCCGCTTGCTTGACCGGCGCGTCGGACGAGTTGTAGCGAATCACCTGACAAATCAAAAGCGCGTTGGCTATTCCGTGCGGAATGTTAAAAGCCGCACCGAGTTTATGCGCCATCGAATGACACAATCCCAGAAAAGCGTTCGCAAACGCCATGCCGGCAATCGTCGCCGCATAGTGCATTTTTTCTCTGGCCAGCGGATCGTTTCTGCCTTCGCGATAGGAACGCGGCAGATATTTAAAGACTTTTTTCGCCGCTTCCAACGCCATCGAATTGGTAAAGTTCGTCGCCATGATCGACACATACGCTTCAATCGCGTGCACCAAAGCGTCTATGCCGCCCGCCGCGCACAGTCCCGGCGGCATCGAATCCACCAAATCAGGATCGACGATCGCCATTGTCGGCGTCAGAGCGTAATCGGCAATCGGATATTTGACATGCGTTTTATCGTCCGTAATCACAGCAAACGGCGTGACTTCGGATCCCGTTCCCGAAGTTGTCGGAATGGCGACCATATCCGCTTTCTGTCCCAGAGCGGGCAAATCGCAAATTCTTTTACGGATATCCATAAAGCGCATCGCCACGTCTTCAAAGCTGATTTCCGGCTGTTCATACATCAGCCACAAAATCTTCGCCGCGTCCATCGGCGACCCGCCGCCCATCGAAATAAACACGTCGGGCTGATAGGTTTTCACCATCGTGAACGCCGTGTTGATCGTCGACAAATCGGGGTCGGGCTTGACGTCAAAGAAAATCTGGAAATCAACGTCAATGTCCTCCAGAACGTCGGTAATCCTGCTGACCATGCCGGAATCAAACAAGTACCTGTCAGTGACGATAAAGGCTTTCTTTTTACCCTTCAATTCGCGCAGAGCCAAATCAATCGCGCCGCGTTTGAAGTACACCTTGGGAGGAACTTTGAACCAGAGCATATTTTCTCTCCTTTCCGCAACGGTTTTGATGTTCAGCAGATGTTTGGGGCCGACGTTTTCGCTGGTCGCGTTGCCGCCCCAGGAACCGCACCCGATCGTCAAAGTCGGCTCCAGTTTAAAATTGAATAAATCGCCGATTGCCCCCTGCGCCGCCGGAGAGTTGATCAGAACGCGCCCCGTATGCAGCTTTTTGCCGAACGTTTTAATCCGGTCGTCTTTGCGCGCGTCGGTATAAAGAACAGAGGTATGCCCCGCGCCGCCGTGATCGACCAGCGTATAAGCCTTGTCCATCGCGTCCTCGAAATTTTCGGCGCGGTACATTGCCAGCACGGGCGACAGCTTTTCATGCGCGAATGGTTCCGCCGGCGTTACGTCCGTAACTTCGCCGACCAACACTTTCGCCGTTTCGGGAACTTCGACTCCCGCCAAAGCGGCGATTTTGTACGCCGGCTGTCCGACGATTTCCGGATTGACGCCGCGCGGGGTCAGGATAATGGCGGCGACTTTTTTGCGCTCTTCCTCGTTCAGGACATAAGCGCCGCGGAACTTCAGCTCTTCTTTGACTTCGTCGTAAACGTCCTTGACGGCGATGATCGACTGCTCGGAAGCGCAGACAACGCCATTGTCGAAAGTCTTGCTTAACAAAATGGAGGAAACGGCTGTTTTAACGTCCGCCGTTTCGTCAATCACGACGGGCGTGTTTCCGGGACCGACGCCCAACGCGGGCTTTCCGGAAGAATAAGCCGCTCTGACCATGCCGGGACCGCCGGTCGCCAGAATCATGTCGACATGCGGGTGCTTCATCAAAATATCCGACAGCTCAACGGACGGTTCGTCGATCCAACCGACGATACCTTCCGGCGCGCCTGCTTTCACTGCCGCTTCCAGACAGATTTTAGCCGCTTCAATCGTACATTTCTTGGCTCTGGGGTGCGGGGAAAAGATAATGGCGTTGCGCGTTTTCAAAGCGATTAATGTTTTGAAAATCGCGGTTGACGTCGGGTTCGTCGTCGGAATGATACCGGCAATGACACCGACGGGGTCGGCAATCTTTTTAATACCGTTTCCGCGGTCTTCTTCGATAATGCCGCACGTTTTCATATCGCGATACTTATTATATATATATTCGGAAGCGTAATGGTTCTTGATGACCTTGTCTTCCAGAACTCCCATACCCGTTTCCTCGACCGCCATGCGCGCCAGAGGAATGCGCATTTTGTTGGCCGCCAGAGAAACGGCACGGAAAATTTTATCCACCTGCTCCTGCGTAAAAGTCGCGTAGATTGCCTGTGCCTCGTGTGCTTTTGCGATGATCCGTTCCAGATCCTCGGCCGTTTTGACTTCGTTTTCCATAAGTCTTTTCCTTTTTCCAGAGTGATGCGAATAAAATAAAAACTTTACGAACTTTGCGCAAGCCCTTTAATCGCGATCCTGCGAATGCGAAAGCACGTTTGTTAACGTATGTTTTCGTTTAATCTCTCGTAACGGCGCCCATGCCTTTAAGCATCATCTTCCGTTCGTACATCAGAGCATCGGCTCTTTTAAAGATTTCATGGATCGAAGCGTCGACGCCCTTTCTGAATTCCGCCATACCCAAAGAAGCGACGACCCTGCCTTTGCCGATGTTTTCCTCGATCTTCGCGTTGATGTTATGCAGGATTTCGTTGCGTGCCTGATAATCGCGCCCCTGCAACAGAACGACGAATTCGTCGCCGCCGATGCGGAAAACAGGACTGTGATCGTAAAATTCGCACAGCATACGACAGGCGGAACGGATATACTCGTCACCGGCCGAATGGCCCAGCGTGTCGTTGATGTGTTTGAGACCGTTCACATCGCAGACAACGATACCGAATTCCTCCGCTTCGCCGTCTATGATCTGCGTTTCCAACATACCCTCCTGCACGGCCAGGGCATGCTTACTCTTGACGCCGGTGAGGGAATCCGTAAAGGCGGTCGCCTGTGCCTGATCTCTCTCTTTCTCCGCTTTTTCTTCCCATTTCCGAATGGAAAAATAGTTGGCGAGCATAACGGCGAGCGATATGCCGAACAGCGCGGTAATCACTACAATATTAGTATAGTCTGCCGTATGGAGCCGTTCGAGCTGAACGTCAAGAAACACCCTTTTGTCCATTGCAAGCACGTCACCGCTCGCCGTACCGTCCATATAAGTGTAAATATCTTCCACAACGGCGTTTTCTTCGGCTTCGATTTCCCGCTCCGCCCATGTCATCGCCATCAGAACGATAAAAGCCAGCAAAGCGACCCAGACAATAATGGCTTTACCGAAATTTCTTGCATGATCTTTCCGAATGACTTTGTTGAAAAAGAACAGGCCGAACACGGACCATGCCGTTATAAGAGCATAGGTTTCCGTTTCGATGGTATGATCGGAAAAAACGCCCGGAAAAAGCAGAAATACCAAAAAGACGATCCAAACGGCCAGACAAACGCCGCCGAGAACACTGACCTTTTTGAGCCCTTCCCGCTTAGCCGCTTTAGAAACGGCGGCAGAGGCGAAACCGTAAATGATGACCGCTCCGATAGTCGTCGCGTCCACAATCCAACCGATGGCCGTCCTGCCCAGAAAAGGAATCGGCAAAGAAACAAAAACCAGCAAAAAAATGGCTTTGACCGGTATCTGTTTGTTGCTGAGGCCGGCATAACGCTCAGGAAGAATGCCGTCCTGCGCCACGGCGTAACACAGACGGCTGACGGCGCGCAAATTGCCGATCAGACTGGTCAGCACCAACGCCATCAAAGACGCCATCAGAATATAGATGCCGGCATTTCCCAGATAATAGCGGGCGGCAAAAAAGGCGGGGATCCCTTCTATTCCTTCAAATTCGTCCAGACGGCGAATGTAATCCAGCCAACTTGAACAGCCTGCGGGATAGGCGGAAACGCTCAACAAAATCACGAAAATATACAAGGCTGTCGTAACAATCAGAGAAGCGACAAGAATACGAAACATATTACTGTGTTTAAACCGATACTCCGCGGCGGAATGAGATACGGTTTCAAAACCGATAAACGCCCACGGCGAAATAAAGACGATGCGCATGATCTGCCGGAAAGCGCTTTTATCCGGAATAAAAGCCGGTTCCATCGTCATTTCCGTATTGCCATGTCCTGCCATGGCCGCCGCAAAGCAAACCGTAATGCCGACCGTAAAAAGCAACACCAGTCCCACCATCGTTCCGGCAGTCGCCCGTTTGCTGTTCATGCACAACAGAGCGACAAGAATGATGGCCGCCAGCGTTACCAGCACTTCCCCCAGATAAACCTTATAGTTGAACACCGTATAGAGATAGCCGAAACCGAACATATTCCTCAGAAAATATCGCGCAAACAGAGGAATGCTTGTCGCGTTGGCCCAGAAAATCGAAATGTAGACAAGGAACATGAACCAGGCCACCAGAAAGGCGCGGTCATAGCCGAAAATGTATTTCACATAGTTATAAAGCCCGCCCGTACTGGGATAGCGGTTGGCCAGAAAATGATAGTGGCCGGCAACCGCCAGCATAAGGACAAAACCGATCAGAAGCCCTATGACGGAACCGAACAGCCCCGCCTGAGAAAGATAGGTTTTGCTGGTAACGACAAGAGATCCCCAGCCGATAGCGGTCCCTACGGACAGCGCCCAAACAGCCAACTGTGAAAGATACGGTTGCAACTTTGTTGTATTGCCTGTAACGGTTGTCGTCTTATCCATACTTTCTCTCCTTACGGCGATTTATCATATCCTTTTTATTTATCGCCGATCGGATAAAGAAACAAGAGGCAGCTTTCCGTTTTATATTGTCTTTATTTCTCTAAAAGCCCTCGGATTACACGCTCATATTCCGAATCAATCAGAGCAACCTGTTCGCCGGCGTGTCGGAAACCTTCGATATAAAACCGGTTATCCGTTTTCAGATTATCAATAAAACAATCGTCTTCGTTCAGTCGGGACTCTATATCGGAAGCATGTTTTTTGATTTCATCAAAATGATCGTCGATATAGTTTTCCGTCATCGCGAGGCAGACAAACCGGATCGAACTCAGATACCGATCGTCAAAATCCTTTCGCCAATCAAACGGAACATAGCACCCCTCGACGATCAGGTTTTGCCGGTTTTCGATCGCGGTTTTGATCATTTCCCGAACGATCGGCCAAAGGTATCCGGTCAGCTTGTCATCATCTTGCGGTGTCAGGTCGGTATTGCCGCTGCGGATCAGTCCCATTTTCAAATGATCTATGGAAAGATACGGATATTGATACTTTTCAAGCATTCTTTGCGCCAATACGGTTTTACCTGTGTGTGACGCTCCGGCTATTAAAATAATCATAGAGTTCCTCCGCACACGAAACGCGGCCCCTCTTCGCCGATTGTTCCCGTCGGAATAAAACCGCATTTTTCAAGGACGCGACGGGAAGCCGCATTATCCGGATCCGTTTCAGCTTCCACGCGAATGACGCCGGACTGCTTCAAAGCCCATTTTACCGCCGCATCAACCGCTTCCGTCGCATAGCCTCGCCCCTGATGCGTTTCTGAAATACTATATCCGATTTCCGCAACACCGTTTACCAAGCCCTTAAAACATAAATTGCCAACAGAAGTTCCGTCTTTCAGATCGATAATCCACAGCGCGTACCATTCCCTTTGATCGGGATTAACCAGAGAGCCTTCCAACATCTCAGTATATGCCGCCTTCAGCTCTTCGTTTCTTTCGGCGGCAATGAGTGTTTTCATCTGCTCCGACGACGCGGGATATATATTCAGTCGTTTGGTTTCAATCATCGTTTTTCAGTTTTCCGTGTAGGGAAACGGCATGCGGTTTGAAAGCCATGAACGATCCGCTTCATTGCAAATTTTTATCAGATCCGCTTTCTTTTCTTCCGACCATTTTTGCAGTTCTATATACATGTTCCCTCTTCTCATTTTTTCTTCTTCGGTTCGGGAAGTTCGTCATACATCGCGTTCAAAAGATCGCGCAGGAACGCCCTGTCGTCAATATCATCTACAAGCAACATTTCTTTTGCCCCCTCGTACGGCAATTCCCTTTGCGCGTCCGGCATCATCGCCACGGCGGCTTTGACGGGCTTGACGAGAAAACGGTCGTCGTAAATGCCGCCGAAAACTTTGCCGCGGTAATAAAGGACGTATTCGCCCATCATCGCCCGATACGTTATCCCGTCCGGATCCGACAACTGTTCCAGAACGAAGTCCAGATATTCCTTACTTGACGCCATTGTTCCCCCTGATTTTAAGCGTTTTCAGATATTCCTTTTGTTCCGCCGTAATCCGATAACTTTCAACCGCTTTCTGAATTGCTTTGTTATGCGTCCAGACATCAAGCCTTTTGTTTTCAACAAACGGAAGAATAACATCGTATTGCTTTGCAAGCGCCGTCGCGAAATACCAGGCGATCATCATATTGACATAGTACTCTTCCGACCGAATTTCGGCCACCGTTTCGGGAAAAGAGGCGTCGAAATCTTCCTCAAGAAAGTGCTCCATCAGCATCTTGATTCCGAATCTGACGGCATACGTTTCGGAAGATTTTATCCACGCTTTAACGTACAAAAGCAGCTCTTTCTTATGCTTTTTAAAAACCTTCGGGGACATCTGGTCGCAGGTCGCCCAGTTGTCGACGTAAGGCAGAAAGCGGCACACCTCCTTTATGCAACAGGTATAGTCTTTTATTCCGGAAACGATGAATGCGTGCAGCTGGTTTTCGTCAAAATAGCGGTGAGGCAGGACTTTGATAAAATCCGCGTAATCTCCCGTTTTGATAAGCCGTCCGGCATATTTCCGAAGTTCCGGCGTCCTGACGCCGATGAGGGAAGCTGGATCGACCGTCGGCAACAACTTGCTTTGAAAATCGCGGTATTTTATATCCTGAAACAGGAACAGATTTTTCTGTATTTCGTCCGTCAGCATTTTCTTATATTTCCGATTTAACAAAACCGCTTTTATCGTGAATACTTTTCGGAATACTTCTCCGTAATATCCGTAGGCAGCTCGAAATGCTGATAATCTTTCCGATCCTGCCAATCGCCGCCCCACTCAAATCCTTTCTCGGTAAAGAGCGTATAACTCAGATCTCCTTTTTCTATTTTGTAATCAAAGTCCCGTGTCCTGTCCAGATAAGCCGCTCCCGTTGCAGGCTCTATTACTTCTGTCGTCGTGCCGTCATCATTCTTCACGATTTTATGGTACGGATTATACAGCGTGTTGATATCCACGGCCATTCCCAGACCGTGTTTTGATATTCTGTTTGTATGCGATATAAACCTGAAATTAAAGCCTGACGAGTTATTGTCACGCATCATGATTTCATCATCGGCCAGATAGTTATCCGGAAGCACCATTCGCTCTATGGGGTATCCCGCATCATAAAGCTTTTCAAAGATTTCCAAAACATCTTTTGCGATTAATTTGTGAACGACCATTTCCCCCTGATGCGTATTACCCTCTTTATCTTTGTGCAGAACCAGCAGATAACGCAAATCTTCCCGCGGTACGATGCAATCCTTTTTATATGTATTTCCCCTTTTCATTCGGTCAAAGAGGTCGTCCGAGATTTCCCGAACAGAAAAGCCTTGTCTGCTTTTCTCGACTGTTTTTCCTGCTTCTGTCGTTCCTGTTTTTTCAACTGTTGAACAACCCATCATTATGACTGAAAGCAGTGCAAACAGCGCATTCCTTGTCATCTTTGAAATCATCTGCTTTTTCCTCCCGAAATCCGTTTTTCCATAGTCACGCCCCGGCTCGAGTAAGTTTCACGACGCATTCCAAATGCGGCGTAAAAGCAAACTGATCGACGGGACGGATTCTTTCCAATTTAAAGCCCGCGTTGACCAGAATTTCCGCGTCGCGCGCAAAGCTGACGGGATTGCAGGAAACGGCAACGACTTTTTTAACGCCGGACGCC
Source organism: Alphaproteobacteria bacterium (assembly GCA_017616015.1). GTDB lineage: Bacteria > Pseudomonadota > Alphaproteobacteria > CAAGCB01 > CAG-977 > UBA11549. Next base: position 104,634 of record JAFZYY010000024.1, on the reverse strand, counting down.
GCGATCTGTTCGCATTGGGCTTTCGCCCCCGCGCGCGGCGGATCGAAGATCACGCAGTCGAAACCGTCCAACTCGTCGGGATAAAGCGGCGTTTTGAACAAGTCCCTTTCCTGTGTTTCGATTCTGCCGGCGGAAGCCTCTTTTAACGCCTGTAAAGCAAACGGCGCGTTGTCCGCCCCTTTGATGATTCTTTTCTTTTGTAAAAGCGGCAAAGAAAACGTCCCCGCGCCGCAAAACAGATCCATCACTTTTTTAGCTTTGCCGACATATTCGGCAACCGTTTGCGTTAAAGCCTCCTGCCCTTCAACGGAAGGCTGCAAAAAGACTCCCGCCGGCGGTTTCAATATAAAGTCCCCGACTTTTAATTCCGGCGTATGTAAAACGGCGAGAGGTTCCGGCTCTTCTTGTTCGGACGTTCTCCATGAAATCCTTGCCAAACCGTTTTCCGCCGCGAAATCCGCCGCGCTTTGCCGCCAGTCGAAATCCGGCGCAAAAGGTAAAGTCAGCAACACGTCCGCCCCCGTTTGCGTCATTAAAACGGATACGTCGCCGACACCTTTCTTTTTAGGATAAAACCGCTTTTTATCACAGACGAAACGCCGCAATGGCGCAATCAGTTTTTCCAGAGGTTCCGTCAAAACGGCGCAAGAGTCGATTTCCACGATTTTATTGCTCCGTTTCGCGTTAAAGCCGAACTTACGCGAATTTCCGTTCCAGAAAACGGCAAATGTCGCGCGGCGGCGGCTTTTAAACGGAATAAAAACCGGTTCGTCAAAAGAAACGTTCCATTCGGCGGGAAAAAGCTCCTTGAAATAACGGAGTTTGAATTTCCGGTACAGCCCGTCGCTCAAATGCTGCAAAGCGCACCCGCCGCACTGTTCGAAAAACGGACAAACCGGCGTCGTCCTGTCGGCGGAAACCGAAAGGACTTCCTCCAATTCGGCGCGGCCGTTCGTTGTCAAACGGTACCGAATCGATTCTTCGGGCAGAGCGCCGGCAACAAAAATATTTTGCCCTTCATGCTTTATCAGCCCGTCTCCCTGACGGCCGAGATCAAAAACTTTTCCCTGTGACATTTTTTTCCTGTTTTTAAAGAAAATTTCCGCTACACTATACTTAAATGGAAAGGAGAGTCCAATGCTGAAAATTCTGATTGCCGACGACCACGAGCTTTTTCTTGACGGTCTGCGCTTGGTTTTATCGGATCTTGACGAAGACCTTTCTATTGATACTGTTCGCGATCACAAACAATTACAGGAAAAAGCGGACGGAACGACGCCTTACGATCTGATTTTAACCGATTTGGCCATGCCGGGATTAAGCTGGCACGAATCCCTGCGTCTGCTGAAAGAACATTACCCCGACACGCCGATTGTAATTCTGTCGGCCGTGACGGAGCCGGAAAACGTTTTGCAGGCGATTGACATCGGCGCGTCCGGCTTTATTCCGAAAACCTCCTCAAGCAAGCTGATTCTCAGCGCTTTGCATTTAGTGCTGTCGGGCGGACTTTACCTGCCTTCCGAGCTGTTGAATCTGACAGAAAAGGAAGAGGCCGCTCCGGAAAACAAAGGGCCGCTGACGCATAGGCAGCTGGACGTTTTAAGGCTGATGGGACAAAGCAAACCGAACAAAATTATCGCGCGCGAGCTTGATTTGTCGGAAGGAACCGTTAAATTGCACGTCACCGCGATTTTAAAAGCTTTGAACGTCACAAACCGCACGGGCGCCGTGATTGCCGGCAAAAAAATGGGCTTAATCGATTAACGAAAAGAAACAAAATGACTCAAAAAGGAAAAAACACTATCCGTACGATTCGTCTGGATACGCCTCCCATTCAAAGAAATATCTATACCAGAGAGGGACACGCTATTCCGGAATACCTGAAAACCGTTTATAACCGGCGGTATTTTCGCCCGTTTTATTCAAAATTGTTTGATAACGAATGGATTGCCCGCTTCGGTTCTTTCTTTATGGACGGAAGAATGACGAAAATGGTCACGAACGAAATCGCCCAAGGCGATATGGTTTTGCAACTGGGAATCGCTTCCGGCTTATTTGAACGCAAAATCGCGGAAAAATTGGATTCTAAAGGGGAATACCATATCGAAGATATTTCTCAGCAAAAGATTGAACTTATCAAAACACGCATCGCGCCATGGGTCAACCTGTCCGTCAAAGAACGCGATTTTACGCGCTCCAACGACGAACGCTATGACGTCGTTATCGGATATTTCGTTTTGCACGAATTGCCGGACGAACGTAAGCGCGCCGCTTTGAAACGAGCTGTCAGCGCATTAAAACCGGGCGGAAAAATGGTCTTTATCGACTATGCTCAGCCGAAAAGATTTCACCCGTTAAAATATCAGATCAAAATGTTCAATCGTCTGTTCGAGCCTTTTGCCGAAAGTCTGTGGTATAATGAAATCAAAGACTTTGCCCCTAAAACAGACAACCTGGTTTGGAACAAAAAAACATTCTTCGGCAATATGTATCAGTGCGTTATCGCTCAGAGACGTTAATTTAAGAAAGCGCTTTTCTCATCGCGGCGGGATCGTCGCAAAAAAACGATTCGACGCCGGCGGAACGCAGCTGCTTTGCCCTGTCGGGATCGTTCACCGTATACGCCATCAGACGATACCCGCGGTTTTTAATTTCGGCGATCAGCTCCGGCGCTAGCAAATCCGCGTCGTAATTGATCGAATACGCTTTAACCTTTTCAGCTGCGGATCGCCAATCGCCGGATTTTTTTCCGACTAAAACTCCGCGCCTGATTTGCGGCGCCAAAGCGGCCGTTTCTTCCAAAGCGTCCCAGGCAAAACTTGAAAAAAACGACCGATCGGGATCATCAAAGCCTTTTTCACAAACCGTCTGCCATATTTTGCGCGCCGTTTCCCGCGCCAATTCGGATCGCGACGGCTTGATTTCAATATTCGCGCAAGCCCCGAATTCTTTCAAAACGTCAAGCACCTCCGCCAAAGTCGGAATTTTTCCGCCGGATTTCAAAGACAGTTTTTGAAGCTCTTCCGCCGTCATTTCGTCCAATCGTCCGACCTTGCCGGTCAATCTTTCCAACGTTTCGTCATGAAAAACCATAACGACGCCGTCTTCAGACAGCATCGCGTCCAATTCAACCCATTTAATGCCCGCCTGACAGGCATAACGGAAAGCTTCCAACGTATTTTCCGTTTTAACGGCGCGGGCGCCTCTGTGTCCTAAAATCAGCGGAAGAACGAAAGTCATCTTTCACCTTTTAAAATAATGTAATATAGTACCGCTTGAATATATATTTTCGGGACTAACTTTGAAATGAGATTTTTTCATTCCTGGCAAAAGATACCGCCGGCCTACCAAAACGCCGTCGTCGCCATAGGCAACTTTGACGGATTCCATAAAGGACACCGCGCCGTTGTCGAACAAGCCGTGGAAATCGCGCGCCGGGAAAACCGTCCTGTTGTCCTGATGACGTTTGAACCGCACCCCAGCGGTTTTTTCCGCCCGGGCGGCAGAACATTTCGAATCACGCCTATCCGTTCTAAAGTCAGAGCCATTTGCCAACTGCCGATTGACGGCTTTTTCGTCTTCAATTTCAACAGAACTTTTGCCGACATGAGCGCGGACGATTTTGTTGAAAACGTTTTGATAAACGGTTTGCACGCGGCGCATATTGTCGTCGGCGAAGATTACGGCTTCGGCAAAAACCGCCAGGGCGACGCCGCTTATATGAGGAAAAAATATCCGGATTTGCCGGTAACAACCGTCAAAAAACTGCGTGATCAAAACGGAGAAATCATTTCTTCGTCACGGATACGGGCTTTTCTGCGCGACGGAGAAATCGAAAAAGCGACCGGTTTAATGGAACACCCGTTTGAAATGGAAGGTTATGTTATCCACGGATCGCAATTAGGGCGAAAAATCGGTTTCCCGACCATTAACATCATTCCCGGCGATTCGATTCTGCCCCGAATAGGCGTTTATGCCGCTTGCGTTAACATTGACGGAAAAGACTTCCGGGCAATCGCCAACATCGGTTTCAGGCCGACAGTTAACGGCCAGGGCGTATTGTTGGAAGCGCATATTTTAAACTTTGACGGCGATTTGTATGGTCAGCGCCTGCGCGTTCGGTTACAAACATTTATCCGCCCCGAAGTCCGGTTCGGATCGATTGAAGAATTAAAAACTCAAATCATGAAAGACTCTGAAATAGCGGAAAGGATTTCCAGATGAAAAAAGGGTTACTCTGCGCATTGATTGTTTTTTTGGCGGATCAACTCAGCAAAACATGGGTTTTATCCTACTTTGCCAATCATTCTTCGCCGGTGCGGGTAACGCCTTTTTTTAACTTTGTTCTGGCTTGGAACAAAGGCGTCAGCTTTTCGATGTTTCATTCAAACCACCCCGCGATGCCCTGGGTTTTCGTCACCGTTTCCCTGCTGATCTGCGCTGTCATTCTGTACTGGATGAGCGTTGAAAAAAACAAAGCGACAATCTGTTGTTTCGGCTTGATTGTAGGCGGCGCGCTGGGCAATGTTCTTGACCGCATACGTTTTAAAGCCGTCGTTGATTTTCTGGACTTTCATATCGACACGTATCATTGGCCGGCTTTTAATGTCGGTGACAGCGCCATTTGTATCGGCGCGGGCGCCATTCTGATTTGGAATTTATTCTTTGCTCCGACGGAAAAGCTTTCCGAACCTCAAAAGGAAAACAAGCAATGACGACATCGATGCCCAATATTTTTCGCAGATTATCGGGCACGCCGGATCTGACGCGCCTGCCAAAAAAGAAAACGGCGTTGCTGCTGATTGAATTTCAGGAAGAGCACTTCACCGGCGCTCTGCCCGTTGAAAATCAGGAAGCTTTAATTTCCGCGGCTCTCAATGCTATGGATTGGGCGGATAAAAACAAACTTTTAACCGTGCATATTTTCCATCAGGCGAAAAGTCCCGCCAGTCTGGCTTTTGCTCCGGAAAGCAAAGGTATTGAATTTCACCCGCCGATACTTCCCGGAAAAAAACATCTGGTGCAAATAAAATACGCGACCAGCGCTTTTTCGGGGTCTTCTTTGCATACCACGTTGCAGACGGAAGGCATCGACACGTTAATTCTGGGCGGAATAGCAACGTCGTCCGGGATAACGACGACCGCCCACGACGCTCGTATTTTAGGATATAAATGTTTGGTCGCCGCAGATTTAACCGCTTCCCGGGACATTATGTCATGGGACGGATCCCGCGTTATTCCCGCTTCCAAAATGCAGGAAACGGCTTTAGCCAATATCGCGGACAATTACGCTCAGGTGCTGTCCCTTGCCGACATTATGTCTCTTCCCTTCGAAAAATAAGGATATAAAAGATGAAGATTTTCTGTGTTTTGCTGCTTTTATTTTTAACAGGTTGCGGAGATCGTTATTCTCTTGACGAAAAACGCGGTCCCGATCCGAAAGGCATCGTTACGACACACCCGCTCAGCCTGCCGCCGGATTATATGCTGCGCGCGCCGGAGCCGAAACAGCCCGTTGAACGGAAAGAACAAGCTGTTGAAAAAGAAAAAAATTCGCAGAACAACTCCGATAACAAACAGGAAGAAACAACTCCCCAAAAAACGGAGGAATAATGCGTTTATTAGCGATTCTGTTTGTTCTTTTATTGCAGACGACAACTCTGCACGCTTCCGTTTTTGAAGCGGAAACCTTTACTTTAAGCAACGGCCTGCAGGTTGTCGTCATTGAAAATCATCGCGCGCCGATCGTGACGCAGATGATTTGGTATAAAGTCGGCGCGATAAACGATCCTTTGGGAAAATCGGGAATCGCTCATGTTCTGGAACACATGATGTTTAAAGGAACGGCCGCCGTTCCGAACGGCGAGTTTTCGCAGATTATCGCGCGCAACGGCGGATCGGAAAACGCTTTTACCGGCAATGATTATACGGCTTATCACCAAAGCATCGCGCGGGATCGTTTGGAATTGGTCATGTTTTTGGAATCCGACCGCATGAAAAACCTGCGCTTTCTGCAAAAAGATTTTGATCCCGAACTGGAAGTCGTTAAAGAAGAACGTCTGATGCGTATCGAAAACAATCCGGCGGCTTTGCTGAATGAAAGAAAGAATGTCTTTTTATGGGGCGATCACCCGTACGGCCGTCCGATCATCGGCACAAAAAAAGAATTGTCGGCTTTAACTTTAAACGACGCGAAACAGTTTTATCAGACGCATTATGCGCCGGATAACGCCATTCTGGTTGTCGCCGGCGACATCACCGCCGAAGAATTAAAACCTCTGGCCGAAAAATATTACGGCAAAATTCCGCCCAGTCGGACTGCCGCTGAAAAAAAGCAATACACTCTGCCTTATCCCGTGCGTTCCAGAATTGAAATGCGTCACCCGCAGGTTCGGCTGCATTCTCTGCAGCGCACTTACATTGTTCCGTCCTATCTGTCCGAAAAGAAAGAGCAAAGTTTCGCGTATTCCGTTCTGGAGGAAATTCTGGGGTCGTACCAGCTGGGAAAAATGTACAAGCATTTTGTTTCCGATAAAAAAACGGCGCGCATAACAAATGTCAGCTATTTGGGATTTATGCTGGATAGAGGAACTTTTACGCTGACTCTCACCGCGCGGGAAAACAAATCGCTATCCGAACTGGAAAAAGAGCTCGATCTGTTTTTGTCGCCGCAATCCGTCACGCAAAAAGATGTGGATAAAGCGAAGAAACGTTTGGTCGCCGATCTGGAATACCTGAACGACAATCCGGAAACGGCGGCTAATCTGATTGGGCGTTTTTACGCGTTGGGCATGACGATCGAAGATTTAAAGAACTGGCCGTCAAATATTGAAAAAGTCTCTTTAGCCGACGTTCAAAACGCGTATAAGGACATGCTGACGGCTCCGTCCGTAACAACTTACCTGATGCCGGAGAACACGCCATGAAAAAACTGATCGCGTTATTTTTATGTTGTTTTATCCTGCCCTTTGAAGCGGTTGGCGCGCCGACAACCGCGTCCGGCGTCGTGGTTCGCAAGAAAATCGTTAAAAAAGAAACAAAACCAAAGTCCGTTTTGCCGCCGGTCACGCCGATGCCGTTTCATACTCCCGAAGTCAGGAAAGTCGTAACCGACAGCGGGATTGAAGCCTGGCTGATTGAAGAAAAATCAACGCCCGTCATTGCCGTTTCTTTGATTTTCAAAGGCGGAAAAGCCTCCGACCCGAAAAGATTAAGCGGATTGTCTTCGCTGGCGATGTCTTTGATGGACGAAGGCGCGGGACGCTATAACGCGGAAGCTTTTTCCGAAATCCTGTCGGAAAAAGCAATCAATATTTCTTTCAGCGCTTTCACCGACACGCTCAGCGCCAATCTGGAAACTTTGCGCGAACACAAAGAGGAAGCGTTTGATCTTTTTCGTTTAACGCTGACGTCTCCGCGCTTCGATCGCAAAAATGTTCAGCGAATCAAAGAACAAATGTATGCCGTTATTGATGCGCGCAAAGGGGATCCGAATGCCGTCGCTTTCGAACGGTGGGCAAAACTGGTATATAAAGATCATGCTTACGGCCGCACACAGCCGACAAAAAAATCTATCAGAGCGATTACGCGCGCCAATCTGCGTTCTCTGGTGCGCGATCGTCTGGCCAAAGACAATCTGATCATCGGCGTGGCCGGCAATATTTCCGCCGAAGAACTGAAACCTTTATTGGAAAAAACTTTTGCCGATCTACCTGAAAAATCATATGTCAAACAAGCCCCGGCAATCACACCGGAATTGTCGAACCGCACCGACGTTCTGTCAATGGACGTGCCGCAAAGCGCCGTTTTGTTCGGACACAAAGGCATCGCGCGCAATGATCCCGATTTTTACGCCGCTTTACTGGTTAATTACAGCTTCGGCGGCGGTTCGTTCGCTTCCCGTTTATTTAAAGAAGTGCGCGAAAAAAACGGTCTGGCTTACAGCATCGACACTTTTTTAAATACGAATCGGCTGTCTCCGATGATTATGGGATCTGTCGGATCGGATAACGCCAAACTGGCGGACGCAATCAAAATCATTCAGCAGCAATGGCGGCTGATGGCCGAAGAAGGCCCTGCCGAGCAGGAATTAAACGACGCTAAAACGTTTATCACGGGGTCGTTCCCGTTAGCTTTTTCTTCCAGCAAAGGACTGGCTTCCTTTCTGGCCGGAATGCAATATTACGACTTAGGGATTGATTATCTGAAGCGTCACGACGATTTGATTAATTCCGTCACATTGGAACAGGCCAAAAAAACAGCCGCCCGATTGTTGCTTCCCGACAGTTTGTTCTTTGTTGTCGTCGGAAAACCTGCTAACCTTTAGAAAATTTATTTTTTTATCAGGAGTATATATCTATGACTTTAACCGATTTAAACGCTTGGAAAGATTTGGAAAAGAACTACGCCGACGTGCGCGGGAAAACGATGCGCGACATGTTCGCCGCCGACCCGAATCGATTCGAGGAATTTTCCGTTTCTTTAGATAACCTGCTGTTGGATTATTCCAAAAACCGCATTACCGAAGAAACAATGGAATTGTTAGTTAAACTGGCTCGGGAAGCGGGCGTTGAAAAAGCGCGCGAAGCGATGTTCTCCGGCGAAAAAATCAATATCACCGAAAACCGCGCCGTTCTGCATACCGCTTTGCGCAACCGCTCCGACCGCCCCGTTTACGTGGACGGAAAGGACGTCATGCCGCAGATCAAAACCGTTCTGGAAAAAATGAAAACCTTTTCAACCGCCGTCCGCAACGGCGAATGGAAAGGCGCGACCGGCAAAGCGATGACCGATGTCATCAATATCGGCATCGGCGGTTCCGATCTGGGCCCCGTCATGGTCGTCGAAGCACTGAAGCATTATCAGAAAAAAGGCCTGAATTCTCATTTCGTTTCCAACGTTGACGGCACGCACATGGTCGAAACGCTGAAAAACCTCAATCCGGAAACAACGTTGTTCATCGTCGCGTCCAAAACTTTCACGACGCAGGAAACGCTGACGAACGCCAAAACCGCCCGCGACTGGCTGGTCAAGGCTTTAGGTGAAGCCGCCGTCGCAAAGCACTTCGTCGCTTTGTCCACCAACACGGAAGAAGTCAAAAAATTCGGTATCGATCCCGCCAACATGTTCGAGTTCTGGGATTGGGTCGGCGGCCGTTATTCCCTGTGGTCGGCCATCGGTCTGTCGATCGCGATCGCGGTCGGCTACGACAACTTCGTCGAGTTGCTGACCGGCGGCTATGAAATGGACGAACATTTCAAAAATGCGCCTCTGGACAAGAATATTCCCGTGATTTTGGGACTGCTGGGCGTCTGGTATCACAACTTCTTCGGCGCGGAAGCATACGCCGTTTTGCCGTATGACCAGTATCTGCACCGCCTGCCCGCCTATCTGCAACAAGCCGATATGGAATCGAACGGCAAGGGCGTGACCAAAGACGGCAAGCCCGTGTCCTATACGACCGGTCCGATTTTGTTCGGCGAACCGGGGACGAACGGACAGCATTCCTTCTATCAGCTGATTCATCAGGGCACGCATCTGATTCCGTGCGACTTCATCGTTCCGGCGATTTCGTTGAACGAAACGGGCGACCATCACCCGATTCTGCTGTCCAACGTTTTTGCGCAGGCCGAAGCATTGATGAAAGGCAAAACGGCCGCCGAAGTCCGCGCCGAATTCGAAGCGCAGGGCGCCAGCGAAGAAAAGATACAGGCTCTGTTAAACCATAAGATCTTTTCCGGCAACCGTCCGTCCAACATGATTCTGGTTGAAAAGATCGATCCGAGAACGCTCGGCCGCCTGATTGCAATGTACGAACACAAGATCTTCGTTCAGGGCGTGATCTGGAACGTGAACAGTTATGACCAGTGGGGCGTTGAGCTCGGCAAACAGCTGGCGAAAAAGATCCTGCCGGAAATCAAGGGATCGACGACCGTGACCGCTCACGATTCGTCGACGAACGGCCTGATCAACGCCGCCAGAAGCATGCGTGAGGCGCTGTAATTATATGACTTTGCGTCTTTTACCGCCGACTCTCGTCAACCGTATCGCCGCCGGAGAAGTGGTCGAGCGGCCGGCGTCGGCGGTAAAGGAACTGGTCGAAAACGCTCTGGACGCCGGCGCGACGAAAATCGACGTCATTTTGAACGAAGGCGGCAAAGCGTCTCTGACCGTTATTGATAACGGCAAAGGCATGACGCCCGACGAAATGAAGCTGGCCGTCGAACGCTTTGCGACATCGAAACTGCCTTCCGACGATTTATTCGACATTCGCTTTTTAGGGTTCCGCGGCGAAGCTCTGCCTTCAATTGCTTCCGTCGCGCGGGTGACGATTACGTCCCGCACGGCCGACGCGGATTCGGCGTGGTCTTTGTTCATCGAGGGCGGCGAAAAACACGATTTGGAACCGGCTTCCGCCCCCGTCGGCACGCGCGTCGAAGTCAGGGATTTATTCTATGCCGTTCCCGCGCGCCTGAAATTTCTGAAAACGACGCAAACGGAAACCGGCTACATTCAGGATATGATCGAAAAGCTGGCTCTGGCTTTTCCGTCCGTCGCGTTTACCCTCTCTGACGAAAAGAAAAAACGACTGGATTTCAAACCCGTTTCTCCGACCGAAGAAATCAAACGCGTGGCACAAGTCATCGGCGATGACTTTACGGAAAACGCCGTGTCAGTCAATGCCGAACGCGACGGAATCAAATTGACCGGATTTGCGGGATTGCCGACGTTCAACAAGGCAACCGCCGCCGCGCAATATTTCTTTGTGAACAACCGCCCCGTGCGTGATAAAGTACTGTTGGGCGCGTTGAAAGGCGCTTATCAGGAATTGTTGGCCGCCGATCGTTTTCCCGCCGTCGTTTTGTTTTTGCATCTGCCGCCCGAAGAAGTCGACGTCAACGTCCACCCTTCAAAAGCCGAAGTCCGTTTCCGCAACGCACAAATGGTGCGAGGCATGATCGTGACCGCCGTCCGTCAGGCGTTGGTAAGCTCCGGACATCGCACGTCCACGACATTAGCCGACGAAGCGCTTGACTTTTCGGTATCCGAATCCGTTTTTTCAAAACCGGCGTTCACTTCCTCTTTTTCGATGCCGAAATTTCCGTCCTACCGGCCGAATCGCACGCAGACATTGAACGAAACGCGCGCGCTGTTTCGGGCGAACGAAGCCTTTTCCGCGCCGATTGCCCCCGACCTGAGCGAAGAAATCGACCATGTCATCGCCGACGCTCCCGTTGAAGATCCCGACGCTTTTCCGCCGTTGGGACTGGCAAGGGCGCAGCTGCACAAGACGTATATCATTTCGCAGACGCAGGACGGCATCGTCATCGTCGATCAGCACGCCGCGCATGAACGGCTGACGTATGAAAAAATCAAGCAAAACATGGAAAGCGGCGACGCGGCGGCGCAATACCTTTTGTTGCCGGAAGTCGTCGATTTAAACGCGGAAAAACAGGAAGCCGTTTTAAAGCAAAAAGAAGAGTTGGAAAAAACGGGACTGCTTTTCGATTTGTTCGGCGGCGACTCGGTAGTCATACGCGCGACACCTGCCGTATTGGGCGAAGTCAACGCGAAACAGCTGATGCTGGACGTTGCCGACACGCTGATCGAATTCGGAGACAGCCTGTCGCTCAAAGAACGGATCAAAAAGATCGCCGCAACGATGGCGTGCCACGGCTCCGTGCGCGCGGGCAGAAAGCTGAACGTTTCGGAAATGAATGCGCTGTTGCGGCAAATGGAAGCGGTTCCCTACTCCGGCCAATGTATTCACGGCCGCCCGACCTACATCGAATTAAAACTGAAAGACATCGAAAAACTGTTCGGCCGTCGGGAATAAGTTATTTTTTATCCGATTTCGGGAATCGGCTTTCAAACCATTCCATAAAGGCTTGCCTTTGATCCGAAGCAACCAGTCCCGGACAAACAAACGCGTCGTATTTCTTATGAAAGATTTTGTCCGCTCTGAATCGCCAGGACAGCTTGTAATCCTGCGGATTTTTCAGTTCCAGACACAGCATTGTGCACCCGAGCATACCGCAGGGGGCAATCGAAACGATGTCCGCAATTTTTATATCCGTTTCAGCGTCAATCAGAATCATGTCGTCCGTGATCGTCAGATAGGGCTTTTTGCGGACGTGAGCAAACCAGAAATGCAAATTGACCAATCCGCCGCGCAGTAAAATAAATCCGATAAGCAACGGAAAAACGTACAAATACCACCAATACGAAAAGATCGCCCATCGCCAACAGCAATGGCAGATAACAAACGGCAGAATCAAAAGCATTGACAGCAGGATTTCGCCTATTCCGAAGACAATAAAAAAGTAATTTTTGCCGTATTTGAATGTCAGGTTTTCCGTCATGGCGTTTCTCCTTTTCAGCTTCATCTGAAAAAAGGATAACGCTTAAACCTGACTTTAAGTCAAGCGTTTTATTTATAAAGCGTCGCCAATCCGCCCTGAGCCGTTTCTTTGTATAACGGGGGCAAATCATGTCCCGTCTCCATCATCGCCTGAACAACGTCGTCAAAGGAAACGCGGTGCTTTCCGTCCGTGTAAAGCGCGTATTCCGCCGCAGCGACCGCGCGGTTGGCGGCGATCGCGTTGCGCTCGATGCACGGAATCTGCACCAACCCCATCACCGGATCGCAGGTCAGCCCCAAAAAATGCTCCAGTCCGATTTCGGCCGCGTATTCTATCTGAGAAATCGTCCCGCCGAACAGTTGAGCGACGGCAGCGGCAGCCATCGCGCACGCCACGCCGACTTCACCCTGACAGCCGACCTCCGCGCCGGAAACGGAACCGTTCTGCTTGACCGTGTTACCGACCAACCCCGCCGTTGCCAAAGCGTTGACGATCTCCCTGTCCGTCGCTTTCTGATGATATTTCAGATAGTACAAAACACCCGCCACAACACCGCTGGAGCCGCACGTCGGCGCCGTAACGACAATGCCTCTGCCGGCGTTTTCCTCGCTGACCGCCAGAGCATAAGCCGACAACAATCCCGTGCGCGCCAATTCCTGCCTTTGCGCCAATGCTTTTTTATAAAAGGAATACGCTTTGCGCGCCAGACGCAAACCGCCGGGCAGAACATCTTCGTGTTCCAGACCGCGCCGCACGCACGATTGCATCTGATTCCAAACGGTTGTCAGATAGGATAAAATTTCTTCGCCTTCGCATTCCACGGCCGCCGCCCACAAAGGCCGCCCCTGATCCTGCGCCCATGAAACGATTTCGGAAAAATCCTTAAACGCGTAGACTTCCTGAGCCGGCTTTTCGCCTTCGTCCCGCAAAGCGCCGCCGCCGACGCTGTACGTCGTCCATTGAACCGCGGCGTCGCCTTTATCGTTTAAGGCTTCAAATCTCATCGCGTTCGTATGATAGGGCAGAACCGTTTCCGGCAGCCAGACGATTTGCGTTTTGTCCGCGCCGAGAACCTCCTGAATCGCCCGATCGGTAAAGTGCCCCTTCCCCGTCGCGGCCAGACTGCCGTAAAGCGTCACGCGGTAAGAAGCGGCCGTCGGATTGTCTTCCAAAAACCGCTGAGCCGCCTTGCGCGGCGCCATCGTATGACTGCTGGACGGTCCCATGCCGATTCTGTAAAGTTCCCGCAAAGATTGCATGATAGAGCTCCCTTTTTATCAATCTTATCCAGTCTATACTGAATTTCCTTAATAACAAAGAAGCTTATTTGCTTTTTACCACGCCGCGGTTAATGACGCCGATGAACAACGCCAGCATCACATAACTGCTGACACATTCGAAAGACACGATGACTTTCGCAAACGGAGTCAGCGGCACAACGTCCCCGAATCCGACCGTCGTCATCGAAATGAAGGTGAAATAAACCGCGTCCAGAATTCCCTCTATGCCGGGTTTGAAATTAAACGCTGGCGAATTGCCGAAAAAATCGTGCAGAAAAGAAACCGTCAGATTCAAAACGATAAAAGCAGTTATCAATGACATGAAAAACGACGAAAAATTGATCAAATCTTCTTTCGTCATCACTTTGTCGGGCTGCAGATACACCCACAGCCGACGCATGAAATCCCGCAGATTGACCAAAGTAACGTACATTACCGTTAAAAAAACGCCGAAAGAAACAATCTGAGAACCGGCGGCGTAAATCGTCAGCACGCCCGTCAGAAAAGCGATTGCCAGCACTCTGTTTTCACGTTGAAAGCGTCCTGCCCCGTGACGCTTCATCACTTTAAAGAATAAAGCGATCACACTACAGGACAAAACGCCGTTGACGACCGGCAATAGCACATAAAAATAAACGTAATAGTTCGGCGCGAACAACAAAGCAATCTGGCGGGAAAACAAAGACAGAATCAACAAAGAAACCAGATAGCACAAATTGAAACTGTTCACGGCGGCCGTTTTAAACGAGGCTTCCTTTTCCGATGAAAAAAAACGATCAAAAAACGACATGATTTTTCCTTTCGGCTTACCCTAAGACCGACTTTAACAGCCGGTCAATCCGATAAAAAGGTGATGCCAGTCCCGATTGTACGTGTTACACTGCCAACCGACAGGAGAACATCATGACTTTCAGTTTTACCCCCATCAAAACCCGCTTGGTTCACCCGCCCAAAGACGATATTTACGATATTCTGAACGCTCTGCCGCCTTTAAAGGAAAAAGACATCGTCTTTATCACTTCCAAAATCCTGGGGATTCATCAGGGGCGCTGTGTACGTTGTGATCAAACGGACAAAACGGAATTAATCAAACAAGAGGCGGATCGCTTTCTGTCCTACAAACACCCGAGCGGTTTTAACGTCAATCTGACAGTCACGGATAATGTGCTGATTCCCGCCGCCGGCATCGACGCCAGCAACGCGGACGGCTATTACATCATGTGGCCGGAAAATACCGACGGTTTATGCGCTGAAATCCGCTCCTTTCTGTGCGAAAAGAACAATATAAAAGATTTAGGCATTGTCGCCACCGACAGCCACACGACGCCTCTGCGCTACGGCGTAACGGGGATTTCCGTCGGATTGGCAGGCGTCGAACCTTTAAAAGATTTCCGCGGACAAAAAGACCTGTTCGGGCGCAAACTGGAATTAACGCAAGTCAATCAGATCGACGCATTGGCTTCCATGGCCGTTTTGCTGATGGGCGAATCCGACGAATGCACGCCTATTGTTTTATTGCGTGACTGGGATAAAATCGTGTTCAATGAAAAAGCGTCGATGCGGGACTTTAAAATCAGTCCCGAAGAAGACCTTTACACGCCTTTGTTATCGGTGATGGAATGCAAATAACTTTATTAGCGGCAATTTCTTCGGACGGATTTATCGCGGACGACATGGGAAACGGCAACTTTTCCAGTCCGGAAGACAAAGCTCATCTGCGCTTTTTTCTTAAAAGCACCGAATGCGACTGTTTTATCTGCGGACGCAAAACCGCTGAAGAATTTCAGGATAAATTAACGTTCAAACCCCTCTTGATTTTAACGCGTGCCCCTCGTTTGACAGAACAAAATAAATTGTTTTTCAAAGACTTTGATGACTTGGAAAATCTTTTAGAAATAAAAGGCCTTCATGCGCCCGCTTTATTGGGCGGCGCGGAAACGTACGCTTATTTTTTGGAAAACAGAAAAGTCGATCGAGCCGTTCTAACGGTTGAACGGATACGCTTTTACAGGGGAAAAAGCTTGGATTTTTCACGCTTTCAGCCGGATTTTATTTTGGAAAAAACAGACCGTTTGTCAGAACAAACTTCGGTTTATTATTATCAAAAAAGGCGGCCTTAACAAAAGCCGCCTTTTTCGTTAAAACGTGTATCTGAACATTGCCGTCAGCGTATGCGATAAATAATCCGGCCGCCATTCCAGATTGTATCCGGCGGAAACATCAATGTGTTCCCCGTACAGCCAGGAAAGCGTTCCGCCCAGCTCGACACCTATCTTTTTAAAGTCTTCCCCTCTGACCGTATATGAACTGCCGTTCGGCAGGTTTACAGTCGCGTCTTCGCTTGATGCGGACAGGTCATAAGTCAGCGCCGCCGCAAATTCGCTGTGCCACGAAGACTTGTCGGACGACGTATCGGACGTATCCGATTTAGACCAATCCTTGTTCATGCGTCCTTCCGCAACCAGCGTCATAACGTTCGTCGAAATACCGGAAATCCTTTGTCCGATTTCGTCCTGATGCGCATCGCGTTTTGACGTTACATAGCGCACTCCGACAGCGGGAGTCCACGATTTCAGCTCTTTTCCGACCATAACGGAAGCGCCGAACGATGAACCGTTATATTTATCCTTAAGCATAAGACCGGCAACATTCTTTGATTCCTGATACGACATGGAAGCCGTGTTCAGCACGGAGCTGATGAACCATGTTGACGGTTTATACATGCCGTACAAGAAGAACGAATGACCGTCAACGTCCGTCGAACGCGACAACGTGTCAACCGTTGAAGAAGTTGAAGCGTATCCTATTCCCAAAGCCAAAACGTCCAGCATCTGAACGTCCGCACCAAAAGCAATTCCCGTCGTATTGCCCGAAAATCCTTCCGGCTTTTTAGAGGATAAATATTCGGAAATGTTATAGAACGCTTGAGCCCATGCGCCGAATTCTTTCGGTTTGCTCTGAGATGGATTTCTTTTAGCCCACCGCTTCCGTTCGCTCGTTTGTTCCAGACCTTCTTCCGAATCTCTGGCTATCCGGCGCTGATAAGACGGACGGGCTCTGGGCGTAGGCTGATTTTCCTGATCGTAATATCCCGCGCGCCGATAATAATCCGAAGAGCGCATAAAGCGCGTCCGATACGGCGACCCGCCTGAACGGCCGTATATTCTTTGAATATCCCGATACGTTCTGGAAGAATGCCCCAGATTGCCCATCAATCCGTTCATGCGTCCTGATAACGTGTTTGAAATTTTTGACTGCAACGTTATCGGCTGATTCGACATCGCGTTTGTCACGTCCGGAGCCAAAGCCGTCAACGCATTCAAATAAGCACCCGCCGCTCCCGTCTGAGACAAAGCGTCCAAATGTTCGGCCACATTATATATCGGTGTTCCGTAGTCAAACAATTCGCCGTCCAAAAAGGCCGACGCCGTACCGACTTGATTCTGATTGCCCGATTCATTGGCCGCAAGCTGACCGCCCGTTGACGTCTGTTTAAGCAAATAGCAAACGCCGTTCGTTCCCAACGGGCATTCCGTTTCTTCCATACTGTAACGATTGTTCGAGAAAGAAAAACGACCGCCCGTGATATAGCTTCCCTCTATTAACGGGAAAAGGGTTCCGTTTTGCCCCACCTGCAAACCATAATCAATTTTTAAATCAAGAGTAGACGAACGGATTTCCAATTCGGCGCCCTCAGACATAACCAAACGTCCGTAACCGGATCCTTGCAACGCTCCGACGGCATTCGTCGCATTACGTGAAATACGCATCGAAAAATTCGATCCGTCATCAAACACCAGTCTGCCGCTTCCTATCGTCAGGGTATTTGTGTCAATATCTATCGTCCCTCTGTTTCCGACACTGCCTCCGCCCGAAATCGTGCTGTTTGTCGTAAAAGAAGCTTTCCCGGAAGCAACATTCAGCGTATCAAGCGTTGCCGACGAACTAAAATGCACGTTGCCGGATCCGATATCCATTACGCCGATGTCCGCGTTCTTTTTAAAATCAATCGAACCGGAAGCAACAGATACCGCGCCTATGGTTGCCGTATCTTTGAATGTCGCAGTGGCGGAAGCCAGCGACAATTCTGAAAAATCAGCCGTTGATAAAAACGTCAGAGAGCCGCTTTCGGCATTAATCGTTCCGGCATAATCGTTGGATTGATTAAATGTCGCATTCGCATTGCCTTGCAGCGATAAAACCGAAGAAGCATCACCGGTCAGCCGCCCTATTCCCGAAAAATTGGAATTAATGGACACGGTAACGGAAGGATTTATGTTGATGGTACCGTTAACGGAAGAATATCTTAAAGAACCGACGTTGGAATCTCCCACAAAATTCAACGTTCCCGAACCGATTGTCGCGCTTGCCAAATATTCTCCGCCGGTTGAAAACGGAATTGAGCTTGATCCGGCGACGAAAGAACCGTTTCCTTTCACTATGCCCGCGTTTTCCGTCGTTTGAATCAAATCGGAAACTGTCAACGTCGTCCCGGACATCAATGTAACGGCGCCTCCGTCGTTAAAGGTCAGTTCTCCTATATTGACATTATTATAAAAAGTGGCGGAACCTCCGGAAATTTTCAATTTTGCCAAGTTGCCGATCGGCGCGTGGAACTCGGATCCGTCCGCGTTGATATTCAGTGTGCCGCCGCCGGTAATGATGTTTTGCCCATACGTAACGATCGTTCCCACCGTTAATACTTTTCCTTCGGCTATATCCAAAGTTCCGCCCGTCGTATTTGCGAAATTAAATCTTCCGATAGCGGAATTCGTCTGAATATGAGCTGTTCCGTGATCCACTTCTATGGTACCGTCAAACGCCTGATTCATGGAGAAATAGCCTTCCGCGTTGCCGCTCAGCAATATTTTTCCTTCACCGCCCAATTTATTCGTACCGGTTACGTTTATCAGATTTGTAACGGACAACGTTTTTCCGTCGTTGATATTCAGCACGCCTTTTGTATCATTGTTAAAAGTAACAGTGGAAACGCTTGTATTGCCACCGATTGTCAATGTTGCATCAGAAGAAGAATTCCCCGAAGTTCCGATGAAAATCTGATTAACGCTATGCCCGTCACTATTCAGCGTCAGAGCCGCACCGGTTTCAACCTTCAAATTCGTGACAGAAACGGGCTTTTGTATAAATACGCTTCCTCCCGCGCCCTTCAGTGTGTTCAAATCTGTCAGCGCGCTGTATACATTCGTTCCGGCTCCGGACAAGCTCAGAGTGCCTGCTCCGGCGACAGAAGTCTGTGTTGAAGCGTCCTCGCCCAACGTTCCCTGAAACGAAAAAACAGCTCCTTCGGCAATGTTTAAAGAAGCGGTATCGGATAACGCCAAACCGCTGCCGTCATTAACCTGAGAATCAGCATTGATATAAACGACAGAATTGCCGGAAACCTGCAAAGCCGCCAGTCCGGACAAATCGGAAACGAATGTTCCCGTTGCGTCTGACAAAGATAACGTTCCCGTTCCGGAAACCGTATTGTTTTCCCCGACGGAAATCGAATCACTGATCACCGTTGTGCCCGTAATCGATAAAACACCGGCGTTTTCTTCTGAGAAAATAATCTTTTGAAAATTCGAATCCCCCGCGATAATAACGGTTCCGGTTCCGATTTTAAGCGTATTTAATTCGTTTGCTCCTGTTTTAAATCTTCCGCTGTTCAGTTTTAACGTTCCCGTACCAGAAACAAGAGTATTCGCATTACCGAAATTGTTTGTGATCGATAATTCGCCGCCATTAACCAAAACGTTGGCGCCGGCGCCATTTACGTTAAACGTACCGATTGTAGATGTGCCCGTAGAAGAAAAGGTAATCGTTCCGTTTGCCGCGCCGAAATTCAATGTTCCCAAGCCATCGACATGCCCCGCAAATTCAGAACCGTCTCCATCGACAAGCGTTAATGTTCCCAAGCCTGAAACCGTGTTTCCCGCTTTTGTTACAATCCGGCAGTGATCCGTCCTGCCCACACCGCAACTTCCGCCCGCTTCACTGAGCTGAAGAGTGGCGTTTTCTTCAATGACAAGATTTCCGCCGTTGCTCTCACTAAACGTCAGACTGCCCAAAATCGTCGGGCTCGTTCCGGTAATCGTAGCCGTTCCCTTGCCGATTTTCAGACCGCCTAAATATCCGATGCCGCTACCGCTACCGGCATTGCCGCCGCCGAAACTGATACTGGCATTGTCAACCAACTGCAACGTTCCCTGTCCGGAAATAGAATTCCCTGATTCCGAAACATTCTCGGGCACGAATTTCAACGCAAGCGTTGATGTCTCTTGTTGCAGAACAATCACGCCGTCGCTTAAATCCAGACGATCCAACTGTAATACGCCGGAAGTAATCGTAACCGTACTGTTTTCCACCGACAAATTCGTGATTAAGTCGTTGCCGGCAGTCGAGCGCGAAAAAGTCCCGGTAGCGTTTACAAACTCCAAGGTATTCAGACCGGTTATTTTTCCTGCAAATGTTGCTGAACTCGTTATTGTTAAAGTTCCGTCACCGGACATTACGGAATACTGATTTGAAGCTCCCAACGCATTAAGAGTCGCAACATTCAGAGTTCCGTCGATTTGCACTGTCGATCCGTAATCCGCCTGCAATTGGTTTGCGTAAACAGTTGTTCCCGTGCCGACGGTAAATTGTCCCGTCCCCTGCGTTCTTTCGCCGACCGTAATCTCATTAACGTTTAAGATGCCGGCGTTGACCGAAGCCGATCCTGACGTCATCTTCAAATCCCGTATGGAAACCTCTGTCGCCTCAAAAACCGCTGCAGCGCTGTTTTCAACAGAAATCGTCAGATAAGGGCTTGAAAAACTGGGGGTAAGATCGTCCGGATCGTCAGCAAACGTCAGCGTCTTGCCGTCTTTGACCGTAATCATACCCGGAAAGAGAATAATGTCCGGATCATTGTTAAACGTTTGAGCGCCGGTACCGTCCCCTGTCAAAATTTCCATCGTAGTCCATAACGTTGCGTCATTAGACAACGTCAGCGGCTGTAAGTCACTTTGCGATCCTCCCGCATCCTTGGAAAAGATGACCTTGCCGTGATCGAAATGTAGCGCACTGACGATCAATTCTCCGCCTTCTTTAATAAACAGCTTCGAATATCCCAAATTGATCGTATCTATGCGTGTTCTGGCTATGATAGTAATATTACCCTCATCCGGCTCAACTTCTGAAGGCGTGCCGTTCAGAATGAGCAACTGAACATCATCGGAAGGAAGAGCCGTTGAAAATATCAAATTGCCGCGCCCCAAAGTAACTGTTCCGAAATTAGACAAATACCCGAAGGTCGCGCTGGCTGTTTCGGCCAAATACAATGTTCCGGCTCCCGACAGATTTCCGTCAATATGAATATCGTTCGTAATCGATAAAGTAGACGATATCACCAAAGAACCGCTGTCCTGATGGAATTCTTTAACCGTAACCGGCTGAGAGATCGTCAATGTTCCGCCGCCATCCTGCGATATTATTCCGCTTGTCCAGGAAATCGGGGTCTGAATTAAAAAAGAGTTTGAGAAATCCAGCTTCAGTTCCCCCTGACCCGAAAAAGTCATTGTTCCCGCAGCGCTTTGTATTTTTCCCGAAGCCCCTTGTAGCCATAAAGTACTGTCTGCGCCGATATCAAACTGTCCGCCGGTAACGTTAATTTCTTTTCCTTCTGCCGGAGTTTTTCCTATGCCGGAAATATGCATTGTTGCGCTGTGATCTTCGCCGTAAGGATTACCTTGCCCGGTTGGTTTATACGCCCGACCGATGTTCCAGTGACCGCCCATAATCGAAATCGAGCCTTCATTATTACCGTACATTACGATCTGCGAATCTGCATTTGCATAAAAATCTCCGCCGGCAATAATGATATTTCCCTCTGAAGAGATTGTTGCGGTTTGCGCAGTGCCAAGAGTCGGCGTATAAGTATATTCCCGTGCTAATGATCCTTTACGTATATCGATGGCGCCGGTAAAAGTCCCGGCATGAATGAATATATTTCCGGAAATTGGCGTTGAATCCAAAGAAACACCGCCTATACGCACCCTTGCGCCATTAGGAAGAGTAGTATATGAGGAAGCGTCCCAGATAACCGCTTTTTCGTTATCGCCGGCCGGACTTTCAAAATAAAGAAGCGGCGGAACTCCCGTGCTTTTAATCTCTATGCCGTTGGCACCGAATCGATATAAGCCGTAAGGAAGATATGTGGTACTATCATTGCTTCCGAAAGCCGTTCTCAGGTCGCCGTTATACTCAAGACTGTTATAGGTATAAGACGGAATGTAAATGTCGATATCTATACCGGCATTCAGTCCCGATTCAAACGTATATTTGCCTGAATCAATAATATTCGTTACATTCGATATTCCGGAGCAGATATACACCCCTTCTCCATTCAGCACACAATTTGCTTCGGCGGAAAACGGAGCTGTCAGTAAAGCAACCGCCAGCGTCGTAGAAATCAGCAATTTGTTTTTATAAAAATTTTTATGAAACCGCATGGACAAAATCCTTAAAATAGGGGCATACGGTTTGTATTTTAGGAAAGAAATATTAAAGAAATGCTACTATTCGCGTGCTTCCAAAAGCAAAAAATCCGCCGAAATCAAAAATTCGATATTGCCCTCGGGACCTTTAATCGGACTGGGACAAATATTTTTAACCGTCCAACCGGGTAAAGAATTCAGCCATTCCCGAACATGCGCGCAAACGCTTTCGTGCAAAAGAGGATCGCGCACAACGCCGTTTTTTCCGACCTGATGTTTTTCGACTTCAAACTGCGGCTTAATCAAAGCAATCAGACGCGCTCCCGTTTTTTTCGCAAAGCTCATCGGTTTCGGCAAAACATTTTCCAACCGGATAAAACTTGCGTCACACACAATTAAATCTATTTCTTCGGGAATATGTTCCGGCGTTAAATAACGCGCGTTCATTCTCTCTAAGACAACGACACGGCCGTCCGTTCTTAATTTTTGCGCCAACTGACCGTATCCCACGTCCACCGCGTACACTTTTTTTGCGCCGCGAGTCAGTAAAACGTCCGTAAAGCCTCCCGTCGAGCACCCGACGTCCAAACATACCATACCCGTCGGATCTGTGCCGGAATCGTCCAGTCCTTTAACCAGCTTTAAGCCGCCGCGCGACACCCACGGGAACTCTTTTCCTTTAACCGTCAGCATGGTGTCGGGCTTTAACATTTCTCCGGCTTTATCGATTCGTTTTGTGCCGGACAAAACGGCGCCGGCCATAATCAGCGCCTGCGCTTTGGACACGTTTTCGGCCAACCCCTGTTCAACCAAAAGAAGATCGGCGCGCTGTTTCATGCTTTACTTAACCACCGACATGACAACGTCCGCGATTGAACGCGCGTCCAATCCCGCCAGTTGATACTGCCGTTCCGCAGACGCCTGCTCAATAAATGAATCCGGCATTGTCAACGAACGCGCTTTCGTTTTTTCAAGCAATCCCCGATTTGCCAGCCACATCATAACCGCCGATCCGAAACCGCCCTGAACGCCTTCTTCGACAATTACAAGCCCCTGATGCCCTTCGACCAGCTCACGCAACAACTCGCAATCCAACGGTTTTGCAAAACGCGCGTCCGCAACCGTCGCGGAAACTCCTTCCAACGCCAGCAGATCCGCCGCGGCCATACACGCTTCCAATCGCGTGCCGATACTTAAGATCGCAACGCGATTCCCTTCGCGGACAATGCGGCCTTTGCCGATTTTCAGGGGTTTGATTTCTTCCGGCAGTTCGGAAAGAACGCCTGCCCCGCGCGGATACCGCACTGCGGAGGGCGTATCGTCCATCTCCGCCATAGTCACAAGCATTCTTTGCAGTTCCGCCTGATCCGCCGGCGCCATCACAACCATGTTCGGCATCGGACACAACATTGCCAAATCAAAAGCCCCGTGATGCGTTGCCCCGTCCTCGCCGACAAAACCCGCCCTGTCTATGGCGAAACGAACCGGCAGTTTTTGCAGCGCCACATCGTGCAAAACCTGATCATACGCTCTCTGCAAAAAGCTGGAATACAGCGCGACAAACGGTTTTATTCCTTCGCATGCCATTCCCGCCGCGAACGTGACGGCATGCTGTTCGGCGATTCCGACGTCAAAGAAACGATTCGGAAATTTTTCCGCAAAAGAATCCAACCCCGTCCCCGAAGGCATCGCCGCCGTAATCGCCGCGATTTTCGGATCTTTTTGCGCCAAAGAAACAATCGTGTCCGAAAAGACCTGCGTAAAGGTCGGACGAGACGTCTTTTTAGGCACGAATTCCCCCGTTTCAACGTCGAAGCCCGTCACGCCGTGATACTTGGAAGGCCACTTTTCCGCCGGTTCATAGCCTTTTCCTTTATGCGTGACGACATGAACCAGAACCGGACAGTTTTCCTCCATATCCCGAACGTTTGTCAAAATCGGAATCAACTGTTCGAAACTGTGACCGTCAATCGGTCCGATATAATAAAAGCCTAATTCTTCAAACAACGTTCCGCCGGCGACAAAACCTTTTGCGTGACGTTCGGCTTTTAAAGCCGTGTCTTTCACAAACTGCGGGAAGCGGTCCGCCATATCCAGAACGACCTGACGCACGGTCATGTACGGTTTCGAAGAAATCAACTGGGACAAATGATGACTGAGCGCCCCGACCGGACGGGCGATTGACATATCGTTGTCGTTCAAAATCACGATCATGCGGGAATTCATGGATCCCGCGTTGTTCATCGCCTCAAAAGCCATTCCGGCGCTCATTGATCCGTCGCCGATCACGCCGATCACGTTATTTTTTCCATGTTGCAGATCCCGCCCCGCCGCCATGCCGACAACAGCGGAAATAGAGGTGGAACTGTGCCCCGCGCCAAACGGGTCATATTCGCTTTCGCTTCGTTTGGTAAAGCCGGACAAACCATTTGCCCGGCGCAAATCGCAAAACTTTTTTTTGCGACCGGTCAGCAACTTGTGCGCATAGCACTGATGCCCTACGTCCCAAATCAATTTATCTTCCGGCGTATTGAACACATAATGCAAAGCGATCGTCAGCTCGACAACGCCCAGACTGGCGCCTAAATGCCCTCCGGTCGTTGACACGACGCGAATGATTTCCTGTCGGATTTCTTCGGCCAGATACGGCAAATCGTCCAGCGGAAGACTGCGCAAATCCGCAGGAGATTCAATAGAATCCAACAGAGGAAAATCAACTGTTTTCAGCGGCTTGTCTTTTACCGCCTGATTTTTTGGACTCATGAACGGCGTTCCACAATGAAACGAGCCAAGTCACGCAAATAATCGGCTTTTTCGTCGAAGCATTCCAACGACGCCACCGCCTGATAGGACAAAGCGTCTGCCTGTTCTTTAGCTTTTTCCAGTCCAAGCAAAGAAATGAAAGTGGCCTTATGCGCGTCTAAATCCTTACGCACAGCCTTTCCCATGGAATCCGCATCGCCTTCCACGTCCAGAATATCGTCCGCAATCTGGAAAGCCAATCCGATATCGCGCGCATAATCCTTTAAAACCTGCCGTTCCTCGTACGATGCTTTTCCCATAATGGCGCCGGCTTCGCATGCGAAAGAAAACAGACGCCCCGTCTTCATCTGTTGCAGGCGAATAATCCCCGGCATATCCATATCGTCTTCGTTTTCCGCCAAAATATCCAACATTTGCCCGCCAATCATGCCGTTCATACCCGCTGCTTTGGATAATTCGGCTATCAACTGGCAACGAACAGCCGGTTCAAACAAACAATCGTCCGCGGCGATCACGCCGAAAGCTCTGGTCAGCAGTCCGTCGCCGGCCAGAATGGCCGTCGCTTCATCGTACTGTTTGTGGCAAGTAGGCTGACCGCGGCGCATATCATCGTTGTCCATTGCCGGCAAATCGTCATGAATCAGCGAATAACAATGCACCATTTCCAGCGCAACCGCCACACGCAAAGCCCTGTCTTTTTCAACACCAAACAACTGAGCGCACTGCAAAACCAAAAAAGGCCGCAAACATTTGCCGCCGGCCAATACGGAATAGCGCATCGCTTCGACGACGCGGCGTTCAGGCGTATTCGGAACGGGCAAAAGGCGATCCAGTTCGGCTCTGACTTCGGCAGAAGTTTCTTTAATAGCAGAGGTTAAATTAGACATCGTTATTCTCCATGACAACGGGGGTGAAGCCCACGGCCTGTGCGTTTAAAGAGGTCGTGATCTGATCAATCCTTGACCGCGCGTCGGAAAGTTTTTTTTCGCAATGGCGGCGAAGTAACATGCCGCGTTCGTAAAAATCAATCGCTTCGTCCAATTTGACCTTTCCGGCTTCCATCTGACGAACGATTTCTTCCAAAGCGGTTAACGCTTCTTCATAGCTCATTTTTTCGATTGCCTGCGCGATTTGTTCTTCGGCCATTTTTGTTCCTTCGCGGTTAAAGAAAACTCTTTTCTAATTTTAACCACTAACAGCGCCGTCAGGTCAAAGACTTTTTTATACTTTTGTCACATAATTGCGCCGCCCCTGAATTGCGGCATTAAAAACGGCTTCAGGTTTAATCCCCTTTTTCCACAAGCGACGTTCGCGATACAGCTCTTTCCACATCGTTTTGGAATCTTCCCATCGCTTATGCACCCAAAGCCATTGAGACGGATCGTCGCGAATCCATTTTTCCAGAACATGATTGGCTTTTTCCATAAAGCGGCGTGTGTCTTCTTCGGTATTTCCCGTTTTTTCAATTTGAAGCGGCTGTTCAACCGTCAGACGATAATGAGCCCCTTTCAACCGCTGAGAACGAACCGGTACGGCCGGATAATCGTGTTTTAAGACCAAAGAAGCCACGGACGGCGTCGTCATGACCGGATAGCCGAAAAAATCAACTTCTATCCCTTCGTTCATTTTTTGGTCGATCAGCAACGCGAAATGACCGTTTTTGCGCATCAGATCAACAATCTGACGAAAACCGCTCATGCCTTTGGGCACCAAAACGCCGGCAATCTTTTGACGGAAGTAACGGAACAGCCATTCCACATAAGGATTGTTCGCCGACCGATAAATCCGATGCAGCGGCATTCCCGCTTTGACGCCGGCGACGGAAGAAATTTCCCAGTTGCCGATATGCGCCGAAAACAGAATTCCCGCTCTGCCGTCGTCGCGTACGGCTTCAATGCCTTCGAAACCGACATATTCTATCCTGTCGTCATAGTGCGCGCACAGATAACGCAAATGCGGATATTCCACAAACGTGCGCACCAGATTATCCCACATAGCGACAACGATTTGATCGATTTCGGCCGGCGTTTTTTCAGGAAACGCTTTCATCAGGTTATAGCGCGCCACCCAGGAAACTTTCAAACGCGGCCCGATATGGCGTCCGATAAATCCTCCGACGGCCGAAGCCCAATCCAACGGTAGCAAGCGAAAAACAAAGCAAAAGAAAATCGTCCCGATCAATTCCAGCGGATAGCGGGTGCATAAATAAAATTTCCTTTTAATATGCCATCTTAAACTTCTTTTTTTCTTAGTCATTTTTTCATTCGCTATTTATGCAGAGCGGCTAAAAGGGCACACATAATGTCCGGCGTATCCCAAACCATATAAGCTTCGACAACATGCACATACGGCTGAAAGCGCGAAGGGATCCTCACGTTGTCTTTTGCCGTCGTCACCAGAACGGCGTTTGCTTCTTCCGCCTGAGAGATCATTTCCATCATATCGTTGTCTTCATACGGATAATGATCCGGAAAAGACCGCGTTTGAACAACATCACAGCCGTATTCTTTCAGCATATTAAAAAATTTATCGGGATAGCCGATACCGGCGAACGCAAAAACTTTCTGTCCGGACAACCGAGCGATTTTTGAAACGTCCTGCTCGATATGCATAGCGATAAAAGGCATTTCCCGATAGCGCTTTTCCACCCGTTCCTGAACGCCGGTTTGATCTTTCCCCACGACGATAAAAGCATTGGCGCGGTTTAATCCGTCTTCCAACGGTTCGCGCAAGGGCCCGGCCGGAAAGACTTTTCCGTTCCCGCAACCGTAATGCCCGTCAAAGACGACCAAAGACAACGTTTTAACCAACTGGGAATTTTGAAAACCGTCGTCCATAACGATCACGTCCGCCCCCAGCATTTCCGCTTTTTTAGCGCCTCTGGCTCTGTTCGCGTCAACGATTGTCGGCGCGACTCTGGCTAAAATCAAAGCTTCGTCGCCCGTCTGCCGAGCCGTATGCTTGTCGGGATCAACCAGAATATTGCTTAACCCGCCGCCGTAACCGCGCGTCAAAAAAACAGGTTTTTTACCGTTCATTTTAAAATACTCGGCAATAGAGATGGCCAGCGGTGTCTTGCCGACGCCGCCCATAACCAAATTGCCGACGCAGACAACCGGAATTTTCGCTTCGTACGATTTTGTTCTCTTTAAGTGCCAGCGTACGCCCAGAGCGTATAATTTCCCTAAAGGAGCCAACAGCTGCCCTAAAAGAGTATTTTTTTTCTGCCAAAAAACAGGCGCTTTCAACGGCATTTTATCCTCTGCTTTTATTCTTTCAAATAAACGTCCAATTCCGGCATCAAACGATCCAAAACATTGGATTCGGCTTCAGCAAAAACCTGCGCGTTCTTTTGTTTTTTGCTTAATGATTTTTTATCCGTCAGCAAACTGATCAACGCCTGAGTCAGCTCGGCTTCATTTTCCACGACGGACAAAGCGTCCGCTTCTTTTGCACGGGCTACGATTTCCCTGAAGTTCATCATGTGCTGTCCGCAAAGCACCGCTTTTCCCAAACGCGCCGGTTCAATAATATTCTGACCGCCGAACGGAACCATTGACCCGCCGACAAAAGCAACGTCGCCCAAACGGTAAAACAGCCCCATTTCCCCGATTGTATCCGCCAGATAAACATCTGTTTCTTTTGTGATCTCTTCCTTGCGCGAACGGCGGACGACCATCAGCCCCGCGTTTTTCAGAATTCCCTCGACCTCGTCGGCACGATTCGGGTGGCGCGGCGCAATAATCGTCAAAATATCCGGAATTTTTTCCTTAACGGCTTTATGAACATTAACGACGATTTCCTCTTCGCCCGCATGCGTGCTTCCCGCCGTCCAGCAGGCTCTGTATCCGATCTGCTTTTTCATGCGTTTAAGCTCGTCTTCATCTGCGGGCAACGGCGCGGCGGCGAATTTGATATTTCCGAAGCACGCCGTATGTTCGGCGCCTATTTCTTTCAGGCGTTCGGCGTCTTCCGGCGTCTGGCCGAATGATTTTGCGAACATTCTTTGCAGCTGACGACTGAAGCGCGGCATTTTTTTCCACCGCGCGAAAGACTTGTCCGAAACGCGACCGTTAAGCAACACCAAAGGAATTTTACGATCGGAAATAACGGAAAGGATATTCGGCCAGAATTCGGATTCAAGCCATAAAGCCAGATCGGGTTTCCAATGATCGACAAAGCGAGTTACCTGCGGCATGCAGTCTATAGGAATATATTGATGAAAAGCGTTTCCCGACAGTCTTTTTTCCATTAACTGCGCCGAAGTCACCGTTCCCGACGTCACCAAAATATGCACGGAAGGATAACATTCCTGAATTTTTTGAATCAGCGGCTGCATAGACAACGTTTCACCGACGCTGGCGCCGTGCAACCAAACCAACTTTCCTTCAGGTCTGGGCATTGATGCGTACCCCATGCGTTCGCCGAAGCGGTTCAAATCTTCTTTGCCGTGGGCTTTGCGCACGGCCAGATACGCCGCAATCAGCGGATAACCGACATAAGTTGCCGCGCGATATAAAGAAACCGACATCAAATCCATTTTATTTTTCCTCCGTGCGCAGAGAAATCCGCCTTTTAAAACCGACTCGCTGATCGGCTTCATGCGTAAGGTCAATCAATCTGTCTTCCAAAATTTGCCGCCACTTTTCTATGCCTTTCTGATCCAAATCAGCCGGAATATAAATCGGCTCGCTGAGCATAACGATGCCTTTATTGAACAGGAAAGGAACCAGAAATCTGTCCCAGGTTTTCAGTAAAATCCCCCGTTTAACGGAAAAAGCGGACAACACGATCGGCTTTTGCGACTTTTTTGCCAAAGAAATCAAACCGTCTGTCATTTTATAACCGGGCTTGCGTCCGTCGGGCGCAATCGCGACGACATTCGCTTTTTGTTTCAATGTCTTTATAATATCCAGCGCCGCGACGGCTCCGCCGCGCTTGGAAGATCCGTCTATTGTTTCGATGCCGACACCGTCCATCGCCGACGCCATAATACGTCCGTCACGATGCAAAGAAATCAGAACGGAAACTTTTTTTTCCACAGATTCGTGCATTTTAAAGAAAATATCGGATATGCTCCGCCCGTGCCAAAAAGCGATCAAATAAGAAAGATCGCCTTTGATATATTCGTCACGTAGCCCCTCAATCGTCCAGCGCGACGTTTTGTAAACCAATCGGACGTAAAGACAGATCAGCTTTCCCAGAATCGTCTGGATAAAAGAACTTTTCCCGATTTTTTTTAAAATCCTGATTTTCACGTTTGATCTCTTCCGATTAACAGACAGATCTATTTTTTTAACTTACATCATGTTTATTAACAAGAGATAATCAAAAATATTATTTTCATTTTGACTTTGCGTTATTCCATTTTACACTATAAGGGTCTGCAGAAAAGGAAAACAATGATGATCCGAAAAATAAGCGTCTGCTTTTTATGCTGTTTTGTTTTGGCTTTGTCCGGCTGTCTGAAAGAAAAACAGACAAACGTTGATGAAAAAACAGCTCTTGCCCCCGTCGAACAGCCAAACAAGGTATTGGATTATCTGGCTTTATCCGCACACTTTCTGATAAATCAGCAACAATCGGACGGTTTTTTCAAATACGAATACGACTTCATCACGGGCAATTATACCCATTGGGACAACGTCATTCACCAGACGCGAGCCGGCTATACATTGATGCAGTACTACACTTTTTTAGTACGTAATAATATTGATTCGCAGTTGGCCGCCATTGTTTTATCTTCTGCGACCAAAGCCTTACGGGGCTATGCGGCGGCGTCCGTTGTACATAACAGTATGCCGGGAAAATTAGTATCTTTTTATTACAACAAAAACGGCCTCTCCTCACCGGAAAGGCAAAAAAACTCGTCCGCTCATAAAATTCAGCGGCTGGAAGCCGAAATCGCCGCGACCGCCTTTGCTTTCATCACGGAAATTTCATACTGGAGCTTTACCAGCGACACAACTTTTACCGAAGCTCGGGAACAGTGGAAAACAGCCTTGCTATATCACGCCCGACAAGCTTTAAAAACACCGATCCAGCAAAATCCGTTCATGCCGTATATCTGGCAGGCTTTCGCCGTGTACACGCAAATAGATCTGTCCGACAAAGAAATTAATCAAATTCTGCCTCAAATTGACGCGTATTTCTTAAATTCGCCCCGTTATATGAAAAACGTTGAAGATTATACATGGGATATGATAGCCGCCAACCAGCGGTTTCAAACAACTCAGCAACTGTCTTTTGCCAATTTCGTCGCCAGACAAACAACAAAAATACTGGAAAATATGTATGCGCAGCACGATACAACCATCAACAGCTGTTCTCTGTCTTTAGGTTTGGTGGAAGCTTCGTTTGTTTTAACCGGCAAATCGGGAGACTACACCAGAATCGAGCAAACAGCTCTGGGACGCAGTCAGTTAGAGTATTACAGTTCGCTGAAATACACGATTTTGCCCAATCAGGCATGGATTGCTCTAGGCCCGGGAAGAACGCTTCACTCTCAGGATTTCAAACGTTTCGCGGGCGCTTCCATATTCGGCATGCACATGCCGCGCACAAATATCAACCTGATTGAAACATGCCTGTTGACCGGTATGCGCTTTTCCAACGAAGACATAAAAGAACTGAAACAAAAAACGGGCAAAGAATAATCTTCGCCCGTTTTAATAAAAATCTTTTTATTGCGGCATATCCGGTTTCGGCAACGAGGGATTTCCCGGCTGTTTCACGACGGGACGCTTAATCAGTTTTTTGACTTTAACAGGCGGCGGCGCGGCTTCTTCAAATTCGGCGTCCTGCACTTCCTGCCCGTTTACTGTTTCCGATGATCCCACGATTTTCAAAGCGTCGTCAACCACACGGATTTTAACAACGGAATTGTCTTTGACCTGCCCGTCCAAAATTGCCAAAGCCAACTGATTTTCCAATTCGCGCTGGATTAAACGCTTTAACGGTCTGGCGCCGTACATCGGCTCGTATCCGGTGTCCGCCAACCAGTTTAAAGCCTGCTCGTCCAAATCCAGTTTGATGTGATGTTCCGACAAACGGTTATCCAACCGCGCCAGCTGAATTTGAACAATGCCGTTCATATCCAAACGGCTTAAGCGTCTGAACAGCAAAATCTCGTCCAAACGGTTCAGAAATTCAGGCTTAAAAGCAGCTTTGACAATTTCCATGACTTGAGGACGAACGGTTTCGATTTCCTGTCCGTCAGGCTGTTCCGCCAATATCTGCGCGCCCAAATTCGATGTCAGAATAATCAAAGTGTTTCTGAAATCGACCGTATGTCCCTGCCCGTCCGTCAAACGGCCGTCGTCCAAAACCTGCAACAGAATATTGAACACGTCGGGGTGGGCTTTTTCCACTTCGTCGAACAAAATGACCTGGTACGGCCGACGGCGGACGGCTTCGGTCAGAACGCCGCCTTCTTCGTAACCGACATAGCCCGGAGGAGCGCCCAACAAACGCGCCACGGCGTGCTTTTCCATATATTCGGACATATCGATACGCAACAAAGCCCGTTCGTCGTCAAACAAAAAGGCCGCCAACGCCCGCGCCAACTCCGTTTTCCCGACGCCCGTCGGCCCCAGAAACAAAAACGACCCCATCGGTCTGTTCGGATCCTGTAGCCCCGACCGGGAACGGCGAACGGCGTTTGCCACCGCTTTAACCGCTTCGTCCTGACCGATCAGACGCGCCTGAATATGACTTTCCATATTCAAAAGCTTTTCGCGTTCGCCCGTCAGCATTTTATCCACAGGAATCCCCGTCCAGCGCGACACGACGGAAGCAATCATTTCCGTCGTCACGTTTTTGCTGGCCGATACCTGCGCTGATGCCGCGACGGCTTCCGCCTGTTTCAAACGATTTTCCAATTCCGGAATCTGTTTATAACGCAATTCGCCGGCGCGTTCGTACTGTCCTTCGCGCAAAGCCCGATCGACTTCGATACGGGCGGCGTCCAGCTGTTCGCGCAATTTGGAAGCGTTCGACAACGCGTTTTTGCTGGACAGCCATTCCGCCGTTTTTTGCGCGGAATCCGCTTCCAGCTCATGAATATCCTTTTCCAATTTTTCCAGACGTTCGACGGAAGCATCGTCCGTTTCTTTTTTCAAGGCTTCCCGTTCGATTTTCAGCTGAATCAGCTTACGGTCCATTTCGTCCAGAGCTTCGGGTTTGGAATCGACTTCCATACGCAGACGGGAGGCAGCCTCGTCCATCAGGTCGATCGCTTTATCCGGCAGGAAACGGTCGGAAATATAGCGGTTGGATAAAGTCGCCGCCGAAACGAGCGCACTGTCGGAAATTTTGACGCCGTGATGCAGTTCGTATTTTTCCTTAATGCCGCGCAAAATGGAAATCGTATCTTCAACCGTCGGTTCGTTGACAAAGACCGGCTGGAAACGCCGCGCCAACGCCGCGTCTTTCTCGACATACTTGCGGTATTCGTCCAAAGTCGTCGCGCCGACACAGTGCATTTCGCCACGCGCCAAAGCGGGCTTGAGCAGATTGGAGGCGTCCATTGAACCTTCCGAAGCTCCGGCGCCGACGATCGTGTGCATTTCATCAATAAACAAAATAATCTGACCT
The DNA here is from genome assembly GCA_017616015.1 of Alphaproteobacteria bacterium. GTDB lineage: Bacteria > Pseudomonadota > Alphaproteobacteria > CAAGCB01 > CAG-977 > UBA11549. The sequence continues at coordinate 71,154 of JAFZYY010000024.1, read as the reverse complement.
TCGGCGGCTTCGATCTCTTCCAGAACGGATTTCAAACGCTCTTCAAATTCGCCTCTGAACTTGGCTCCGGCAATCAAAGCTCCCATATCAAGAGCCAGAAGCCTTTTGTTTTTCAGGCTTTCGGGTACATCGCCGTTGACGATGTGCAGAGCCAATCCTTCGACGACGGCGGTTTTGCCGACGCCGGGTTCGCCGATCAGAACGGGATTGTTTTTCGTTCTGCGGGATAAAACCTGTATCGCGCGGCGGATTTCCTCGTCACGGCCGATCACGGGGTCAAGCTTGCCTTCCTGCGCCCGCGCCGTATAGTCCAAAGTATATTTTTTCAAAGCCTTGTACTTGCCTTCGGCATTAGCGGTCGTCGCCTTTCGTCCCTGACGCAAATCTTCAATCGCTTTGTTCAAAGTCATGGCCGTTAAACCGCAATCGGTCAGAATGCGGTGAACTTCCGTATCCGGCACAATCAGCATCGCCAGCAACATACGTTCCACCGTGACGTATTCGTCGCCGGCTTTTTCCGAAATTTCTTCGGCTTGCGACATGACTTTTCCGAATTGCTGATTGGGATAGCATTCAACGCTGTTTCCCGATACTTTAGGCAACTTGTCAATCGCGGCGGCAACGTCTTTTTTGGCTTTTTTCGGATCGCCGCCGGCATTTTTGATCAGTCCGGCGCACAAGCCTTCGTTATCGTCCAACAATACCTTTAATAAATGTTCGGGCGTTAAAAATTGATTGTCATTGCGTTCCGCGACGCCTCTGGCTGATTGTATAAAGCCCTGACTTCTTTCCGTAAATTTATCTATATTCATTTTACGCCTCTATATAAAAATTTCTCTTTTGCATATAGGTTCGCTTTCCCCTTTTAGCAAGGAGACAATTCAGATTATAGCGATTTTTTTAAGAGAAAAAAGCGTTAAGCTTCCGCCGCAACGGCTTTCTTTGACGGACGGCCGCGACGTTTGACCGGAACAGGCGCTGTACCTTCTTCCGATTGAATCGGATCTTTTTTCATCGCAGGACGGCCGCGACGGTTTTTCATTTCGTTTTCAGCCATCGCCATGACGGGAACGGAGAGATCCATCTGGACAACCGCAGGAACTTCAGGTTCTCTTTCCGCCGACTGTTCCGCGGGCAACGGAGCCGCTTCTTCAATCACGGGCTGTCCTTCCGATACCGCAACACTTTCAACGGGTTCGCTTTCCGGCTGATTCTGCGGAGCAAAGCGCATGCCTTCCGCTGCTATGGCCAGAGCATTTATCCGCATATAGTGATCGGCATGCTGCAAACAACTTTCCGCCAAAACGCGATCCGAAGACATCAATTCCTTGGCCGCGGACATATATTTTTCCATTAACTGAAACGCCGTTCCGCGCAATCTGCCCGCCGGTCCGATGCTGTCGTAGACCGTATTGCGGTTAGGGCCGTTGTTAAAGCGGCGATTGTTGTTGAAATTGTTATGGTTGCGTCCGCGCGAACGTCCCCGAGGATTCATACCCATCGAAATATACTCATCTTTGTTGAAATAAAAAAACAGCCGCCGTTTCTTACGGTAAAGGCTTTGTTGTCTTTGCTTAACCTATATGGCTCTTTAAGATTTTTCAATATTTTTTTTATATTTCGGCATAAAAAGCGCTCAGACAGCGCGTAATTTTGCCCAAATCCACACCGAAAGTTCCGAAACGCAGACCGGCGGAACAAACAATCCGGCGCACGTCCTCTTCCTGTCCTTTGCCGAATTCCGTGATAAAGACTCCGTCTTTTTTCAGCAGACGCGGCAAAGCGGGCGCGATTTTCCGATAGGCGTCCAAACCGTCTTCTCCGGCAAAAAGCGCCTGTGCCGGATCATAGTCAACGACTTCCGGAGCCAGAGTTTCCCTTTCTTTTTCTGCAATATACGGCGGATTGGCAACAATCAAATCAAACTTTCCCAATCCGTTTTCCCAACCGTCGTCATTCCAATCTGCCAAAACGGTTGAAAAGCGGTCTTTCAGTCCGTTTGCCGCCGCGTTTTCCGCTGCAACCGCCAAGGCTTTTCCGGAACTGTCCAATCCGACCGCCGTTGCTTTAAAGTATTCACACAAAAGAGCCTGCGCCAGACAGCCGGAGCCGGTTCCCAAATCCAGTATTTTTAAAGAAGCCGACTTATCCCTAAATATTTTTAAAGCTTCCTCTATCAGCGTTTCGGAATCGGGACGCGGATCCAGAACGTCCGGCGTCACTTTAAAATCCAACCGCCAAAAGCCGCGTGTCTGCGTGATTTTTGAAACAGGCTCATGTTTCAGCCGCCGGTCGGCAAAGGACTGTATTTTTGCCAAATCGTCGGCTTCGACCTCAAAATCGGGATTTATCCGTAAAAAAACAGGCGTTTTATTGATTCCGAATGCGACCAGAACTCTGGCGTCTGCACGCGCTTCGTCCAGCCCCGCCCGTTCAAAACGTTCCGTCAGTTCGGAAAGAAGTTTCTTAACCTGCATTCTTACTCAAGTTCGGAAAGACGGGACAGCTGATCTTCCGCAATCAACGCTTCGATAATTTCGTTCAATGCCGTGCCGTTCATCACTTCGTCTATCTTATATAAAGTCAGATTGATACGATGATCGGTCACGCGCCCCTGCGGAAAATTATAGGTGCGAATGCGTTCGGAACGGTCGCCGGAACCGACTTGATTCTTGCGGTCAACCGCGCGTTCCTTGTCCAACTGCGCTTGCTGCATGTCGTAAATGCGGGAACGTAAAATACGCATCGCGCGGTCTTTATTTTTAAACTGAGAGCGCTCGTCCTGACACGCGACGACAATACCTGTCGGAATATGCGTGATACGCACGGCGGATTCCGTTTTGTTGACGTGCTGACCGCCGGCGCCGGAAGAACGGTACACATCAATCTTTAAATCTTTTTCATCGATTTTCAGATCGACTTCTTCGGCTTCGGGCAGAACGGCGACCGTCGCGGCGGACGTGTGCACGCGTCCCGACGCTTCCGTTTCCGGCACGCGCTGAACGCGGTGGACGCCGGATTCAAACTTCAGACGTTCGAACACATTGCGTCCCGTCACGCTGGCCGTGGCTTCCTTGTATCCGCCAAGCCCCGTGTCATTGACGGACAGCATTTCAAATTTCCACCCCTGCACGGCCGCGTAATGCTCATACATACGGAACAGCTCGGCGGCGAACAAAGCGGCTTCTTCCCCGCCCGTGCCGGCGCGGACTTCCAGAATCGCGTTCTTTTCGTCAACGGCGTTTTTGGGTAGCAAAAGAATCTTTAACTGTTTTTCCAGTTCGGGCAACTTTTCCTTAGCCGCGTAAATTTCATCGTGCGCCATCGAGCGCATTTCATCGTCTGTTTCGGGATCGTCCAGTAAAGCCTGCGCGCCTTCCATATCGGACAACACCTTTTTGTACGCCTGAATAACGACGACAACGTCTTTCAACGCCGCAAGTTCCTTGGAAAGCTTAACAAACGTTTCGCCGTCCACGCCTTCGCCGGAACCGAGCAGAGCTTCCAGTTCTTCATGACGAGCCAGAACGACGTCCAGTTTTTCTTCAAAGCTCATTTTAAGCCCCCTGACATTGCTTGTATTTTTGCATAAAGCCGCTCAAATCCGCCAAAGCGACTTCGCTTTGATCGCCGGAATCCAAATCGCGCACGGTAACGACGCCTTTCGCGAATTCGTCGGAGCCCATAATTACCGCCGCACAAGCGTTGATTTTATTGGCTTTTTTCATGCGCTTGCCCATATTGCCCGAATACGCCATGTCGACGATGAACCCGTTCTGACGCAACGTATGCGCCGCCTGCATGATCGGCAAAAGCGTGTCCGCGCCGACGGGAATAACTGCGATCGGCCGAGGTTCGGCGGGTTGTTTGCCGACTTCCTGCAACAACAGGGACAAACGGTCGATACCGGCACCAAAGCCTATCCCCGGCGTTTGCGGCCCGCCCAATTCCTCAACCAGTCCGTCATAACGCCCGCCGCCCAGAACCGTTCCCTGCGCGCCCAAAGAATCCGTAATGAATTCAAAAACGGTGTGACGATAGTAGTCCAAGCCGCGTACCAGACGGGGATTGACGATAAAAGGAATGCCCATTGCGGTCAGCCCGTTTTTGACTTCTTCAAAGAAAGCGCGGGATTCTTCATTTAAGTAATCGGTCATCGCCGGCGCGTTTTCGACGATTTTCTTATCGCCTTCGTCTTTGGAATCCAGAATGCGCAGAGGATTCTTTTCCAAGCGGTTCAGGCTGTCTTCGGACAGCTTGTCCTTATACTGTTCGAAATAGGTGACCAACGCTTTGCGGTAAGCAGCGCGGCTTTCGGTATCCCCCAACGTGTTCAGTTCCAGCCGGATATGATCCTGCAACCCCAAGGCCGACAAGAAATCCCAGCCCAGGCACAACACCTCTACATCGGTTTGAGGAACGGCGGCGCCCAAAATCTCGATTCCGACCTGATGCAGCTGACGGTAGCGTCCTTTCTGCGGACGCTCGTAACGGAACATCGGACCGGCATAAAATAATTTGACCGGCACGTTCTGTTCCATGCCTTCGGAAATGAATGCGCGGACGATGCCGGCCGTTCCTTCCGGACGAAGCGTGAAGCTCTCGCCGCCGCGGTCGGTAAACGTGTACATTTCCTTGGAAACGATGTCGGAGGTTTCACCGACGCCGCGGGCGAACACTTCCGTCGCCTCAAAGATCGGCGTTTGAATTTCGCCGAAACCGTAGCGCTTTGCCAAAGCTCTGGCCGTATTTTCAACAAACAGAAAAGCGCTTAACTCTTTTCCGTAAATATCCCGCGTTCCGCGCGCCGGCTGTATTTTCATTATTTTGCCTCCTTTTTTTCCGCCGCCATTTTTTCCGCCAGTTCAGCCACGATGTCCGCGGCGTTTTCAGCGTTGATCGGTTCTTTTTGCTCACCGCGGACAAACAGCAAAGCCTTGCCGTTTCCGCCGCCGCACACGCCGATGTCGGATTCGCGGGCTTCCCCCGGACCGTTCACGACGCAACCCATCACGGCGATTTTCAACGGTTCGGAAATATGTTCCAGACGGACTTCCAGTTCTTTGACGACTTTTTCAACGTCTATGCCGCGACGCGCGCAGGTCGGACAGGACACCAGACGGACGCCGTGATAGCGCAGTCCCAACGTCCGCAAAATTTCAAAGCCGACTTTGATTTCTTCAGTCACGTCGGCGGTCAGGGAAACGCGCAAAGTGTCGCCGATACCGTCCATCAGCAAAGAGCCTATGCCCAAAGCGGACTTGACCGTACCGGCACGCAGACCGCCGGCTTCCGTCACGCCCAGATGCAGCGGATAATCGCATTGTTCCGCCAACAGACGGTAGGCCTTCATTGTCATCAGAGTGTCGGAGGATTTCACCGAAATCTTAAAATTGAAAAAGTCGTTGTCCTCCAGAATTTTGGCGTGTTCCAAAGCGCTTTCGACCATCGCTTCCGGGCACGGCTCGCCGTACTTTTCCAGCAAATGCTTGTCCAAAGAACCGCCGTTGACGCCGATGCGCATCGAGCAGTTATAGTCTTTCGCCGCCTTAATCACGTCGCGCACGCGTTCTGCGGAGCCGATGTTGCCCGGATTGATGCGCAGGCACGCCGCACCCGCTTCGGCGGATTCGATCGCGCGTTTATAGTGGAAATGAATGTCGGCGACGATTGGCACTTTGACCTGTTTGACGATTTCCTTTAACGCTTTCGTCGATTCTTCATCGGGACAGGAAACGCGAACGATATCCGCGCCGACCGCTTCCAAAGAACGGATTTGCGCCACCGTCGCGGCAACATCTTTCGTCGGCGTGTTCGTCATGGATTGAACGGAAATCGGCGCGCCGTCACCGACGGCAACGGATCCGACATACACGCGTCTGGAATGACGGCGTTTGATTTCAGGCATTTTCATGGGTCACCTATTCTATATCTTCAACAACTTTTGCGGCGAAATCGTCGGGAATCAAAGGAACATTCGAACGCAAAGAGCCTCTCGGCCCCAAAGCCTGCGTCAGTTTTCCGTCGCAGTAAATTTCCAGTCCGCCGGCATTTCCGGTTTTCAGGAATAATTCTTCCGGCTTGTTGGAAGAAACCATGTACTGATCCCCTTTGTTCAACAAACGGGAAAAGAGTATCGTTTCTCCGCGCGTAATCTCAATCCACACATCTTCGGTTGCGACCAGAACCAATCTGGGTTTGTAATTTCTCTGTCCGTAAACGCGCGGTTCCGGCTGTTGTTCCGTTTTTTGTTCCGCGGAAGGAACTTCCGGCACGGACGAAGAGGTTGCGGTATCCGCGGAATCCTCTTTTGATTCCTCTTTATATTCCGGTTTGACCGGCGGAACGGGAGGCACAACGCTTGCGGGAGCTTCTTCCGCCGCCGGCTGAGAAACGACCTGTTCTTCCGGCGGCAGAGGATAGGATTGCTCTACGACCACAATCGAATCAACAGGTTCGACATTCACAGGAACGATTTCTTCTTTTTTCCCGGAAGACGCCTGCCACAACCCGAACGCGACCAACAACAAGATGACGGAAGCAATCAAAACTCTGGGCGCCGGAACAATATTTTCCGTCTCCTGCGGCATTACCGTATAAGCGTTGTTTTCACGTTCGGACTGGCTATAGAATTCTTGTTTATAGCGCGTAATAATATCCGCCGAATTCAATCCCAGATAAGCAGCGTAACTGCGAATAAATCCGTTAGCATAAGCTTCGCCCGGCAGTTCTTTATACCGTCCGTCTTCCAAAGCTTCCAAAAACTGATAACGGATACACAAATAAGAAGCGATGTCGCGCAAATCCTGATTTTTAGCTAAACGCGTCCGGCGCAGCAAAGCCCCGACCGTTTCTTTTTCCGGCTTTTCCGGATTTAAAGCGCCCGCCTCTTTTTCATTCTGCGTCATCTTATCACCCCTTTGAATCAATTATGCCGTTATCCGGCTTAACCGCCGCAAAGCGTCGGCGGCATCGCTGACCAGTTCGTCTATCACGGCCTGAACGGATTTTTCTTCCTTCACCAAACCGACGCTCTGCCCCGCCATCAACGAACCGTTTTCGACATCGCCGTCAATCACGGCGCGGCGCAAAGCCCCGCCCCAGTAATGTTCGATAGCCAGTTGCGCTTCTTTCAGTTCCATCTCGCCGCGCTGATACTTCTGAATCGTTTCCATCTGGAATTCCATAAAGCGCTTCGTTCCCTCATTCGTAATCGCGCGAACGGGAATAACGGGGAAGCGAGGATCGATCTGAACGGTCGGCAAAGCGTCGCGGGAATTGGCGCGAATGAACGCCTTCTTGAAATTCGGGTGCGCGATGCATTCCGTCGTACAAACGAAACGCGTGCCAAGCTGACAGCCGGCCGCCCCCATTTCCAGAAAAGCCGCCATCATTTCGCCCGTGCCGATGCCTCCGGCGACGAAAACGGGCACTTCCTTAATATGCGGCACAATTTCCTGAACAAGAATATTCGTCGCCACCGGTCCGATATGACCGCCGGCTTCCGTTCCTTCCAGAATCAAAGCGTCCGCGCCGGATTTAACCAACCTTTTAGCCAACACCAGCGCCGGCGCAAAACACATGACCTTAACACCGGCGTCCTTCAACTTTTTGACCGCCTGAACCGGAGGAATGCCGCCGGCCAGAATGACATGACTGACTTTGGTTTCGATACAGACATCAATCAATTCGTCCAACTGCGGGTGCATCGTAATCAGGTTGACGCCGAAACTGTTTTTCGTCAAAGCCTTCGTCTGTTCGATTTCTTTTTTCAGCAGTTCGGGAGACATGGCTCCGCCCGCAATGACACCGAATCCGCCGGCGTTCGAAATCGCCGCCACCAGATGATGTTCGGACACCCAGGACATGGCACCGCCCATAATTACGTAACGCGTATTTAAAAACGTCCGTCCGGCTTTCCAGAAATCGTCTAAAATCTGATCGTTCGAACGCATGCTTTATTCCTTATCTTCCAGATGGAACGCCGCATGCAAAGCGCGCACGGCCAGTTCGGCGTATTCGCTGGCGATTAAAACGCTGATCTTAATTTCCGAAGTGGAAATTGTCTGAACGTTAATCCCTTTTTCGGACAAAGCTTCAAACATTTTCTGAGCAATCCCCGTATGCGTGCGCATACCGACACCGATCAATGAAATTTTGACACAGTCCGCATCGGAAATAACGGAACGGTAACCGATACTTTCCTTGTTCTTTTCAAGAACATCAACGGCTCTGTCCAAATCGGTTTCATTAAGCGTAAACGTCATATCCGTATGCGTGCCGTCCGGCGAATCGCTTTGCACGATCATGTCGATGCAGATGTTAGCCTGAGCCATCGCGTTGAAGACGGCGGCGGAAATACCCGGCTTGTCCTGAACGCCGACCAAAGTAATTTTTGCTTCGTCACGGCTGCATGTAATGCCGCTGATAATTTCTTTTTCCACAATATCCCCCTCATCACAAATGGTCGTTCCGACCGGATTTTGTTCAAAACTGGAAACCACACGCAGATTGACGCGGTATTTCATCGCCAGCTCGACAGAACGCGTCTGCAAAACTTTTGCTCCCAAAGAAGCCATTTCCAACATTTCTTCGTACGTCACGCGATCCAATTTTCTGGCGTTTTTCACCACGCGCGGATCCGTCGTGTAAACGCCGTCCACGTCCGTGTAAATATCACAGCGATCCGCCTTCAGTACGGCCGCCAGAGCCACCGCGGAAGTATCGGAACCGCCGCGTCCCAAAGTCGTCACGCGCCCGTTTTCGTTAACGCCCTGGAAACCGGCGACGACGGGAACCATGCCCGCCGCCAGACACGCGTTCAATTCGTCAACGTCAATCCGGTTTATTCTGGCTTTGGAAGAAGCGTTGTCCGTCAAAACGGGAACCTGCCAGCCGGTCCACGACCGCGCCGGAACACCGATTGCCTGCAAAGCCATCGCCAACAGCCCGATTGTTACCTGTTCGCCGGTGGAAACAACGACGTCGTATTCTTCCAAATCGTACTTGGGTGAAATTTCCTCGCAGTATTTAACCAACTGATTTGTCACGCCGGCCATTGCCGAAACAACAACGACGACCTGATTGCCGGCATCAACTTCTTTTTTGACTTTCAGAGCGACATTTTTTATCCGATCCGTATCGCCTACGGACGTGCCGCCGAATTTTTGCACAACAAGTCCCATAAAAACCCCTGTTCTTCGCATTGATCTGATCAAGAACCGACGTATTCATACATTAATATAAATAACAAAGCAAGAATTTGCGTAAAAATCATGTATATTTTTTCAAAAAAATCAGATACAAAGAAATCGCCTTTCAAATACAGGAGCAAAGATATGGTTGTAAAATACGAAAAAGGGGCTTCGGACACCCGCCCGTGGGGAACCTGGGAAATACTGGATACGGGGGAATATCACACCGTCAAACGGATTGTCGTCCGTCCGGGACAGAAGCTGTCTTTGCAAAGCCACAACCATCGTGACGAACACTGGATTATCACACAGGGAACGGCGGAAGTCACCAACGGTGATAAAATCGTCAGAGCGGAAGCGAACACGCCGGTTTTTATTCCCGCCAAAACAAAACACCGCATAGAAAACATCGGTAAAACGGACGTCATTTTTATCGAAGTGCAGACCGGTGATCTGCTGGACGAAAACGACATTATCCGCTACGAAGACATTTACGGACGGGTTTAATTTTCTTTTTGCGCCCGGGCAAACGTCAACAGCCGAACTTCTTTTGCGCCGCCTTTAAGCAGAACGGACGCACACGCTTCGGCCGTCGCGCCGGTCGTGACGACATCGTCGATTAAAACGACAGTCTTTCCCCGAATATTGCTTTCCGGATTAAGAACAAAAGCTTTGCTGACGTTTTTGAATCTTTCTTTTCGCGATCCCTGCTTCGGCGTCGATTTTATTCTTTTCAACAGCTCCGGATTCAACGGAATACCTGACTGCTTCGAAATTTCCGCTGCCAAAACGACAGACTGATTGTATTTTCTGGACAGCATTCTTTTCCAATGTAGCGGCACGCCCGTCAACAGATCCGCGTTTTTCAGAACTTCCCCGCCGGCGTTATGCATTAATCGCGCCAGTAACGGAACCAAATCGAGCCGATCTCCGTATTTCAAAGACAAAACCAAACGGCGGCTGACTTCGTCATAAACAACGGCCGCCGCCCGATCCGCAAGATTGTCTCCGACAAACCGCAACTGAGAAAAACATTCCGGACATAAAGCGCCGGCGGATTCCGTTCTGTTTTGGCAGATCGGACAAACCGGAGGAAAAAGAGCGTTTAAAAACATATCCGAAAGCATAAAAATCTATCCAATAAACAAAAATATGATATAAATAAAAATACCTTGCATTCAAATTAGCGGAAAAAAACAAATGAAAAAACTGTTTTTATACTTTTTGCCTCTGGTTCTTTTAAGCGGTTGCGCGACGTATGACGATGACGAAAACGTCAGCGTTTCTTCTTTATCCGTAAAATTTATGGAACCGACGGACTGGAACGGAAAGATTATCCCTCCGCATCAGGCGTGCCGGGCGGACGGAGGAAAAGGCAACACGCCGACATTGATTGTTAAAGGCATTCCGGAAAGAACAAATTTATTGATTATGGAAATCAATGACTTGGACAATCCGGCTTTATCCGAAAACGGGGGATTGGGTTCCGTCGGATTCTATCACAACGGCGAACCTTCGGCTGTTTTATTGCCGGTTCCGGGGGAAACGAACGAACTGCCGGGTTTTGCCTTTAAAGAAAAATCAAGCCGCGTAAGGAAAGCAAGACCTTATCCGTACACGCCGCCCTGCATTGAAAAGAAACATCTCTATTCCGTAACGATCAAAGCGGTCAAAAGGACGGGGTCTTTTGACAAGCAGAAAACCGTTCTTTTGGGTGAAGGCGATATTAAATTAGGCGTATATTAAAAACTGAAGTTTTCCAAAACGTTCGCTTCGGCGTCCTGAACGGCTATTTTCTGATAGTCTTTCTCTCTCATCAAAGAATCTTCCATAACCAACGAAATATCCAGAAACGTATTAGATATTTCGGCCTGAAGCGTTGCGTTCAAACCCGACATGCCCCACAGCAACGACTGTTCGTCATCGGGCGGGCCGTATTTTTTGATTAATGCTTCAAAGAAATCCCGCCGGCGTTTCTTTTTAAAATATCTGGCTTCTTCCGTTGTTCCTAAGGAATGGTTGCCTTTATTGATGTAATGAATGCGATACGACTGATTATCCGTGGCTCTGCTTGTAAATTCGACGCTGAGCGTTTCTTTAAGGTCTTTGTTTTCAAAAACAAGACGGCTGATATACTCTTTTTCATTGTATCTGGCGGCGTCCTGAATGCATTGTTTTTTACTGTTATGCGTAAAAAACATCTGCTGCAGGCATTGACGATGGTATTTCCATTCGTCCGGATCGGGAATTTTCCAATCTTTAAACTTAATGGAAAAGCCGCTTTCCTGAGCGCTTTGAACCACTTCTTCCGGTGTCATTCTCAGCTTGACGCCGGCAATATCAAATTTCAGCACATTTGTATCGGAAAAACTTGATTTTCTGGTTCTCATTTCAAACAGGGAAAGCGAATCGCTGTGCCGTTTTTTAGCGCTTTTCCCCAACTCGGGCAAACCATTCGAAGCCCCCGTGCCCAGCTCCGGCAAATCCGCCGGCGCCTGAATGGCCTGAGGAGCCGAGAACAAAGAAAACGTTTTGGGTGCGGATTTACCGGACGGAGCTTCGTTTTTTTCCTCCGTTGAAGCTTTGGACGTCTTAACCTCCTGAGAATCCGCTGATTTCACAGGTGCCTGCTCGGATTTTTTAGACGAAGCCGTCGACGATTTCTTTTGTTCGCTCATTTCTTTCTGAGCTTTATAAATGTCGGAAGACTTTAAATCTTCCTCATCGAACAAATCGTCCCATGTCTGCGCCGTCGCTTGTTGTCCCGAGGATAAAAGCGCCGCTCCGAAAATAAAAAACAAAATTCGTTTCATTTTGACCTGTAAGAAATGCTTAATAAACCTGCTTTATCATATTGCCATATTGTTACTTTTTCTTAAACGGGATAAAAAAATGTTCAGAATAAAATCTTTGGGCGTTTTCTGCGGATCCGCCGACGGTAAAAATCCGGATTATGTCAAAGACGCCGAAAAATTAGGCCGGATTTTAGCGCAAAACAACATTCGTCTGGTTTATGGCGCCGGTCATGTCGGCATGATGGGAGCCGTGGCAAAAGGCGCTCTGGAAGCCGGAGGACACGTCACTGGCATTATCAATACTTTTCTGCAGGAACGTGAAGATCAGCTTTTTAAACTGACCGAATTAAAAATATTTCCCTCTCTGCATACCCGCAAAGACGCCATGCTCGAAGCTTCCGAAGCGTTTTGTGTCCTGCCGGGAGGAATCGGCACGTTGGACGAAGTATTTGAAGTCATGACGCTGAAGCAGCTGGAAGAACACCACAAACCGATCATCATGTATAATGCCAACGGATTCTGGGAACCGTTCAAAAAAACCATCGACGCTCTGATCGGCGAAGGCTATGTGCGTCCCGAACACGCCCGTTTAATCACATACGTTGACAAGATAGAAGACATTTTGCCGACAATAGACAAAGAAATCGAAGCTTACGAAAGAAAAGCCTGATTCGAATCAGCGGGGAAACACCAACGCTAAAGAAGAATATTCCGGCATCATCAGATAATTTTTGTTGAACGCGATGTCTATCAAAGAAGCGTCCAGCATTTCAATCAGAGCCGCCTGAACTTTTGCCTCTCCTTCTTTGGCGCTCCCCAAAGAAAATACGTCTCCCAGACAGCAGCCTTCCGTTGCGATGACCGAAGCCGTGTACTGCGTCATGGCGTTCAGCATTTCCAACGCGAATCCCTGCAGATAACCGTAGTCGACATTTTTACCCGCATTTCTCCAACTTTTAGCTATTTCGGTAACATTGCGCCCCATATTCACGGCAACGGCAGCAATCGTATCAAAAGAACCGGATCCTGCCGCGGCAACTTTATCCGTCAGGCATACGCCGTTTTTCAAACGGGGTAATTCTATTTCCAAAAAAATTTCTTTCCGGTCTTTTTTGTATAAGCACAATGTGTTATCCCGCGCGGCACAGAAGAAATATGAATACAAAGCCCGCGGCTGCAACAGCTGGCACGAACCGCACAGTTCTGTTAATTTTTCCAAAACGGGAACGGCCTGCGCTTTAACCCAATGGCACCAACCTTCCCGATCGCCCGATTTTTTTTCAAATCCCCAGCGTTTTTCAAACAACGCCAGCTCGTCCAAAAAAGGAATAAGATACGGAATATTATCCTGCGCAATGATTTTCGGACGGTAATGCGGCACCTGAACCAACGGCAAATCGACCTGCTGACGATCATATTGACCGCCGAACAGATAATGAGGCATTTCTTCCTGTATTATTTCCTGATAATCCGGCGTATCGCTTTCTTCCACCGGTCCGAAAAGCGTCTCTACCATACGCTTGTCGAGAATATCTTCTTTTTTGTCGTCTTTATCCATTTTTAATTTCCGTTTTCTTCAAGGTGCTTCAGTTTATCGCAATACTTTTTACCAAACAGTAAAAACAGATTGACTATGTAAAAAAACTTGTCTGATTTTTCCGGGCGCGTTAATCTGCCTCTATGAAAAAAATAAGAATTTTACTGATTCTTTCTTGTCTTTTTTTAACCTTCGGTTGCGCCTCCGTCCCGACGGATCCGTCCGAAGCCGCCGCTTATCGTGAAACAAACGATCCGTTGGAACCAATGAACCGTAAAATTTTCGCTTTCAACATGGCGGCCGATAAGTACGCCCTGCGCCCGATCGCCAAAGGCTACCGCGCCGTCACGACCGACGGCTTCCGATTAAAAGTCAGAACTTTTCTGGGCAATCTGAAAACACCGCTCACCGTCATTAACGATGTTTTGCAGTTCAATTTAAAAAACGCGGGAATAGATTTATCGCGATTTGTCATCAACTCCACTTTAGGTTTTTTCGGCGTCTATGATGTCGCCGGAAGAATGGGGCTACCTTCAAACTCGCAGGGATTCGGAACGACCATGGCCGTATGGAATATACCGTCCGGCCCTTACCTTGTCCTGCCGTTTCTGGGACCGTCCAACGTCCGGGACACGGCCGGTATTGCCGCGGACGTTTTCCTGGATCCGTTTTATTATGTTGCCAGAAATAACAACAATCAGGACGTCAAGTGGAGTTTTTGGACGGCTGACGGCGTCAGCGCCATTGCCACTTATGAAAACAGCATTGATTTATTGGACGAAGGAAAAAAATCCGCGCTTGATTTTTATGCCTTCATGCGTTCAATGTATCAGCAGCATCGCAAAAAGACGATCGAACGCGCCAAAGGGGTTCAGTCTTCAGATAAAGAAAACAGCTATGAGTTTTCTTTAGATGAAGAAGACGATGCCGACGAATAAGAGGTTTGTCATGAAAAAACGAATTTTTACTTTTTTATATTTTATATTTTTTGCTTTTCCCGCCGTTGCCATGGAAGCCGTTGACGCCGAAAAGTTCGCGCGGAGTTTGGCGGACGATATTATAACAAACGTCGTTCAGCCCAAATTAACTTTACAAAAAAAGCAGGAAATTTTTCGTAAAATTTTCATGAAAGTCATTAATGTCAAAACAAACGCCCGCTTTACTTTAGGGCGTTACGCGAAAACCGCCGATCCGGATCAGCTGAAAGCCTACACCGACGCTTTGGCGGACAATATCATCTACACCTGGACGGATCGTTTTAACGGTTATGCCGGCGGTTCCCTGACAAAAGACGCCATTATAATCAAATCTTCCCGTCGAAGCGAAAACGGCGATTTTTACGTCACATCGGAAATCAATCTGCCGGACACGGAAAACGACATTGAAATGATCTGGCGCATTTCTGAAAAGAAAGGGACTTTAAAACTGGCCGATCTGATCGTTGAAGGCGTCAGCATGCTGATGAGCTACCGCAACGAATATACCGCTATTTTACAGCAAAACGGCGGAAATATCGCCGCTTTGACCGAAATGCTGAAAAAGAAAAACGAAGCGCTGAAAAATCCTGCAAAGAAATAAACGACCGGAATCGTATAAAACAGTTGACAAAAAGCTTTATTTTGCTAGACTCCGAACCCTATTTCCGAGAATGCGGACGGCTTGCCGCCCCGCTGCCCCTGAAAAAGCGGGTGCAGACTATCGGGACAACAACAAAGAAAATGGAGTTATAAAATGTCTAAGCGTTTAGCCGCTAAATTTAAAATCAACCGCCGTTTGGGCGTCAACCTGTGGGGCAGAGCCAAAAGCCCCGTCAACCGTCGTGAATACGGTCCCGGTCAGCATGGCCAGCATAAAGGCAAACCGACCGACTACGGCACGCAGTTGTTAGCTAAACAGAAATTAAAAGGATACTATGGCAACGTTTCCGAAAAGCAGTTGCGCAAGTATTACGCGGAAGCCATTCGTCGTTCGGGCGACACGTCCGAACATCTGATCGGATTGTTGGAAAGTCGTTTGGACGCGATCGTTTATCGTATGAAATTTGTTCCCAGCGTTTTCGCCGCGCGTCAGTTTGTCAACCACGGCCATATTCTGGTGAACGGAAAGCGCGTCAACATTCCTTCTTATCAGGTTAAAGAAGGCGACGAAATTTCCATTCGTGAAAAATCCCGTCAGTTGGCGATCGTTTTGGAAGCTGAAGCTTCAACCGAACGCGACATTCCCGCTTATATGGAAGTCGATCACAAAGCCGGAAAAGGAACTTTCTTACATGTGCCCAAGCTGGCCGATGTTCCGTATCCCGTTCAGATGGAACCGAGTTTGGTCGTCGAATTTTACTCCCGTTAATCCGGTATCTTTCTTTTCAAAAGCCCTCTTTCCGAAGAGGGCTTTTTTTATGCTCTCCGTTTCCTTTTCAAAATTTGGCACGCGTATTGCATCAATCAAAGCGAGTTTAATTTTGAACAAGGAATGCTGTTATGGATTTATCGGTTTTCAATTTGCTGATGAGCACAAATCCGAACACCTCCGCCGCGGAAAACCTGTTTTCCGATGCGGCTCAGGGAAGCATTCCCGCGGTTTCGGAAAAATCGCAGGACTCTCTGCGGACGGGCGAAGCTTTCCTGCAAGTATTGGATCAGCTCAGATCCGGCAAAACCGAAAAAGACGCCGACATTTTATATAATACGATCAGTGCTCGGGCGGACGCGGCCTCCTCTTTAAAGAATCTGAAAAGAGGTCATGCGTCCCGCGAAAACGTCAAAGTCGTCAAATTGCACATCAAACGCACCAGAGCCAGCGAAAAATTAAGGAAACTCGATGAAGAAAAAGCCGCCGCCGCTGCTCCGATACAAAACGGGCAAAAGATTCCCACACGGGAAAATATCGCCGCCGCGCAGGAAACCGCTCCCGTTCAACAGGAACAAACAGACACGCAAAACGCCGCGCCCTCTATCGATTTTAAAACATTTTCCTCTTCGGCTTCTCCCGTCGAAGAACGGGAAACGACTTTTGTTCCGACGGAAGAACTGACCGCGGCCGACATTTTAATCAATTCCGCCATTCAGGCAACACTCGCGCCTTTGCCGCAAACGCCGCAGACAACGATTAAAGAACAAATGCCGGAAGAACATTCTTTATCCGCCGTCTTTTTACCGCAGGAAGAAGAAGCCCCGGCCGTCAGTCCGCAAATCGCACAGCCGGAACAAAAGGCTGAAATCCGCCCCGAAGCGCCGGCTGAAGAACAGGAAAACTTCGATTTTGCTCCGACCGAAACGTTTGTTCAAAAACAGGACAAACAGCCGGAAGAACGCGCGGCAAATACAGAAATCAAACAGCCGGAAAAAATGCAGGCCGATCTGCCTGCCAAACACGCCGTTCATGAAACGGCCGAAAAGGCTCCGATCCGGACAAAAGCCGCTCCGGAAAAGACAGCCGCGTTCCGTCCTGTTTCGGCAGACACGACAACCGGTCAGGAAATTCAATCTTTTGACGGGGATTATTCTTCTCATCAGGCACACAGACAAGCCGAACAGCTGGCGCACGACCTGCCCGCGCAGACAAACATCGCGATCACGGTTGAAACGCAGGCGCCCGTCGTTCAGGAAGCCGCTTTGCCGCATGTCGTTTCCAAACGTTCTTCTGTTGCCGAAAAAACAAAAGAAACCGACACAGAAACAGCGGAACCGATAACGGAAGAAAAAGAAGCTCCGAAAGTTCCCGTTCCGGCAAAAGAATTAACGCTTCAATCCGGCAAGACGGATCATTCGCGTTCTTCCGCTCAGGAAGAAACGAAACCGGCGGATCAGCCGAACGGTCTGGCGGCTCTGCCCGTTCAGGGCAAATCTTTGCCGACCGATTCCGTAGCACCACAGGGTGAAGGACAAATTGCCGAAATCGGCACGCCTTCCGTTTCGCAAACACCCGTCGCAGCTTTGTCCGTAGGTCACGAACTGAAAGGAAAAGCCGTTTCCGGCAACGTTCCCGTTCAAAGAAGTGTTCCGGTAAACGAATTGGTTGATCAAATCAAGATCAACATCAAAAAAGCTCTTAAAGACGGTCTGGACAAGATCGACATCGTTTTAAAACCCAAAGAATTGGGCACAATCAAGATTCATCTGGAAATCGGCAAAGACGGCACAATGAAAGCCGTTTTAAGCACGGCGCGGGCAGAAACGCTCGACTTGTTGCGCTCCGATTTGACAGCGTTGAAACAGGCTTTGGCAGACAGCGGATTTGATCTGAATGATCAAGCGTTCAGCTTCAATTATCGGGGAGAACGCTTTAACGAAGATCAGCACCATACACACAAACACACAGATTCCTTCGTTAATTCCGAAGAAGAAGTCTCGGAAACAGATTCCGTTCTGTCTGCCAACACATTAAGCATTTCAGGGCGTTACGCTCTGAATATCAGAGTATAAGGGAGGAAACGTCATGACTACATCGGTAAGCGGAATAGACGTTTTGGGTAATGCCGTCAGCTCCGGAAAAGATTCGGCCACATCGAAAACAAAACTTTTCGATGATATGGAAGCTTTTCTTTTCCTTCTGACACAGCAGCTGAAATACCAGGACCCTCTGGATCCCATGGACACAAGCGAATACACCAACCAGTTGGTTCAGTACGCCCAGGTCGAACAAAGCATTCAAAGCAACACCTATCTGGAAACAATCGTAGCTCAAAACGTCAATGCCGTGGCGACACAGGCGATCAGCTACATGGATCAGTACGTGCAGGCGTTGGGCAACGGACTGCCTTTGCAGGACGGCAATGCAAAGTTTTCCTATGTTTTGGGATCGGACGCTTCGTCCTGCGTCGTCGCAATCAAAGACGCTTCCGGAAGCTTCGTTAAAACCTTCACTGGTGTCGAACAGTCGGCCGGCCGCCACGAAATGGTATGGGACGGCAAAGACAATTATGGAAATCAACTGAACGACGGGGCTTACAGTTTGGTCGTAACGGCTTTGGATTCCACGGGATCGGCCGTCGAAGTGCAAACAACCGTCTTCGGAAAAGTCACCGGCGTGGCCTATGACGGCGACAGCGTCGCCATCGGCATGGGTAACGTCGCCACAGATATGAATAGCATTCTGGCCGTTCACAGCAAAAGCGATATCGTTCCGGCTTCAACAGAAGAAGGAACACAAACAGTTTAACAAAGCCGATCAGAAAATTCGGCATTAAAACGTTTCTCGCGCCCAGAACCGAGCGGAGAGAAACAAAGAAAAAAGGAGAATGACAATGAGTTTATTCGGTGCATTAAGAACCGGCGTTTCGGGTTTAAGCGCGCAGTCGTCCGCCATGAGCATCATTTCGGACAACATTGCCAACGTGAACACGATCGGTTACAAAGCTAATTCCGCCAGTTTTTCAACACTGGTAACCAAGCAGGTATCCTCCACGCGTTATTCCAGCGGCGGCGTCTATTGTCGCACCCGCGCGGGCGTCGATATTCAGGGATTGCTGAGCAGCACGACCTATTCGACGGATTTAGGTATTTCCGGCAACGGATTTTTCGTTACGACACAAACTTCTCAACCGAGTGTCGAAGATTTGTGGAGCTATACCCGCGTCGGCAACTTCAGCGTCGATCAGGACGGATACCTGAAAAACGACAACGGTTTTTATCTGCAGGCCTGGCCTTTGCAGGCGTATGACGGTTACGAAAACGCCTCATTGGTTCAAATCGGCCCGAACATGTACATGAAAGCCTATACGGACGAAAAAGGAACAACCGTTTACGTTAATGACAACATCATTGACGCCAACAACCTGCGCGCTATCAATTTGAACACGATCGGCGGAACGGCTCAGGAAACGCATAATGTTTCTTTCGGCGCCAACCTGCCGGCGGACGACCCCGTTTTCGATCCGGCTTTTCCGGAGAAAGGAGGACGTCACAGCTCTTCCGTATTGATTTACGACTCATTGGGCAATTCTCATAACGCCACGCTGACGTTCACCAAAACGAACACGGGAACGTGGTCTTTGGACATCGGCATGCCGTCCGGCGCCGCAACGATGGTAACTTACAGCTCGATTGAAGGAACAGCCGACAAAGATCCTGACGTCTATTCTGCCCGCGCTCAGTTGGAATTCAATTCCATTCCGACAAACCATTCTTATATCGCAATGGAAACGAACGGCACGAATTACGTGTTTGAATTTACAGAAGACAATACGACTTCTTATTCGCCGAAAGCCAACGAAGTCGTCGTCGCCGTCGATTTAAGCTCCGGCATCGTCACGACGGCGGACGCTGTTGATAAATTCAACAACGCTATTCAAAACACATTGCCCAGCGCCGGACGTTTCTATGTCGGAACAGACGGGACAACAATCGAAATCAACCAGTCAACCAGCGGTTCCGCAGTCAAATTCAAAGTCAATTCGACGGCCTGCGCGCAGTCGGCCGCCAATCCCGATCCGTCAACCGGCATTTCTACCGGTGAATTCGAATTGCCCGAAATCGATTGGAATATCAAGAACACCGCCCGTATCGACTTTGCCAGCGACAATCTGGCGGATTATCTGGATAAATCAATAACGATCGGAAACAACACCTACATCTTCAGAGATGCAGCGCCGAGTGCTGCCAACGGTGTTATTACCGTCGACATCAGGGACATGATCAACTACACGACCGGAAAAATAGACACCGTCAAGCTCGTTTCCTTGTTGAAACAAAGCATCAACAACAACGAACCGGATTATGAACGTTATGTCGCATCTGGCTCGACGCTGGAAATCAATCCGACTTCGACCGGATCCAACATTCTTGTTTCTTCGGGCAATTCGGCTTCCGTCACATTCCAGTCGACCAACGTTGCCGCCTATGTCGGACAATTCGTCACAATCGGAGACATTGCCGGAGGAGGCGCCAAAACATATGAATTCACCGACAATCCGGGACTTCCTTCGGGAACGGTTCTGGCCGGAGGAAACATCGCGGTCAACATTTCCGATATAGTTGAAAAAGACCACACCTCCGCCGTTCCCATCGCCGTGATGAGCGCTTTGAACAACACGATGAAGGCTTATTACGAAAACGCAAACAACGTTACGGATCTGAGCAACTATATTCAGGTCAACGGAGCAACGATGGTTTCGACCGGCGTTTATTTAGACGCCAACAGACCTAACGTAAGCGTCGAATTAAATCAGGACACGCTGACATTCGCTTCCACGGACATCAACGATTACGACGGCACAACGGTCTCAATCAACGGCACGGCTTACACGCTGGCCAGAGGAATATCCAATTCAACCACTCTGGATTTGGACACGATAATCGGAACAGAAACATTGACGTTTACCGGTGTTCCGCTCGCCAATGAAAACGTCGTCGTCAACGGAACGACGTACACGTTCGTCGACGAAACGGAAACATTGACGTTCACCGGCGTTCCGACAAACGGTCAGACCGTCGTCGTCGGCGCGAACACTTATACGTTCATCAGGGAAACGTCAACTTTGAATTTGAATGCCGTCCCCGCCGCGGGCGAAACGGTTACGATCAACGGAACAGTGTTTACTTTCGTTGCAGGACCTGCGGCAGCGAACGAAGTCAGTCTGGACACGCCGGCAGCGATAACGACCGAGGCGCAAGCGGCGGACGCATTGGCCGCCGCAGCCACCGCGGCCGGCATTGATATCAGCGTTGACGGCGCGTCACTGACCGTCGACTACAGCGTCACCGCCTTTGCCTCGACATTAGGCACAGTGCCGACCATTACCAATCGTCAGGCCGTTCCGGGAGACAACGAGCTCGCTATCAACGGTTTGGCGAACGCCGCCGACGCGATGGACGCTTTAAAGGGCGCTTTGGGCGAAACGCCCGACGGCAGCACGTCGCTGACATTGGCCAGAAACTCTTTCCACGGCGGAACCTGCACCGTGATGAATCAGGTCAACAATTATGCGGGAGCAAATGAAGTCGGTCTGACCGGCATAGCGACCGCGGCCGATGCGATGGTGGCGTTGGGCGACGTCGCCCGTGTTCCCGGCAGCGTGGTCGGAGCCACTCTGACGTTAGGTGGCGACAACCTCGGAGAAGGAACATGCACCGTGACAACTCTGGATATATCTGTCAGTCCCGAGACGGTAATGACGAATTTGGCAACTTTAGCTAACGTGTCCGAATATCAGCTTGGCGATAAGTTGGTAATGACGGCCTACAATACCCATGCCATTACGTCCGCCGATTTCGTCGTCACGCCGGATACCGTAAACGAAGACGTGCAGACATTTGTACAAACAAACGGCATCGGCAACGACGCTTTGAATGTCGCCGGCAAAGACAACGGTCAGCAATGCGATGAACCGGATACGGACGGATTGCTGGTTCTGACAAACGCGTTTTCCTTCAACAACGTCGACAACGCGCAGAGCGGCTCTTTAATTCCGGCTGTCAGCTTCAACGCCGACGGTACGCCCAAGCAAATCGGCACGGATAAAGTCGCGATCGAATGGGCGAACGGCGCCAGCGATATGACGGGCAATTACTATGAAAGCTCGCAGCTCAACCTGTATATCGGCGACGTCAACACCGCGAACGGTCTGACACAACTGGCCGGCAAGTTTACGACCAACTATGTCAACCAGGACGGCGCCAAGTTCGGGAACTACACCGGTGTTTCGGTCAGCGAAGACGGTATCGTCACCGCGATTTTCGACAACGGCGAAACCAGAGCGATTGCGCAGATTCCTCTGGCGACTTTCGTAGACGTCAATTCGTTGGAAGCGTTAACCGGCAACGCTTACATTGAAACAACGAAGTCCGGCAACGCGTCCTTATGCACGGCAGGACAAAGCGGCGCGGGCGTTATCGCCAGCAGCTCGCTGGAACAGTCCACCGTCGACATCGCCGAAGAATTCACGGACATGATTACGACACAGCGCGCTTATTCCGCCGCGTCGAGAATCATCACGACCGCGGATTCCATGTTGGAAGAACTGCTGACGATTAAGCGGTAGTTCTTTTAACAAAATTCATTCTCTTTTTTCTTTCCCCTGTCGGCTTGTCCGGCAGGGGCTTTTTTTTATCATAAAAACAGGAAATGACGAGAAGCGCAGACGCGCAAGCGTACAAAAAGTACGTGCGCAGTCGAGCATCACAGTCAACGAACCGATTCCTCTATAAAATTCATTTTAGAGTGTCAAACGGCAGGCGACGAGAAGCGCAGACGCGCAAGCGTACAAAAAGTACGTGCGCAGTCGAGCATCACAGTCAACGAACCGATTGACCTATAAAATGAATTTTCGTTAAGAATTTTTTTATGTTCGTTATGTTATACATTATTGTGTGTGTGTAACTGTGGTTTGGTGTAGGGACGAAGGTGCTTTCTTTTATTCAAACGCTTAAGAATTTAGGAACCAGACGCTTGATGGCCATGGGCGGCGTGCTGATATTCCTGATGGGATTTTTGATTTATCTGGCGACCCATTTGGGAACGACAGAAATGGCTGTTTTGTTTAATGAATTGGATCCGGCAGATGCTAAAAACATTATTGCCCGGTTGGACGAACAAAACGTGCCTTACCGCTTATTCAAAAACGGGACGGAAATTCATGTCCCTGTTTCCGACGCTTTAAAATTACGCGTTCAGTTGGCGGAAACCGTGAATGCGGGAAGTGTTGTCGGTTACGAACTTTTCGACAAGGCTCAATCTCCGGGTGTCGGTCATGACATTATAAATTTGCAAATGCTGCGCGCTTTGGAAGGCGAACTGTCACGCACGATCAAAGCGATAGACAACGTCAAATCGGCTCGTGTTCATTTGGTTTTGCCGCGCCGCGAAATGTTTTCCCGCGAAGAGCAGCCGCCTTCGGCTTCCGTGATTATCAGAATGGAAGAAAAAACAAAGCTGTCGCCCAAACAGGTCGAAGCCGTGCAGCGTCTGGTCGCGGCCGCCGTTCCTAAAATGCAGACAAAAGACGTGTCCATCATGGACGCGCGCGGAACGCTTTTAACCAAGAATTTTGATAACGACGAACAAATGCAAATGACCTCCAACGAGGAAATGCGCAGAGACTATGAAAAACGATTGATTAATTCCGTCCAAAGTCTGATCGAACAATCCGTCGGCATGGACAAAGTACGCGTACAGGCGTCTTTGGAAATGGATTTCGATCAGGTCGTCGTTAATAAAGAAGTTTACGATCCGGACGCTCAGGTACTGCGTTCTTCCACTACGATTGAAGAAAACGCGCATACGGACGAACGCGAACCGATTGTCAGCGTCGAACAAAACCTGCCGGACGCGGAAACGAAAAACGCCAATCAGGTTTCGCAAAAATCCAATCGGACGGAAGAAACCGTCAACTATGAAATTTCGAAACAAGTCATCAGTCAGGTTCGAAAAAACGGCGTTATTAAACGGTTGTCCGTAGCGGTTATCGTAGACGGAAATTATCAGCGCAAAGACGACGGAACAAAAGAGTATATTCCCCGTACGGAAAAGGAAATGGAATTGCTGACGACTTTGGTTCGTTCCGCCGTCGGATTTGACGCCGCGCGCGGCGACACCGTCGAAGTCATTAATCTGCCGTTCTTTAATCCCGACGAATTGCTGGCTTTGGAAGATCCCATTCTTTTCATGAATTTCACCAAACAAGAAATTATCAGAATGGTTGAAGGAATTTGCGTGGCTTTTGTCGCCGTTTTGGTTGTTTTACTGGTTGTCCGTCCTTTGGTTGTCAAAGCTTTCGAACAACCGGAAATCGAGGAAGAAGAGGAGAGGCTGCTCATGGCACAAAATGAAGAGCTGCAACAGCTGACGGGGCCGGCATCCGGCAACACGATGACGGACTCCGAACAGTTGGAAGAACTGATCGATATTGCCAAAGTGGAAGGCCGCGTCAAAGCGTCAAGCGTAAAGAAAATCGGAGAAATCATCGAACAACACCCCGAAGAAGCGGTCAGTATCATTCGTAATTGGTTATATTCTGAATAAGGAATTTCTTTTATGACTAAAGCCGTTGAAAATTATTATAATCTGACCGGCCCTCAAAAGGCGGCTATACTGCTGATGTCTTTGCCGGAAGAATATATTTCAAAAATGCTTTCTTTATTGGAAGACGAGGAAATCCGCGAATTATCCATTGTTATGACAAGCTTGGGCTCCGTCCCGTCGGCCGTCGTTGAAAAATTGTTTTTGGAATTCGCCAGCTCCATTTCCAATCCCGGCACTATGATCGGAAACTTTGAAAACACGGAAAGACTGTTGCTGAAAAATCTGCCCAAAGACCGCGTCGACACCATTATGGAAGAGATCCGCGGTCCCGCCGGCCGTACAATGTGGGATAAGCTGGGCAATATCAACGAACAGGTTCTGGCAAACTACCTGAAAAACGAATACCCGCAAACGGTGGCTGTTATTTTATCTAAAATCAAGCCCGATCATTCCGCCCGTGTTTTGACTTTGTTGCCGGAATCTTTTGCGATGGACGTTATTATGCGTCTGCTGCGTCTGGAAGCGATCCAAAAAGATATTCTGGACGGTCTGGAACAAACTCTGCGCACCGAATTCATGAACAACCTGACCAGAACAACGCGTCAGGATTCGCACGAACTGATCGCCGAAATGTTCAACAATATGGATCGCAACGCCGAAGGACGTTTCATGGCCGCGTTGGAAGAACGCAACCACGAATCCGCGGAACGAATCAAAGCTTTGATGTTCACATTCGAAGATTTGACCCGTTTGGACGCGATGGGCGTTCAGGTATTGCTGCGCAATGTGGACAAGGAAAAGCTTGCTATCGCCTTAAAGGGCGCTTCCGACGGTATCAAAGATCTGTTCTTCAAGAATATGTCCGAACGCGCCGGCAAGATGATGAAAGAAGATATGGACGCTATGGGGCCTGTTCGTTTGCGTGATGTTGACGATGCTCAGGCGGCAATCGTTCAAACAGCAAAAGATTTGGCCAACAACGGTGAAATTACAATTTCCGAAGGCGGTTCTCAGGACGAATTGGTCTATTAATCTTTTAACGGTGTCGAACGATGGCAAAAGAATACAAATTTATGTTTGACAGACGGTTTGACGATCCTGAAGGAACCAATCCGGGGGATCAGGAAGACATGTCTTCCGTATCCGTAGACGGTATTCCTTCCATTTCACAGTTATTGGACACCATAAACATCAAAACACAAGACATCTTTACTAAAGAAGAAACCCCTGAAGAACAAAGCGACAATGAGACTCAGCCCCCCTCTCCTGCCGCGGAAGAAAAAGACCAAAAGGAAGAAGAGAAAGAAGAAGAGAAAGAAAAAACGGAAAACCTGGAAAATGCGGAAGAAAACGTTGCCGCACCCCAACCGGAAAACAATCCTTCGGTTGACATTCAGGAACCAGCCGCTGTTGAACCGGTAAAAGAAGAACCGCCGCCGGCTCCCGCCATCGTTTTCACACACACCGACGAAGAAATGGAAGACGCAAAAAACAAAGCGCGGGAAGAAGGACGTCTGGCGGGACAGGAACAAGGACGGGAATCGGCGTGGCAGGAAGCTATGGCGTCGATTGAAAAACAAAATTCGGACACACTGACTTCGATCGATTCTTCCATAAAAGAGCTCTTAAAAATTTCCCATGAAAACGCGCAAACCGTTTTCACGACTGCCGTTGATTTCGCTCTGGCTGTCTGTCGCAAAGCTCTGCCTTCTTTAGCCGAAGCAAACGCTTTAACCGAAATTCGCGATTTATTGGAAAAAAATCTACATTTTTTAAAAGATGAGCCTAAAATATCTTTACGACTGAACCCGCTTCTGGCAGATAAGATCAAGCCGATGCTGACAGATCTGGTTCGGCAAGAAGCTTATGGCGGAAAGATAGCCGTCGTCCGCGACGATACTTTGCCCGCCGGCGACTGTCGTGTCGAATGGAAAAACGGCGGATTGGAAAAAAATATGCAAGAGGTTTTAAATCATACCGAAGAACTGGTAAAATTATATGCTCATGCCGCGCCGGCAGATCATAACGGAGAAGAATAACGATGACTGATACAAATGACACAGCTCCCGAAATCGGAAACGAAGAAGAATTGCGCCTGAACGATTTGGAAGAAAAAAGCGCGGCTTCGTCCCAATCTATTGCTTCGGAAAAAAGCAGCCGATTTAATGAAGAACCTCCTGAAAAGCCTAAATCTTCCGCGGAATTGGAGGCTGTTTACGACGTCCCCGTTCAGGTGTCCGCCGTTTTGGGCAAGTCGAGCATGCAGGTGCATCAGCTGTTAAAACTCGGACGCGGCGCCGTCGTCGAATTGGATCGCAAAATCGGCGAAGCAATCGATATTTACGTCAACAACCGTCTGGTCGCCCGCGGCGAAGTCGTCGTCATTGAAGACCGGCTGGGCATTACGATGACTGAAATCATCAAAGCGGAAAGAAATTAACCTTTAAGTTTTAAGGAAACAAAATGCGTCTGTTATTAATCGGAGCCATGGACGGACAAATCGGAGCCGCCAGTCAGATCGCCATCAAAAAAGGCGGTTCCGTCGCTTTGGCCGAATCCGTGGATCAAGCTTTAGAGTTGTTACGCAGCGGACAAAGCGCCGATTTGATTATGGCGGACGTTAAATTGGATATTTATTCTCTGGTCGAACGCCTGGACGCCGAGCGAATCTGCGTGCCTGTCGTCGCCTGCGGCGTGGCGGCCGACGCGCGTTCCGCCGTCAAAGCTATCAAAGCCGGCGCGAAAGAATATATCCCTCTGCCGCCCGATGCGGAACTGATCGGCGCTGTTCTTTCCGCCTTTTCCATGCAGACGACTCCCGTTATTTACAAAGATAAAGCCATGGAACAGGTATTGCAGCTGGCCAAACAAATAGCGCCTTCAACCGCCAGCGTCCTGATTACCGGCGAATCCGGAACGGGTAAGGAAGTCATCGCCAAATACATTCACGCCAATTCCAAGCGATCTTCCGCGCCGTTTGTCGCGGTCAACTGCGCGGCTATTCCCGAAAACCTGTTGGAATCCGAGCTGTTCGGTTATGAAAAAGGTGCTTTCACCGGCGCGGTTGCCCGACGAATCGGCAAGTTTGAAGAAGCCGACGGCGGCACACTTTTACTGGACGAAATCAGCGAAATGGACATTCGCCTGCAAGCCAAGTTGTTGCGCGTATTACAGGAACGGCAAATCGACCGCATCGGCGGCAAAAAACCGATCAACGTCGACGTGCGTATTTTAGCGACTTCGAACCGCAACATGCAGCAGGAAGTTTTGAACAAAACCTTCCGCGAAGACCTGTATTTCCGCTTAAACGTCGTCAATATCTCCATTCCGTCCCTGCGCCAGCGCAAAGATGATATTCTGCCTCTGACCGAGTATTTCATCAAAAAATATTCGGAAATGAACGATATTCCCGTCAAACCGTTATCCAAAAAAGCTGCGGATATGCTTCTGGCTTACGGGTGGCAGGGCAACGTGCGCGAGCTGGAAAACACGATTCACCGTGCGGTATTGCTGTCGACGGGAAGCGAAATCGCGCCGGAAGCGATCATGCTGACAGGATCGATGGAACAGCCGCGGGAAACGGAAGAGAGCTCCTCTTCCGAAAACATGGTCGGCAGAACGGTCGCCGATGTCGAAAAAGATTTAATCATCAGCACGCTGAAACACACTTTGGGCAACCGGACGCATGCGGCTAATATCCTGGGCATATCGATCAGGACGCTACGCAACAAATTGAAGCAGTACATGGAAGAAGGAACGGAAGTCCCCGCCGCCCCGAACGATTTCGGATAAGGATATAAATGGCAAACGAACCCGTCAAAGCAGGCTCTATCCCTTCGCCGACCGACATTAAACAAGGACTTTTTTCCATAGGGAAACGGTCAGACATCGCGTTGGCTTTGGGCATCGTTCTGATGCTGGTCATTCTGATTTTGCCTTTGGCGTCATGGCTGTTGGACGTGGCGCTGGCTTTATCTCTGACCTTTTCCGTATTGGTTCTGATGACGTCCATTTTTATCGAAAAGCCGATTCAGTTCACGTCTTTCCCTCTGGTTTTGCTGATCACGACATTGTTCCGACTGGCGCTGAACCTGTCTTCCACCCGTTTAATCCTGTCCAACGGTTATCGCGGACCCGAAGCCGCCGGTCATGTCATCGCCGCTTTCGGCGGATTCATCATGAGCGGCAATTTCATCATCGGGGTCATTGTGTTCGCCATTCTGGTGTTGGTCAACTTCATGGTGATTACCAAAGGTTCCGGCCGTATCGCCGAAGTCGCGGCTCGTTTCGCTTTGGACGCGATGCCCGGCAAACAAATGGCGATCGACGCGGATTTATCCTCCGGCCTGATCGACGAACCGGAAGCCCGCAAACGCCGCGACGAACTCTCTCAGGAATCCAGTTTCTACGGAGCCATGGACGGCGCGTCCAAATTCGTGCGCGGAGACGCGATCGCAGGCCTTGTCATCACGGCAATCAACATTATCGCGGGGATTTTAATCGGCATTTTACAGCAGAACATGCCGTTTATGAAAGCCGCCAACACTTATATGCGCCTGACGGTCGGCGACGGTCTGGTATCCCAGATTCCCGCGCTGATTATTTCCGTTGCCGCCGGTATCATGGTGTCCAAAGCCGGTATTTCGGGCGGCACGGAAAAAGTGCTGTTCGGACAGCTGTCTCATTACCCGAAAGCTTTGGGCATGACGTCTTTTCTGGCGTTCATGCTGGCGACTCTGCCCGGCACGCCGGCCGCGCCGTTTTTGTTTTTAAGCGCTGTTACCGGCGCAACCGCCTACTTTCTGATTCGCCAACAGCAAAAAGCCAAAGAGGAAGAAGAAAGAATGCTGCTTGAACAGCCGCCGGAAACGCCGCCGCCCATTGTGGAAGAACCGATTTCCAGCGTTCTCAAAATGGACTTGGTGCGTCTGGAACTGGGCTACAGCCTGCTTTCTTTGATTAACGACACGTCCAACCGCCGTCTGACCGACCAGATCAAAGCGCTCAGGCGCGCTTTGGCGTTGGAAATGGGATTTGTGATGCCGTCCGTGCGTATTCAGGACAACATGCGTCTGCCGCCGAACACTTATGTCATCTACATCAAGGAAACGGAAGCCGGCAGAGGAGAGTTGCGCCCGAACAAACTGCTGGTCATGGATCCCCGCGGCGAGGAAATCGCCCTGCAGGGTGAAAAAACAAAAGAGCCGACGTTCGGGCTGGCGGCGATGTGGATCGACATGACCGCCAGAGAAGACGCGATGTTCCGCGGCTATACGGTCGTCGATTCCCCGACGATCATCACGACGCACATCACCGAACTGGTCAAAGCAAACATGTCCGAGCTTTTAAGCTACACTGAAACACAGAAACTGTTGCACGAACTGGACAAAGACCAGCAAAAACTGGTCGAAGAGCTTATTCCCAAGCGCATCACAATCGGCGGCGTCCAGCGCATTTTGCAGAATTTGCTGACGGAACGGATCTCAATCCGCGATTTGCCGACGATTCTGGAAGGAATCTCAGAAGCCTGCTCGGTTACACAAAGCCTGATGGTCATTACGGAACATGTCCGCACGCGGCTGTCTCGCCAGATTTCCAACGCGGTGGCGGGACCGGACGGCATCATTCCTTTGGTGACTTTGTCGGGCGAATGGGAACAGAGTTTTGCCGAGTCTCTTTCCGGACAGGGGGAAGAAAAGCAACTTTCCATGCCGCCCACCCAAATTCAGAAATTTATTTTACGTATCCGACAAGTCTTCGAAGACCAGGCAGCCCGCGGAGAATCGCCGGTTTTGCTGACCAGTCCCGGAATTCGTCCTTACGTTCGTTCAATTATTGAGCGCTTTCGCCCGACAACTGTGGTAATATCGCAAAATGAGATTCACCCGCGCGCGAAAATCAGAACCGTAGGACAAATTTAGAGAATCGTAAATGAAGATTAAAACCTACACCGCCCCGACAATGTCCGAAGCCATGGACCTCCTACGCCATGAGCTGGGAGAAAACGCGATCATCGTGTCGACACAGCGTTTGGGAACCGGCGCAGGCGTCCGTTTGACGGCAGCAATAGAGGAAAGCGCTTTCGATGACGAAATCGAACGGCTGTATAATACGGAAGAACCACAGGAAACCGAATTCCAGCAAACCGTCCGCGAAACGCTTTCTTATCACGCTCTGCCGGAGCCCTTGATTGAAAAAATCGTTTTGCACGTCAAAGAATCCAAAAAGAAAAACGAATTGGTTTCTTTTGCTTCCGCTTTGGATACGATTTTCACCTTCCACCCGTTGCCCGAACAAATTAAAGGACAGGCCTTCATGCTGACCGGCGCGGCCGGCGTCGGAAAAACGGTGATTACGGGAAAACTGGCCACGCGCGCCTGTCTGTCCGGTCACAAAGTCGGCCTGATTTCGGCGGATACCGTTCGTGCCGGAGCCACAGAACAACTGGTTGCATTCACAAACATTTTGGACATTACGTTGCTGAAAGCGCGCTCGCCCGAAAATTTGCAGGCGCACATCACGGCTTTGCGCAAAACGTGCGACCTGATTTTTATCGATATGCCTGCCTTTAATCCGTTTCAGCCCAGCGACATGGAATACCTGACCGCCTATATCGAAGCGGCGGACGCATTGCCCGTCATGGTCATGCCCGCAGGTGTCGATCCGCAGGAATCCGTGGAAACGGCGGAAGCGTTCGCCGAAGCCGGCGCAATTTATCTGTTAGCGACACGACTGGACGCGGCGCGCCGTTTCGGTGGCGTTCTGGCTGCCGCGGACGCCGGCCGTCTGACGATGTGCGAAGCCAGCATGAGTCAAAACATTACCAGGGGATTGTCCCCGATCAACGCGGTTTCTCTGGCAAGACTGCTGTTGATGTCATCGGAAGAATCCGATTCTGCTACAAGGAAAAAATCATGAACACAACGCAAAACTCCTCTGAACAGACACTTTCATTGGCGCCCAGAAAGGTTATGCGCCCTCAGGTCCGCAACATGATTGCCGTTGCTTCCGGAAAAGGCGGCGTCGGCAAAACGTGGTTTTCGATCACTCTGGCGCACGCTTTTGCGCAAAACGGATTGAAAACTTTGTTGTTTGACGGCGATTTGGGGCTGGCGAACATCGATATTCAGCTGGGATTAATGCCTTCGCATGATTTGGGCAGCGTCATTACGGGAAAAATAACGCTCAATCAGGCGATATGCCATTATGAGGACGGCAACTTCGACATCATAGCCGGACGGTCGGGATCGGGCAGCCTGTCAAACGTGCCGATCAGCCGGTTGCAGCTGATTAATGAGGATTTGCGCCTGTTGGCGGGCGGATATGATCGCGTCATCGTCGATCTGGGCGCCGGCGTCGAAAAGCCCGTGCGGCTGTTTGCCTCTTCCGCGGCGACATTGCTGATCGTCTGCACGGACGAACCGACGTCTTTGACGGACGCCTACGCCTTTATAAAAATGGTCTGCATGGAACAGCCGCAACCCAACATCAACATCGTCGTCAATTCGGCCAATTCCGCCCGCGAAGGGGAAAGAACCTACACAACTTTGCTTAAAGCGTGTCAAGGTTTCCTGCGTATTTCTCCGCCTTTGGCCGGTGTCATTCGCCGGGATACGCGCGTGCGCGACGCCATTCGCAACCAAACGTCCATTTTGCGCCGCCACCCCAATACGGAAGCTGCCGAAGACGTTCTGGCTATTGCCGCGCGTCTGACAAAAGAATAAAGGTTTTTTTTATGAGCAGCCCTACAGTTTCCCTTCAAAATTCGGGGCTCGCTGCTCAAACGGCCTCGGCAGTTGCCGTTGTATCCGTTCCGGACGCTCCGCCCGAAATGATGGAATTACCTGCCGGATCCGTTTTACCCGCCGTTTTAATTCCCGCCGAAACGCCGGCGGAACTGCCGGTCATGCAGTTGACTTTGCCGGACGGCAATCAACTGGAAACACAAATCAAAACGAATCACCCGCTGCGCGTCCCTACCCCCGTCAGTATAAAAATTCTGCCTTTCGACGCTAAAAAAACGATGTCCGTGCGGGTGCATTTTTCAGCCCCCCTGCCCGACGTTAAAAAAGCCGTCAGGGATTTGCCGGAAGCCCTGAAATCACAAGATGTCGTTTCCGCCGCCGTTCATAAAAGAGCCATTCCCGTCAGAGCCTTTGTCCTGCATTCCGTTCCCGAACAAATCACCGCACTGATGAACGAAATGGAAAGTCCCGCCGAACAGGATCTGCCCGTATTAAAACCGAATCAGGCCGTCCGGCTGGAACTTTCGCCGCAACGGGAAACGGCGCCGATTCAAACGGAACAACAGACGGTTTTGGCGCCTCCGCAAGCGGAATCTTCCGCCGTGTCCGCGCCGCAATCCGCCGAAACGCTGCAACCGGCTTTTTCTTCAACGGCTCCCGTTTTGACCGAAGCACCGCAAACACCGGACGCGGCCGTTCAGGAAAGCATTTCCTCCCCCGTTTTGCAACAAGCGTCACAGCCGCTGCAAGCGGCTGAAACAGTCGAGCTGACAGCCTCCCCTTTTTCCCCGGCGCCGGAACGGATTCAAACGCCTTCTCCCGTTCAGACGAATGGCGTTCCGGCTGACGTTCGGGAACAGACGACGCCTGCCGTTCAAACGGAAACAAAACCGCCGGTCACACCTTTGCCCGACGCTTCGCCCGCGCGGGAAAGCCCCCCTCCTCACCCCGACCGGTTGCCGGCGGAACAGGCGAACGCGCCTTTACCGCAGACGGAAAAAACGGAAAATGTTCCCGCGAGAATTCCATTAAAAGGCGTTGTTTTCGACCTCAAAGAAAGATCCGCCCCTCTTGTCGTCACAAAAGCCGGAGTTCTGGCTTTGGAGGAAAAAATTCAGTTTCCGCACCTGACCCCCGTCAGCGTCAAAATCACGGAAATCGCGGAACCGGACTCTTTTATTCCGACAATCCGGTCGGAAGCCCCCGCTTTTCAAGGAATTGAAGAGACTCTGACCCTGTTGCAAAAATCGGCGCCGGAAACTTTTGAAGCCTTTAAAGACATTCTGCCGCAGGCGGGAAACAAACTGCCGGCGCAGATCGCCGCGTTTATCAACGCGGTGTCTCAAAACGCGCCGGTGTCCTCTTTCATCGGTGAAGCGAACGTCGCCGCAATACAGAATTTGGGCGAAAAAGGGCACAGCCTGTTGAAAAGTCTTGAAAAAGATTTCGCCGCATCGCCTAAAAAAGCGTCGGACGGACGAAGCGCCTGGAAAGGTTGGAGCGTTCCTTTTTTATCCGGCGCGATCGTCGAACCGGTATCGCTTTATCTGCAAAAACCTCAGGAGGACGGACATCAGCGCAAAGGAGCCGCCGCAAAGCCGGACGCCGTCCGGTTCGTTCTGGATTTGAATTTAAGCCGGCTCGGCAAACTGCAAATGGACGGGTTGGCTCACCGGAATGAGCGCCGGTTTGATTTGATCGTGCGGCATCAAAACGACTTGCCGGCCTCCTTTGACGAGAAAATCCGATTTATTTTCACTCAGACGCTGACGGCGTTGAACTATACGGGAACCGTTAAAGTCGATCACACGGATCAATTCATCGTTTTAAACGAGCAGATCGAAGTCGAAAAAAAACGGGGAGTTTGGGCGTGAACGACAAAAAAGGTTATTACGCGATACTGCACCTCGACGAAACGGCAGGCGAAAAGGAAATCAAAGACGCCTTCCGCCGCGAAGTCAAACTGTATCACCCGGATAAAAACCCCGATCCGAACGCCGCCGCGATCTATCTGAAAATCAACGAGGCGTATCAGGTTTTAACCGATCCGGACGCCAGAAAAGCCTATGATAACCTGCCGGACGCCGCCGCCGATTTCATTCCCTGCTGTACGTGCGGCAGACACGCGCATCAGCCGCGCTTTATCTTTTTTGATACCGGAGAAAGCATTATGAACGGCGGTGTTTATTGCCGTCCCTGCGCGTCCCGTCAGCAATTCAAAGCCGCGATGAAAATCTGGAAAACGCTTTTGCTTTCGCCGATTGATAATTGGCGCCTGTTGAAAAAAGCCCGTTCTTTACAGGAAATGCCGGCGGATAAAAATTTTGAAATGCTGTTGCAAAACGCGGCGGCGTTCAACAGCGAACGGCGCTACGGACTGGCGAAATTTCTGGCAGAGCAGGCGCGCCATTTTGCCCCCGATCAGCCGGAACGGTCGAAAGTCAATATGTTTTTGAACATTCTGCCGGAGGCTTCGTATCGTCGCGAACCGGATTACTGGAAAACGCGCTGGCCCGATTTTCTGCGGGTTTATCTGCCGGTATTCATAGGTTTGTTTTTTTCTTTATCGGCCGTTTCCGTATCGTATCTGCCCCGATTATCGACGGAAAACGGTTATGAGCTTTCCGATTACGAACAGCCGAACGTCGAGCCTCTACCCTTCAACCTGTCCGACAAAACGCAGCTTTATCACACGAAAAAGGACGAAGTTTCCGCTTATCAGGCGCCGAGCGCAAAAAGCGGTGTTCTGAGCGTTTTTCCCGCGCAAACGACCGTGCGGCTGACCGGATATGTTCCGAAATCGCCCTGGGTACAGGCGATGACGCATCAGGGCCTGCTTGTTTTTATCCGCCTTTCGGATTTGGAAAAAGGCGTCGGCGCCGGAACACAGCCTTACACGTCCAAAATCATGCGACCGGAAAACTGAGCTTTATTTTTTCTTTTCTTTCAGAATCTCGTCAATATTCATACGGATCTGTTCCGGCGCGGGATTGTCTTTCAAATCATAGCGCAACACGTGAACGCCGGCTGTTTTCAACATTTTCTGCCGTCTTAAATGGCGTTTTTTGTTTTCGCCTTCCAACTCGACGACGCAGACAATGTTCAAAGCCGCATCACACACCACGAAGTCAACCCGCTTTAAATTGAACGGCGCCCAAAAATCCCAATGGTTTGTTTCGATCAACGCCTTCATCGACACGTGAGGAAAAACGAAAAAGCCTTCCGGTATCGATTGCCGCAGCAAAAGGAAGAATTTTTCCTCGTCGTCGTTCAGAACCTTTTTCGGCTTGTAGTATTTGCTGATGATGTCGCGCTGTTTATCGGAAATCCACGCCAACAAACAGATGACGACATAACCGCCCAGCAACAGGCCGATAATCGTCACCATCACGTAAACGCCGTTATTCGAAAGAAGCGTCTGCACCAACGACATCAACGTCGTATCATCACTGTTCATCGCCGCCTCCTTTTTTAGTCTGTGCCTATATCTTATTGTAAAGGTTAAACAAAAAAAAGTCCAGCGAGCTGTCAGCGACCATAAGTCCTATGCATAAATTCCTTCAGGACGGGAATCGAGCGTTCAACCGTCCGCGTATCTTTGCAGAACGACACGCGGAAGTACCCAGGACACCCGAAGCTGTCGCCGGGAACAAAGATCAGGTTGGCGTACTTGGCTTTGTCGCAAAAAGCCCGCGCGTCCGGTTCGGGCGCTTTCGGAAACAAATAAAACGTCCCGTCAGGGCGGATACATTCGCAGCCTAAGGACATAAACGCGTCGTACAATAAATTCATGTTGGTTTCATAGACGCTTAAATCCGCCGTCGTGCCGATCAAATCCCCGATCGCCAACTGAATAAACGCCGTCGGACAGTTATGTCCCGTCCCGCGCGAAATCTGCCCGCACATCTGCGCGATCATATTCGCGTCGACGCACGCCGGATTGGCCGCCAGATACCCGATACGGTCGCCGGGCACGGACAACGACTTGGAAAAGGAATAGCAGGACAACGTGTTGTCGTAGTATTTCGACACATACGGAACGGTTTTTCCGTCGAACACGATTTCGCGATACGGCTCGTCGGAAATGATGAAGATTTCATGCCCGTACTTCTTTTGCTTTTCATGCAACAAATCCGCCAGTTTTTTCAGTGTTTCCTCCGAAAAAACGACGCCCGACGGATTGCTGGGGGAATTGACGATCACCGCCGCCGTTTTTTCATTCAGAGCCTTTTCCAACTCGTCAAAATGAATCTGGAAGGCTTTCGTGTCCGCCTCAACGACGCGCATCGTGCCGCCGGCCAGTTCGATATACGGGCGGTATTCCGGAAAATACGGCGCGAAAACAACGACTTCCTCGCCCGGTTCCATAACGCAACGGATCGCGTGGCACAAAGCGCTGGACGCTCCGGCGGTCATAAAGATATGCTCCGCTTCATACGGCACGCCGTACGTCTTTTTCAAATAAGCGGCGATTTTTTCGCGCACGGATAAAACGCCCAGATTCGGACTGTAACCATGAACTTCGAGAAAATCCGGATTTTCAAGCAGTTCTTTGATTTTTTTATTATACGCTTCCGGCACGGGAACGGACGGATTGCCGATACTGTAGTCGAAAACATTATCCGCTCCGTGCGTTTCGATCCGCTCGGTAGCAAAATAAAACATATCCCGAATAACCGATTTCTGACTGAGCATTTCTTTGTATCTTTTTGACAGCATTTTTTCCTCCATAAAAAAAGCTCCGCTTTCGGCGGAGCTTTTTGCCTTAATTATTAAGAACGACTACGCCTTTTCGATTTTAAAAGTCACTTTCGCATCACCGATGTCTTCGGTATCGCCGGCAACGTCAGCCTGCTTTTCGAAAGAAACGGCCAGAACCTGTTCGGAAATGTAGCCTTTGTTTTCCGCCAAAGCGTCCAAAACCGTTTGATTTCCGGAAGCGTAAACCACTTTGATTCTGTCGGACACGTCAAAGCCCGAATCTTTGCGCTTTTGCTGAATGACGCGCACAAAGTCGCGGGCGATGCCTTCGCGTTCCAACTCCGGACGCAAAGTCACGTCCAGAACGACAACCGCCGTATTGTCCGGCAAAGCCTGTCCCGCGTTGCCGTCTTTTAAAACAAGACGAAGTTCGAATTCTTCGGGTAACAAAGTTTGTCCCGCAATCGACAGCGTACCGTCCGCGTTTTTCGACCACTCGGTCGTCTTGGACGCGGCCAGAATGTCTTTCATAAACCGTCCCAAACGCTTGCCGACCAACGGCGTGATGATGTAAAGCGTCTGATCCGCCAAATCGGAAACGTCTTTGCCGAAAGCGACGTCCTTGACGTTCACTTCGTCTTTAATTAATTCAATATAATCCGCCAGACGGCCGGCGTTGTTGCCCGCCACAGTCATCGACGCCAGCGGCAGACGATTGCGCAGTTTGTGGTCCTCGCGAATAGATTTCGCGGTCGAGCAGACGGCGCGCACAAAGTCCATGTCCGACACCAGTTTGTCTTCCGCCGTAAAGACGGTGTAATCCGGATAATCGGTCAGATGGACGCTTTCCTCGCCAGTCAGAGCGCGGTAGACGTATTCGCACGTCAAGGGCATCAACGGCGCGATCGCTTTCGTCAGCGTCACCAGCACGGTGTAAAGCACGTCAAACGCTTCCTGACCGTTCGAGATGTCCCAGAAACGCGCACGGGACCGGCGAATGTACCAGTTATTCATCAGCTCCAGAAAATCAGACACGTCGGCGCACGCCGCGACAATGTCGCAGGCGTCAAGTTTTTCGGTCAGACCTTTGACCAGCTCGCGCGTCTTGGCCAGAATGTAGCGGTCAAGCACGTCTTTCGCCGTCGTCGTGAACTTCGCCTTCAGCCCTTCCGCGTTCGCGTAGAGCGTGAAGAAATAAAACGCGTTCCACAAAGGAATCAACGCCTTGCGGGACGACTTCGCGATTTCCTTTCCTTCGCGGTCGATCGACAGGTTGCCGCCGCGCAAAATCGGCGACGACACCAAAAACCACCGCAAAGCGTCCGAACCCAACGTGTTGAACACGTCGGTCGGGTCGGGATAGTTGCGCAAACGCTTGGAAAGTTTCTGCTGATTCTCGTCCAGAACGACGCCGTGACACAAGCAGGTCTTGAACGGCGCGCGGTCGAACAGAGCCGTGCTCATCACCATCAACGTATAGAACCAGCCGCGTGTCTGCGCCAGATATTCGACAATGAAATCCGCCGGAGAATGATTTTCGAACCATTCCTTGTTTTCAAACGGATAATGCACTTGCGCGAACGGCATCGAACCCGATTCAAACCAGCAGTCCAGAACGTCCTCGACGCGGCGCATCATCGACTTGCCGGTCGGATCGTCCGGATTCGGACGGACAAGCGTGTCAATGAACGGACGGTGCAAATCGGTGACTTTGACGCCGAAATCCTTTTCCAGTTCGGCAATGGAGCCATAGACGTCCACGCGCGGATACTTCGGATCGTCGGACTTCCACACGGGAATCGGCGTTCCCCAGAAACGGTTTCTGGAAATCGACCAGTCGCGCGCGCCTTCAAGCCACATACCCATCGCGCCGTTTTTGACGTGTTCGGGAATCCAGTTGATCGTCTGATTGTTTTTCACCATACGGTCGCGGAATTCCGTCACTTTGACGAACCAGCTGTTGATCGCTTTGTAAATCAGCGGCGTGTCCGTGCGCCAGCAGTGCGGATAGTTGTGCTTGTACATTTCCTTGCGGACGAGCTTCCCTTCCGCTTTTAAGCGTTTGATAATCGGTTCGTTTGCTTCGAAAACCTGCAACCCTTCGTAATCGGGCACTTCTTTGGTAAAGCACCCTTTGCCGTCGACGGGACAAATTACGGGAATGTTATAAGGCTGGCAAGCGATCATATCGTCCTCGCCGAATCCGGGGGCGATATGAACGATACCGGTACCGTCCTCGGTCGAAACGTAGTCGGCTTCGATGATCTGGAAGCATCTTGGTGTTCCCGCGAAATAGTCGAACAAAGGCTGATACGTGCGCCCGACCAGCTCCGCGCCTTTGACCGTGCGGACTTTTTCCGCTTTGGCGAGTTCGCGTTTGTACTTGCCCGCCAGCGCCTGCGCGATGACGTATTGAACGCCGTCCTCCTCGTAAATGTCGTAATCAATCGCCTTGTTCACGCACAAAGCCAAGTTAGAAGGCAGAGTCCACGGAGTCGTCGTCCACGCCAGCACTTTGACGGGCTTAGTTTCGCCCTCGACGGGATTTAAAGTGAACATCACGGTGACCGACGGATCCTCGCGTTCGCGGTACGAGTTGTCCATGCGCGTTTCAAAGTTAGACACCGGCGTTTCCGCCGCCCAGCTGTACGGCAGAATCCGCACGCCTTCGTACATCAGGCCCTTTTTGTAAAGCTCTTTGAACGCCCAGATAATCGATTCCATATAGGGCAGATCCATCGTCTTGTAATCGTTGTCGAAAGCGACCCAGCGCGCCTGACGGGTAACGGTCTGTTCCCATTCGTTCGTGTACATCAGCACACGTTCTTTGCAGGTTTCGTTGAACTTGCCGATTCCGAACTTGGAAATCGCGGCACGTCCGGAGATGCCTAAAAACTTTTCCGTGTCCATTTCGGCGGGCAGACCGTGGCAGTCCCACCCGAAGCGGCGTTCCACGCGGTGACCGCGCATCGTCTGATAGCGGGGAATGATGTCTTTCACGTATCCCGTGACCAGATGCCCGTAGTGCGGCAGACCGTTTGCGAACGGAGGTCCGTCGTAAAACACGTATTCGTTGGATCCTTTTTCGCCGGCGGCGCGGTTATTCACGGACTTTTTAAACGTGCCGTTGTCGCGCCACATTTTCAAAATGTCTTCTTCCAGAGCCGGAAAGTCGGCTTTCGGACTGACTTCGGGATAATATTTTGTTTTCTCGGACATCTTTTTATCACTTTTGTTAATGTTAACATTTCTTACGTTATATAAGACTTTTTAAACGGATAGCAAATATTGTCAATAGAATCCTTGACGACGGAAGGATTTTACGAGATTCTTATTAAACTTATGGACTCTGACGGGATTGGATAAAAATGGATCAGGATACAAACGCAGAAATAAAGCAGGACGCTTTTTCCGATGATTCGAAAATGATGTTTTCCGAGCAAGACGGACTGATTTTAAAAAAGCCGGACGGCAGTTTGATCGCCGCCGCCGTTTTAAGCATCATCTGGGCGTTCATAATTCTTGACTATGCGTTTTCCAGCGGGTGGTGGGCAATGCGCTTCGAAATGACTCCCCCCGAATTTATGAGTCTTATCGCGGGAGCTTTATCGCCGTTCGCGTTTATTTGGATCGCCGCCGTTTACTTTTCGTCCCAGCGCAAATATGTCAGAGAGGCCGACGCCCTGCGCCGTTACATTTTTGAATTTACGCACCCGAGCGCTAAAAACAAGCTGTACGTCAAATCCTTATTGGACGATATCCGGCAGGAAACCGCGGATTTGAACACCGTCTATAATTTATTGAAGGACTGCACAGGAAAAACGCAAACCGTCCTGAGCGACAGGCTGGCAGATTTAAATCAAGTTATTCTCACATTGGAAAACAATGTCGAAAAAGCCGTTCAAAAAGTCAACGAACAAACCGAACTTTTAAACGAATCGTCTTTGCAGGCCGACCGTCAGTCCGCAAAAAACAACGAATTGCTGGAAACGAACTTAACCGCCATTCAGACGGCGGCGAATCAGTTTTCCGATCTGATGACATCAATCAACGCTTCTTTACATTCCGACATTCAGACGCTGACGGAAACCGGTGACGCTTTGTCCGACAAAACGATGCGTATTTCTTCGGAAATCAAAGATCAGCAAGCTTTACTGCAAACTTCGTCTGAAAACGCGCGCGATATTTTAACCCGTCAGACGGCCGCGACAACGGCGGAATTAAACAGACAGACCTCCTTTATCGTCGAAGCCGGAACGCGTATTTTCGACGCTGTCAGCGAACAGTCGAAACGAATCAACGAAGCCATCGAAAATCATACAAACATTATTGCCGAATCCGGAAAAACGATTGAAAACAATATGTCGTCAATTCTTTCCGATCTGGAAACGCAGACCGCTTTGTTGAGCGACACGGCTCAAACAGCTCAGACCAACACGCAAAACGTACTGTCAAATTTAGAGCAACGCGTCGATACGTTAGATGAAATTTTCAGCCGTCAGAACGAAACGATTTCGGATCGAAACGATCAGTTGCTGCAAACTTCGGATCAAATTAAAGCGACCTTTAAAGAACAAAACGCTTTATTGGATCAGGAAGCGGAAAGAATCATTTCGCGTTTCAAAACTATCGAAACGACTTTGGATACTTACATGGACGAAATCAATTCGGCTTCCGCCAACGCGATAGAACAAATTACCGCTGTTTCGGATTCTTTGAATAACAAAGCCGAGGTCATTTCAACAATCAGTCAGCAAACGCAAACGGAAATCACCGCTATTGATACGGACATCGAAAACAAAGCGGATTTGTTGGCGCAGACTGTTGCTCGCTTAAAAGAAAAAGCCGACGAAGTTTCCGGAAATCTAACCGGACACATGCAAATTATCACGGATACCCTTAATAAAACAAACGATCGGATTGGCGTTATTCGCGAAAACATTCAAAACGGCATTTCGGGATTCAACGAAAGCATAGATTCAACCGAAGAAAGATCCAACGCCGTTTTCCAGAAACTGACCAAGCAAACCGAAGAATTGGCAGATTTGACCGGAGCTTTGGTATCGCAGGCGCTTGTGACCGAAACTTCTCTGGCTCAACAGCAAAAATATGTTTCCAACGCTTCTGCCAAACTGGAAGAAACGAAGGCAAACCTGAAAGAACAATCGGCGGATCTGACGAATATCGCCGAACTGCTTGACACGCGCGCGGCGGAAGCGGTTCTGCGACTGACCCGCTTATTCGAAGACACCCTGACTCAGGCGAACAGAATCACGGATCAGGTTCATGAAATCGACATCGCTCTTTCAAACAAAATCAATGCGCTGGATATGTCTTCGCAAAAGACGGTCATCGCAAACAACGCTTTGCGCGAAGAGCTGGAACACCACAAAGCGCTTTTGGACGCTTCGGCGGATCGCATGACTGCTTATGCGGAAGAAATGAGCGCGGATATTACCCGCCAGACGACGCAAATGGATATTTCGGCGGAAACGATTAAAACGCGTTCCGAAAAAGCCGTCGCCCAAATTGACGAACAGTTCAGAAAACTGACGGAAGACGCGCAGACTTTAATCGAAAACACGCAATCCGCCGCCGATCAGCTGACCGCTCATTCCGAAAAACTGGAAGCTTATTTCAACCGTCAGAATACGACGTTAAACGATGTTTCCGGCAAACTGACCGAACAAAGCGCCTACGTTTCCACCATGTTGCGCGAACAATCCGAAGCGGCGGACAAAGATTTGGAACGCCTGGTTTCACGAATTCGTCTGATTGAAGAAGGATTAAGCGTCCAAGCGAAAGAATTGGCCAATGTTTCCGAAATGACGATTTCTCAACTGGAAACGGTCGGCGCAACGCTAACCCGTCAAACGGAAAATCTAACCGCTCTCAGCGACAACGCGAAAACGAAAATAACGGAAATCGGCGCTTCTGTTACGGAAGCGACGCAACAGTTGTCGGAAACGACGCAAAGCACCAGTCAACGCAACTCCGAAGTCTTATCCGCTTTGGAAACGAAGCAAAACGAATTCAAGCAATCAGCCGATGATTTGATGCAAAGAATTACGGTTCTTCATGACGAAATCGGAGTACAAACGGAAAATCTGCAAAAACAGTCCGACAAATCGACTCAGCAAGCGATAATGATTCGCGATTCCATGCAGCGTCATATTGTTGACTTGAGCGATGTTGCGAATATCGTAGCGACACAATCCCGCATCGGCGAAGCTTCTTTAAGCAATCAAATCAATTACCTGAAAGAAGCCGCGGAAAATGTGATGACTCATATCCGCAGCATTAACGAAGCCGTTCGTCAGAATACAAACGACTTACTGGCTGCCTCTTCCCGCATCGGATTTGAATTGGACGCCATGGGCGAAAACCTGCGTCGGCGCAATGAAGAGGCCTCCAAAGCCGCGGAAGACAGTCTGGCCAGATCGCAAACAGCCTCCCAATTCCTGGAAGAAAAAGCGCAACAGTTGTCAGGAATGACGGAACAGGCCGTCAACATCTTAACGGCTGCCGGCAATGAGTTTTCGGCACAAGCCAATATGGTTGAAGCCGCCGGAGAAGTCGCCCGCGAACAACTGGGATTGACCGGAGAAAGCTTCCTGGTTCAATCGCATCAGCTGACCCGTATTTCGGAAGACGCCCAAAAAGCTGTCAAAAACTTTAGCGTCGTTATGCGCGAACGCGCGATTGACTTTAATAAAACGGCCGAAGAAGCCGGCGATCGCGTCAAAAACATGAATAATATCATTGCTCAGATCGGCAAAGAATTTGAAGAAATGTCCAATAAAGGCGTCATTCAGATCGATCTGGCCGGTCAGCGTCTGCGTTCCATGATCAGCGAAGTGGCGGGCAACTCCGAACGTATTGCCGGTGAAGTCCGCAAATCCGGCGAACAATTCGTGGATCAGTCCGATTTATTGTCAATCGCGGCGGACGAAGCGCTGAAACGGTTGCAAAATCTGTTGGCCGTCATGCGTGAAAACGCTAAAGAAATTCAGGAATCCGGAGAAAAAATTTCGGCTCAGTCCCTGAAATTGGGCGGCGCTTTCAACAGACAGGTTCAGTCTTTAATTTCCGCTTCCCGTTCTGCGGAAGAATACATTACCGCTTTGGATAAAAAGAAAGAAGAAGCCGATACGAACCGCTTTATGAAGGAAGCCTCCTTTATTCTGGAACGCCTGCAATCTTTGGGAGTAGACATGTCCCGCATCTATACGCCGAATGTTGAAGAGGATCTGTGGAAACGCTATTACTCCGGTGACAGAAGCGCATTTATCAGGCACTTGTCCCGCGCTCTGGACAAGCAACAGGTTCGTAAGATCACGGAAATGTTCACGGAAAACAGCGAATTCAGAGAATACGTTTCCCGCTATATTTCAGAATTTGACAACGTCCTGTCGCGGGCTCAGGAAAATGAGCGCGCCGATATTTTAACTGGTATTCTGCTCGGATCGGAAACGGGACGGCTGTACATGCTGCTTTCCAGAATCTTTAACAAAGAAGCGTAAAAAAACATTTCGCATTTTTACTGACGGTTGAAAAAAATTGAATTTATAAAACGGCGGGTTTAACATTCTTAAATCTGTTGCCGCCGCAACATTTAGCAAATATTAATTTTGACAGGAGAAGCCAGAATGGAACTGAAAAAATTACAGGAAAACGGTATTACTGTTCTGAAAGTCGCGGGTCAGTTAACGTCATCGACCTCGCCTGCGTTGGAAAAAGCTATTAACGAGATTTTGGAAACGGAAAAGAATCTGATTTTGGATTTTGCCGAATTGGAATTTCTGGCTTCTTCCGGCATACGCGTCATTTTATCGACACAGAAAAAAATAAACTCTAAAAACGGCGCTCTGGTTATCCGCAATGTAAAAAAAGTTGTAATGGACGTATTCGAAATGACCGGATTACGGGAATTTCTCAATGTCTTTT
The DNA here is from genome assembly GCA_017616015.1 of Alphaproteobacteria bacterium. Lineage (GTDB taxonomy): Bacteria > Pseudomonadota > Alphaproteobacteria > CAAGCB01 > CAG-977 > UBA11549. Next base: position 26,279 of record JAFZYY010000024.1, on the reverse strand, counting down.
CGGGTAATCGGCAGATTTTGGGTTTGGAATAACCGAAGTGCGGAATCTTATCTTATCCAACAATAACGGGAACGCGTGATGTTCGGAAAAAAAATCCCCTCTTTGCGCCGCATTTTTCAAATGTGGCTGTTGTTGTTTGTCTTTGCTTCCTTTTGTATTACGTTCGGTCTGTCGTATTTGTTTCAGACACGCGCCGCCCAGAATACCGCGACGCGTCAGGCCGCTTTGCATTTAGATTACATGGGTAATCAGGTCAATATCATTGAAGACGACTTAAAAGACCTGAAAAAAGATCTGAGCGACGGACTGATTGAAAAAGCAAAAATATTCGCCGTGCTTTTGAAATACAATCCGTCTCTGCTACACAACAAAAAATTTCTGCGCGACTGGAGCGAGGACGCGGGAATAAAAGAAATCAGCATCGTCGGCAAAAAAGGCGTCGTGATCGAAGCCTTCCCGAAAGAATTCATCGGCACGGATTTTAATAAATACGATCTGATGCACCCCTATTTGCCCTTAATTGACAAGAAAGACGGTGTTTATGTCGAAGATTTGCGCACCAGTTACAATCAAAACGGCAGCGTTAATTCGTTGGTGCAGTTTGTCGGCGTGTCGCGTCTGGACGCCCCCGGCGTCATTCAGATGGGCTATTCCGCCGAACGATACGCTAACGCTTTAAAAACAGCGGTCGCCGATGTTTTGGCAGACGATTACGTTTTGGGAAAGCACGGTTTTGTGATTGTTTCAAAAGACGGGAAAATCATCAGTGCGGGACGCAAAGAATTAAAAGGACTGACGCTGGCGGATTCCGTGTGGAAATTTGTCAAAGACATGCCCGAAAATACGCTTGCCCTGAAAACAATCGACGGACTGCCCGTTTTTCTGGTGACCCGTTCGGTTAACGGCCATCTTTTGACGGCCGTAATGCCAAAAAGCGATGTTTACGCTTACCGCAACATGATTTTATCATGGGCGGCTCTTGTTTATATACTTCTGCTGACCATCGTGTATATTTTCCTGTCCGCTTTGCTGGAACGGGTTGTCGTTCGCGGAATAAAAAAAACGAACACAACTTTGGAAAAAATCACCAGAGGAGATCTGAACGAAAAAGTCAGAGTGCGCTCAAACCTGGAATTTGTTTCCCTGTCTAACGGCATTAACGCGATGGTTGACGCTTTAAAAAAAGCAATCGCCGAAGCGGCCGCCCGTCTGGATAAAGAGCTTGAATTCGCCCGCGAAATTCAACGCGCCACATTGCCAAACGTGTTCCCGCCATATCCTAACAGAAACGAATTTGATATTTTCGCGTCGATGACAGCGGCAAAAGAAGTCGGCGGAGATTTTTACGATTTCTTTTTATTGGGACACGGCGGAAGTCATGTCGGCATTGTCATCGCCGACGTGTCGGGAAAAGGAATTCCCGCCGCCTTGTTTATGATGTCCGCCAAGACATTGATTAAAAACCTGTCCGAAACGGGAATGCCGCCCGCCGAAGTTTTTTATCACGCGAACCAAAAATTATGCGAAAACAACGAAGCCGGCATGTTTGTGACAGCTTTTATGGGAATTCTGGAACTCAAAACGGGAAAATTCACCTATGTCAACGCAGGACACAATCCGCCGTTAATTAAACGGGCGGACGGCGGCTTTGAACGAATGACGCTGAAACCGGGCTTTATGTTAGGCGCTATGGATTCTTTCGTCTATCAGCAGGAAGAAATATTCCTGAACGGCGGCGACACCGTGTTTTTATATACGGACGGCGTGACGGAAGCCCAGAACAGCCGCGGGCAGCTGTTCGGCGACGACCGGCTGAACGACCTTTTAAATAAAAATACAGATAAAGCGCCGAAAGAATTGCTGACGTCCGTTCATGAAGCCGTAGCCGGATATGTTGCCGGCGCAGAGCAATCCGATGATTTAACCATGCTGGCGCTGTCGTATAATCCGAAAACGGTTACAGTCCCTGCCGAAATTGAAAATCTGGACGAAGTCATGAGCTTCGTCAGCGGCATGTTGCAAAAAGCTTCCGCGACGCCTGAAGTTATCGCCAAAACGAATATTGTGTTGGACGAGGTTTTCACCAATATCTGCAGCTACGCGTACGCGCCCGCCAAAGGAACCGCGACAGTTCGTTGTGCCGTCGGAGGAACGCCGGCTTTCGTGTCTTTGGAATTCCGCGATTCGGGAAAACCGTTTAATCCGTTGAAAAAAGAAGATCCGGACATTACGGCCGATTTGGAAGACCGCGAAATCGGAAATCTGGGCATTTTCATGGTTAAACAGATTATGGATTCCGTTGAATACGAATACAAAGACGGACAAAACGTTCTGACCTTAATCAAATATTTGGAAACTACGCCGTCGTCCGAAGATTAACCGTCATCAAATATCCTTTTTGATACTTGCTTTTTCATAGATTTTTTTGTATCTTCTTTCATGATAAGAATGCTCACAGGAGGTTCTTTGAAAGACAGAAATGTCATGTTGCTTAATGAAAGGATATGACGATGACAACAGCTTTTTTACCAGTCGTTCAAAACGGCATACAATCTTATTTGGCGTCAATCAGGCGCATTCCCGTTTTATCCGCCGAAGAAGAATACATGCTTGCGAACCGTTTTCGCAATCACGGCGATTTGTCCGCCGCGAAAAAGCTGATTTCGGCGCATTTGCGGTTGGCTGCAAAAGTCGCCTTTTCCTACCGGTTTTACGGACTGCCCATGGAAGATTTAATTTCCGAAGCCAACATCGGTCTGATGCAGGCGGTCAAACGCTTTGAACCGGATAAAGGCAACCGCCTTTCCACGTACGCGGTCTGGTGGATCAAAGCCGCCGTTAACGAGTTTATTTTGAAGTCCTGGTCTTTGGTGCGCATCGGAACGATTGCGGCGCAAAAACGGTTATTCTATAACCTGCGCAAAATCAAGGCGAAACTGGGACTGTACGACAACACGTCGCTGGATCAGGAAAGCATCAAAGAAATATCGCAAAACCTGAATGTCCCCGAAGAGGACGTCGCGGAAATGGACGTCCGGTTAAACGGCGACGTTTCCCTGAACACCCCCGTCTATGACGACGGCTATGCGGAAAAACAGGACTTTTTAAGCGACGATCATAACATTGAGGATTCGCTTGCCGAACATCAGGAAAGCGCGATGCGTCTGCAACTTCTGGCGCAAGCGATGGGCAAGCTGAACGACCGCGAACGCGCCGTCATACAGGCGCGCCGGTTGTCCGAAGCCCCCGATACGCTGGACTCTTTGGGCGAACGGTTGGGCATTTCCCGCGAACGCGTGCGGCAAATCGAAAACCGCGCCATCGAAAAAATGACGCAGTTTATTCACGCCCGCGCCGGTGTGCCCGCTTAAATTTTTTCCAAAAGAAAAACGGCGGTATTTCCACCGCCGTTTTCTTTTATCAGGCTTCCTGTTCCGCGGCCATCTTTTCCGCCGTCACGTAGTCGAATTTCCCCGACCCCAAAACAGGCGGTTCCTTCACATAAATGAACTTCGACGGCGATCCGAGTTCGTTAAAGCCCTGCTCTTTGATATATGATCTGATTTCGGACAGATCCGTGTCCTGCTTCGTCGTAATCAAAACCAGCTTTTCGCCTTTTTTCGGATCGGGAACGGAAACCAGCCCCTGTACCGCGTCGGGATACAGCTTCGACAACAACTGCTCTACCGCCGTCAGAGAAACCATTTCTCCGCCAATCTTGGCAAAGCGTTTCGCGCGTCCCTGAATAAAGACAAAGCCGTCCTTGTCGATCGTGACAATATCGCCCGTGTCATGCCACCCGTCCTTCGGCGGAATCAGAACGCCCGGATTATCGGCCTTCATATAGCCCTGCATGACGTTATCGCCGGAAACAAGCAGCTTGGCGCCTTCCTTGATGCCGGGGACTTCCTCCAATTTGGCGACCATTTTCGGCAGCAAACGACCGACGGAACCTTCCCGAATATACATCGGCGTGTTCAAAGCGATAATCGGTGCCGTTTCCGTCGCGCCGTAGCCTTCCAGAATGCGAATGCCGAATTTGCGCATCCACAGTTCCGACGTGCTCGGTTTCAGCTTTTCGGCGCCGACGATGGCAAAACGCAGCGCGAAAAAGTCGTACGGGTGAGCCATCGCGCCATAGCCCGCGAAGAATGTGTCCGTGCCGCACAAAACCGTCGCATTCGTTTCATAAACCAATTCCGGCACGATACGATAGTGCAACGGAGACGGATAAAAGAAAGTCCGTATCCCCGATAAAAGCGTCAGAATCGTACCGACACCCAGACCGAAAGCGTGGAACATCGGCAGAGCGTTAAAGAACACGTCCGCCGAAGTGACGGCAATAATACTCAGCGCCTGATACCTGTTCGCCTGAAAATTCCTGTGCGACAGAAGAACGGCTTTCGGCATGCCTTCGGAACCCGACGTGAACATGATCGCCGCCGTATGATCCGGACTGTTTTTCGGTTTTTTCGACGTCAGATAAGCCAGTATTCCGCGCAGTTTGTCTTCAAACAAAACTTCCGAAGCGAAATCTTCCAAATAAACGACGCGAATGCCGTTTTCTTTCAACGCCTCTTCCAGCTTTTCCAGATGGGCGTTTTCGATAAATTTCTTTGACGTCAGAACGGTTTTCAGCTGAATCGTTTTCACGCACGAAACCACTTGCGCCACGCCGGTCGAAAAATTCAGCATCGCCGGCACTTTATCGATGCTCTGCAAAGCGAAAAACGAAACGACGTTCGCTAAAACGTTCGGCAGTAAAAGCCCCAGCCGTTCTTCGTCCTCAAAGCAACGTTCCATTGCCGCGCCCAGAACATAACTTTTCAGAAGCAATGTCTTGTACTTAATCGGCTTGCGGCTGACGTCTTCCGCGATGATGTGGTTTTTCCCGTTGATTTTTGCCGCGTTCAGCAAAGAAACGAACAGGTTTTCATTCACTTTGGACGATTCGTACATCATGTCCGTCATCATGTCGTACAGCTGATTTGAAATCTCGTGATTACGCTGACGGCTTGTCCATGTCGGATCAATGTCGAATTTACGGGGCGGCAGAATGTTCATGATGATCTTCGGGAAATACCGCGTTTTCACCCGGTCTTTCAGCAATGAAAATTTCGAATACTGCGCGCCGTTGATGCGGACGGGCAAAATGTTGGCGTTCGCTTTTTCGGCAACCAGCCCCGCCCCTTCGTACACTTTCATCAAAGCGCCGGTAACGCTGATGCGTCTTTCCGGGAAGATCATCACTTTGTTGTTTTTCTTGATCAGATCAACCAAAGGACGAACGGACATCGGATTGTTCAGATCCAACGGATATAAATCGATCATCAGACTGAACAATTTGGCAAACCATTTGTTTTCCCATTCCGGCTTGATCACGAACGTGATCTTTTCAGGCATGAACGCGGCAATCAGCAACCCGTCCAGCAAAGAAGCGTGATTGGCGACGATTAAAACGCGCTTGCCGGCCGCCTGAAAATTAGGCAGTCCTTTGACCGTCACGCGATAGAAAAATTCCAGAACGGCCTGCACGATTGACCGCAGCAACGCTGCCGGTAAAACCGAGCAGTTGTAAACGGAAACGACAAAGCTCGCCGCGCCGGCCAACAGGAACAGAGCGGCAATGCTCAACCCCGCATGGCGTGCCGCGATAAAGATCAGCGCCATCAAAGCGATGCCCGCGGCATTGATCAGATTGCCCGCGGCGAAAACGGTCGCTCTGTTGGCATCTGAAGCTTTACTGCGAATCAATGCGGTCAGAGGAATGACATACATACCGCACGAAAAACCCAGCAGGAACAAAAAGAGCGAGAAAAAGACAACGCGCGGCCGCAAAACGAATTCGGTAAAGGTAGCCGTGTGCACTGGCGCCGCGTACTCCGCCGTCAGGAAAAACAGCATCATAAAGCAGATGCCCATGCCGATCGTGCTGATCGGCACGAAAGTCGTATGCGCAACCCCTTTGAGCAACCGGTGGCAATACATGGCACCGACGCCCGCCCCCGCGGCGAACAAAAGCAACTGGAACGCGACGGCGAAATCGTCCGCGTGGAACACGTGTTCGGTCAGCGGATAGACCTGCATAATCATTAACAATCCGATCGACCAAAACCATGTCGTCCCGAGAATACTGCGGAAAATCAGCGGATATTTGCGAACCGTCTTTAATGTTTTCCATATACCGATCAGCATCGCCTTAGGCGAATTGCTCGCGCTTTTTTCCTCCGGTTCCGCGGCGGCCGCGTCCGGAGACGAACGCCACGTCACGAAAAAGCCGACAACGGAACAGACAATCAAAATCGCCGCCGCCAGTCTGACCGGCAAAAGAGTGCCAAACAACAAAGCGACAGCAATACTGAAGTACGTCGTTTTTTCGATGTACGCGTCACCCGCCGTCAGATCGCTCTCCTCCAGCTGATCGGGCTGAAAAGCGTACCGCATGGGTCCCAGGAAAGCGGACAAGGCACCGTACAAAAACGGCAGAAGAATCAACAAACCGATGTTTTTCGTTAAAAGGACGCTTCCCGCCAACAGCATCAACGCCAGTTCCGTTAAATTTAACGACAAAGACGTTCTGGTTCGGTTGTACTTTTTCGCCAGCTGCGTCGCCCGGGCGGAAAACAAAAAGAACGGCAAAATCAGCATTCCGGCGACAACGTTGTACGGATCGTCCGTCTGCTGCGTAATGCGGACGGCGATCATTGTCAACAAAGTAATCCGGAATAAATTATTGGTCAGTGCCGAAACAATATGGGAAAAGAATCCCGAACTTAACTTAGGCAACGGCATAGAAGCTCCTTATTAAAAATATACTTTTTTACTAATATTGCCTTTTTACCCCGCTTTGTCCACAGGATTTTCCAAAAAAGCCTTCAAGCTGAAAAGCATTTGACTTTAAAGCGTTTTTTTGATAGAAAAAACCGTCTTTCATTATAACGGAGGTCTGAAGCCATGCGGAAATAAGCAAACATTTTTTATTGTCTTGTTTGTTTTATTTATTGCGGAGGGCTTTATGGCCGGAAATTTTCTTTCATTCAACACTGTTTCTTATATTTTGCCGAACGGCGAAAAGCTGTTGTCGGACATTACTTTTCATATCGGTTTTGGTGAGAAGGCGGCTTTGATCGGCGTAAACGGATCGGGCAAAACCACTTTGTTTCGATTGGCGGAAGGCCTTTTGACGCCGAACAAAGGAACTGTCAGTTGCGGAGAAACGCCGGCTTTTCTGCCGCAGCAGTTTAATCCGCGTCAAACCGTCAAAGGTGCTCTGGGCATCGCGGAAATACTGGACGCTTTGGAACGGATCGAAGCCGGCGACGGATCGGCGGAATTGTTCGATCTGGTCGGACAGCGCTGGGATATTCGGGCGGAAACGCAAAAAGCTCTGGCTGATTTCGGACTAAGCCGCATCGATTTAAACGCCTCCTTTACCGATTTAAGCGGCGGCGAACGCGAAAAGATTTTGCTGTTGAGAATATTCCTTTCCTCTTCAAACATCTTAATGTTTGACGAACCGACCAACAATCTGGACGAAGCGTCTCGAAACGCCTTTTATGACTATATCGATGCGACACCGAAAACCGTTCTGATTATTTCGCACGACCGGACTTTGCTGGAAAGAATGAACTGCTTGTATGAGCTGGCGGACGGAAAGATAAAGAAATACGGCGGCAACTACGGCTTTTATCAGGAAGCCAAAGCCGCCGAAAAAGAACGGCTGGAAGATCAAAAGTCCAGACTGAAAAGCCAAACCGCCAAATTGTCCGGAGAGCAACGCACCATCGAAGAATCCGTCGGCAAGCAAAAACGGGCGGCCGAAAAACGGATCGAAAACCGCAAATATGTTAAAGCGCAGGCCAATACAATGAAATCCGCCGCACAGGAAACAAAAGCCAAGAAAATAAAAAAAATCGAGGAAAAACTGTCGCAGTCCAAAGAAGAATTATCGTCCGTCAAGCTGGCTTTAAGGAACGAGCAAATCAAAATTCCCGTCCCCGAAAAGCCCTTTCTGAAAGACAAAGTTCTGGAACTGTCCGACATGTCTTTCGGGTTCGGTAACAGAATGCTGTTCACGCGCTTAAACTTAATTATGAAAGGCGGGGAAAGGCTGTGGATTCAGGGCGCAAACGGATCGGGGAAAACAACGCTTCTGCGTTTGATTCTGGAACAGACGCGTCCGACATCGGGACAAGTCTCTTTATACGGAAAAGCCGCTTATCTGTCCCAAAATCTGGAAATGCCCGACGAAAACGGAACCATACTGGACAATATTCTGAAAATGGCGCCCGAAGCTTCCGTCAACGAAGCATACGCCGCCGCCGCAAACTTTTTATTCCGAAACAAAGACGCGCTGAAGCCCGTTTCGACGCTTAGCGGCGGAGAAAGACTGAAAGCCGCTCTGGCCGCCGTTCTGGGAACGAAAAACCAGCCGGATCTGCTGATTTTGGACGAACCGACCAACAATCTGGACATTCGCTCTGCCGAAATACTGGAAAGCGCGTTGAAAGCGTATCAGGGCGCATTGATTCTGGTCTCCCACGATCTAGCCTTCATGGAAAATATCGGTGAATTCCGCGTGTTAAAATTATCGTAAAAAAACTCCCGGTTTCCCGGGAGCTTTTCTAACCTTCTTTTTTCGGTTCGCGCAGGACGTAGCCGCGTCCCCAGACGGTTTCGATGTAATCGTCCCCGCCGGTCGCTTCTGCGATTTTCTTGCGCAGTTTGCAGATGAACACGTCGATAATCTTCAATTCCGGTTCGTCCATGCCGTTATACAGGTGATTCAGGAACTGTTCTTTGGACAGCGTCGTGCCTTTCGACAAAGACAAACGTTCCAGAATGCCGTATTCGCGGCCGGTCAGATGTAACGGCTTGCCGTTGACGAATGCCGTTCTGGTGTCCAGATTGACTTCGATCGCGCCCGTGCGAATGATTGATTCGGGGTGTCCTTTCGACCGGCGCACCAAAGCGCGGATACGGGCGACCAATTCCGCCTTGTCGAACGGCTTTGTCAGATAGTCGTCCGCGCCGGTGGACAGGCCTTTCACCTTTTTATCCGCGCCGGACAAACCGGACAAAATCAAAACCGGCGTGCTGATTTTGGACGCGCGCAACCGCTTCAGCACTTCGTATCCGTCCATATCCGGCAACATCAGATCCAATATGATAATGTCGTAATCGTACAGTTTGCCGATTTCCAGTCCGTCTTCACCTAAAACGGTCGGATCGACCACCATACCTTCTTTATGCAGGACGGCTTCGATCGTCTGAGCCATCGCTTTGTCATCTTCAACCAATAAAACACGCATGGGATTTTCCTTATTCGAGGCAAAATGAAATTAATTTCTTATTAACTTTATGTCGTATGAATCCGAGATGCAAGCCCCTATTTCATCGAAAAATACTTTTTTTAATTATTCTTCGGCATTTTCAGTTGAATGTTTTTCCGTTGTCCATTAAAATTCATCGATTTTTATAAACAAACAGAGTGTATTTTTTATGGCAAAAAAGATATTCAAGCGGATTTTAAAACATTTCAGACGAAGAAATATCGATAATAACTTTGCCGATATTGAAGCTATCGATTATACGAAAGCAGACGAAATTATCAGGAACTGTGTCGGTACGGGCGCTCCAAAAGAAATAAAAAAAATCGCTTTTCTGGTTCTCAGTTTTCCCTCTCTCAAACGTTTTGAAAATATTTTCAAACACCTGCCGAACCACCTCTTTGATATTGTTTATAATTGCAACGATGCAGATCAGATCAAAGCATTTGCCGCATATAACCGTTATACCTGCAGAAGTTTGTGTTCAGTCCTTTCTAAAAACGAAACATACTCAATCGCCGTATCCAATTTGATGTGGTTTGCCTGGCATATTTATAAATTTTTGCCGAACGTAATTGCAAAAACACATATCAGAATTATTTATTCCGGCGGTTTTTCTGTAGAAGTATTGAGCAGAAATCACAACTACATATATGATAAAATTTTATGCTACGGGCCATACCAGAAAAAAATTCTGGAATCACGAACCGATGCCGAAATCGTATCCGTCGGAAACCCGGCTTTGGATTATTATTTTTGGGAAACGTTTGACAGCAGTTCGATAAAAAACAGAATTCTCAAAGACAAAAAAACGATAGCGTGGCTTCTGACTCTCAGCGATGCCTCTTCTTTAAAGGAATTTTTGCCGATAATGGAGATTTTGAATACGCGTTACAACGTCTTTGTCAATCCCCACCCGCTGACATCGAAAGAGGATTTGGACTTACTCGGAAACTCAAAATTAAAAAATCAAATCGTATCCGACAGCAATCTGGCATTGTTAAAAGAAGCTGATTTCATAATTTGCGACTATGGAGGAGCTTCTTTCAGAGCGCTCTATCTGGATAAAAACATTATGCTGTTCAACCCGACGAACGCGGAAAAATGTTCTTTTCTGGACAACGACAGTCCCGAATTCTTTTTGCGTACGAAAATTAAAAGCTTTGACAGTACGCAAGCACGGGAAATTGCTGAAACTTTAGAGAATGAAAATTATTGGAAAGAGCAAAAAGAGATCAGAAAGCAGTTATCTGCGGAATTTTTCGTCGACGAACGCGGAACGTCTTCCTATAAAATAGCCAAGATATTGAAACACGATTTAAAAAACAATACGGAGACAGCAGTTGAATAAAGGCAAATTAATCTGGATTACGGGACTGGCGGGAGCAGGAAAAAGCACCTCCGCAAAATATTTGGTTGAAACCCTGAAAAGCAATCAGATATACAATGTCGCAATGGTTGAAGGGGATAACATCAGGAAAATTTGCGACAACGATCTCGGATATTCGCTTGAAGAACGCAAAAAGAATGCGTGGCGGATAGTGAAGCTGTGCGAATACCTTTGCAGTCAGGGTCTGATTGTCGTTTGCGGAACAATATCCTTATATAAAGAAATCCATGAATATATTTATACCCACTTTGATAATCCGCAAATCATCTTTCTGAACATTTCCCGTGAAATTATAAATCAACGGAACCAAAAAAAGTTATACACAACGGGAAAAAGCGTCGTCGGCATGGATATAAAATACGATGCTCCGGTAAACGCGGCATTCGTTAAGGAAATCCGGGATTCAGCGGAAGTTTTCGGTTATTTGGATCAAATTGTAAAAGAATGTAAAACCAATGGAGAAGTAACAGCATGAAATTAGGGGATTTTTCTGCATTAGCAAAAAATTATATAAACCGTCCGGCGTATGACACGGTGTTGATTGAAAAAATCATGGAACACATGGGCGTCAATATCGCGGATATAGCCATTGCCGATGTCGGCGCCGGCACCGGAAAGCTGACAAAAGTTTTAGCTGAAATGGGGTGCTTGAAAATATCCGCCGTGGAACCGAATGACGAAATGCGGAAAGAAGGAATACTGTACACAAAAGATTTCCAGCAAATCATCTGGTCTAAAGGAACGGGAGAAGAAACGGGACTGCCCGATAATTGCGTGAATTTGGTGACGATGGCGTCTTCTTTCCATTGGACGGATCCGAACAAATCCCTGCCAGAATTCAGCCGCATACTGAAAGACGGCGGGTATTTTTCCATCATGTGGAATACAAGAGACATTGCCTCGTCTAAATTGCATACGGAAATAGAAAATATAATCTACGAAGTTGCTCCCGACATAAAGAGAGTGTCCTCGGGCAATGCTTCTCATACGAAAAACTGGGAAGAAGTGCTTGTCTCTACCGGGCATTTCAAAAACGTAAAATTTATAGAAACCTCTTATACGGAACATATGTCGAAAGAGAGATATATGGGAATATGGCGTTCCGTAAATGATGTAAGAGCGCAAGCCGGCGAAGAAAAATTCGGACTTATTCTGAAGAAAATTGAACAGAAATTAAGCGATATTGACGCGCTGGACGTTCCCTATAAAATGCGCAGTTGGACAGTCCGAAAAGCAAAATAACGACATCGGGATTTATGTTGCGTTGCCTTTTTTGCATGGAGATTTTCCGGTGCTGGACGAAGTAATAAAACTGGCAAAAGCCGCAAGCGAAAAAATTCTTGAAATATACGATGCGCACACGTACACCGTCAGCATCAAGGAGGACGATTCCCCTTTAACTCAGGCGGATATCGCGAGCAATAAAATCATACAGGAAGGGCTTGCAAAGCTCTCGGATATTCCTGTTATTTCCGAGGAGACTTTCGATTTTGAAAAACCGCGGCCGCATTATGAAAAATTCTGGCTCGTAGACCCGCTGGACGGCACAAAAGACTTTATCGCGCGAAACGGACAGTTTACCGTAAATATCGCTCTTGTTGAAAACCGCGTTCCCGTTCTCGGCGTCGTCGCCATTCCCGTTTCCGGCGACGTCTTTTATGCCGAAAAAGGCAAAGACGCTTTTCAAAACGGTACGAAAATCAGCTGCGAAAACATAAGCCGAAAAGAAGTGATCGGAACCGACAGCTGCTTTCATTCAACCGAGCAAACGCTGGCTTTTTTCAAAGAGCATAACATCACTAACATCAAGAAATTCGGCTCCTCCATAAAATTATGCAAAATAGCGGCCGGCGAAATCGACATTTATCCCCGGCTGAACGGAACGAAAGAATGGGATACCGCCGCGGGACACGTTATTCTGAACGAAGCGGGCGGCGAAATCATCGACCTTGTGACAAACAGGGAAATGGAATACGACAAACCGTCCGTGAAAAACAACTTTTTCATCGCGAAAAGAAAAGGATTGCGGATATAAAAACAATCCGGCCTTTTTCCGCAAAAACGGACGACTTTTCGATTTTTTTTGATAAAAGGGCGACAAAACCGCAAAGAATGATTATATTATAAATATAATGTCGGAATTAAAGAATGGACACTCGCCTGAAAAACCTGATTGACGAAATAGATTCTCTGCCGGAATACCGTTGCTACGGCTCCGTTTCCGCGGTCAAAGGCATGTTGGTCGAAATCTCCGGCATTCACGCCGATTTATCCGTCGGCGACAGATGCCGCATCGGCGCGCGCGGCGGCAAAAAAGTCGTTTGCGAAGTTGTCGGTTTCAACAACGGTAAAGTGTTAGCCATGCCGTTTATGAATCTGGACGGTGTCGGCCCCGGTAATCCGGTCGACGTCAGCAACTCGCGTCCGGTTCTGTTTCCCGATGTGTCGTGGTTGGGACGCGTCATCAACGCGATGGGCGAACCGGTGGACGGCAAAGGCCCTTTAATCAAAGGCAAAATTCCTTGTCTGATTCACAACTCCCCTCCTCCCGCGCATTCCCGCGAACGCGTTGCCGGCAAAGCCGATTTGGGCGTGCGCGCGATCAACACTTTTCTGACGGTCTGCAAAGGTCAGCGTATGGGTATTTTCGCCGGTTCCGGCGTCGGCAAGTCGTCTTTGATGGCGATGATGGCGCGGCATACAAAGCTTGACGTAACCGTTTTGGGACTGATCGGCGAACGTGGCCGCGAAGCCCGCGAATTCATCGAAGACGACCTGGGCGAAGAAGGCATGAAGCGCAGCGTCGTCGTCGTCGCGACTTCCGATGAATCGCCTTTAATGCGCCGGCAGGCCGCCTATGTCGCAATGACCGTCGCCGAATACTTCCGCAACTTAAAGAACAATGTTCTGTGCATGATGGATAGTATCACCCGTTTTGCGATGGCACAGCGCGAAATCAGTTTGTCCGCCGGCGAACCGCCCGCGACAAAAGGCTACACGCCGACCGTTTTCGCCGAACTGCCGCGATTGCTGGAGCGCGCAGGACCGGGGCCGATCGGACTGGGATCCATCACGGGACTGTTCACCGTATTGGTGGACGGAGATGATCATAACGAGCCGATCGCAGACGCCGTGCGCGGTATTCTGGACGGTCATATCGTTCTGGAACGCTCGATCGCCGAACGCAACCGCTACCCCGCCATCAACCTGCTTCGCAGCATTTCACGTACGATGCCGGGGTGCAATAATGACGAAGAAAACGCTTTGGTCAACCGCGCCAGAGCTTTGATGGCGACTTATCAGGACATGGAGGAGCTGATCCGTTTGGGCGCTTATAAACGCGGCTCGAACGAACAAGTTGACGAATCCATTTTCTATCACGACAAACTGGAAGAATTCCTGTCGCAGAAGAAAAAGGAAAAGTTCGATTTTGCGACCGGCTATCAGCAATTAAAAGACATTCTGGCGCAAAAGCCCGCCGGCGCACAGCCGCAAAAATAACAGGTAGCGCATGGCCGGCAAAGATTTAAGAACACTTATCCGCGTCCATAAATTCGAACTGGACGAAAAGCAAAGAAAGCTCGGCAATCTGTTGCGGTTCGAACAAGCTCTGCAAAACCGTAAAATCCTGTTGGCAAAGCGATTCATTGAAGAGGAGCAGGCCGCGAACACAAGCCCCGTCGCAGCGATCACATTCGGCGCTTACGTCGACTGGCATATCGAAGAAAACAAACGCGTCGACAGAGCTATAGAGGAAACCCGGCAGGAAATTCTGCTGATGCGCGATGAAATTATCGAAGCGTATCAGGAATTAAAAACTTTGGAAATCACGCAGGACAACCGCGATAAACGGGAATTGGCGGAATTGGAGCGCAAAACAAACGCCATGCTGGACGAAATCGGTCTGACGCTTCATCGCCGCCGACAGGAACAGGAAAAAGAGGAAAGCGCACAAGAAGAAAAAATGTCGTAATCACACTTCGTTTTGCTTTAACGTGTCCCGCAACGTCTCAGCCGATTTTTGAAGATCGGCTTTTTCCGTTTCGTTCAGTTGCAACGGCACAAGCGTTTCAACGCCGTCTTTACCGACGATCGCCGGCATGCTCAGAGATATTCCCTCTATCCCGTATTCGCCGTGCATCATCGAAGAAACGGGCAGAATGGATTTTTCGTCGCGCACGATCGCTTCGCAAATTCTTTTAACCGACATCGCTATGCCGTAATAGGTCGCTTTTTTGCGTTTGATGTTTTCATAAGCGCTGTTTTTCACGTCGACGGCGATTTTTTGAATTGCTTTGTCGTGATTGGTATGACCGCGCATTTCACAGAATTTGTGCAAAGGAATGCCGGACACGTTTGCCGAAGACCACGCCGCGATTTCGGAATCTCCGTGTTCGCCGATAATGAAAGCGTGAACACTTCGCGGATCAACATTTAAATGCGCGCCAAGCTCCGATTTCAGCCGTGCCGTATCCAACACCGTTCCCGACCCGAACACGCGGTTTTCCGGCAATCCCGACAGTTTTTGCGCAACGGTCGTCAAGATGTCGACCGGATTTGCGACGATTAATAAAATGCCCCTAAAGTTCCTTTTTTTGATTTCGGGAAGGATCGCCTTGAAAATAGAAATGTTTTTCTTGACCAGATCCAGACGGGTTTCCCCCGGCTTTTGGTTAGCGCCCGCCGTAATAATGATCAGAGACGCGTTTTTTATATCGTCGTAGCCGCCGGCGTAAATTCTGATCGGCTTGGCGAACGGAACGCCGTGACTGATGTCGAGAGCTTCCCCTTCCGCTTTGGCGGGATCGGAATCTATCAGCACCATTTCCGAAAACAGCCCCGACTGCATCAGACTGAACGAGCAGGCCGCTCCGACAAAACCGCAACCGATGACGGCGACTTTTCTGGTATTGGTGCAATGCAGGCAATCTCTTTCCATTTTCAAATATCCTTTCTTCAAAAGCGTCGACAAATACAGTTTATACATTGAAAACATATTGAAAATCCAACAAAAAGAACGAGGCTTTGAAAAACGCTTTACAGGGACGTTTTAAAACACGATACTTTGAAGAAACATTTCAGTCCGAGAGCATTCCCATGAAGTTGATAGAAAAACGAAGATTTCCGAACGGAAGAAAAGAAATTTACATTTTAGGCGTTAAAGTCTTTTCTTATTGGAGCAACAAGCTTAAAGGCATTAAACGTAACTGCAACATTTCTTTGGATTTTGCAAAAAAGCTTATTCGGGAAAAGAACGTGCAGTTTGTCCACCCTCTGGGAATTGTCATTTCCGACAAAGCGACAATCGGCCATAACTGCCGCATTTATCAAAACGTTACGATCGGCGGTAAATCGGACGAAAGTTCCGCCGATGTTCCGACACTGGAAGACAACGTCACCATCTATGCGAATTCCGTGCTGGTCGGTAAAATCCACATCGGCAAAAACGCCGTAATCGGTTGCGGCTCCGTCGTTACCCGCGATGTCCCCGAAAACGAGATTTGGGCTGGAAATCCGGCGCGGTTTATCAAAAAGCGCTCTTGAAAAAAACACGATCATTATTGACATAAGTTCTGCCGTTTTCGGAATCAATATCTCCTAAAATATATTTTTTTTCCACTTGCGCTTCGGAAAATGCGCCCTATTTGAACATCAGAAGCCAAGAAAGAAAGATTTGGCATGGTATTGTGAAAAGGAGAAAGATTATGTCTCATATGGTTATAAGAAAAAATGACAGCGAACCGCGCACAACGGACGTTTGGGGATTGCAGTCTGATATAAACCGCCTGTTTGACGCTTTCATGGTGCCGTTTGAAGGAACGGAAATCAGAAGAAATTTGTCTCCGAAGCTGGACGTCGCGGAAATGAAGGATAAATACGAAATCAAAGCGGAATTGCCGGGAATTGACGAAAAAGACATCAACCTGTCGATGGAAGACGGTGTCCTGACAATCAGCGGCGAAAAGAAAACAGAAGCGGAAAGCGACGACAAAGGATATTATCTGAAAGAATGTTCTTACGGCACTTTCAGCCGATCGCTCCGCATGCCTGAAAATATCGCCGATGACAAGATCGTCGCGAAATTCAACAAAGGCGTTTTAATGATCGACGTTCCCAAAAAAGAACCGACGGTTGCCAAAACGAAAAAAATCGCGATTACGCACTAAAGAAGAAAAAACAATGAAAAAGTTTCTGTTATCTTTGCCGGTCGTTGCCGTTCTGATGACGGCAGCGCCCGCTGACGCGCAAAGCGTCCGGATCAGAGATCCGTTCAATTCGTTTTTCGACGCGATGATGTTTGATCCCCGTCCGTTTGAAATGCCGCAGTTCGCGGGACCGAAAATGGACGTTGCGGACTTAAAGGACAAAATCGAAGTCAAAGCCGAATTGCCCGGCATGGAAAAGGACGAAGTGACGCTGACCTGCGAAAACGGCATTCTGACGGTCAGCGGAAAGCGCAAACAGGAAACGGAGGAAAAGAGCAAGGATTATTATATGAAAGAAATTTCCTCCGGTTCTTTCAGCCGTTCGGTTCGTCTGCCGGAAAACATCGACGAATCCAAAATCGAGGCGGAATTTAAAAACGGTGTTTTAACCGTAATGATTCCGAAAACAGAAATCAAAAAAGATCCCGTAAAAACTATCCCGATCAAGGGATAAGACCGAAAGGCCGCCGAGAATTTTCCCGACGGCCTTTTTTATTTCATAAAATCAAAATTCAACTGTCCTGTTTTTCCTTTTTTAGAACAATGCGGACATTTACAGAATCCTTTTACCCTTTCCCGAACAACGGCTTGCCATTCATAACCGCATTTCAAACACTTCCACCAAACCTTCTGATGACTTCCCACCGTTATATCATAAGGTGTTAAATCTCCGTTCTTTGTCGGGTGCCATTCTGGTGCCAATTCGGGCATTTTTTCAGCAAGCGAGCCTTGCTGTTGAACAAGCCGTTTTGTAATTGCTTTTCCTTTTTGAATTTTTGAACATTCAGGGCAACCGCGATGATATACCCCTCTGGCTACTACTACCGCCTGCCATTCATAACCACAGTTCGGACATAACCACCAAACTTTTCTCCCGCTGCCTGCAACAACATCCGTCGATTTTAAATTACCGTTTTTTGTCGGATGCCACTCTTTTGCTAATTCAGGATCAGTCGTCATCAAATCGTTTTTTCCGGAAACACAAGCCCGATTTGAACAAACAGGACAACCCTGATGCTTCAATCCTCTGGCTTCTACTGTTGTTTGCCATTCATGACTACATTTTAAACATAACCACCAAACTTTTTTGGCACTGCCTGCAGTAACGTCTGCGGGTGTCAGATCACCATTTTTCGTTGGGTGCCATTCTTTTGCTAATTCTGGCTCTTTTTCAGCAAGAGAGCCCTTCTGTTCAACATGAAATTTTGTAATTGTTTTTCCCTTTTTATTTTTTGAACATTCGGGGCAACCATAAACTTCTACCGTCATTGTGGCTATACTTGTTTTCCATTCCTTTCCGCAATCTGGGCATTTCCACCAAACGATTTCATTTGAACTTACTGTGAACATATTCGGTGTTAAATTGCCATTTTTTTCATAGTTCCATTTTGCGGCCACATCAGGTCGTATATCCGCAAGGGAATTATCCATTTTTGAAAGATATTGCAGTATTTCGTTTTTATCTTTTTCTATATTGATTTTTTCACGGGAAGGAAGCAGACCTCCCATTGAAGTCAAGAGACGATATATCACTTTTTCTAACGCGTGAAAATTTCTTTTATCCATTACAGGAATATAATAAATTTCGTCCGCTGTGTTATTCCAAGAGCCTTCTCTGTGTTCTTTAACGCGAATCAGATGAATTTTATGCTTTTTGCAGAATTCGTATTTTTTAATTTCTTTTATATGTTGAGAAATTGTTTTATGCCATTGTATCCCGTCATATTCAATGGCGGTTTTCAGTTCCGGAATATAAATATCGAATTCCATACCACGCTTAAAATAATCTTTATATTTATTCAGCGAATCCGGCCAAAACTTTTTTATATAATAGAAAAGAGCCTGTTCCGGAAATGATGTCGCTTTTCTTAAATTACAAATCGGACAATTTGTACGCCTTCTATTGGCAATACTGGCTTGATATTCATGTCCAAGTGGACACTTCCACCATACTTTTTTATTGCTACTTGCTGTTATATCATCAGGCGTTAAATCACCGTTTTTCGTTGGGTGCCATTCTTTTGCCAATTCTGGCATATTTTCAGCAAGAGAACCTTTCCGTTTAACATGAAATTTTGTAAGTGTTTTCACTCCTTGGATTTTTGAGCATTTAGGACAACCGTGATGATACACTCCTCTGGATACCACTACTGTTTTCCATTCATATTCGCATCTAGAACATTTCCACCATACTTTTTTGCCACTGCCTGCAACAACATCTGTTGGCTTTAAATCGCCATTTTTTGTCTTATGCCATTCATCCGCTAAATTTGGATTAGTTGTCGCCAAATCATTCCTTCCGGGAATACAAACCTTATTTGAGCAGGCAGGACACCCATTATGATTCCATGCTCTATCTGCTATTGGTGTTTCCCATTCATAGCCACATGAACATTTCCACCATACTTTCCTATGACTACCCACAGTAACATCCGTTGCCTTCAGATCACCATTTTTCGCCGGATGCCATTCTGTTGCCAAACGGGGATTTATTGTCGCTAAATCATTAAACCCGGGAAGAACTTTTCTACCGGCACAATATGGACACCCTGTCTTATCTTTTCTTGTCCGATCACATACGGCTGCCTGCCATTTTCCAAGACATTTAGGGCATTTCCACCATACCTTTTTTTCACTTCCGTACGTTATTTTTGCGGGATCTAAATCGGCATTAGCCTCCCAATCCCACTCTTGCATCAATTCCTGATTTTCTGAAAGATACTTGTTCATAAAACTATTTTCTTATTTTTATAATTTTCGCTTTTATGCTTCAAACAGCTGTCCCGGCAGTTTCAGTTTTTCTTTCGGCGGGAAAGTCGCTTCGTACGCATCAAACGCTTCCGGATTGTTCTGACAGACGAAATAACCCTCCGGATCGCGGAAAACGCCGCTGATCCCGTTGAAATACCCAGGGGTCAGTTCGCGGCACAGCAGATATTCCGCTTCAGGATCGTCGGCGTACCGGATACCTTTCGTTTTGGCGACGACAAAGCCCGATTTACCGTAAAAATTGATGTTCCCCTCGATCACGATGCCGCCGGCGTTCATCGCTTTCGCCTTTTCCAGCGATGCGTCCAACAAATACTTGCCGTATCCCTGCCGTTTCAATTCCGGCGCGATGCAAATCGGACCGAAAACCATAATCGGCAACGTCTTGCCGCTATCCAATTCCAACGCCGCGCGCACATACATCACCTGCCCGATGATTTGCCCGTCCTTTTCCAGAACCAGATCAAGCTCCGGCACGAATATCGGATTATCCCGAAAGCACCGCATCACATAGTGTTCCATACACCCGGGACGATACACGTTCCAAAACGATTCCCTAATCAGGTTTTCAACCGCCCGCCAATCTTCTTTCGTTTCGTTCCGAATGATCAAATTGCCTTCCATAACGCCCTCTTTTTTCTATTCCGTTCGACTTTATTTTTGTTTGATTATATCCGAAATTTTTTTAGCACAAATTTACAGAAAAGGCGCGCCTAAAAAATGCCTGAATAAAAATGAACCGTTTCGGCATATTCTCTGTCTTTTTGTTCCGTCTTTGTTTAAAATGAACAGACGCGTATATTTGTTGCCTCAAAAGGATTTCATTATGGGAACTGCAGTTAAAAAATTCCGGGACGGTTCGTATCTGGAGTACGATCAGGGAAAATTTGACGAATGGTGCGTCTATCTGGTTGATAAAAACGGAGAACGCAACCCTCCCAGAGATTTGGATTACTTCTCGGAACTTCAGGCGTTATCGGCTAAATACGGCTTCGTAAATTTATATAACGATTACGTAAAAATTTACGACTTAACCTCAAAAGAAATCAAAGAAAACGTGCTGACGGAAATAGAAAAGATCGCGGCGAACTATTTTTCCGACGCTCAATCCATAGAAAGAATCTTTTCAATCTTATATATGGGAATGATTGCGGAAGAAAAAAAGAAATACACGAAATTGGGAAAACGCATAAAGCGCCTTGGAATGCATAAACTTCTTATCGAAAAGAAAGATGCGCGGGAAGCCGCCGACTTTATGCGCGGCATGAATTGGAGAGAAATAGACGCCCTTTGTAAAGAACGGGGATTTTAGTTTCTTTCCGGCGTTTAATCCTTAAGCACTTCTTCCAAGATACCTTTCTGAATCATATCAATGTTGATGATATAGTCCGTTGTATTGAACGTATCGCGCAACGGACGCTGCGTCGTTTTCCAACCATAACCGTCCGTCACCCAAATAAACTGGTGCCCGTCTTCAGTCCACTGGCGATAAATATCGGCATACTCGCCTGCGGTTGACTTCAATTTCGAACCGCCGCCACCGTAAAAATTTGTTTCAATCAGGTAAAGTTTATGCGGCGTATTGATGGCGAAATCAATTCTTTTAGATGATTTTTTAACTGTGATTTCCTTATTCCATTTGGCTTTGATTTTATTTGCGGTTGCCTGAGCGATATATTCGTATCCGTTTCTTTCACAAATATCTTTTACAAAGAATTCGACTAAATTTTCCATAGCTGTACCGCTGCGATTTTTGCGGCCGTTGGAATCAAGCCCGACCTCAACGCCAATGAAATAATCCGGAACGGATTTAATATTGCGGTTCAAAAGAAGCTTTAAAAAGCCGCTTTCTTTCAAAAACAAAACACCGTCCTTTGCCGGCAAGGGCTTTGAAAAATCAAACCGTCTTGCGTTAAAGTTGTCCGGAGCAACCAAGAGGCTGATTTTCTTTTCTCTTTCAGCCAATAATGCGGGAATAACTCCGACAATCTGAGGATAATCCGTCAGCAACGCCAACGCTTCTTCTTCAATGTTTTTTTTACCGACCAGAGTATTGAGCAAATTCAGCGACCTTTCAACGTCGCGATAGTTATGAATAACTTTATTCCAATTCACAAAATAGTCCCAGGATTTGATCGTTTCTTTCAGACTGCCGATTAAATATGAAAAAACTTCATCATCGCTGCCGCAGTTTAAAATCCTTTTAAAAACGGGATTGTTTTTCATTGCTGATTTTCCCTATGTTGATACGCATCGTCAATTCTTTTACCCGCCAACGCCGCATATTCCGGATTTTGTTCAATACCGACAAAGCGACGCCCCAGCTTAACGGCTGCAACACCGGTCGTGCCGCTGCCCGTAAACGGATCTAAAATCAAATCGTTTTCCTTTGTCGAAGCAAGAATAATCCTTTCCAATAATTCCAAAGGTTTTTGCGTTGGATGTTTGCCAAAAACTTTTTCTTTCGGCGCGGTCGTTCCGATCGCCCATACGCTGCGCATTTGCGTATGAGGCTTTTTAATAAAATCTTTTGGAAAATCACCGTTTTTCATCAAATCATAATTGAAATAATGACGGGATTTTTTATCTTTTTTCGCCCAAATCAAAGTTTCATGACTGGCCGTGAAACAGCGGCACGACATATTCGGACTGGCATTCGGTTTAAACCACGCAATATCGTTCAAAATCTGATAGCCCAACAACTGCATGGCAAAGCCGCATTGATAGATACTGTGATACGTTCCGGACACCCACAAAGTCCCGTTCTGTTTAAGGACTCTTTTACAAGCCTCCAACCATTTTTTATGAAAATTAAAATCTTCTTTTATCCCTTTGCTTTCGTCCCATTTTCCTTTATTGACGGATACAACGCGTCCGTTTTGGCAGCTGATTCCCCCGTTGGAAAGCAAATAAGGAGGATCGGCAAAAATCATATCAAAAGTATTTTCGGGAAAATCTTTTAATTTCTTCAGACAATCAGCGCAATATAAATGATAAAGCTCTTCCATATTCAATAATTCGTGATTAAAAGTTCTCTTACACCGTTTCGACCGTCAGGATCGGAATTAATCATTCTTTTTGCCCAAATCCGATGAATTTTATAATCACGGTACAACCTGTCAAAGAACATGTCTTCGGGATTATAATTGGTCGGATCGGAATTACTGAGCATTTGCAAAGCGCCGGCTTCGTTTGCTTTGTCAAAAGTATCTTTCAGGCGTCTTTGTTCATCGTCATTAAAATCGCCCACCGCGTAAGAATTAAACGAACCGGCATTAATCGGACGATACGGAGGATCATAATAAACAAAAGTATCCGGATTGATATAACTCAAAACGGTTTCAAAATCCGTTTGCAATATTGTGGCGCATTGCAATGCTTTTGATACTGATCTTAAGTTGTTTTCATCTAAAATCCGCGGGTTTTTATATTTTCCGACGGGCACGTTAAACAGCCCTTTTGAATTTACTCTGAACAATCCGTTGAAACAGGTACGGTTCAGACAAATCGTCAATGCCGCGCGTCTGATAAAATCCGGCGTATGCTTGTTTGCTTCCACATTTTTATCAAATCGGTTATATTCGTCCCGGACAGCGTAATAAAACACCTTTTTATCCGGCGATTTATTATAAGATTGCTGTAAAACAGACAATTCGGCTATCAGCTCTTCAACGTTATTTTTAATCACGTTATAAAGAATGACCAACTCGGGATTGACATCGAACAAATAAGCGTCTTTAAAAAGATAATTCCCCGCCAGTTCAAAGAAAACGGCGCCGCCGCCCACAAACGGTTCAATATAACGTTTCACGGCGCCGCCTTTTAATTTTGCGGGCAAATGTTTCGTAATTTCCGGCAATAACATACCCTTGCCGCCCGCCCATTTCAAAACAGGCTTTGCATGAGCAAGAAGAAAGTTTTTATTGACCGATTCATTATTCATCTTTATATCCCGGATTTCGGATAAATATATTATTATTCAAGAAGCATATCAACTCCAAACGTTTGCTTCAAAATTTACAAAACAAGGAGCTATTGCTTTGGCTATTTTCATTATTCCCCGTTTTCCGCTGTTTCAAATCGTCATAAACGGGATTTATCCGATTTTCAGGCAACTTCCCGCGCAAAAGGCTGTTCCAAACCGCTAATTTATTTCAACGGCGATGCGACCTTAACCGGCGACCACAGAAACATTGTTGTCCTGTTCGTAGTAGTAGGAGTAATCAACCCCTTTCATAAACACTTCACGGTCGTTTATTTTATCTGTCAGCGCGCTTTTCAGCAGGGTTTTGATTTTTGTTGAATCCGAAGGGCTTTTACGCATAGCGTTCAGATAATCTTCTTTATTGATTTTGCTCCAGTCCACGCAAAGCCGAAGATTCTTTTTCAGGATCAGGTCTATCCAGATTCTTGCGCTTCTGCCGTTTCCCTCTCTGAACGGATGAGCGATGTTCATTTCGACATACTTATCCACGATTTCATCAAAGGAGCTTTCCGGCATCTTTTCGACGGTTTTGAGTGTGTTCTCCAAAAACTGCGCCGGCGCGAACCGAAAGTTCTCTTTTGCGATGTTGACCGTCCTGATCTGGCCGGCGAAGTCATATAAACCGCCGAAAAGATAACCGTGTATCTGTTGAAGCCCTTTGACCGTTCCGACTTCTATCGTTTCAAGCAACGAACTGTCAAACAGCGCATACGCCTTTGTTTTGCTTTTACCGTCGATGCTTTCGTCGCTGTATGTGAACCATTCGATAAAGCGGTTTGCCTGTTTGCTCGGAAAGTTCTTGGCAAGTTCGATAATACCGTCATAATCAAGGACGTTCGCGGCGCGTTTCTTCCCGTCCGGCGCGACGAATTTGAACTGGGTAGTCACACTACCCACTTGACTGCCCTCGCGTTTCAGTTTCGCTTTCAGATATTTCCAGTAATTTCTGTTTTTTTCGTAATCGTCCGAACCGCGCAACACACCGATGATGTCCAACACCGAAAACCACCATTTCGCATTCGCGTCATCCCAAACGGCGCGGACTTCCCGATCATCGAAAAACCGGATTGAGATTTTATTCATTTTTCGATGTTCCTTCAGAAACGATTACAACAGATTTCTTTGTTAAAGATATTGATTCCCGGAACTTTTATCAACAGAAAACGGGTCTCAGCGATTTACAACCGCTTATTGTTCTTTGTTTTCATAAAACGGAATTTGAAAATTGCCCTCTTTGTTTACATTGACGACAACAGATTTTTCTTTTGTTTATCAAATTCTTCTTGCGTAATTATTCCTTTCTCTTTTAGCTCGTTTAGTTTGAGAAGTTTTTCGACATTATCCGTTGATATTGTTTGTGCGCTTTCAGTAGGATTGCTTTCTCCGACCCATTTTTTAGGTTGGTATATCAGAGATAAAGCTAATGCAATAAACCACGTTATTCCAAATAATAAACCCGCCCAACTTAAAATTGTAATTGTTGTTAATTCGGAATCTTTGATACCTCTGTTCTTGGCTATCATTATTGGTATCTGAATTATAAAATATGAAATAAGACCGCCTACAACAAAGCAAAACAGCCAAAAAAGGCAACCATCAATATTAGGATCTTCCATCGTTCTTTCCTCTCAGATAGGTAAAGGGAAGGTTTGATTTTCAAACTTTCCCTAATACCATTTATTGTTTTGTTTTTAATACTGCATGTCCCTGTTTTACTTGTAAAAATTGATATGTTACAATCCAGAAACCTAACGGTCCTACTAATAACATACCAACAATTATCCCCCAAATAGGCGCGCATTTTTCATACTGAGATGTATTTAATTTCTTTGCGATAAAAGCTAGTATGATGCCGGAGATAAGGTTTAAAAATTTACCTATAAGTTCTAATTCTTTATCTGTTATATTATCTGCGATGTAAGCGATAATGATACCAATAACAATAAGTATAATGAAATATAACAAAGAAAATGAAAAAGATAATCCGACATTTTTCCAGTTTATTCCTTTTTTGAAAGTAGTTGTTTGTGCCGCTTTATTCTCATTCAGCAAATCCGCTTTCTTTTGTTCAAATTCTTCCGCCGAAAGAATGCCTTTTTCTTTCAGTTCATGTAATTTTTCCAGTTCTTCCAAATCCATAGCAACCTCCGTTTTCGTATTGAAACAAAAGCCACCTTGATGAAAGGTGGCAGGAAGTTGAAACCTATTAATGGTAATAGTGTAGCTTATTTGATGTTATAACATCTTATTGGCTACCTTCCTGCCTTCGGGCAAAAAGGTAGCTTTTTACATCTGCTGATAGCAGATAACCATTAAGAGGGTTTCAAACCTCACATCAGTCATCAACTGATGCGTTATCAGGTTATTTCAAACGTATCTAAGAGTCAAATTATTTAACCGTCATCAAAGGATAATTTTCTGGCATAAAAAAAACGCAGTTTTTTTGCGGTTTTTATGGTCGGAGCGATAGGATTGTCTGCGCCGCAACGACACTCATCGCCTGTCGGCAACCGGCGTTCTTCCGCCCGCCTTTCGTTTGTTGTCGAACCTACTGCCCGCAGGTTCGAATCAACTTCCAATCCATCAGATAAAGCCCGCCG
>JAFZYY010000023.1 GCA_017616015.1 Alphaproteobacteria bacterium | reverse complement strand
GGTCCTATACGGTCGCCCTTTCCTCTTTTTCGGGCGAGAGCCGGGAGTAGCGCCTCCCCGTATAGGGTCGGGGAGGTGCGTCAAATCTCTCCTTCTCCGCGCATTCGGTTTCTTTTTTTACCTGCGAAAACTCCCTGCTCCACCTCATCCGGCGCTCCGCGCCACCTTCCCCTCAAGGGGAAGACTTGGTACGCGCTGCGCGTCGTTTTTCTCCTTGTGCAAGAATGGATTGTCATTTGAAAAACAAAAAAAGGGCTCGTAAGAGCCCCGAAAAAGCAAGCACATTGATTTGAACGATGGTCTCGGCTTTGCGCCGCGTGCTCCCCTGCCTGCACCATTACTTGCTTTCGGTTTGATTATACCATATTCTGTTCGCTTTGTCAACAGACCGTTTCGGCTTACGATTAAGCGTACCGTTTGAACTCGACGACGATCTCTCCGTTCTCGCTCTTTTTCCATTCCGCAAAACGGTAGTTCTCGTCTTTTTTTGCGTCCTTTTCGGGCGTTCCGATCGGTGCGAGCCACCCGGAAACGTCCTCAAGATACAACGTATCCGTTTCCAGATCGCGTCCCTCTCCGCTGTCCTCAAAGAACACGCATCCCTGCTTTTCCGCAGCGGCTTTGATAAGTGCGGTATAGTTTTCTTCTTTTTGCGAAAACGGAACGATCGTTTTCTTTTGCAGTTGTTCCGCCGCCCAACGGAGAAAATCGGCTTTGGACATCCCCGCCCCGTCGATCAAGGCGACGATCCGATCGTATTCCTCCACGTTCAGGTTGACGGCAAACTGCCGGTGACGGTCTTTCGTCTTCTCGGCGTACCGTTTATCCGCCGCCTTTTGCGCCGCGCTCCGTGCCATATTATATCTCCCTTTGAAAAAACAATTGTTTTCGACGCTTTGTTTTGGGAACTTGCGTTATCATTATATCAAAATCTTACAAATAAAGCAATCCTTTTCAAGATAAAACGGGCTTATGCGTTTCCGTTCTCCTGCATATTCTCCCCTCCCCGCTTGCAAACGCGCGGAGAATATGCTATACTATCAGTAGGAAGCTGCACGGTTCTGCCGGCGAAAAAGGAGCGTTCAAATCTCTTTCATCAAACCGTTTTGGAGGATGATAATGGAAGACAAGCAATACGTTGAGATCGATCCGTTGGAAAAAGAAAGTGAAATATTGTCTCTGTTCAAAGATTACGATCCCAAATCATACGGCAAAAATGATGAAGGATTCGATTGGATCGAGGAAGAGGATTCAAGATGCGTGGTCATCTCCAACCCGTATTCTGACAATGATCTCGAGATCAACATAGGCGATATGAACGAATTCACGGTTTATTTTGGTGACGCTCACGATCATTTTTGGGCATATCAGGAAGAATATGAGTATATGCTCGATATGATAAAAAAGATCCTCTTGAACGAGGTTTGTGAAGCGGAACTGAATGACGCTGACGGTAAGTGGTTTGGTTTTTGTTACCCGAACAAATCCGAAATAGACAAAGATCCCGTCGAACTGTTCGATTTTTGTTTTAATGAAAAAGAGTTTTCAAAACACTTAATCAAGAGCGGATACAGCGTGAGTTTCAGTTTTTGGAATCCCGTTGACAATAAAACGATAACGATCCCGGCGAAGCGTAAGCGCAAATGATTGTTATTCGTTCTATTTGAAATCGCAGTCACAGTCCGCGAAAAGCGTCCCCCATTTCGGGGGGCGTTTCTTTTTTCAGACCGTCAAGTATTTTCCCCCTTGCAATCCCCCTTCTTCTATGCTATAATATCCAAAGTTGATTCTCACTTCCCTTTACGGAGTAATTGAACAATGACCGACCAAATTGAAAGATTCGACAAGCGGCTGCCGCCGAAAAAGTGCAAGTGGTACTTAAAGCCGATCGTCTGGATGCTCGCGTTCTCCGGAACGCGCAAGCACAAAACCAAGATCGAGCGGATCGGGATGAAGGGGTTGAAGCCCCCGTACGTCCTGATCGGCAACCACAACGCGTTTTTCGATATGGCGGTCTCCGCCCGCGCGACCTTTCCGCACGTGGCGAACTACGTCGTCGCGATCGACGGCTTTATCGGCCGCGAAGGGTTGCTTCGCAATATCGGCTGCATCTGTAAACGCAAGTTCACGAACGATATGACCGTCGTGAAGCACATCCGCACCGTCATCAAAAACAAGGGCGTCGCGGCGATCTACCCCGAGGCGCGCTACTCGCTCTGCGGAACGACGGCGCCCGTGCCCGAATCGCTCGGTCAGCTCTGCAAATCTCTCGGCGTGCCGGTGGTCACGGTCATCTGTCACGGGCATCATATCAATCACCCCTTCTGGAACACCCGTCACGAGCGCAAGGTG
>JAFZYY010000022.1 GCA_017616015.1 Alphaproteobacteria bacterium | reverse complement strand
TCTGCTCGTTCAATCGTACGGACTCTGGACAAAGCCGCCTGATCTATTCGGCCGCTTTCAAAAAGAGCTTTTTCTTCCGGAGTCATATCATTAGGCGAAAAAAGTATTGGATTTTTCTTATATATGCTTATTTCCTCTCTTCCGCGTTCATCTTTATCCATAATAGTATATCGGATTTCACTGTTGCCGAATTTAAGCAAAAAATCCGTTCCGGTGTTATCTTCATTTCTTCCTAATGATTCTTTTGTATAAGTTTCTTTTTCATCGGTCATTTGTATATCCTCCTAATTTTCCAAAAAGCGCCATTAAGTAAAATTTCGCGTCCCTTTTTCGGGCTCTTAACTAAAAATTTAAAATAAGTATACAGTTCTCCCCATAAATTTGCAAACAGTTTATGGCATAAAGCAAAACCCCCGCTTGTCCGGCGGGGGCTTTGTCTGAAATTTTATCGCTTTTTTATCTCGCTTTCTTCGCGTTTACGATTTGCTTCGTTGCTTCAACGGTGAAGTTTTTCAGGTTGAGCGGAGAAGCGCGATCCGACGCTTTTAATTTGTCGGCATACTTTTTCATGGTTTCGAAAATACGTGTGTCTTTTGCTTTCAAAGCCTTCGCCGTTTGCGGATTTCCGGTGAAAGTTTCCACCAGATACTTATGCGTTTCGGCAACGCTCTGGAACAAAGAAACAGCGGTGTTTTGATCCATTGTTTTCATGTTGAGCTGATACAATCCCAAAACCGCGTTCGGTTTCTGCTTGGCTTTTTGTTCAATCAATTCGGCCAGGACGGGATCCTGAGAAACTTTTGCCCAGGCTTCTTTGTCGGAACGAATGGCAAAAGCCGCAATTTGAGATTCCGCTTCCGCGATTAAAGCTTTCTTGAAATCCTTCTTTTCGGATACCATAGCGTCAAGCTGTTCGTCTACGGACGATTCTCCGGACGGCCGATTGACCGCTTTGGACAAAACATTTCCCATAGCCGCCGCCGCGCTCAATTCGCTCTTAATAAAGTGAACGATCGCTTCGTCACCGGAAACTTTAGTTTTGGATTTAACTCTGATTTTATCAAGCTGCTTCTTCACAGAGTTGTTCGCGGCTAAAAGCATTTCAACATTGGGCGCCTGTTCAATAACAGCGTCAACGACCTTCAGTTTGGAACCGGCAAACAGATCTTTGTTGCCTTTGTCCGTTTTACCGGCTTTACGCAAAGCTTCTTTTTCCTGTCCCAAAATGGCGTGCATTTCTTCGCGGGAAGAAACGTTTTCCAATTTATCCAGCAATTCCTGCTGATATTGGTCAATGCTGAGCTGACCCAATTGTTCCATTTTCTTTGCGTCGATCTGCTCTTTTTTCAGCTTTTTCTTCAAAGCCGGCGAGAAATTCTGTTCCGGAGGCGGCAAGCCTAAACCTGTGGCAAGCTGAACGGCTTCAATATAAGCGTTCAATTCACGCTGAAGCTCGTATTCTTTTTCCAGCTTTTTGTTGTCAATCGGCATATGATCGCGCGACACCTGAACGCGTTCCATCATCTGTTCGTATTTCGGGTGCGTTTCGCCTTTGGCCAAAGCGATCGACATTTCAGCCATTTGCTGGCGTGTCAGACCATACGTTTCCGCCATGATCTGTGCCTGTTTGATGACTTCCAAATCGGACATTTTCTGCAAAGAACCGTCAGCCAGATGTTCCTGAGCCCATTTTACGGTCGCATCAATCACGTCTGTCGTATGATAAGCCAACGGAGTGCCGAGCTTGCTAATCGTATCGGCAACCTGTTTGTCGGCCATCAGCTTTTTGAAGTCGTTTTCATAGTTCGGATCGTCCGGATTCAACGCGTGAGATTTTTCTTCGGCTTCACGCAGTTTCTTTATGAAGTCCGTGTCATATTTCGTATCGTCCAACCGGCGGTCGACGCAGATGCGCAGATATTCGATACGGCAGTCTCCCCACAATTCGGCGCATTTCGTGTTTCCGAAATCACGAGCCAACTGCAGTACGGCGTGCGCGTCCGCGATACATTCCGTGCGGTGGCGGTTCATCACGTTGTCCAAATCGTTTTCGGCGATTTTTTCAATGGAGTTCAGCGCGGAAGCGTAATTATTGTCGGTAGCATGGCCTAATTCGTGATAGAGCACCAGGCGGCGGAATTCGTCATAGGAAATGCCTTCCTTTACGCGGCGTTCTTCAGATCCGAGCACCATACCCAATACGTTGGCTTCCATCGCGTCGGGGTTGTCGCCGACAACCAGGTTCACATTGCCCAATCCGGCCAGGTTTTCCAGCGTAGGTCCGATGGCTGCGCGCATGGAGAACGGATTGCGGTCGGTAATGCCGGCTTCCGAAACCGATTTCAGAATTTCTTCCTGCGTCAGGAAAGTCTTATCGTTTCCGGCGGCGGCTTTCTGAAGCTTTTCTTCGACGAACAAGTACAAAGATTTTTCCAGACTACGGTCGGCGTCATGATCCATCAGGTAACGTCCCTGAACGGCGTCGGGGTCAATAATGAAAATCGTTACGCCCGGCATAACGTTACGGAAACGTTTTTCCAGAGTTTCGAAAAACGTGTGCGCTTCCGTGTCTAAAGCCAGCGATTCGGCCTGTTCTTCCGCGGATTTGACACTCAATGTGTTTTCCGCGTCGCCCTTGTGAATGAAGGTGGTCTTTCCCTTCGGCAACAGAGCGATAAACGGACGATTTTGTAAGTGATCCGGACGTTCATCACCGCTTTCGAAAACGGTAATTTTTCCGGCGCTCATAAAAGCATTAAGCAATAAAAATTCTTCTGTTTGATTTTCTTCAGCCATAACGATTCCTAACCTGTTTACAGAAAAAATTAACTATGCTTGCATAGTGCGAGCATTCTTATAAAAAGTCAATAAAATTTTAGACAAACTTGAAAAAATTTTTAGAAAGTATTTTTTTATATTCCTTTTGTTTCCGCCAAATACGGTATTTTTAAATTTAACGAAAAATCAATCATTTTTGGCGATGTCAGCTTTTGTATGCCAAAAAGCTATCTTTGTTCCGCTTTAATTTTTGCTTACGGTCGTTTTCAGAGAGTCGGCAAAGCGAGGCGTGTTATGGCGGATCAGGATTTGCGAAACGAAGGAATTTTGTTCGAAGGATTTGTCCGATGGCTGTTTTTGGCGGCCGTTTGCGGCGTAATTGTCGGCGCGGTTGTCGGATTGTTTTTAATCGTTTTATATCGGGGCATTGATTTTATAAATGCTCATTCCGAGAGCAGATACGCTTTGATTCCTCTCGGATTGTTGGCAAGTTTGTTTTCGATTAAACTTTTTTGTCCTCAGGCGGCGGGGCACGGAACGGATAAAGTCATTGCCGCGATTCATTACAAAGAGGCGCTTCTTTCTTTTTCCGTCGTGCCGGTGAAAATCGTTTCGACCATTTTTACTCTGGTGCCGGGTGCCGTTGTCGGAACGGAAGGGCCGAGCGTGCAAATCGGCGCCGCTCTGATGTCGGCGCTGTCCCGATTGTTTAAACTGACCGTGAAAGAACGGAAAAAATTGGTCGTTTGCGGTGTTGCGGCCGCTTTGTCTTCGGTTTTCGGAGCGCCTGTCGCGGGTGCTGTTTTCGGCGTCGAGGTGTTGTTCGTCGGAGAGTTGTTTTATCCCGTTCTCCTGCCGGCGTTGGTCAGCGCCGTAGTCGCGTATATGGTCTGCGTAAGAATCAATGTTCCGTACACGATATATCATGTTGCCGTTCCCGCTTTGACGCCGGAAATGTTGGAATGGTGCCTTTTTGCCGCCGTTTGTTTCGGTTTGGTTTGCATTCTTCACATTAAACTGACGGACGGGGTTTTGTCCGTTTTTAAAAGGCTTTCTTTACCGGATTGGGCGAAAAGCCTGATCGCTTCGGCGCTGATTCTGACGGTCTTTTTTTTCTTTGGCGACGCGCCGTTGGGTATGGGGGAAAAAGGGCTGAATTCGATTTTGGCCGGCCAGGCTTCGCCGTGGTATTCTTTTGTGCTTAAATCATTTTTGTTAGGCGTTACTCTGGGCGGCGGCGGTTCGGGCGGAGTCCTGACCCCGACTTTCTATATCGGAGCGGCGGCGGGTGCTTTATTCGCTTCCGTTTTCGGGCTGGATACCGCTTTTTTGGGCGCTTTGGGCTTTGTCGGGTGTGTCGCCGGTTCCGTCAACACACCGATCGCTGCCGTTTTTCTGGCTACGGAATTGTTCGGGGCTTCCATAGCGCCGTTTGCCGGCATCGTTTGTGTCATCAGCTATATGATTTCCGGCGCGCACAGTCTTTATCCGACGCAGATTTTGATCAGACCAAAATCGGACGAGTTTGTTTTGGCCGATCCGCAGGACAAAAAAAGCTGGCGTATCCGGCCGATTGAAAAATAAGACTGGAGAGAAAGACGGAAAAGCGCTACCCTTTAAAAAATTCTTTTACGGGGAAAAGAAGAATGTCTTATGTTTTAAGGCGTGCCGGCGCCCGTTTGATAGATTATGTGCTGTGGGGCATGTTAACCGTAACTGTTTTAGGGGATAAAACAGGGGACATTCAATCGCCGTCGATGGCTTTTTATATTTCTTTTTGGATTTTCGTCTTTGTTGAAGCGTTTCTGATTTCCTCTTTTTCGACGACGGCAGGAAAGCGCCTTTTGGGAATATATGTTTTTGATCAAAATGAAAATAAACTTTCTTTCGGGCGTTCTTTAAAACGGTCTTTTCTGGTCTTCGGGGCAGGCATGGGGTTTTTCCTGCCGTATGTTTCTTTGGTGTTGCCCGTATGCGTGATGCTTCTGTTCATTAAAAGGCGTTTCATTCTTTGGGATAAAGCGATCGGCGATGTCGTCGAATACGTTAAACCAACCGTTGCGAATAAAGTGCTGTTGGCCGGTTTTATCGTGTTTTTAATAACGGGATACAGTATTACGCTTCGGATTGCTTTTTTGCATAGGGAGCTCGATTTCACGGCGGTGAAAGAAAGTGTTTCAGTTCCATATTGGAAGGAAATTCACCCTCAGTTGGTCGAGCTTTTGTCCGAAGAAACGGTTTTAACGCCGCAGGCCGCGGAACAAGCCGTTGAAAAATTGTCTGAATTTCAGCAAACGCTGCAGCGTATAAGCGAAGAATTGGCGCCGATGAAAGACAATTTGCAGAAACAGCTCGATAAAATGACGATTCAGGAACTGAAAGACTATCGTCAAAATCAGTTGGATACCGTTTTTGGCGAGCTTGACAGTTTTTTGTTTTCCAAAAAAATGCGCATCGGTTTGTTTGAAAATGCCTTAGAGCCTTTTAAATCCGCCGAAAAAAACAAATATACCCTTGTTGACGGGCAACCTGTTTTTGAAGATGAGGAAATGAGGCGTCAATATGATAACTATATGACGCAACTACAAACCTTTCTGACATTAAGTATGCCTGGCTCGAATTAAGCCTGCTTTTTTTCGTTGCGATAGTAGCGATCCAGCACGACTATTTTCAGCGCGGCGCCCGCAATCGAAATAATCAGTCCCCAACGCAAATTGATGCCGACGGCGGTCAGTCCGGCGCACATCAGCATGGCAGACACGGCGCCGACGTCCCACCCCAGCTCCGTATAATAAGTAAAGTACAGCGGGTGTTTGGCGCGTTTTGTCGCATTGTAAACGGCGGTCATCAATCCCGTCATCGAGAAACAGTAAGCAATCGCGGCGAAAAAGTCGCAGGCGATGATCACGGGGACGGTGTAAGCGAAAATTCCGCGAATCGTCAGAATGACGATGTGCATGCCGTAACCGATATAGCAGATCAAAGCGCCTTTGCCTTTATCGATCATTTTACCGAACAGCATACTGCCCAACGCGCGGAAAAAAGCCGCCAGAGCCAGGATAAAGCCGAAATTGCCGTAGTTTTCGCTTAAAATCATAAAAACGATCAGCGGCCAAATGGCACCGGCCTGATAAAACAGTCCGTCACCGATAAAGACGACGAAACCGAACGTGTCTATATGTTTCTTTTCTTCCGGAGTTGGCTTCGGGGGAACCGGCAGGGACGGCGTTTTCAGCAAAGGCAGAATGGCGACCAATGTTAAAACGAACGGCATCATGAACGCGTAGAAGGCGTTGACGGCCAGCAACAGTCCGCCGAAAACGGGACCGATGACGGCAACAACGGTCGCGATGGCGTCGCGGATTCCGACGCTTGAACCTCTGTCTTCCGCGTCTCCGATCGAAGCAAAGTAGTTATGATACGGCACCCAATACATAACGTCGGCCAGCCCCGAAACAAGCATGAAAGGAACAATCGCCCACGTCAGCCCTTTGATCGGCAACATGGCGGGATACCGGCAGGCAAACACCGCCGTTCCGACCATCAGCGTAAAATGCACGCCCTTCTTCAGGCAGCACCACATGGCGATCGGACGCGTCAGCGTGCGGACAAACAGCATGCCGGCGTAAACGGTGAAAGCCAGAGGCAGGGACAGACCTTGCTTATATAAATAGGCCAGCGTGAACATGGAACACATTTCCCAGCCCATCGCGCGCAGTCCGTAATGGGTGTTCAGGAAATTCAGATCCTTGTTTGAAAAGAAAGACATTAAAGAAGCCTTTTAAAAAGAAAGTTTTTTCAAAGCGCCTTTAAATTCTTCTTTTAAGTCCGGACGGTCAAGCGCAAATTCGATGTTCGCCATCAAAAAACCGATTTTGTTGCCGCAGTCGAACCTTTTTCCTTCGAAGCGCATGCCGTGGAAAGGAATCCTGTCCAGCGTGTCCGCCATCGCGTCGGTCAGCTGGATTTCCCCTTTCGCGCCGGTTTTCTGCTTGTCCAACTCGGTGAAAATCTCGGGCGACAGGATATAGCGCCCCAAAATGGCGAGTCTTGACGGCGCCTGCTCCGGCGCGGGTTTTTCGACCATGCCGTTGACGTGGACCAGTTTACCGTTGTCCGAGTCTATGCTCAGAATGCCGTAGCGGGACGTCTGGTTTTGCGGCACTTCTTCAATGGCGACGAGGTTTCCCGCAGTCTTGGGATATTCCTGTACCATTTGTTTCAGACACGGCGTTTTGCAGTGGAACAAATCGTCCGGTAGCAAAACGGCGAAAGGCTCGTCGCCGACCAAATCGCGCGCACACCAGACCGCGTGCCCAAGCCCTTTCGGTTCGCTTTGGCGGGTATAGGAAATTTTTCCGGAATCAAACGTGCAGTCTTTCAGAAAGGCCAGAAGATCGTCGTTGCCGTTCTTTTTCAGCAAAGCTTCCAAATTCGCGTTGGAATCGAAATGGTCTTCGATAGCGGTTTTGCCGTGCCCCGTCACAAAGATGAAATGCTCTATGCCGGCGGCGGCGGCTTCTTCGACCGCGTATTGAATCAAAGGCTTATCCACGACGGGCAGCATTTCTTTCGGCATGGCTTTGGTGGCAGGCAAAAATCTGGTTCCCAATCCGCCGACAGGGAAAACGGCTTTGCGAATACGGACTGTCATAATAATATCCTTATAACAAGAGTGATTCCTTTTTTCATTGTTTTACCCTATTCTTTCAGATAAAGAAAATATAAAAATGAATTGACAAGCGCTTTAGAGATTGCCAATTTAAGCGTGGTTGAAAAAAAACCGAATTAAAAATTGAAAAATTCCCGCAGGGGAAAAGAAAAAGTTAAAAAAAGATTTGAAAATAATCAGGAGCTAGTATCGTGAATTTTGTTTTTCTTTCTCCGCATTTTCCGACACATTATGTGAACTTTGCGGATCGCCTGAAAAAAATGGGCGTCAATGTTTTAGGCATTGCCGATGCGTCGTATGATTCCTTAACGCCGCAGCTGAAAGAATCTCTGACCGAATATTATCGCGTCGATAATATGGAAAATTATGACGAAGTGATGCGCGCGGTCGCTTTCTTCATTCATAAGTACGGCCGAATCGACAGATTGGAGTCGTTTAACGAATATTGGCTGGAAACGGACGCCCGTTTGCGCACGGACTTCAACATCGAAGGAACAAAGTATCCTGAAGTTCTGGAAAGCAAACGCAAGTATCTGATGAAAAGCCATTTTGAAAAAGCCGGTGTTCCCTCCGCACGCTGCCATTGCGTCACGACGCGCGAAGCGGGCAGAAAGTTCGTTAAGGAAGTCGGGTATCCCGTCTTTGTCAAACCGGACATCGGCGTCGGCGCGTATGCGTCTTATTCGATTCATAATGACGAAGAGTTTAACAACTTCTATGACAATTATCCTTCCGTCCCGTATGTGATGGAAGAATTCGTCAACGGTCTGATCGTGACGTTTGACGGTATTGCCAACTATGAAAACGAACCTATTTTCATGACCAGTCACATCTTCCCCGAAAACGTTGCCGAAACGGTCAACGCGGGGGACGATTTGCGCTATTATTCCGTTTTGAAAATCGATCCGAAGCTGGAAAAGGCCGGCCGCGCCGTGTTAGCTTCTTTCGATACGAGAGCGCGCTTCTTCCATTTTGAATTCTTCAAACTGTATGAAGACAAAAAAGGACTGGGCAAAAAGGGCGATTACGTCGCTTTGGAAGTCAATATGCGTCCGCCCGGCGGTTGTATGCCCGAACTGATGAACTATGAACATGACACGGACGTCTATCAGATGTATGCCGACATGATTGTTCATGACAAGCTCTATCAGCCGACGGATAAAAAATACATCGGTATCTACGTTGCCCGCAAAGACAGCTTTAATTACGTTCATTCCCATGAAGAAATTCTGGAAAAATACGGCGAATATCTGATGCAGTACAGCGATGTCGACGCTATTTTCGCGCCGGTCATGGGCGATCACATGTACCTGATGCGCGCCGACAATCAGAAAAAAACGGACGAGATTATTAAGTTTGTTCAGGAAAAATACTGATGAAAATCGAATATTACAAGGAATACAGCCCGTCTTTAGGGCGTAATATGAAGCTGAAAGTATTCGGACATGCGGGAAAACCGATTTTGGTTTTCCCGTCTCAGTGCGGACGCTTTTACGAATATGAAGATTTCGGCATGATTAACGCCGCTTCCGGATTTATCGAGGAAGGCCGCGCTCAGTTTTTCTGCATTGACAGTTTGGATTGGGAAACGTTTGTCTGCGCCGATTGGCCGGGCGATCGCTTATGGCGGTTTGAAAGATATTTCAATTATGTCTGCGAAGAAGTGGTTCCCTGGGCTATGGACGTTAACGCGATGGGCAGTAACTATCGCGCGGGCGGCATGATGACGACAGGGTGCTCTATGGGCGCTTTGCATGCGGCGAATTTCTTTTTCCGTCGTCCCGATATTTTTGACGCGGTTCTTGCTCAAAGCGGACTGTACAGCGTTCGTTCTTTCTTTGGTGATTGCGACGAGCCGGGAATTTACTTCAATTCGCCGATGGAATATTTGGCAAATATGAATGATCCCGATACAATCAATCTGTATAACAGATCCGATATTGTTATTTCTGTCGGACAAGGTCCGTGGGAAGACGAGTGCTTGCATGACACGCGGGTTATGGATCGTATTTTGCGTTCCAAAGGAATTAATGCCTGGATTGATTATTGGGGACATGATGTTACTCATGATTGGCCGGCTTGGCGTATTCAGCTGCCGTATTTCTTGGGACATATGCTTTAATGCGGCAAAATGGTACCGGCTTGTTGATTAAAAAGCAGGAGAACAGTCGTTAATTTGTTTTTTTGTTGTCCCCGTAGCTCAACCGGATAGAGCACAGGTTTCCTAAACCTGGGGTTGTGAGTTCGATTCTCGCCGGGGACGCCAAAACAAAAAATCCCGTCGTTTGGCGGGATTTTTTGTTTTGATATTTAAGCTTTGAGAATCGAACTCACAACAAGGAAGAAGAATCGAGTTCGGTGAGCTTTAGCGAACGTCGCCGAAGGCGATCCTTTAGGACGAGGGATAAAATCCCGAGCATTCTCGCCGGGGACGCCAAAAAAAATCCCGTCATTTGGCGGGATTTTTTTTATTTTATATTGTATGGCTAACAAACTAATTTAAAATAAAAAACAAATAATATTATTTTTTATAAAATATTGTTGATTGTTTTTATTTATTAAAATATCTTCTTTTTCTCTGTTATTAAAAAAGGATTTGATATGTTTAAGAACGGTTTTGTTTTAATAGCTCCGGAATATGTGTTGGGAGATACGCGGAGTTATCATGTTTTTAAAGCTAAACAGCATATTTTAACGGAGGAAATCGTTTTGCAATCCAACAAATCGATTTGCGGAAGGGTTTTGTTGAATAAAAAACCGTTATGCCGTCGGTTTGAAGAGGATTTAGGCGTTTTGTCAATGTGGGCGTCAATGACGATTGAAGATCAATTCTGCCGGGATTGCGGCTATGTTTCCGGTGCGCTCAGTAAAGAAAAAGACAGAGCCGCTTCATAGTTAATAAAGGCGGAGCTGAATCTTTATTTTAAATTATTCATACCGATATTGCGCTTTAAAAGTTCCAGCCCGATTTTGTGAAAATGTTCGTTTTCGCTACCGCACAGACCGGTTAAAACGACGGGGCGGACGTTATGTTCGATTAAATCAAGCGCCGTTTTGTAAACGCACGCGTCCGTGTCATAGCCGCACAGATGCACTTCGTCAAACGCAGTCAGTTCATCAATGAAGGAAGAATACACATTCTTGTCGAAAACTCTGACGTGCGGCGCGGGCGCAAAGGCTAATTCCTCATTATCGTATCCCGTCCATTGCATCAGCGGAATCAACGGAGATTCTTTGTTGACAAAGCGGGAAGCAAAAACGTGTTCGTAGTCATACTGCGCTTTTTCAATCGCTCTGGCGATGCCGGCGTCTTTGCAACTGGATTTTTGAACGTCAATGATCAGTAATGCGGCAGACATTTTTTTTCCTTTGAGTCCGAAACGGAATAACTTTATTGTTTTATCAGGACGAAAGGAAAAATCAATGTTTTATATCGGGTGTCATTTGTCGGCTTCCAAAGGCTTTACGGCGATGGGAAAGGCGGCTTTGCAAATCGGAGCGAACACGTTTCAGTTTTTCACGCGCAATCCGCGCGGCGGCAAAGCAAAAGACATTTCCGAAAAAGACGTCGCCGATTTTCTGGTTTTGGCGAAAGAAAACGACTTCGGCGTTTTGCTGGCGCACGCGCCGTACACTTTGAACGCGGCGGCGGCTGATAAAGACGTGCGGCAATTCGCGCTTGATACGATGCGCGACGATTTGAGGCGCATGGAATACGTCCCGCATAATTATTACAACTTTCACCCGGGCTCTCATGTCGGGCAGGGCGCGGAAGAGGGAATAAAAAAAATCGCCGACGCGCTGAATGCCGTTTTGACAAAAGATCAGACGACAACGGTTTTGCTGGAAACAATGGCGGGAAAAGGAACGGAAATCGGCCGGAGTTTTAAAGAATTGCAAAGCATTATCGAATTGGTCGGTTTAAAAGATAAGCTCGGCGTTTGTCTGGATACCTGTCACGTCTATGATGCCGGATACGACATTGTGAACCGCTTGGACGGCATATTGGAGAACTTCGACCGGATTATCGGTTTGGACAGACTGAAAGCGATTCACTTGAACGACACGAAAAATCCGTTCGCTTCACACAAGGACAGGCACGAAAAACTTGGACAGGGCTTTTTAGGTGAGGCTGCTTTGGTTAAAGTCGTCAATCACCCGAAATTAAGAGAACTGCCGTTTTATCTGGAAACGCCGAACGAGCTGGACGGTTACGCGGCAGAAATCACGCTATTGAAAAAACGGCGGAAAGAATGATTTAACGGCGCAGAGCCGACAGCAGGTTATGAAAGTCGTCCGTCCATAGCATTGTATCTTCTTTCATTTCCCCTTTTCTCCACCCCGGCATAGCCAGCAAAGCTTTTATTTCGGGATCGTTGTAGCTGTTACTTAAAACGCCCCATTGAGGATAGCGAAAGTCTTTTTCAGAGTGATAACGAACAATGAAAGCCATGTTTAATTCTTCGGCTATTCTTGTCAGAATAGGTTCCATGTCAAAAGCGCGTGAACTGATGTGGAAAAGAATGATGCCGTCGGGTCTCAATTTAGAACGGTATGTTTCAATCGCTTCTTTTGTTGTCAGATGGACAGGAATAAAGTGCGAACTGAACGCATCAAAGGCAATCAGGTCGTATTTTTGATTTTTTTCTTTAGCAATTTCTATTCTCGCGTCGCCGACTTTGATATCCGCCTGCGGAGCGCAATGTTCCACGTATCTGAAATAATGATATTTTGTCGATATATCGACAATATCCCGGTCTATTTCGACAATGTTGTGTTTTGTTTCAGGTTGCGCATAACAGATTATCGCGCCGGCACCTAATCCCAGCCAGGCCACATCTGGCGCGTAAGACCGTTTGAATACGCTGAAAAAGTCTTTGACGGCAGCTTTGGAACCATAATAAATATCAGGATCGAAATTATAGATTTTTTGATCATTCGAGACAGAGAATTTTTGACGTCCGTGTACTGTATCTCCATGATATAATTTTAATAAAATTGCAGGATCAGACGGATTTGCCTGTTGCACAATCGAAACCGTCCCGAAGAAGTTTCTTTTTTGAAAAACAAAGTTTGATTTTTGCTTAAAAATCAACTGCGCAAAAAACAAAAAGACCAATAACAGTATTATCTGAAGGATTATTTTTATAAAATCTTTTTTCCGGGTGGGAAAATCATTGATTACAAATGGCAAAGATAAAGCAATTACAAACGGGTATTCCCAAATGAATAAGAATATATAAGGGGCGATAAAGGTATTAAAAATCCCGCCTAAAGCGCCCCCTATTGCCAGACACAAATAAAAGAGAGTTAACTTTTCCGGCGATGGTTTCTTACCGGCTAAAATACCGTGGCAGTAAATGGAAAATATAAAGTAAAGAATACAATGAAGACAAACTAAGAAAACATTATACTGTAAGTTGTATTTCAGAGTTGATTTTATTGGGGCGGAAAAGAAAAAATACACGGCGATCAGAGCCGATGCCACATAAAGTATTTGAAATAAAGTCGATATTCTTTCAGTATAGAACCTTGAAAAAGTCAGAATAAACGATAGCAGGTATAACGAAAGCGGCAAAATCCACAGAAACGGAAATCCGCCGATGTCGGTGGACAAGTGACTTGTGACCCCGAGCATCAGACTGGAAGGAACAAAAGCAAAAAATATCCAATAAAAAATCAGGATCGGATTTGTCTTTTCCATCGGCTCTGCCGCGGTTTTCGTTTCCGCCGGCTGATTTTTGACGGTTTTATTTAAGTATATTCCCAAAATAACGACGGTCGCAAAAAACAGCGCGAATAAAATATGCCACAAATTGCCCTGAGCGGAAATTGTCAGCTTTTTTTCAAAAACCAGAGGATAAGCATATAAGGCCAAGAGGCTCCCGACGTTACTGCAAACGTAGAGCATATAAGGATTTTTGCTTTCCTTTAAAGTGGATAAAGACAGCCAGCGCTGGATCAGCGGAGAGGTCGTGGACAGCAAAACAAAGGGAATAAAGATATTCTTTAAAAGGGAAAACAAAGTGCCGGAAACCGGGGAGGTAACGGAAATATCATCGGATTGAAAGTGGAAATTGACGGCCCATAAAGCGCAAAACAACAACGCGCAATGTGTGATGATTTGCCGTTTTAAAGAAAGCTTTTGCGAAACGAGATAGGAATAAAAATATCCGACCAGTAAAGAAACCTGGAAAAAGACCGAGCATGTGTTCCAAATGTTCGGCGAACCGCCGACTTTCGGAAGCAATATATTTGCTACCATCGGCTGAATCAGAAAAAGAAGAAAAGCGCTGGTGAAAATGGATAAATTGAAAACGGCAAACATTTTAAAGCCTCTTATTTTTAATATAGGCTTTCAGAATAATTCATAACCGGAACAAAATCAAACAAAGATAAAACGAAAGACGACTTCGGTTAAGAAGCCGCCTTTCGGGAAAAAGCGTATTTCCGTTTTCTAGTTCGGCAGGTCGAAGACGACGAGATTGCTTCTGCGTTCCAGTCCTTTCAGTTTCAGAATCCCCGTTTCTTCGGTGATTGCCAATCCGTCCCCCGCTTTTAAGTAAAGCGAGTTCGCTTCGATCGCCCCTTCGGCAATTTGCAGCCAGAGGTGGCGGGACGGCCTCATTTGGAAATGGACGACCCTGTCCTCTTCCAAAACGCATTGGAATATGTTGGCGTCCTGATGTATCCGCAGGGAATTGTTTTTACCCGTCGGCGATACGATCAGGCACATCTGGTTCAGCAGACTGCCGGGCGAAAACTCTTTCTTTTCATATTCCGGATTCAAATTCAGTTCACGCGGCAGAACCCAAATCTGTAAAAAATGGGCGGCGCGGGACAGCGACGGATTCATTTCGCTGTAAATCATACCGGTTCCGGTAGTCATTCTCTGGACTTCTCTGGGGGAAACGATGGTCGTGTTGCCCAGATTGTCTTTATGTTCCATTTGTCCGGCAAGGACGATCGTCACGATTTCCATGTTGTCGTG
Source organism: Alphaproteobacteria bacterium (assembly GCA_017616015.1). Lineage (GTDB taxonomy): Bacteria > Pseudomonadota > Alphaproteobacteria > CAAGCB01 > CAG-977 > UBA11549. The sequence continues at coordinate 13,368 of JAFZYY010000022.1, read as the reverse complement.
ACGGTGCGCGCCGAAACCTTCGCGAGGGGCGACAATGTTGTCGTTAATGGCGCGCAATTCGCTGAACCCCATAAAGCTCGGGTCATAGTAATCCGCAAAGGAAAACGTATGGCGGCTGTCCAGCCAACTCAGCTTTGTCATGCCTCGGTCGTTTTTTGATCTGATTTCTAACATGTTGCTCCTTTCGTTTTTTGTTACACGAAAGAAATAAGGCAGGAACGCGGACGCGGCAATCTGATCGAAAGACGAGACAATAAAAAACGGCAGGAACAGACCTGCCGTTTTTCGTTGTAACAGTTAGTTTTACATCGCTTGGGAAACAGCGACGGCGACAGCGACGGAAGCGCCGACCATCGGGTTGTTGCCCATACCGATCAATCCCATCATTTCGACGTGCGCCGGAACCGAGGAAGATCCCGCAAACTGCGCGTCGCCGTGCATGCGGCCCATCGTGTCCGTCATACCGTAGGAAGCCGGACCGGCAGCGACGTTGTCCGGGTGCAGCGTACGGCCCGTGCCGCCGCCGGAAGCCACGGAGAAGTATTTTTTGCCGTTTTCGATGGCCCACTTCTTATAAGTGCAGGCAACCGGGTGCTGAAAGCGTGTCGGGTTGGTCGAGTTTCCGGTGATGGAAACGTCAACGCCTTCCTTGACCATGATGGCAACACCTTCGTTCACGTCATCGGCGCCGTAGCAACGGACTTTCGCGCGGTCGCCCGTGGAGAAGGCCTTTTCCTTCGTGATCTTCAGTTCGCCGGTCTTGTAATCGTATTCCGTTTCAACGGACGTAAAGCCGTTGATGCGGGAAATGATGTAAGCGGCGTCTTTGCCCAAGCCGTTCAAAATCACGCGCAAGGGTGTCTTGCGGGCTTTGTTCGCGGTCAGAGCCAGACCGATCGCGCCTTCGGCGGCGGCGAAAGATTCGTGTCCGGCCAGGAAGCAGAAGCACTTCGTTTCTTCGCGCAGCAACATGGCGGCCAGATTGCCGTGACCCAAGCCGACTTTACGCTGATCGGCGACGGAACCGGGAATGCAGAAAGCCTGCAAACCGACACCGATTTTTTCGGCGGCTTCGGCAGCGCCTTTCGCACCCGATTTGATCGCGATCGCGGCGCCCAGCGTGTAAGCCCAGCAAGCGTTTTCAAAGCAGATCGGCTGAATGCCTTTCACGATGGCGGCAACGTCGATGCCTTTGTCTTTGCAGATCTTGTCGGCTTCTTCAATGTTGGCAATACCGTATTCTTTGCAGCATTTTTCAATCTGCGCAATGCGGCGTTCATATCCTTCAAAAAGACTCATTTTCAAACTCCTTATTCTTTGCGCGGATCAATCACTTTAACGGCGTCTTCAAAGCGGCCTTTGGTCGCGACGTTCTTTTCGAACGCTTCCTTCGGATCGACGCCTTTCTTGATGGCTTCCATCATCTTGCCCAGATGGACGGTCTTGTAACCGATGACTTCGCCGTTTTCGTCCAGACCTTCGGCCAGAACATAGCCTTCGGCCATTTCCAGATAGCGCACGCCCTTGGGTTCTGTCGAATACATCGTTCCGACCTGAGAACGCAAACCTTTGCCCAGGTCTTCCAGACCGGCGCCGACCGGCAGGCCGTCGTCAGAGAACGCGGACTGCGTACGACCGTAAACGATCTGCAGGAACAATTCGCGCATGGCGACGTTGATTGCGTCGCACACCAGGTCGGTGTTCAGCGCTTCCAAAATCGTTTTGCCGGGCAGGACTTCGGCGGCCATGGCGGCGGAGTGGGTCATGCCGGAACAACCGATCGTTTCGACCAGAGCTTCACGGATAACGCCTTCTTTGACGTTCAGAGTCAGCTTGCAGGTACCCTGTTGCGGGGCGCAGGCGCCGACGCCGTGAGTCAGACCGGAAATATCTTTGATTTCTTTGGATTTAACCCATTTCCCTTCTTCGGGGATCGGGGCGGGATCGTGGCGCGCGCCTTTAGCGACGGGGCACATCTCCTCTACTTCGTGCGAACACATATAAGAACAAGTCATTTAATGCTTACTCCAGTAAGAAAAATTGAATAACGCTTTTCTTTATATCCCGATTGCGGGAATTTTTACACCTTTTTTTTATATCGTTTGAAAAAAACGGCCTCCGTTTCTGGAAGCCGTTTGTTTCTATTTATTTTCGGGCGGAAGAACTTCGACAACCGGTTCGGACGAGGTTTCTTTTTTCCTGAAAAATCCTTTGATCGCATGGCAGATCGGACAACCGTTCGCGCAGCAGCATTTTTTACGGTACATCAAGAACCATACTCCGAAACAGCAAAGAGCGAATAAAACAAGAGATATTCCTTCAATCACAGAAGGCGCGCCTTCTGTCAAATCAAGGAACAACAAACGCAAGCCGATGATTACGGCGACCAGTAACGACAGTTTCAAGCCGAAACGGTATTCGTACGACCGGTTGGAATGTCCTTTAAAGGATATTTTATAAAACAACGCCCAAGCCGGTAATTCCATCATGACGCAGGCTGTCAGCAACATCAGAAGATAAAGCAGCCCCTCTGATATGTTCGCGACGTTTTCCCAGAAAGAAAGCGTTGCCTGGATTGTCATCAGAAAAAATTTAATTGCAAATAAGCGCAAATAAAATTCAAGAACGAACAATCCGAAAAACAAGCTGATCCGTTTTAAAAAAGGCCATGAGAAAAGTCTTAATACGATTTGTGAGGCGGTCGGTTCGACTTCTCCGTTGCGCAAAATTGCTTTCAGACGGCTTTTATCCATAAATATGAAACAACCGGTTTCCCGACAAAGGAATAAAAATAAAAACAAAGAAACCAGCGCAAACACCATAAACGGCGTAATTTTGTATAACTCGCTGAGCATCGGATCCAGCTGAAATCCCCACCACAGCATGACCAGATAAAAAACGGCGACGCGCAAGGTGTTCCAACAAATCTTTTTGGCATATTGTGTTTTTGTCATCGGAAAATCCTGAGTTATATCAAAGTTGTTTGTTTTAACGCCGCGGCGATGAATCCTTTAAAAATCGGGTGAGCTTCGAAAGCCCGGGATTTGAATTCGGGGTGGAATTGGACGGCGATAAAGAACGGGTGGTCTTTCAACTCGACGATTTCCGGCAACAGTCCGTTCGGCGATTCTCCCGAAATGATCAGTCCTTTTTCTTCCAGCTTCCGCGCAATCGGCATATTGACTTCATAACGGTGACGGTGACGTTCGAAAATCGTTTCCGCGCCGTCGTACAGCTTTGCCGCCAGAGATCCCGCTTTCAAGCGGCAGGGATAAGCGCCCAGACGCATGGTGCCGCCGACGTCCGTATCTTCGGATCGGATTTGCTTTTTTCCGTCCTGTTCCCATTCGGTCATCAGAGCGACGACAGGCGTACAGTTTTTAGTGAATTCGGTCGAGTTGGCGTCTTTTATTCCCAACAGACTGCGGGCGGCTTCGATAACGGCGGTCTGCATGCCCAGACAAATGCCGAAGAACGGGATTTTCTTTTCCCGGGCGTAACGTTCGGCGATCATTTTGCCTTCGACTCCGCGATTGCCGAAACCGCCGGGGACAAGGATTCCCTGAATGCCTGCAAAAGCGGCGTCAATCTGTTCCGGTGTCATTGTTTCCAAAGTGTCGGATTCAATCCGCTTAATGTTAACTTTTGCTTTATGCGCGATGCCGGCGTGGAACAGAGCTTCGTTTAAAGATTTGTACGCGTCCGGCAGACCGCAGTATTTTCCGACGACGGCGATTGTCGTTTCGTGTTCCCACGCGCTGATGGTCGCGACGATTTTTTTCCATTTTTCCAAGTCGGGCTCGGGCGCCGTATCCAGCATTTTGAAGTATTTTAAAATCTGACGGTCAAGCCCTTCTTCGTGATATTGCAGAGGAATCTTGTAAATGCTGTCTGCGTCCAGAGCGATGATTACATCTTCGGGGGCGATATTGCAGAACAGACCGATTTTTTTACGTTCCGATTCCGACAGCATCATCTGGGAACGGCATAATAAAAGATTCGGCTGAATACCTGCTTCCAGCAACTGTTTGACCGAGTGTTGCGTCGGTTTCGTTTTCAGCTCTCCCGCCGTCGGGATATAAGGCAGTAAAGTTAAATGCAGGAATAAACAGTTTTCGCGTCCGGCCGTAATCGCAAACTGACGGATCGCTTCCAAAAACAGCGTGCCTTCAATATCGCCGACCGTACCGCCGATTTCGTAAAGGACAAAGTCTTCGTCGGTCAAATCCGATTCGATGAAATGCCTGATTTCGTCCGTGACGTGCGGAATGGCCTGAACGGTTGCGCCCAGATATTCTCCGCGCCGTTCTTTCATCAGCACGTTGTAATAAATTTTACCGCCGGAAACGGAATCCGTTTTATGGCACGGTACGTTGATAAAGCGTTCGTAATGCCCCAGATCCAAATCGGTTTCGGCGCCGTCTTCTGTCACAAAGACTTCGCCGTGCTGATACGGTGACATCGTGCCGGGATCAATGTTCAGATACGGATCCATTTTACGCATTCTGACCTTGTAGCCTCTGGCCTGCAACAAAGCTCCGATTGCGGCGGAAGCCATGCCTTTTCCCAGAGAAGACACTACACCGCCGGTAATGAATATGTATCTTGTCATTTCGTATTCCTCTGACCGATGAGAAAGTTGAACCGTATCATATAAAGATAACGCGCAAAGTAAAGCAATTTTAAGGTGTTTTTAATAATCCTCCTCTAAAGTAAGGGAGAAACCGGAGGAAAGTATACAATGAAAAAGATATTGTTTTCTTTGATTTTTTTAATCTTGGCGGCGGTTCTGTCAAGCTGTGTCCATAATGAAGCGATGTATCGTTCGGATACGGACGGCGCCAATGGCGCTTCCCCCAGTTTTGCGCAGTTCAACGACATTCCGATCCCCGAAAAAGCGACGATGGATTTGAAATCGTCTTTATTGCTGGGCGGGGAAAGCGCGTGGATCGGGCGATTGGTGTTTTCCGCGCCGTATACGTTGAACAGCATGTTTGACTTTTATATGTCCGAAATGCCTAAATTCGGCTGGAAAGAAGTAACGGTCGTGCGCTCCAAAGTCAGCGTTTTGTCTTTTACAAACGCAGAACGCGTCGCGACGGTTCAGCTGGAAGCGGACATGGTCAACGGAACGATAGTTTCCTTTACGGTTTCCCCGAAATCCAAAGGCACGAAACAAACCGTAAAATAAGACTTTAAAGTCCTCTGTAAAAACAAGACCTGTTGTTTGTATGACAGGCGGCTCCCGTTTGGTCTATCAGAGCCAACAGTGTGTCCCCGTCGCAGTCGATTCGCAATTCAATCAATTTCTGAGTGTGGCCGGAGGTTTCTCCTTTGCGCCACAACTGCTGTCTGGATCTTGAAAAATAGCACATGCGCCCTGTTTCCACGGTTTCTTTTAACGCTTCTTTGTTCGCCCACGCCATCATTAAAACTTCTTTGGTATCAAATTGTTGCGTAATGACGGGAACCAGTCCATCATTGTTGTAACGAACGGCGGAAAACAATTCTTCAGCGGTAATTTTTTGCATTTTTTCACCCTATGATTAAAATTTATGAAGCTTTTTAAACTCAAACGGTATAAAAGAAAAGAGATTTACTCATCGGTGGAGGGACAGATGGAAAATTCGGATATTCAGGATCTGCGCAAACAAATAGACGACGTGGACGATAGGTTGCACGATTTATTGATGCAACGCGTCAGTCTAGCAGAACAAATCGGTCGTTTGAAAGTGGAATCGTCTCAAACGCCGGTTTTTGCCATGTGCCCCAAACGGGAAATCGAAATAATGCGCCGTTTATGGAACAGACATAAAGGCAATCTGGATAAAATCGAATTGATTCGCATCTGGCGGGAAATCATCAGCGCCTGCGTTAAAGTGCAGTCGCCTCTGACGGTCGCGGTTTTTATGCCCGAACGCGGCATGGGAAATCTTGAAATCGCCAGAGACTATTTCGGCACATATACGCCGATGTTGTCCTGCCGTTCCGTCAGTTTGGTGCTGAAAGAATTGACGCAGGGCGAAGCTAACGCCGCCGTTTTGTCTTTGAATGACGATAAACAGACAAGCTGGTGGTATACGGTCGCACAGGAATACAAGCGTTCCGTCAACGTGTTCCTGAAATTGCCGCTGACAGGCGAAAGCGGTCGGGGAGACGGCCGATCCGTATACGCGTTAAGCAAACAGCCGTTTGAAGAAACGGGCGAAGACAGAACCCTTCTGGTCGCTGAAACCGACGGATCTTTAAGCTTGAGCACACTGGATTTGCTTTTAAAGGCGGGCGGAATAGCGACAAACGCGATTTGCGATTCTTATATGCCGGACATGATGCACAAAGCTTATTTGTTTGAAGTGGAAGGATATTTGGCGGATAATGACAAACGACTGAGCGCGGCTATGGAAAAAGAAAACGGCAAAATTACAATGCTGCGCGTTATTGGCGGTTATCCCGTAACGTTTTTTTAGGTGGCAATTATGAAAAACTATCCTGTTCCTGCTCATGCCGGCGTGTTGTCTTTAAAACCGTATGTCGGCGGCGCATCAAGCATTAAAGGAAAAGAACGCGTCATAAAATTATCGTCTAACGAATGCGCTTTCGGGACAAATCCGAACGTGGTAAAAGCGTGTTGCGAACAAGCGGAACGTTTGTTTCGCTATCCCGACGGCGGATCAACGGCATTGCGAATGGCAATTTCCGAAACGTACGGTCTTGATATGAACAGAATCGTTTGCGGCAACGGGTCGGACGAATTAATCGGATTGCTTTGCCATGCCTATTTGGGGACGCAGGACGAAGTAATCATTACGCAGTACGCTTTTTTAATGTATCGTTTGTATGCGATTACCTGCGGCGCATCTCCCGTTACCGTTCCCGAAAAAGATTTTAAAATCGATTTGCAGGCCGTTTTGAAAATCGTCGATTCCCATACAAAAATGATTTTCATTACCAATCCGGGAAATCCGACGGGAACTTATTTGCCGTTGGACGAACTGAGCGCGTTTTGTCATAAATTGCCGGAAAATATTTTGGTCGTGATCGATTCTGCCTACGCGGAATTCGTCGATCGGGAAGATTACGATGCCGGTGTGGCATTGGTTAACGAGTTTCCGAACGTTGTCATGCTCAGGACTTTTTCCAAGATTTACGGATTGGGCGGCGCGCGCTTGGGGTGGTGCTATGCTTCTCAGGAAATCGCCGATGTTTTAAACCGTATTCGCGCGCCGTTCAACGTTAATGCGACAGCGCAGGTCGCCGGTGTTGCGGCGTTAAGGGATCAGGCTTTTGTGCAGAGTGTTTTTAAGCATAACAAGAAATGGCTTGAACGTCTGCCCGTCGAATTAAGAAAAATCGGATTGGTGATGACCCCTTCGGTGACCAACTTTGTTTTGGTTCATTTCCCGAAAAAATCTGAAAAGTCGGCGGAACAAGCGGATTTATTCCTGCAAAGCCGCGGTATTATCGTTCGCCGTCTGGTTTCTTACGGATTGCCAGATGCTTTGCGTATAACCATCGGCAAGGACGAAGAAATGGAAGAATTATTGTCCGCTCTGAAAGATTTTATGGCGGACTGAGATTATTCTTTGCTGTCGTGAAGCAAAACCTGACCGATATAAATTTTTCCCGCCTGAACGCTGAACGGGGAGGTTAGGACATCGTCTTTTCCCGTTTTAATTTGTTTTCCCAAAACGACTTTGGCGACGGAAACGCGACTGGAACGCAGATAATCGCCATTTTGGAGCATATCCAGCAACGGGAAAAATCCCTGCGCGTTGATAATGCCGGCGCCGATTAGTTCAAAAGAGTCGTTTAGACCGAATGTTCCCGTTATCGATGCGCCGAAAGGCGGCCAAAGAAGATCGCCTTTTTCTATTTCAACGGTGCCGCTGCTGTTCAGCCAGCCCGTCAGAAAAGATTTCGCGTCATTAAAAACAACGCCGGACAAAAGACCTTTAAATTCAGCCGTCTGCAATATCGGCGGCAAATGTCGGCTCATATAGGCCGGCAAATGAACGTTGTCCGATCGAAAATCAAAACGCATGGAAGAGTTGTCTTGTTTTTCGGAAGCTTCGATAACTTGTTCGGCGGTCAGCGTTAAATCGGAAATGAAAAAACCTTCCATGGATTTAGGCGCTGCCGTTTGCAGCTGTTTTAGATTCAGGACAACGGACAGCGGTTCTTTTTTATAGGGCAGGCGCAGTTTAATATCGCCGTGTCCGACGATCAGACGAATATCGCCGATTGTTTTCGTCGTTAAGGAATGCGTTCCGTTTACTTTTATCGTCACGTCGCGCGGCGTGAACGGAGTGCTGCTGATCGTAACGCGTCCGGCTTTTAATACCCAGCTGCCCATGGTTTCAGGGGCTGTGATGACCAAATCGTCGACGTTTAACCCGCTTTTTAAAGCCAGATAGGAAGACGGAGCCTGATAAGATATACCGAAACCGTCCTGTCCCAAATCTTTCAGCGCGTTGTACAGACCCTGACGCAAAAGGTGTTCGCCCTGAACGCACAGAGTAATATAAATCAACGCGAAAGCGCAGCACAGGTAGAACAGTCCCTTTTTACTGGAAAAAGCGCTGATGATTTGCCGTGTCAGAGGTTCTTCCGGCGTGTCGTCTTCTTGTTTTTTCTGCGTCTGAGGCTGCAAATGCGGAAGCTTGCTTGGATCGAGCATGGAAAGTCACATCGGTTGTTGATAATCACAGTTACATATTATACATTTTTGCATCAAGTGTAATATTTTTTTATTGCCGGAGGGGATTTTATGACCATAGAAGCTGTTGTTTTTGATTTTGGCGGCGTTTTGTTGGATTGGAATCCCCGCTATTTGTACCGGAAAATTTTTTCGAACGAACAAGAAATGGAATATTTCCTGACGCATGTTTGCTCGCCGTCATGGAATGCGGCTTTGGATAAGGGAAAACCGTTCCGTCAGGGCGTGGAAGAATTGATGGCGCTTTATCCGCAATACGCCGACGCGATAAAAATGTACGACACCCGATGGGAGGAAATGTGCGGGGAAGTCATTCAGGGAAACATCGATTTGTTGTATCGGCTGAAAAAACGCTATCCTCTTTACGGATTGTCGAACTGGTCCGCGGAAAAATTTGAGGTAACTTGTCCGAAGTATGATTTTTTCAATCTTTTTGACGGCATCGTTATGTCAGGCGTCGAAAAAGAAATCAAACCCGAACCGCGTCTGTTTGAAATTTTAATCGAACGTTATCGTTTGACTCCTGAAGAAACGCTGTTTACGGACGATTCTTTGCCTAATATTAGAACGGCGGAAACATTAGGATTTCAGGCGATTCATTTTGAAACGCCCGAAAAGCTGGAACAAGCCATGAAAGAAAAAGGCGTCGTTCTGGACTAAATCAAGCTGACGGTTTCCCGAACCGGGTCGATTTGCGCCAAAGCGCCGTAAGGCAGACTGCAAATCGGATCCGTATGTCCGAAGTCCATGCGCGTGACGATGGGAATGTCTAATCCGGCTTCGTCGCGTACCGCGCGAATGAACGCCTTGTCGTACTTATCGAAATCTCTGATCGGAACATTACAGGGACGGCCGACCAGAATTCCTTTTATCCGTTTTAAAATTCCCGCCGCGGCATAATTGCGCAGACAGCGGACAATATAGGTCGGTGTCGGGGCTTCTTCCGATAAATCAATGAAAAAGATACAGTCTTTCCATACTTTTTTGTCCGGCCAGACGGGAGTGGCTTTGATCATTTCCAACACTTCCAGACAGCCGCCGATCAGACGACCCTGGACGGGTGTTTTTCCCTGAATGAAACGGTAGCCGCTGTTTTTAAGTCTTTTTCTTTTCTTTTTTTGATTTTCGGGATTCTTCCAATCTAAAAATTCGTTTGTCCATTCATCGGACGGCTTGATTTCTCCGCTGATTTTTCCGGTAAACAAAACTTTGTTCAGACTGTCGCGGACATAATCGAAAATCCCTCCGTTTTCACCGAAAGTCGGCAGGAACGCCGGTCCGTAAATTGAAGAAACGCCCGCTTTTAAAAACGCAAAGTGAAGCGCAGTCGTATCGGAATAACCGATAAAAAATTTAGGGTTTTCGGAAATGGCTCGGTAATCCAGATAAGGCAGCAACCTCACGCTGTCTTCTCCGCCGATTGTTGTTATAATAGCTTTGATGTCCGGATTTTTAACCGCGGCATTTATATCTTCGGCGCGGGCTTTGGGGTTTTTATCCAACCATTTGACGGCGGAACGCGTATGCGGCATTTCGACGACTTTCAGCCCGAATGTTTCTTCAAATTGTTTTTTGCTGATTATGTAGCGATGCGGAACAGCCGCCGGCCCTCCCCAGGAAGGAGAAACGGCCGCAACAGAATCTCCCTTTTTCAGCAAAGGAGGTGTTTTTAAAGCGAAAGTCATGCATTTTTTCCCGATTATTTGTGACCCCTGTTATTATGGTACCACAAATGAAAAATAAAACAGCCTCTTATTTGAGGCTGTTTTATTTTTACTTTTCGTCGGATCTTTTCTTTTCTTTTCTTGTTTTTTCAGATACTTTTTTCGATTTTTCCTGTTCTTTTTGTTGCTTTAACGCTTCTCTTTCTTTTTTGTGCCGCATGTAAAGCTCATATCTTTCTTTTGCCTGTTTGATTTTCAGCTCTTTTTTTTCATTTTCATGTTTTAATCTGAGCTTTTTCACTTCGGCAGGAATACCTTCTTCAATCTTTTTGACGCTTTCTCTGTATTCCCGCTCTATTTCTGCAATTCTTTCCTTCAATTCAGGCACGTCGCTTTTGGCAAAGGCCGGAGAAGAAAACAGGCATAAGGCAATCAGCAATGATAAAATCTTTTTCATAAAACCTCTCTTTTATCTGAATAAAAGTCTCTATAACTTAAAAACGGAATCTAACGCTGTATTCCGCAATATGATCAGAAGACGTAAAAACATATCTCAAATTTTTTTGTTTGACAACTGCTGAATAGTTTCATAGCATAAGACCCATGATGAAAACGATGAAAAACATATTGCCTTCGACGCAGAATTGGTGGCGGCTGTCCTGAGGGAAGCCGTGAAAGTGTTTTTTATCTCTGCCGCGGGTTCCCAAAGGACGGGAACGGCGGCTTTTTTATAACCTCTTATTTTTTAAGCCTCTCCTTCCCGTTCGAACGGCGGTGAAATTTATTTTTTGATGGAAAGGTTTAAAACAATGACTTATATGCCCGAATTTTCAATCCCCGACACGGAAGGATATTATCAAGGTTTCGGCGGTATGTATCTGCCGGACGAGTTAAAGAACGTGATGCGCGAAATCGCGGACGCTTATGAGAAGATTAAAGATACGCCCGAATTTCAAAACGAACTGAATTATTACTTCAAAAACTATGTCGGCCGCGAAACGCCTCTGTACTTTGCGGAACGGCTGACGAAAGAACTCGGCGGTGCGAAGATTTATCTGAAGAGGGAAGATCTTTGCCATACCGGCGCGCATAAACTGAATAACGTGATGGGACAGATTTTGCTGGCGCGTTATATGGGCAAAAAACGCATCATTGCCGAAACGGGCGCCGGTCAGCACGGCGTCGCGACAGCGACGGGCGCGGCTTTGTTCGGAATGAAATGCCGCATTTATATGGGCGAAGAAGATACAAAGCGGCAGGAACTCAACGTATTCCGCATGAAGATGCTCGGCGCCGAAGTCGTCGCCGTCAAGAAAGGACAAAGGACTTTGACGGACGCGGTAGACGCCGCTTTGGAGGACATCGTGCAGAACTATAAAGATACGTTCTATCTGGTCGGCTCGGCGGTCGGTCCCCACCCGTATCCGATGATCGTTCATGATTTCCAGTCTGTGATCGGCAAGGAAGCCCGTCGTCAGATTCTGGAACAGGAACATCGCCTGCCGGATTACGCGATCGCCTGCGTCGGCGGCGGTAGCAACGCTATCGGCCTGTTTTCCGGTTTCCTGAACGATAAAGACGTCCGCCTGATCGGAGTCGAAGCCGCCGGAAAAGGACTCGACACGCCGGAACATTGCGCGACGATGACCAAAGGCAAACCCGGCGTATTGCACGGTGCCCGCACATATCTTTTGCAGGACGAAAACGGCAATCCGTCTCTGACGCACAGCATTTCCGCCGGCCTTGATTATCCCGGAGTCGGCGCCGAACACAGCATGCTTAAGGATACCGGCCGCGCCATCTATGAAACGGCAACGGATCAGGAAACCGTGGACGCTTGCCTGAAACTTTGCCGCGTCGAAGGCATCATTCCGGCTCTGGAATCCTCGCACGCTCTGGCGTACGCAATGAAATTCGCTCCGACATTGGACAAGGATAAAGTCATTATTGTGAACTTGTCCGGCCGTGGCGACAAAGACGTACATATCATTCAGCAATACGTTTCCTTATAAAAAAATAAACGGGAAAAGAGGCTGTTCAAAACAGCCTCTTTTTTTTGCGCCCGCTTTTGTATATGATTGCGGAAACAAACAATTACAGAGGCATGTCGTGATAAAAAGACTCGGCGAACGATGGACGGCTTTTTTTCAGAAAACATATAATTGGGTTTTGAAATGTTCCGAACACCCGCAAGCGATTTGGTTGCTGGCGTTGTTCGCTTTTGCGGAAAGCTCGTTTTTCCCGATTCCGCCGGACGTTTTACTGATTCCGATGATGCTCGCCCGCCCGAAACAGGTCTTTAAATTGGCGGGCGTTTGCACGGTTGCAAGCGTGATCGGCGGATTCGCGGGCTACGCAATCGGCATGTTTTTGTATGATAAGGTCGCGGTGCCGATTTTGTCTTTTTATGATTATATGGACAAGTTTCAGCTGTTTGTTGAAGCATATAATCAATACGGCATCTGGATCGTCGCGGGAGCCGGTTTTACGCCGTTTCCTTATAAAGTCATCACGATTACCAGCGGTATGACGGGACTGAATATCATGCAGTTTGCTCTGGCTTCTTTGATTTCGCGCGGCGGCCGATTCTTTTTGTTGGCGATTCTTTTTTGGAAATTCGGGGCGCCGGTACAGAAATTTATCGAAAAAAATCTCGGTTGGCTGAGCACTTTATTCTTTATTTTGCTTGTCGGCAGTTTCTTTTTACTGAAATATCTCTAGGAAATCCGCCGTTTTTTTAGCATTGTAAAAAAAACTTAAAATTTTTCAAAATCTTGCTTGACTCTGCCCGCGTTGTTGTTTATAACCCCTCCTACACCTTGAAAAAAAGGTCGGGATATTAGCGAGAGTGGATATGGAGAGAAGAGATATACAGGCAGCGGCTGTTTAGAGATGGTCGATGTATCGTGTATATTTCAGACGAGGAAGTAAGCAAGGCCTATGCTGCGGAAGCGGCGTAGGAAGATTTATGACCTCTGTCAATTACGC
>JAFZYY010000021.1 GCA_017616015.1 Alphaproteobacteria bacterium | reverse complement strand
GTCCCTCAACGCGTTTTTTTTCCGCGGTACCGGGGGGTGTCATGCCTGCCCGATCTCGAACCGGTCGAACCATTCCGCAATATATTTTTTCATTGCTTCCGGATCCGCTGTCGTCTCCGCTCGCTCCATGCATGTGTCGCGCGTCTCGTCTATGAATATTTCCCGCGCTCCCATTTCCTGCAGTATTCTTTCGCGCTCGATCTTTGACGGATAGCCGCCAATAATGTACGCATTGTTCCATTTGCCTAACCGGTACCGGACCGCTTCGAGCTCCGTGTCCCTGATCTTAAACACAACGCTTTTAAGTCTGTTGTCTTTGGTGCCAGCGTCGCCGGATATACATTGCCAAATATTATTAATATCAACAATTAAATCGCCTGGCCCTTTGTTTGATTCAACCCATATAGATTTCCCGGAAAGCGGTGCGCCGTACACAAGGAAAACTTGCTGGCGCCGGTATGTGTTGAAATTGTCGTGTATAAGGTTGTGCGTCTTGTGGCTTACAACCATTATATTTTCCGGGTTAAGGCTTACGTTATAATCGTTTACGTTCTCGGGTGTCAGCTCTTTTTTGTGATGCAGGATTAAATCATACATGCGCAATATTGGCCGCCCGGTTACTTCGTCGTAAATAAAGCCATCGTCTTTCGTGCGGTCGCTGATGATCGTCAAACGAAAGCGCTCCCATTCTTTTGAATGATAAAAATTTTCAAGTGTAAACATATTACTTTTACCATGCTGCGGCGTCGGCTTTTTGTTTCTGTATCTCCAGCTCTTGCCGCTTCAACTCTAACATTTGCGGGTTTTCGCTCCAATTTTCGCGATCGTAATTCTTTAATAACAAGTGAATTGCCGCAACGTCCGGCAAGGCCGTGCGGGTGTATGTCTCTTTTCGCGTTATTGTTAAATTGCCGTTTTGGTCTGCTTCCTCGATCGTCTTGCTTTCCGTGTATTGAAAGCCTTGGGCTTTTTTTATAAGCGTATTATATAAATTCTCAACAAGCGCTGTTCTGCCATGTTTTAAGGCTTCAAACAATTCCGTTTTTTCTTGTTTGTATTTGCAAAATGTTTGCGGCGTGACGTCCAATAATCGCGCTATCTGTTCGTCCGTGCGCTCTTTCGCCCATTCTGCTATTTGTGCAAGGTTTGGTCTTATCTTTTGTTCGTATGCGCTCTTGCGGCCGCGCTTCTTTGGCGGGCCTGCGTTCTTTTTGTCCCCGATAATAACCACTCCTTTTTATTTAAGCCCTTTTATAATTTCCTTTTCTCTTTCGCTTAATTCCCAAACGATCGGATTTTTTGCGCTGCCCTCAATGCCTGCCGCTTCTGCTGCCGCTTCTGCTGCCGCTTCTGCTGCCGCTTCTGAAAGCAAAAGCCCGTCGCCGAAAATAGTCTTTTTATATTCTTTCATGGCGTCCAAATCATCAACAACCACGGCAGATTCTTTGCGGATTGAAAACGGGATCCCATAATGCGCCATATAATTCAAGCTTGCCGCTGTCTGTAAGTGCGGCGGGTATTTATAAACGGGATTCGTGCGTGTCAGCTCCGCCCGGTTTTTCGCGTCCTCTTCTTTGATGATCTCGAAAAGCTCCGGAACCGTTCGCGCTATCAGCCCCGGTTCCATGTTCGTGACAAAATTGGTTTTAATAATTGCCTTGTTCTCGTACATGATCTGTGCGTCGGTGCAAATGATACAGGCGTTATTGCGGCACGGCGAACCCAAAAGCAAACCCGGACAAAACAAAAAATAATCTATCTTTTTGGCGTTATAGTATTTTATGATTTCCGACAATATGCTAAAAGGCGGATTGTCTACGACGGTGCAACCCTTTTTATATTTTTCGTTTTGATAATCTCCGCCGGGATAAAACGGTCTTGCAAAGTCCTTTTTGTTTTTTCCGTACTCTTTGGCAACCCAATCCGCAATCACGTTATAAACATTTTCGGGCGTATAACAATCGTCGGTGGTTTTCGGCTGCTCGAACTTGTCAACAAATGCGTTGTATTCGTCGTTTCCCTCTTGGTGCTGGTTGCCGTCTTTGTCTTCCCGGTCGAACCATTCATGCCGCCCCCCCTCGACGGGTTCAAAGCCCAACGCCGTGAAGTTGATCTGCGGCAAGCTTGCAATTTCCAAATCCAGCTTTTCAAAGTCCCACTTTGAAAGCTCCGCGGTTTTGTTGTGGGCGATCGCGTACGCCCGGCGCTCTTCGTCCGTGAGATGATCTAAACGGATACAGGGTACGGCGTCAAGCCCCAAACGCTTGGCGGCTTCAAGTCTCCCGTGCCCCTCAACTATCAGATTGTTTTCGCTCCAAATGCCGATCGGGTCGGAAAAGCCAAATTGTGCAATACTTTCGCATATTGCATTTATATCCGCGTCCGCGTGCGCTCTCGCGTTGTTCTCGTATGATTGCAAGCTGTCAACGGGTAAATATTCAATTTGTAGCGCGTCGCTGCTTTTACTCTTTCGCATGTTTTATCAATCCTCGCCAAATAGTGCGTTCCATGTATTGCGGCCGACTATGCCGTCAACGGTCAAGCCCGCTATTATTTGGTAGTCTATTACCGCTTCTTTTGTCTTCAATCCGAAAACGCCGTCAATCTCGCCCGTTTCTATGTTCAACTCTGTTAATCTGACTTGAACCGCGCGCACGTCGTCGCCGCGCATTAAATTGCCTTTTCGGTAGTACAGATTCCGGACAAATTCCGGGGCGGGTGTTTCGTCGCTCCAAAATCCCGGGCGGCCTGTTGCTTGCCACTCCCCATTCGCAAGCGTCCGCGTTACGACTCCATACGAACGCCCGCGGGCTTCCGTTACAAGGGTTTCGCCTGTGGCGCTGGTTCCCGATACGTAACCAACATGCCCCCAGCCGCTGGTCGTCTTGTTTTTAAAAACCATGTCGCCGGGTCTGACTTGCGACAAGTCCGGGTGCGTCGGGCAAATGTTATATAACCCCGCGGCGGTCAAATCGTCTTTTATGTATCCTTTTCCCATGAAGTAGGCCGTGCCCAAACCGCTGCAATCAAAAAATTTTGCTTCGCTCATGTCGTAGCTATGGTAGTAGCAGTCTACGATCTTCGCCGCGACTTGTTCGGCGCGGTTTTGGTTCTGTTCTTTCCGGCAAATATATCGCATATTTACCAGCCCGGATTCCTCGACGGGTTCGCCCTGTCCGCCCCATAAATACAGGCTGTAGTCTGCGACTTGCTTTTTCAGATAATCGCAAAATGCTTTTATTTCGTCTGTCATGTGTTCGCCTTTTCCTCTGTGTCTTCGTCGTCGTCAACTTCCGGCAGCCCTGTTAATGCGATCAATATGGCAATAATAAAACCGAACGCCCCGGCGGAAAGAACGCCTAACCAATTAACGTCCCCGAGAACTATTGCCCCGGTTCCGATATAGGCCAGCGCGGATTCGGCAAAAGTGCGAACGCCGCGTATTATTGCCGCTTTAAGCCACTTTTTCCAATTTTTCACGTTCTTTACCCCCTTTTTAGCTGTGCGTTTATTTCGTTGATCTGCTTCCATGCGCTTTTTAAACTTTCATCAAGGCGGATAATTGACTCGCTGTTGTGTCTAACGTCTGTTTTTAAGCTCTTCAAATCGTTTTTTATTTCGCTTGTGTCGTCCGCGATCTTCTCCAGCTTTATCATAACGGCGGTCATGTCCGCCGCTTCGCGCTGGTCGTCGGTCTTCTTATTTCGCATTGTGTTTATAATGCCGAACGCGATCGCAAACCCCACGGATAAAATACTAATCATCAAGCTAACTTCAACGGTCATAATTAGCGCCCCTTTTCCTCTATTTTCTCAAAAGTAACAAATAGCCCCCATTTTGACAAGGAACCGAAAAGGGACACTTTCGAACCCCAAAAAGGAACTTTTTGCGGCACTATGTTTTTATAACTTTTCTGTATTTATGCGGCTTTGCGCGGTTTTAATGCCAGGGCGAAAGCGTGTTTTTAAATGTGTCAGAACTGTGAACGCCTAAAAATTTATAAAATAAATTTTTCACGTATGCCCCACAATCATTCCAAAACGCCCCTAAAATCGTTTTTAAGTTTTCAGCGTGTATTTTATCGAGTCATAGTGCTGGGCGCTAAATTTGCCCCTACGTCGTTTGCGCGGCAAGGGTAAAAAAATAACAGGGCGTTGTGCCCTGTTATCTGAAAAATATTTCCTGTATCATTTCGTCGGAAAAAAGCAAGGTCGAAAGCGTCCCGACAAGCCGCTGTTTGTGTTTTCTCGCCGTCTTCGTCGATATGTTCAAATCAAGGGCGATCTTCTCCAGCCCTTGACGGTCGAAATAATGCCGCCGTATGATTTCGGCGTATTGGTCTTCGCTGATCTTTGCCAGCGCGTTCTCGATCGCCGCGACAAGCTCGGTCGTCCGGCGCTTGCCCTTTATCATTTTAAACAGCGGATATTGCCGGAGTAGCTCTTCCGTTTTTTCCCGGGCGTTTCTGTCAATTTGCCGCAACATGCCCGCCGCTTTCAGCCGTTCAACGGTTTCATTTACTGTTGCGGTTATTATGTCCCGCGTTTCGTCGGTCATGCGTGCCCCCTTTTACTCTATCTCTTTTCGCCAGCGGTTAAGCTGGGCGCCCTTGTCGATCTTGCAAAGACAGCCCCACGTACAAAAATAGCTTGTATGCCCGTGCTTGCCTTTTCGCTTGTATGCCCAATCCCGCCGGGATTCCACGAAAAACACGCTGCCACAATACGCGCAAACCACGCGCCGCCCGTATAAATACTCATTTACTACTGACGCACTCCTTCGCCGCTTTTTCCTTTTCGGCTCGTAATTCGTGTAAAACCTTAAAAACGGTGCTGACTCCCAGCCCGGTTTCCGCCGCGATCTCTTTGGCGGTCTTCCCCTCTTTGAAATACATGTCCGCCAGCTTCTTGCGGTTTACCGCATGATGTACGCGCTTGCCCTTTTCGGGATCCTGTTTCGGTTCGGGTGCTGGTTCCGGCGTTTCGATCTTTGGCGGCTCCGGGGTTTCAATCTTTGTTTTTTCGGGCGTCTTGATCTTTGGCGCGGGATCCTCTTTCGGGGTTTCCGGTCTTGTGATCGTTCCCCCGGATAAATACAGATAATTTTTTGTTGCTGCAATATTCAAGCTTTCAATAATCAACTTTGCAACTTTGTCCCCGTCGATTATTTCGTCGATGTTCATTTCGGCCGCGTCGTCTTTCCCGGTACACTCCAGCCGCACGCTAATGCTTGCGCCGTTCTCAATTTCGGCAATTGCCGCCAGCGCTAACGAAAGCTTTCGGCTTGCTTCGCCCAACTCTTTTATTTTTTTGTCTGTGTTGCTGATCGCGTCCAATGCTTTTGTAAAATTCATTCTTTCGCCCCCTTGCTATACTTTAAAAATACCGCCTTTATGTCTCTGTACGCCCTTGCTTCTTCGCAACGCGGGTGATTTCCCAGCCCGTTTTCGCGCTTGTTTTCTTCACACTCTTTTATTATTTTTTCAATTTCTCGATACATTTTGAACCGGTTCAGCATAGTTTCTCCCCCTTGCCTGTGTGATATTCTTCGAACTTCTCGCCCGCCAGCTCGTAGGCGGCTTTTACTTCTTCCATAAGCTCCGCGCGTGTCTGCCCCGGTCTGTACCCGACAAAACAACTCGGCGGGAGTACCATTTCGCGATAATAGCAACGCCACAAATGCAAGCAATTCCCCACCATGTTTACGTGCTGACTCTTTGGCGGGTGTACTTGGATTACGGCTTCTTCCTCGTTCCAAATAAGACTTTTTAGCCATGCCATGTCGTCCCAGCTCGGTGTGTATGATCTCCGCAAGGGTGCCACGCTTGCATGTTCCCAGCCGCCTTGCCATGATACAATTATCGATCCTTGCCAGCGCGGGAACTGTACGACACCTTGGAACCCGTCCTCGCATAAATCATCAATTGCTATTCTCCCGCTTGCCTTTATCTCTTCCAACGTTTTCATTCTTTTGCCCCCTTGCTTTTATTCATCATGTCGCATATTTTTTGCGCCTTGGTCTTGTCCCCGATCGAACCGAAAACGGGGCAATATTCAAAGCCGCGCCTGTGGCAGTACCAATACAAGCCGTCTTTTGTTTGGCTGATCGTGTACGGCAGCTTCTTCGGGTTGTGCCTGTGTTTCATTCGTCGTCCCCCTCTATCTCTACGCGAAATTTTTTGCAAATGTGCCTAATATTGCAAAACGGGCACATTGCGAAAGCAGACAAGGCTGCGCAACGGTTGAATAAAGCCCGTATTTGCTGCGCGGTGATGATCGTCGGCAGCGCCTTTATGTGATTATTGCAAACAATAGAACCGCTTGTCACTTTTAGTGCTTCGTCGCGGTCTATAAGGTCAAAGTTTTTCATGTTCTTTCCTCTCTTTCGTCTATCAAGTATTGCCGTATAAAACGGCTTGCATATTGCGGCGCGATCTCACTTCGCATTGCCGCCCTTGTTTTGTCTTTTGAACGCGTGATCTTGTCTATAACAAGCGTTTCTTTATAGTCCAGCGCTTCAAATACAAGGTTATTTTTCGGTTTGAAGCCGATAAAAAAATATTGTGTCGGTTTCTTGAAGTAGTCCCCGTTCTGCGTTCTGTCCGTGTCAATTATTCCCGGCTTTATGCTCCAATAGCGCGTCAAATAGTGCTGTGTTGTATATGGGTTTTCAATCACAAGCCGCAAGCCCCTTTTGATCGCCACAAGCGCCAGCTTTGTGATTGTGTCGTAGTTGGTCGCCAGCTCTTTGTGTATCTGTAAATCATACTCCAGCTTTTGCGCGTCGGTGTAGTTTTTCATCTGATACAGGTCGCCCCGGAAAAGTAGCAAGGCCTGGTCTTCGAACCGGGTACACGGAAAAAACGCCAAAATAAGGTCTTCTTTGCTTATTTCATCAAATAGGCTCACCCCCCCCGCGTATGCTGTGTTGATCTCCACGAAAAGGTCGGTTTGTCGGTCTGTCTGCCCATAGTCGTTCAAAATATCATAATCAAGCGCCGGAACTCCCAACTTGATAAATTCGTTTTTAAATGTTCCGGATTGCTCAAAAAGACAATGCGCAACCATTAGTTTTCCTCTCTTTCGTTGTCTTCCGCTGTTAAGCGGTTAAGCGGGCAATTCTTGCAAATTTCGCTTTCGTAAAGCTCGACGCCCTCGGAGTCTTCGTCCCATGTGTCCGGATATTTGCAGAAATGTTCGCAAATGTCCGCCGTTACTTCGTCAATTGTCGCTTGCGCGATCGTTCTAACAAACTTTATCATTTAACCCCCTAACTTGCCGCATAAATGGGCAGTTGTCTTCGTTGCAAGGCTGCCAATCGTCCCAACTTTGCGCCGGGCGCTCATTCTTGAAGCTGCATGCCGCGACGCGGGGCTGATCTTCGCCAAAACTCAAAAATGCCTGTTGCTTGTTGCAATATGGTCGGAACGTCTCAAAGTCAACGGCGCCGCTTGCGCTGGTTCCGCTCCAGCTAAAAGCTATTTGCTCATTCATAGTTGAAATATTCCCCCTTGATACACTTCCAAACGCCGTGCCCGAACTCTTTGTGGGTGCTTTGAAAAATTACGTTGTCGGGTGCTTGGCTCCCGCATAAAAGCAAGTGAAGCGCTATGTCGTACACTTCCGCCGGGATCTCTTTTGTAAAAAACTTGTGCGTTGTGGCGTATTGTCCTTTTTGATATAAAACGCCCTTGATTGTGTCCGGGAACCATTTATGTTTTACACGGTTTAGCACAACGCTGCCCGTGTAAAGCATAACCTCGTAGCCGTTACAATAATTTTCGTGATACATAACCTCGGCCAGCAAGTCCCGGTCTTCATGGTTGAAGATTTCGCCGTCCTTTTCAATCAATTTTTGCATGTAGTAGCTTGCCCCGGCCAGCGGCTTCTCGCCTGTGATGATCGCCGCCCGCGCTGATCTTTCGCAACTCATAAACTCGACAATTATTAAAACAAGCAATAAAACCGCTAAAAGCTTCGTCAAATTTACAAGCCGTTTTATTTCCTGTCGTTCGTTCATTTGTCCCAGCTCCGTTTCTCGTATAGTCGTTCCGTTCGTCCAATGTCCTTTTTTGCGATCGCCGTCCGGTATTTTCTCGCGGTTCCGTAACGCTCAATGGGCGCGCTGGTCTGATCTATAACAAGTGATAAAATTATCGTGTTTTCTGTTATCTGTACCACTTCGGCGTCGTATAATGCGCCGTAGGTGATCGTCCGGGCGCCCCGATAGTCGAACCGATCTCCAACGCGGATCCCGTCCACGTCTCTTTCGGTTAGTGCCACTTGGTTGCGCTGCGGTTCCTGTTGCCGTTCAAAGTTTTCAAGGGTCTGCTTCATTTCGCACCCCCTATTCTTGTTACACTTTCAGCCAGCTTTCGCCGTTCCAATTCGGCAAAATAATCTTCGTCGTGATCTCTTTGCGGAAAGTCGCTAAAACTCCCGGGCTTTGGTTTCTCTTTTTCCGGTGGCTGTGATTTCGGTTTCGGTTCCGGCAGCTCCGGCAGCTCTTCGGGTAGCTGATCGCGCCAACGCTGATCCGCGAGGAACGTTTCCGGCTTCGGGATATAACGCCCCTTTTCTCTTCGCCAGCTTTCGTTCTTTTCGCGGTGTAGCTTTACGCCCGCAATAATTTCCGCCGCAAGCTCCGGGGTCGGATTAAGTCGTGCCCATGCCTGTTCGGCTGCTATGCGCGCAACCTTGTACGGGTAGGCGCTCCAAAATTCGTTAAATAAGTCCATAGCGGTGGGTTTTTCCGGTTCCGAGTCTGTTTCTTCTATACGCGTGTGCGCGCGCGCGGTGAGAGTATATATATTATTATCATTCTCATTCTCATTATCATTATAGGTTGGTTTTGTTTCCGTTTGCTTTGGCTTGCTTTCGTTTGCTTCGGTTTGCTTTGGCTTGCTTTCGTTTGCTTCGGTTTGCTTCGGCTTGCTTGCCTGTCCGCCTTTTCTTCCAGCTTCGCGCCTTTGCTCGCACATTTCCAAATACTTGCTGTTTGCGGCGTCGATCTCGATTTTTGCAACGTCGAAAGCCATACCGACAACCGTGTCCGCGATCTCCGGCACGCTGCCCGTTGCTTGATATGTTACAAGCGCCCGGACAAATTGCCCGAACTGTAAATCCGATAGCCTTTTAAATTTTTCAGCGTAGGCCGTATAAAAAATAAAACTGTCTTTCATTTCTTGCCCCCAATCTCACGAACGCGGATCCCGTGAACGTATAACATTAGTTTTCTTTTGATGATGTATTCCGGCGTCCTCATTCCCTTGACGTCTTCGACGATCGTGTCGCCGTCCCTGTTGACGTAAACAAAATCCGCCACATAATACACGGCGCGCTCGATCAACTTGCCTTTAATCACTCCGCCGCGCTTGCCGATCGTGTCCGGCTCCCGTTGCGCTGGTATCAACTCAAAAGAAACTTGTCGCCGTAGGTCGGTGATCTCTCCGGCGCTTGCCATGGCTTCCAGCTCCGCGCCCCGTCGGGCTTCGGCTTTGCTGTCGTAAATCTCGCCGCCGTACAAAATTTTACGGTTGCCGTATTTATTGCTTTTAAATCTGCTATAAAATCCCATCTTGTGTCCTTTTCCGCCCTTGCGTTCGGCGGCGGCTTATGCCGTACAGTAGGCCGCCGCAACGCTCCGGGCTGTGATATGCTTTTTCCCTTGCGGAAAGTGGTGCCGTAATTAAAAAATGTCGTCGCTTTCGGCTGCTGCCCTTGCTTCTTTTCTGATCTCTTTGGCGGTTACGGTTCCGGGTGTCGCGTCTATGATCTCCGGCTCTTCGTCCATTGTCTCGACGTATTCCGGTGTTAAGTCTTCTTTGATCGTCGCCCCGTCTGATATATAGGCCGTCTGCATGTCTATGCTCATAATTCCCCACTTGCTGATCAACTGACGCAACAGGGTCTTGTAGGCCATTCCGTCGAAATCCTTTTCCCAAAACGTGTAGCCTTTTTTTGCTTTATATCCGGCGGAGTAGCGTTCGGCGTGCTTTTCCATTTTCGCCCGGCTCCAATATAATGCCTTGCGGAACCCGTTCACGTATTCAAACATTGCATAGTAACCGATTGTGGGCGCGGCTTCGCGCTGCTCTTCGTCCTGTATCAAATTTACTTTGATTTCTTCATTCAACGGGTCGTAGCTGACAAGCTCGCCCTCTTTGATCGCCAGCACGTTCAATTTTTTATATTGCCCGGAACGGATTGCAAGCTGTATCATGCCTTTATAGCCTAAAATGAACTGCGCCACTTTGCCGCGTTCTTTATCGTTGAATGGTACCAAATAGTACTGCCCTAATTGCGGGCTTGGTGAAAGATTAAGACTTTCGCCCAAAAGTGCCGCGCTAACTATTGTCGTGTTTTTGCACTCTTTCAGCTGGGCGTTCGTCTCGACGGCGGAAACAATCGACGAAATAAAACGCTGCCCGCTCTTGCCGCCTAAAACGTTGTTTATTTGGTTTTTTACGGCGTCCCTTGTTAAATATGCCGTGAAGCCATCGCTTTTCGGCTGTGGTATGATTGAATTATTGTTCATGTTCGCCATTATGCTTCGCCCCCTATTCTCTCCATTTGCAAGCCGTTGCGCTTGATGTATTCCCGGATAATGTTGTTAAGGTCTGCTTTCGCTCCGTCGCTAATCTCCGCCCGGAACCCCTTGCCGTCAACGGTCATAATTAAAACGTGCTTTATTTCGTCCGAAAACGGATCATTTTGCCCCGTTGCCGTTTCGGGTGTGTTTTTCATCGTCTGATTATTTTCGCTTGAAATTTGCCCCGATTCCGCTTCGCGCTGGGCGGCTTTTTGGGCTTCGATCTCCGCGGCGCGTTTCGCTTCTTCTTCGGCCTGTCTCTTCGCTTCTTCTTTCCGGCGCTGTATGTCCGCCAGCCGTTGCCCCTCTGTGATCGCTTTGTTAATGTCCAACGTGCGCTTGTATTCTTCCACGGCTTCAAACGCGAACGCGTCCAATCTTTCCAGCGTGTCAAGGTTCTGTTCAATCTCGGTGCGCTTTGCTTTCAATTCGTCGGAAACTTTGGCAAGCGTAAAGGTTTTATTTGTCCAGCGTTCGTTGCTGATCGCTTCAAACTTTACCCATTCAAGCCCGGCAAACTCTTCCACAAATATGGCCTTGCATTGCGCCAGCTTCTTTTCCTTTTCCTCGTTCTCGAAAGCTTTTATTTGCTTGTCGATCGCGTCCGCGCACTCCCATACAATCCCGACAAGCTCGCTTGTCTGTCCGTCCAGCGTGTCAAGCTGTTGTAAAAGCTCTTTCTTTTTGTTTCTAAAGTTTTCCTTTAGCGCGTCGCTGGTCTTGTTAAGCTGCGCCCGATATTCCTTGGCGGCTTTGATCTCGTCCGCCGTAACCACAAGCGTCTTATAATGTGCCAGCGTCTCCGCAAGCTCTTTTTTAATGCTTTCAAAGTCCTTTATTGACAACCCGCCGTCGGGTGTCGTAATGATCGCTAATTCCATTTTTATGCCCTCTCTTTCGTTTCAAACGGCGAACGCAAGCCCCAAACGGTAACTTTGCGCCCGGTGTATGTGCAGAACTTCTTGCCGATCGGCTCCACGATCCCCTGTTCGCCTAACTCCGTCAAGCGCGGCGCCGTGAAATTGCGTTCGCTGGTCGGTATGTCGCCCCGGTTATACATAACGACGGCGATTTCTTTGGCCGTCATTCCGTCGGCGTCGTCATTCTCTAAAACGTCAAGTATTTGCCGATAACGCAAACCCTTGTTTACTGTCTCGTTAGCTGCTGCCCGTGTCTCCAACGTTGTCAGCTCGCCCGGCTTTCGCTTTTCCATGTAAATGCCCCCTTTTATCAAATGTTTAAAAGCAACGGCGGCTCTTTGTCCGCTGTGATGTATTCCGCGAACCGCTGTTCTTGCTCCATAAGATAATTTATTTGCGTTTCAATTTCCGGCGTTCTCTCTATCCGGTAACGGCGGATCCTCGCGTCGATCTCTTCGCCCTCGTACTCGGTTTTTAATTGCGCCGATAATATGGCGAACGTTGCGCCCGTTATTGCCATATAGTGCAATATTTGGCAGAAATAGTTGTCCGGGATCCTGTCTTGCCATTTCGCGGCTTGGGCGGCGCTGTTTATGGTTGCCGTTTTGATCTCCAAAACGCCGAACCGGTTGTCGTTGCTCTGATCTATCAGCCAGCCGTCAAGGCTTGCATGTGCGAACGGGTAGTCCGTGTTCGTCCACATATTAAACGCGCCGTAATTTGTAATTATTCCGCGCGACTTGTAGTCAAGCGCGAAAAGCTCCCGCAGATGTGCTTCCGCTTCTTTGCCGTAATTTACAAGGGCGTTGTCGCTCAAATCGTCCGGCGCTTTCCGTCCGGTCTTCTCTCGCCACAAGTCAACGTTCGATTTCCATGGATTGCGGCCGACGATACAACTTGCTTCACTTCCACCGATATAGCTTTTACGTGCGGCAAGCCACGCCGTTTCGGTCTTGTATGCTTGTACGTCAATAGCCATATTTAACGCGCTCCATTTCTGCCCGCGGTGCGTCCTTTTCCTCGACGATCGCGCACGCCTGTCCGTTTCCGCAAATAAGGATAAAACCCTCGGTATTCAATGCCAGCATTTCCGATACGTGTAAATTGTTCATTGCCTGTTCTGCTTCTTTGTTCATGTCTTGTCCCTCTCTTTCGTGATGATCTCCGGCAGCAGTCTAATTTGCCCCGTTGTTTCCTGTTTTGTCATGCTTCGCCACTTCTCCGCTTGCGATTCGGCTTCGCGCTTACAATCGCAAGTTTCGCCAAAATCCAGCGCGGCGCCGCAATACTCGCAAACTTTAAAGCGTGCCATTTATGCCCCCTCTCTCCGTTTCCGGTCAATGTACTGTTTGAACAGCTTCGGGTCGATATAATAGCGCCCGTTTTCTTTCAGCTTGAAAGCGAACCGGGATCCCCTTGCGGCGCACATTTCTAAAACTGTTTTTCGCGTAAAGCCGTAAAAATCCGCGGTTTTGGTTACGCTCCAATACTTCGCCAGCTTTTCCATAATGTTGCCCCCGTTTGTTCAATCTTGAACACTTACGACAAAAAAATAAATGTGGATTTTTTCAACGTCAATTTTTAAAAGCTCGGCAGCTTTAAAAATTTCGTTGTCTGTCCATTCGCTTTCGCCGCTGATCTTGCGTGAAAATGTCGGGCGGCTCCAGCCCATGGCGTCAATAAATGATCCGTTGTTTCCGAAAATTTCAATTATACGCCCTTTTAATTTTGCATAGTTGAAAGCCATTCTTGTGACCCCCTTTCGTTTTAATTCGTTCAATCTTGAACAATTCAAATATAATTCAACACAAAAACGTTGTCAAGCATTTTTGTTCAATTTTTTACATTATTGTAAAAAACACTTTAACATTTTGAAAAAGCGTGTTATAATCACTTTTGCATAAAGGGGGTGTTTATATGGCAGAAAAAACCACAACAACGGCGGAACGGCTTCGCTATATCCTTGAAACTGAAAATATTAAACAAGCCGATATTTTGGAACGCTGCATGCCATACCTTGAACAATTCAAAATTAAAATGAACCGTTCGGATATTTCACAATATATCGCGGGAAAAGCCACGCCAAAGCAAAACAAGCTTTATATTTTGGCGCGTGCTTTGAACGTTTCCGAGGCTTGGTTAATGGGATATGATGTCGAAAAAGAACGCAAGGAACGTCCCGAACCCGCTTTAATTGTTTCCGCTCAAACAATAAACGAAAGAATAAAATCAAGGCGGCAAGCGCTGGGCATATCTGTTGATTATATAGCCGAAAAGCTAAATATTAACCGCGCCACATATTATCGTTACGAAAGCAACGAAATAGAAAAAATACCGGCTGATATTATAGAACCACTTGCCGAAATTCTCAAAACCTCGCCGCAGGCGCTTATGGGTTGGTCTTTTGATGATAATAAAACGGGATCTATAATTGAAATTGAAACGCTCGCCAAAGATATGAACGAAAGCCAGCTAAATAGGCTTGTAGAATATGCGAAAATGTTAAAACAATACAACGAGGGCAAATTATGAAAAACAACGAACTATTACAATTTGGCGCAAATATAAAGCGTTTACGGCTTGCCCTCGATATGTCACAAGATGATCTCGCCGCGCTTTGCGGGTACACGTCCCGGTCAAGCATTGCAAAAATTGAAACGGGATCCGCTGATATACCGCAAGCAAAAATTAAACTTTTCGCTGACGCGCTCCATGTAAAGCCCAGCGAAATTCTTGCGGCGGTTCCGGTCGAACCGCTCCCGGAACCGATAGCCGAAATTGAAACTATTTCAAAAGATTTCAGCGAAAGCCAGCTGCAGCGCTTGTTAGAATATGCCAAAATGTTGAAGTATCTCCCGGAGGATTGATTATGCCAGCGAAAGAAAAGAAGACACAAAAAGAAAAAAAGCCCCGTATAGAAAAAAAGATAACCCTTGGGCGTGATCGCGACGGCAAGCTGGTGCGGCGGTCGATCTATGCGAAAACAAAAGCGGAACTTGAAAAAAAGATTTTCGCCGCCCGGCAGCAGTATCTTTCAGAAAACGCGGCGCCGTCTGATGATATGGCGTTCGGCGCGTTCGCCCGGCAATGGCTGCGAACTGAAAAGCAACATGCGGCAATAAATACCCGGGCAATGTATAGCAACGTTATCGAAAAGCATTTAATACCCGATCTTGGTGACCTGTACTTCTCCGAAATATCGCAAGCCGATCTGCAAGGCGTGATAAATTACAACTTTGAAAAGCCGGAAACGTGCAACAAAATCAAGCTAACGCTCCGCCAGCTTTATGCGGCGGCCGTCGATCTCGAAATGGATATCCGGCGCGGCGTCAATATAAAAAAGCTGATCTTGCCGAAAAGGGAAAAGAACGAAAAGCGCCCCTTGACGGAACCGGAAAAGCTTGCCCTTTTCTCTGCTGATCTTGACGAACGAGAGCGGGTGTTCGTGCTTATCCTGTATTATTGCGGCTTACGGCGTGAAGAGTGCCTGGCGCTTGATTGCTCCCGCATTGATTTCAAAGAAAAGCTTTTACACGTACGGCAAGCCCTTGTATTCGACGAAAACGCCCCTAAAATCGAACGGCCGAAAAATATATACAGTATAAGGTCGGTACCAATTCCGGCGGCGTTTTTGCCCGTCCTCAAAGCGTACACGAAAGACAAAAGCGGCTTGCTCTTTACCATGTCCGACGGATCGCCGCTTACTAAAAGCTCGTTCCGGCGCATGTGGGACAGGATAAAATCGGCGCTTGCTGCCGAAACTCCCGACGCGGAAACGCTGACGCCGCACATTTTCCGCCACAATTATGCTACAATGCTTTTTTATTCGGAAGTTTCAATAAAAAAGGCCGCGCAATTGCTGGGACACGCGGACACGACAATGTTAATGCGCGTTTATGCGCATTTAAACGAAATGAAAGAAAACGCCGCCGAAAAACTCGACCGCGTCTTCGCTGCTGATCTTTAAAAAATCATACGACAAAATACGACACTTATTTCGAAAAGTGCCTTTTTTCGGGCTTTTTCGGTGTCGTACAAAAAAACGGCTTTCAAGCCAGCATTTACAAGGCTTTGAGCCGTGTCGCACTTTTGTCCGTACGACACCCAAATGGACACAAAAGGGCACAAAAAAACCTAAAAAGAAAAACCTTGAAAAGCTGTATTTTTCAAGGTTTTTTTGTACTGAGCCACTCGGGACTCGAACCCGAGACAACTTGATTAAAAGTCAAGTGTGTGAGTCTCGCAAGCCTTTATTTGCAAGGCTTCGCAAATTTCTATACGACACTATACGACACTCGCAAAAACAGGGCGGCCAACTGCTGCCGCCCCGGTTCCTATTCTTGCCCGATCTCTTCGGGCGTGTATCCCTTTTCGTAAAGCAATATTTTTTTAATCATGTTTACCACGTATTCCGGTGGCTGTCTGTCCCCGGTTTCCCAATGCGTCTCCGTCCGCAACGGGATCCCAAAATGCCGGACAAATTCGGCTTGTGTCATGCCTGTTGACTCCCGAAACGTTTTAAAGTCTTTCATACTCTCGCCCCCCTTGTGATCTTGTTCGCAAGCTTTAACAACAGCGCCTGTTCGTTGTAGCTTATCCCGTCATGCTGGTAACTCATATCGACGCGGCCGAACCATGCCCCCACGGTGTCGTCTGTCAGCTCGTCAAGGTTTGCCAGCTCTTCAATTAACTTTTTAAAGCTCTTTTTGTATTCGTTCATTTTTTCGCCCTCTCTTTCGTGATCTTTCGGCTGGGTTTTAAATCCCCGCCGTTTCCATAATGTCCGCAACCATGTGGCACTTGTCTGCCATTGAAAGCTCGCCCGCCTTTACCTTGTCCAGCAAAAAGCGCTGCATGTCGTTATAACGTCCGGCCTCGGTTCTCTCGCCGTCTGTAAAAATGTTGTATGCTTCGTTCCAAATCTCGGTAAATGTCATTTCTTTGCCCTCTCTTTCTGATCTTGTTCGGCGGGGTTTCATGCCCCCGCCTTTAATCTAAATGCGGCGTAAATAAAATCGCCTGTTTCTTTGTCGTTGATCGTGTAGACTTCGCACACGTTCTCGAGTGCCTGTGAAAACGGGCTGCCATATGTCTCCGGAACGTAAAGCCCACGTTTTGCCGCTTCGTCAAATAAAAGTTTAGTATAAACGCCCTTGCAGTCATGCTTTCTAAAATATGCCTTTATAAAGTTTTCACACCATTCTGTTTTTATCTGCTTTGTCATTTTATCCCACTTTCTCGGGCGGTTTGGCCGCCGCCCGTCGGCTGGTGTTTTGTTATGCGATCTTTTCAACTTGGTCTGCCGTAAAGAAGTGTGAAAGCTTCATAAACATGCGCCCCGCGGCTTCTTCTTCGTCGTTCTGCTTCTTGCTCTCGGTGTACTTCCAAATTGTAAAGGCTGCTTTTGCTTTCTGTCCCTTTTTCACTTGGTAGCCGATCGACTTCCATGCGGCGTAGGTGTGTATTGTCTCCGGCAATTCGATCTGCTTTTTCTCGCCGTTTTCGTCTTCAACGGTTGCCATTATGCCGGAACCTTTTAAAATGCCTTGCTCCATAAGTGAAAGTGAATTGTTGAAAATAATCTGCGCGTTTGTCATCTTGCTGTCCTCTCTTTCGTGTTTTTGTTTTTCAAGGTTTCCCTTACCTTGTAAATACATTATAGCCCATTGGGCTAATAAAGTCAAGCACTAATTGCAAAATTTTTAAAAAAATTTTTCCAGCAAAAAAAGGGCACAACCACGCGCTGGTCATGCCCCCACGAAAGATAAGGAAAGCAAACGGGATATTTGCTAACCTTTATGCCATTGTATCAACAACCGGGCGGCTTGTCAATCTATTGCGAAAGTCGGGATTATACTGTACCCGTTGTCGTCTTGCGCTTCGATCGTCTCCACAACTCGCGGCGTGATCTTGACGCCGTACTCGTTCTCGACGCTGACAATATCGCCCAAAAAATAGTCCACGCCCAATTTAAAGCCGTAATTTGGTGCCACGTCTGCTTCCGTCTCACGTAGCGGCCTGTTTTCGGCGCATGCTTGGTAGCCCCTGTCATAAAGCACTTGCATGTATGCCCCTTTTGTGATCTCGCCGCCGTTCGTGCTGGATTCCTGTTCGTTCACGTACACTTCGCGGCGTTCTATCCCGGCATTATCTTCGCCAAACTCAACTCGAACCCTGTTTGTGCCCTGTCCCTCACCGATAACAAGGGCGTTATTTCGCCAATTTTCAACGCTTACCGTGTAATTACTCGTCAAAAGGTTGTTGAAGTCGTTCGAAAAGATAACAGGCGGGTTGTCTTGCTGGTACAATGAACGGTCGGCGCCCTCGTAAATTTCAAATTCCATTGTTTTGTTGTCAATGTCAAAATTTACACGGTACCCGGTGTGGATTGTCTTGCTGATCGCTTCGACGGCTTCGCCAACATTTTCGCCACAATATTGCGCGGTTAATGCCCGGTCGGAGTCTTCAATGCTGTTTTTGAAGCTAAAATTTGCGATTGCTCTGTTTACGGCGTCCGGCGAAACAATTGATTTCGTGATTAGCCGTTCTATTATCTTCGCCGCGGATCCTGTGTAGGTCGTCTGTGATGTTACCACGCGCCGAAACGCCAGCGCGTCCAGCGTATGCCCCGAAACGGTGATAAAATTGCCGTTGTCTGCGTCGGTGCTGATCTTTACGGATTCAATCATGGCGCATTTTGTGGTATCGTCCGCCCGGACAATGTACTGCGTGCTTCCGCTGCTGTCAAAATTTAAATCTGCTATAATTTCAACGGTGGCCGGGATATACAATTCAAAGTCCCCGCGCTCGTAGTAGCGTTCCGTCCATATCGCACTTTTATACGTTTCTATTATCCTCTTTATTTCCATGTCTTTGTCCAGCAAGTAAAACATTAAAGCCATTTTTAGACCCCCTCGTAGTGCGTCTGAAAACGCACAACCGCCGAAATTTTATTCGTTGAAAGTGTAATGCCATTATTCTGCCACGGTAAAAGCTGCAACCAATCGTGTACGGTGCTATTCATGCGGGACAAAATGTTGCTTGTGCTTCCGTTATGGGTTAGCGTGATTCCCTTTTGCCCCTGTCGCGTGTCGATCGTTACGACGTCCCCGGAAACGTAGTCCCCATTCACGCAGAACGATTCCCCGGTCAAGGTGTTGCCGATAACAAATCCGCCCGTGATCGCGTCCAAACATGTGACAGTAAACACGGCGCCGTGTGAAGTGTCGGAAAGCGTGACAACGTTGCCGCTTGGGTATGATACGTTCGTCGTCTCTTCACTCCCTAAAAAATACGGATTCGGGCAAATGATAGAAATTTGTATTTGTTGCTTTCTGTCGAACGGGTTCGCCTGTATGCTCTCGACGTAGCCGTCAATGGTTGCCGTACGTGTTGCGGTCTTAATCTCCAGCGATACAGGCTCTTTGATTTTAAAATAATAATATAACCCGGTGCGCTGTCTTTCGGCGTCTCGCCCTGTTATTGCAAACGTCAAAACAATGTTTCTATTGTTCGCCTGTTCGTTTGTCACTATCGACCCGTCTTTGGTCGCGATCGTGCTTGATGATATGCGCGCGTTTGGCGGATTCAATCCGGCAACATTTACCAACGCCACGCCCGCGCCATTAAGTGTGTATGTCGTGTATTGTCCGTATTGGTTCGTGACTTTTACTTGCATTATAGCGCCCCCTTTGCATAGTTAAGCTGATTTTGTGTATTGCGGTATATATCCAGCCGCGACAATGCTTTCGGGCTTGTGTTGTACTGATTGAATGTTATATTTTGCCCGGCAGCAGCCGCGCTTCCGCCTAAAACGCCCTCGCTTTGTAGTGCCTGTTTCATGGCTTCCGCGGTCGCGCTTATCCATGCTTTGTTGTTTTCCAGCGGGACAACGGCTTCGGCTCCGTCGCCCTCTAAAAGTCCCACTTGTCCGCGCTCCAAAACGCCGCCGCGCTTCAATTCGGACAAATAGCCGATATTTATTCCATAACCGCCAACGCCCGGTATCCAATCCGGTATCTTGATATGATTCAAGCCCCAAATAAAGCCGTTTATGCCTTTAATTATCCAATTTATTGGCGTTTTGATAACGTTTACCATAGCGTCGATTATGTTCGAAACGATATTTTTCGCGCCCTCAAATACGCCCCGGAAAAAGTTGCCCACGCCGTCAAAAATGCTTTGTATTTTGCTCCATAGTGACGAAAAGAATATAATAACATTGCTCCAAATGTTTTTAATTCCGTCCCATGCGCCTTGAAAGATTCCCTTGAACCAATCGCCCACGGCGGAAAATGCTTTTTTAATTCCGTCCCAAATCCCGGCAAAAAAGTCAGTAACGGCGCTCCATGCGATTTTGATCGCTTCCCAGCCAGCTTGGAAAAATCCCACAATGGCGTCGATTGCTGTTTGGGCGATCTCTTTTATTGTTTCCCAAATCCCGGCAAAAAACGCCGTGAACTCTTCGAAATGCGTTACAAGTCCAATAATTGCCGCCACAAGCGCGGCGATTGCAAGCACAATAAGCGTGATCGGGTTCGCCGCTAATACTGCATTAAATGCCGCTGTTACCGCGGTTCCGACCTTGATTGCGGTAAATACTGCCGCAATGGTTCCGGCAAGCGCCCCTATAATTTGCCAATGATCGACAATAAATCCGATTATTTCCGCAACTTTTGGAATTAACGCGGATAATAGCTGGGTGATTCCCTGTATAGCCTTTTCTATGTCGGCGCCGTATTTGTCCAACAATTCCCCAATTACTTGTGCAACCTCTGTTTTCAGCCCTTGCATAGCAAGCTCGAACTTGTCGGTGGCGTCCTGTGTTGCTTCGAAAGTATCGTCAACGGTTCCGCCGCTCGCCTTGATCGCTTTGGCAAAATCCGCAAAATCAAGTCGCCCGCTGTATGCCGCGTCCGCTAATTCAAGCCCCGCCTTGCCCAGCTTCTTTGTCGCGATCTCCGCGGCCTTGGTTGCGTTCGGTGCCTTTTTTATGTCCGCCAGCAACTTCGCAAATTCTGTTTTTGCGTCTTTTCCCTCTTTGCTCCAATTCATTGCGGCTTTTGAAAGTCCGGCAAAAACGCTTTCGGTATTTACGCCCGCTTTTTCCCATTGCGCAAACATGGCGATTGTGTCTTCCGTGTCGAACCCTAAAGCGCGCATTTGTGCGCCGTATTTCGTCAAGCCGTCCGCCACTTTGTCAACGCTTACGCCGCTTGCCTGTGACGCTTTCGCAATTTCGTCCAGCAGTTTGCCGTAGTCATTGTAGGAAAGCCCCGCGCTCTCGATTGCACGCGCCACGGCGTCAATACTTGAAACGGCGTCGCTCCCGGTGATCTCCGAAAATTTTAAGAATTTTGTCGTTGCTTTTTCAAGCTCTGATCCGGTAAAACCAAAACGGGTGTTTACATCGCCCATTGCGTCGCCTATGTCTTCCGCGTCCGCAACTATGCTCTTTGATACGTTTGCATACGCCTTTTTTAACTCTTGCGCTTCTTCGCCTGTGGCTCCGGTGGCCTTGATGATGTTGTCGGCGCCCTTATCAAAGCTTTTGTAGGCGTCAATGGCAGCCTTGCCCATGTCCTTTAAACCACTTACAACGGCTTTGATTGCGGTCGCGGCAAGGTCGGCAAGAACGCCTTTCATAACTGTGAAGCCCTTGGACGCGTCTTTCGCGTCTTTTCCGGCTTGCTCCATGTTATCGCCCAAATCGTCCGCGGCTTTGGCTCCGTCTTCCATGCCGTTTTCGGCGTCGTCCAGCTTGTCGTTATATTCTTTTAGTTGTTTCTTTGTGTCATTTATGGCGGCTTGCTGGTTCGCGATCTTTATCCGCAAATCGTCCGCGGCTTTGCTGCCCTCGCCCTGTTCTTTCACGGTCAATTCAAGCTGTTTTTCGTAGGCGCTCAAAATGGACTCTTGCGCGTCTAATACTTTAGTCAGCTGGTCAAGCTTCGTCCGGATTCCGTCCGCGCTGTCTGCCATAAAGTCAAGGCTTGATGCCGCCGCTTTAAATTCTGCATTTGCAAGCTTTATTTGTCGGTTTGCTTCGCTTATTCCGGATTTTAAATTCGATATATCGACTTTAAAACTCGTAGTTATATTATTTTTCGTGTCAGCCATAAATAAGCCGCCCTTTCTCGCGCTCCAACTGTCAGAACCAATTGTCCCCGGCTGGTTTGCGTATTATTTGCTTTTTGCCCTTTTTGTGCTTCTTTGCATGCCTGTTGAAATAAACAACCATATTAAACACGTCCCGGGCTTTCTCTTTGCGCCACGTTAGCGGCGTTGTCCCCGCGAAACGGTCGGATAAATTCATTTCTAAATCAAATAAGATTTCATCAATCGGGGTGTTATCAAGCACCCCGCTTGTCAGTTTTTTTGCTTTTTAAGTATTTCAAAGCTTGAAAGACTCGCCCGGCAAATGTCGATAATGCACGGAACCAAATCTGAAACTTTCGTCCGGTTAAGCTCTTCCTCGGTTGCTCCGAAAACGTCATGCAAAAGCGGCTTTATCTGTCTATATCCCTTTACGATCATTGCGGCGACCGCCTTTTCGTCGTCCATTTTGTCAAGGTCGATAATGCTTACAAGGTCGTCGATCGTGCCCAACATAAGGTCGTAGCCCTCTGCTCTGTATGTCTTCTCAATTTTGCCCTTTTCTGTCTTGCTGTATATATCAAGTTTTAACTCCATTTTCTGCTCCTTTTCTTTCGTTTGTGATGATCTTGCGGAAAAGGCGGCGGCCATTTTGCCGCCGCCCTGTCCGCGGTTTTTGAGGTATTTACATGGGGGATAGTGGGTTGTTTTGTCAGCTCGTAACGGTTACGGCGCAAACGTCCTTGAAGCTGCCGTCGGTTGTGGTTACGGTGATAACCGCCGATCCGGCGCTGATTCCTTTAACCTTGCCGCCAGCGGTTACGGTTGCGACTCCGGTCGCGCTGCTGTTGTAGCTTACGCTCTTGTCGGTTGCGCTTGCGGGTGCAACTGTTGCGGTCAGCTGTACTTCTTCGTTGATCTCCAGCGAAACGGTTGAAGGTGTCAGCGTTACGCCCGTAACAGGCACATTTCCGCTTGCGCTCACGGTGTCGGGTGTCTGTACGGCGCTAAAGAAGTTTGCAACGTTCGCCAGCCCGTAGCGGGTGTCCACAATAATGCCCTTTGCGCTGCCCTTGCTCCAGGTCTCCGACTGCGAGTTATAAACGCCCTTGTTAAACTCGTATTCGGTATAAATGCCCGTAAATTCGATCTGTGTGTTGTTGGTGTCGGTTCCGTCGTTCTCGGTCGCGTTGGTTTCGTCCGGTATATTGAACTGCCCTTTTAAACGCGATACGTAGCGATACTTGCCGTCCGTGCCCTTGGTACGATACATGATAGCGAAATATTTATTTTCGCGTACTGCGTCGATAAGCATTCCGGTTACGGGGTCGAACTGTCTGCCCGTGATCTTCGAAAGAACGGAAAGCTCCGGGGGTGCCATTGTAATGGTGATCGTGTCCGCGCCCTCGCTGTTAATTACTATCATGGCTTTGTTGTCATAGTAGTGCGCTTCGCTGCTTGATTCGGTGGTCTTGCCTATTTCGGCAACGGGCGCAAGCTTTTCGGGTGTAGCGCAAACAAAACCGTTTTCGTCGTCCTGTAAAACTTCCGCGTAGTACAGATTGTCCACGCCCCTAAATTCGAAAACGTCCATAATACTGCTCCTTTACTGTTTTTTTATGGTGTTTCCGGCTCCGGTGTCGGTTCCGGTTCCGGTTCGGGATCCGGCGTTGGTGTCGGTGTCGGTTCCGGTTCGGTTAATGTCTCGATATAGGTACACGTGAAGCCCCGCCCCGTGTGCGTGATTTCGTCGCTTGCTATATCGTGCCCCCTGTCCGGTGTCTGCCAGCCCGCGGCCTTTACTGCGTCCCGTGCCTGTGATAATAGGCTGTAAACGATTGCCGGGTCGTTAGAATAAACGTTTATATCAAATTCATAAACAACAAGCGCCGTTTCGTCGTCGTATGCGCTGTGTTCTGTCTCTGATCTATCCCAAAAAGTAAAGAATGTAGCCGGGTACGCTGCGTCCGGTGCCAGGCTCCCTTGCCTTATTACGGGATATTTAAACGCTTCTAAAAGCGCTATCAGTATGTCTTCCATGCGTCCGCCCCTTTAATCGTTTAGCCTTTTTTGTATTGCGTCGGTGTAAATCTTTTCTTGTTCGGCGCTGATCTCTTTTTGGAATTGTGCGCCGTAAATAGCGTTATAAAGATTTTTGTCGGCTTTTATGCCGGGATTATCTTTCGCCCCGGCACGCTTTGGTGTGCCGTATTGGTTGCGCGGTGTGTGCTTTGCCGTGCCATACATGAGAAAAACCGACGGCAAGCCGCCGTGTGATATATCAAAACCGACTTGTATTGTAGCGGTGTCGCCCGTCCATGTAGGTTTCTGCCCTTTTACAAGTGATTTTGCGGTTTTTCCGGTGCGCTTATGTTTGCTTATGGCCTTATCAAGTCCGGGATTAACTTTCGCCGGGATAAACTCCAAACATTCGTCCGCGATCTTCTTTAAATCGCCGCCCAATTTTTGGTAGCGTTCGGAAAGATTCGTGAAGCCCTCGAAATTTATGCCCCAGCCCTTGTTCTTTGCCATTGTGTCAAGCGCCCCCTTTAACGGCTTGTAAACGTGCTTTCATGTATTGGTGCCGCTTTTGTATGTCTTCCGGCGTTCCAACTACTTCGTAAACTTCGCCGCTTTCCAGCAAATTCACGCGACAATCCGCCTTTAAAACAGGCGTGTACCATGTTTCAAGCGTTGCCGTGTCTATAACGCTATAAAGTCCGTCTTTCGTGCTTTCGGTGCCGCCAAATGTTCTAAAGGTGCCGAAATATACGGTCTCGCCGTCGGTGTATGTCTTGGTCGGTACGCCTTTAACCGTCGCAACGGTCGGTGTGCTGATCTTGAACGGAACCGAAAACGGCGCCTGTGGTTTGTATTCCGCCATATTTATGCCCCCTTATAACTCATTTGGGTTGCCCGCTGCATGAAGTATTCGGAAAGCTTCCCCGTTCCCGTGCCATAATTCCACAAATCGGACACGCCACGCGCCACAAGCCCCGGTCTCACGTCGCTGGTATCAACGCCAGCGCCTTTTAAGTAGTCCATTACTTCGTCAATGTACTGCGTGATTGTGTTGTCTTGGTACGTTCCGCCAATGCCTAAAGCGTCTTTTACGCCCGCCAACATTTGTGCCTGTGTCATAGTGTCGCCCCCGATTGTGTGAATTTATGGATTAAGGAGAACAAATTGGAATCTTAAGCCGATCAATAAAGCTTTGTAATTGTGATGTCTCCGCTTGAAAGCACGGCCTTGTAAAGCTCCGCGCCGTTTGCGTCTACGTCGTCGGAACCGTCCGCGGGTTCCTCAAATGTGCCGTTGATATAAAATCCCTCGTAGTCATAGTCCGGGATAAATACAACGGTGCCAGCGCTTGCGCTTGCGCCGAAATTAAGCTTTTTCAGCGGTTCGGCGGCAATGCCCCATGTTGTTGAAATGCTCGCCGCAACGGTAAACTCGCCGGGTGCTGACGCTGCCAGCTTGGTGACGGTTGATCCGCCTAAAATGGCGGCGTTTGCATAGATTGAAAGTAAATCGCTTTTCGTAACGGGTACGATCTTGTTAGCGTTAATCATGGTGTTTTATCCTCCTGTGTGTTTTTAAGGTGCGGGCGTTACCGCCTGCCACTTGCCCTCTTTTACCGTTAAAACGTCGCCATTGTTGGTCGCGTCAACTTCGGGCAAATATGCCGTATCTTTGGGCAGAACGGTTGCAATTGCCGCGATCATGTCAGCGGTCAGCGATACGTTCGCAACGTCGTCCGCGTCGCCGCCCATTGCAACGTAAAGGGCTTTTAATGCTTCAACATTTGTCATAATGCGCGCCCCCTTTCATCAAGATGATTTCTTGATAAGGAATACGCCCTCGGGATTTACCAGCTTGCCGTCAACGATAACAAGCGCCTTGTTTACCCACTCGTTAGTCTCTTCGTCAAAGTAGCGCTTCATTCCGAACTGCATGTTGGAATTGATCGCGTACTCTTCCGGCTGCCAGAAAATGCCGATTACGTCGTTAGCGTTCGCGGTGTCAAAATCGGGCAAAATGTCCGTTTCAACAAGGTCGATCGCACGGCCAAAAAATCTGCCGTTGGGTGCAACTGCGTCGCCGTCGTTTACTTCCAGCCCGGTTGCCTGTCTGAAAATGGGGTTATTGTTGCTGTCTGCCATTGTTTCAAGGTAGGTCTCAACGGTCGAAAGCGGGAAAATGAACGAACCGGAACGATAGCCTAAAGGCAGCTTCGCAAAGAACTTTGTGCGCCACTTCGTCCAATTGCTCATGTCTGCGGCGGTCATGCTGATAACATTGCCAGCGGGTATGCGGCTGTCGTTAAGGATTCCCAAAAGCTGCCCGTTTCCGGTTCCTTTAACGATTCCGGTGTCCATTGCCTGTAAAAAGGCTTTCATCATGATCGTTACGACTTCGCGTTCGAAAAGGTCAAGCGATACGATTGAAGCCAAAAGGGTCTGCGCCACTCTGATCTCGCCAACGTTATACGAAAATTCAACGGTTTCTGTTGTGCCGCCGTCCTGTCTCGGGCTTACGGTCTTTTCGCTTATCCACTTAAAGGTGGCCTGTAATTTACCAACAGGGATCTTTACGCCGCCCTGTATGTTAAGCTTGCGGGTCTTTGCGTAAAGATTGCCGTAAACTTTGCGGATTTCGTTTACAAGCTCGTTTAAAAGCGTTGTAGGAATCGTTGCGCCTAAACTCTGTGAGTTTGCGGCGTCCTGTCTCTGCTCATACTGTGACGGGATCGGGGTTCCGGTCTGTACGAACTTCTTGAACGCCATTCTGTATTCCATGGTTGCGAACGGGTCGTCGTTGCTTCTCTGCTCGCCAACTGTGAAGCTTGCGCCGCTGTTCTGTATAGGGTTGATAAGCGTAGCACTTGCGGGCACGGCGTCGCGTGTCTCGGTCTGCTGCTCTGCTGCCCTCTGCTGCTCTTCCTCTGCGATCGCGGCAAGCTCTTCGTTAATGTCGCTGATTTCGTCG
This sequence comes from Alphaproteobacteria bacterium, assembly GCA_017616015.1. GTDB lineage: Bacteria > Pseudomonadota > Alphaproteobacteria > CAAGCB01 > CAG-977 > UBA11549. The sequence continues at coordinate 6,363 of JAFZYY010000021.1, read as the reverse complement.
TTGATCTCTTCCGCGCGTGCTGTCAACTCTCTGACTTCTGCAGCGTCGGTGCTGGTCTGTACCTTGCTTCTGATCTCGGCCAGCTTGCTCTGAAGCTTTGCAAGCTTCTTTTCAAGAAATTTTTTTCTCATGGTTTTTAATCTCCTTGTTAAAATTTTGATAAAAACTCAAAACGTGCTTTTTCAAGCTCCAACGGGTTGCAAGCGCTCTCCAGCGCTTTCGCTCTTGACTGCCGGGCGCTCTCCAGCGCATGCCGGGCGCTCTCCAGCGCCGCCTTGTCGCGTGCGTTTATGGTTGTAGCGGTGTACGCCGGAAACGTTACGGCGCTAACCTCTATAACGGTATCAATGCGTAAAATGTGCCTTGTGGGTAGGTCGCTGTCCAAATCGTCCCAACGCTCGTCCCCGATCAAAAAGCCGAAACTCATGCCCGAAATGTCGCCGCGCTGTACGGCACTATAAAGCGCTTTCGCGTCCGCGTTATTCTCAACGTCAAGGCTTACCCAATCAAGGATCAGCCCGGATTCGTTCACGGTCATTTGCATGGTATTATTTCCGCCGTTATTTCGGCGCGATCTTGCAAGCGGTATGCTCCGGGTGTCATGGTTCACAAGGAACCGCACGTCGGTCAAGTCCGTGCTATCAAGTGCGCCGCGGTCGATCGTCTCGCGCCACTCGCCGCCCACGTCGTATGTATCGCCGTACACTATCGGCTGGCCTGTGATGATCGCGCCGCGCTTTTCGTCCAGCGCTGCACGTACGTCAAAACAAAATTCCCTTGTTTCAAATGGTTTTACTTTTGTGAAGTCCGGCATGATCTTGTCCCCCTTTATGTTGTGCTTTCCCAACTGTATGTAGCGGCGCCCTTGTCGTCAACGGTACACGTTAAAACGTACGCGCCCTCGTCGTCCGGCGCTTCCGGCAGCTTTCCGCCTAAAATTCCGTTAAGCTCTACCAATAGTGCTTCTATCCGGCTTTGCGGCGGGTCTGTGTACTCCACGCCGTCGATTGTATCCTGTAGTATCTGTTCGTTTCTGCTCTGTGCTGTGCTTTCGTCTGCCATTGTTTAGACCTCGCTTTCTTCTTTGTTTTCGTCCACAACGTCAATGCTTACGTTTGCCCCGGTCTGATACTGTGCCGCGTTGTTTGCGTCAATCCAATTCAAGCTCATATAACGCTTGCCCTCTAATTCCGGCAGCGGCTTCAATCCTAACGCCACGCGCTTTTCGTTCTCAAATAGCGCCCCGGTCGGTGATAATATATTTATCATTTCCAGCGTTTGGCTTATGCTCATAAAAATTAAATCTTTGGGATATAACTTAATCGCATTGCCGAACGCTTTCTCGCGCTTCGTAAAAAGCTTTTTTGTAAATGCCTGCGATGTTGAAATTACAAGCGGTTCCAGCGCCTTTTGGTAGAACGCTTCGTACTGTTCTTTGTTGAAGTCTCCGGTGAGTATTGCCAGCGGAACGCCCCAATTACGGAGTATCTTTTCGTCGATAAATTTCAGCGTTTCGCCGTCAACTATTTGGCTGGTATGCTGTAACGGTGTAAAGTCCGCTTTTAAATCCAGCGGCAAGAATCCGCTTTCATTGTTCTGCAGCTTGCGTTCCAATTCTGCCAGCGCCGCGGCCGTCTTTCCGTCGTCCATTAAGGTGTTGTATTTAACAACGCCGTTTACGGCGTAGCTTGCTTTCATGGCTTTGGCTATGCCGGAAAGCAAGGTCTTGTTTAATTCCAGCGTTTGAAGCAATGCGGTGTGATCGGGTTGCCCGCACTCGTTTCCGCCCATATACTGCGAAACGCTGTAATTATATTTTATGTGTATTACATCGTCGTATGCGATCGTTGTTTTTTCGGCGTTCTCAAACCAAAATGTTACGAAAAGCTTGCCGCTCGCGTCTTCTATAAAGTCGACCTGGGTTGGTTTAATCGGGTACAGGCTTTCGTAGCGTCTGCGTTCGGCTCCTGTCTTTTCGTCTATCCACGTGTAATAGGTCGGTATGATAAACGCGTTATAATTCAAAAGCAAAAGCCACGCCGTTTTCTCTAAAAATTCGCTGGTTGTCATTAGCGGGTTCGGGTCGTTTAATACTTCTTGCAAATTTCCGCTAACCGGGATCGGGTCTGCCCCTGTTGTGCGCACGTGCGTCGGTATCAACTTTTTAAATTCGTCAACTATGCACTTTAGCGCCTGTTGCACTACGTCGCTTGCGTAAATGTTCGTGCCAAACTGCGAGTAAATCGGCAGCCAGCCATTCATCATGGGCGCAAAGCTCGCATTTTTCGGCGCACGTTTAAAAAGTCTGTCAAAAAGTCCCATTTTAGCCTCCAGCTAATTTTTTTAAGTCGCTCCGATAACGTCTAAACATTTCGTATAAACTCGCCAGCGTTACGGCGCCGTCGATCTTTTTGGCGTTGTCGGTCTTTATTATCAACGCTTGCCGCTTTTCGTTTACTTTCAAGCAAGCGTTTGAAAGATTCCACTTGTCCACGGGGTTGTCGTTGTAATTGATTAAATGGCTTTTGAAGTCCGCTTCACATAACGAAATTGCATTATTAAGCGTTTCGGCGTTTTGGTATATCATTTCGACGTCCCCGGCCGCTTTCGTCCAGCCGTATTCTTCCATTGCGGCAAGCCATTCTTTTGCGAACCGCTGATCGTAGCCGCATTTATATAGCTTTATCCCGTGTTCTTTGTAAAGCTTGTAAAACCATGCCGCCACGTTTGATAAATCCGCTTCGTTGCCGTCGTTTACTGTGATATATCCAGCTTGCGCCCACTCTTTGTAATGCGCCCCGGCGTTGTGGTCGTCGTTTTCAAGCTGCAGCTTGCTTTCCGGTAAAAAATACATGGTTAAAATGTATTTCGTTTTGTCGTTCGGCTTTATTATTAACGCTTTCGCGCAAACAAGGTCGGTAGTCTCCGCAAGGTCAACATGTCCGACGCAAAAACAACCGCGAAAGTCTTCAATGTCATACGTTGCCCCGTAGTCATAGTCTTCAACATTAAGCCAGCTTTGTGCGCCGTTCTGCTTGTAATTGAAGTCTTTCGAAAGCACGAAAATGCGGTCGGCTTTTGATTTTTTCGCAAGGTCGACTTGTTCGGCCAAATAATCGAAACGTTTTATAATTCCGATTGTCGGATTAGATTTCTGCCAGCTCCGCGGGTTTGTAAAAATTTCCGTTTCGCTGTCTTGCGTATAAAGCCACGGCAGAAAACGTTGCCCGCTTATGCTGTCGTCCTCTCCGTTGATGATCGCCCGCGCCTTTTTCAATTCGTCGTCAAGATAGCCGTCAATCACGAAGCCCTCGGTCGTGATCTCGATAAATTTGGGGTTGTCTTTGACGCTTTGGCTTTGCTCTATGCTTTTGGCGATCGTGTTCTGTGTCATTTCGTGCGCTTCGTCCAAAATCGCCCAATCTATGTTCCGCCCCTCTTTGTTCCGGGTGCGGTCGGAAAGTTTAAAAATTTTCGTGTTGGTCGTTTTGTTTAAAATAAAGCGCTGGTTCCGCTTTGTGTCTATGCTTTGCGGGTCGTAAAGGATCCGCATTGTGTCGATTGCGTCGTACACGATCGACGCTTGGGCGTCGTCGTTTGAACTGCAAACAATGTCCGCGCCCTCATTCCCGGTGATAAATTCCGCATTTGCCAGCCCGCTGCATGTTTCGCTTTTGCCGTTCTTTCGTGCGATCAACAAAAGCGCCCTTTTAAAACGGTCGATCTCTTTGCCGTTGTCGATCAACTCCCGGCGCATTTTGAAACTATAAAGCGTTTCAATAAAAGCCTTTTGCCATAACATTAATTTCATGGGCTGATTGTAAAACGGGCTTTTTGTCAGCCGTACACAATGCTCCATAAAATCAAACCGCAAAAGCGCCGCCGTCCGGTCGTAATAATACTCGTCATTGTTAAAGTCTTCCGCAAGGTTGCGAAGCTCTTGCCATAGCTCCTGCCCCGCGATTATTTCGCCCGTTTCAATGCGGCCCAAATATTCCAGTAAATAACAATTGTCAGCCGTCCACATTGTCATTTTTTGCCGTTCTTTCGTTAAGCCAGCGCCGGAGCGGGCTTGTCTCTTCTTCCTCTTCCAACGCGCCCTGTGCTTTCAAAAGCAATTTAAGGCTGTTGTTGTATTGCTGTAAAAGGTCCTTGTATAACTTGGCCGCCGGTGTCGCTTTCTGCTGCGTCGGGTCCTTGGGGTTTATCTTGATAAACGGGTGTTTTTTCAGCTCTACAAGCTGCCCTTCTAAAAATTCGATCTCTTCCAGCAATTGCCGCGTTTTTTCGTCTGTCATAATCTACTTATTTTAAGGAAACTGTTGAAAAACTGTGAGTTTTCTTTAGTCGGTGGTTTTAAGATATCTAATGACAAAGTATAAATCTACAATTCTGCTACCAAATGCTGATGGAACATAGTATACTATTGCAGAATCGGTTACCGATGAGATACCAACATTGACGCCATCCGATGATATTCGTGCCAAAGTATATTGAGCCATAAATGATGCTCCAGCGGAATCGCTTGCGGTTGCATCTAATGATATATGCCTTTTAAAATTTGAAATTCCGTGTGGTACGCTAATAGTGCCATTTTCGCCGCCAGCGTAATAAATAGTTTTTTCATACACGGGCTTCCCATCAATCCACGTTCCTACTACTTGTTCCGATGTAGAATAGTTATGACTTGAACCACCGCCCCCGCCGCCGGCTGGCATCCATGCTCCATTGCCGCAAAGAAAATTTGCCCGATCGGCTGTTGTGGGTGCCGGGACAAATCCCGCCGCGCCGTTACTTTGTGATGTTGCGCCGGTAAAATTGCCGGGCTTGTTTTTTATATAGCTTGGCTCGTCGCTGTCGTTCTGCGTCCAGTCGCTTTGCACTTCTGACGCGTCGGTCGTCCTAAACTTCCCGGCCAAATATTGCACGAACTTCCACGCCATAAATTAACCCCCTTTTACTATAACGGGCGCGTCAAAGCTGACTTCACGGATAATTACATCGTGTATATTCTGCGCCGCAAAACCGATATAAAAATCGCCCTCAACTGCGTCAAGTGATATTTCAATCCTTGTCCTCGGAAAACCGCCCGAACCGGCGGGAACATCGTGTACAAACTGGTACGTTGTCCATGCGTCATTGTAAATAACATACCAACTATCGCTTTCGCTTGTGCCTTTTCTTTTAGCGATGCCGCAAGCTAATCTCGGTGCCATGCCATACACGCTACTGTTCGCACACTCGATATCAATATACATTTTTGTGGCTTCACTTTTTCCGAACGGGTTATTTAAAAAGCAAAGCGAAGCAGTGCCCGTGTTTACGTTCAATGTATAATCCAATTCGGGGTGCAAAGTGCCAGTGTCGCCTATTTTCCATTTCGGAGTCCAACTTTCACCAGTAAAATATATCAAATCTTGAATTAAATCGGTGACAAGCTCTTCCGAAGTCTTCAAAAGAACTTGAACGGTTTCGGCTTCGCCGGTTTGTACTTTTACAACTTTTGTATATCTATAATGCTTTATAGGGTTGTCCAAATCGTCAAGCCCGATATGATACGGAAAAATGCCGTAAAAATATGTTTTGTTGGGCAAAATAGTGCTATCTTGCAACGCAACGGAAGCGTATTGGTTGCGGGTTGTGCTGTCTTTAACTATTACGCCGTCCCATCTGTGTTTGGGTGCTGCGTCCGGCTTCCGGACAACTACGGTGCCAGCCCATGCGCACGGTACCGGCTCCAGCGTGTTAATGTCTGCCGGGTCCGTCCACTTTAGCTCAACGTTTAAGGTCCGCGCATTAAAAGCCGCCGAAACGTATGTAGGCTCGTCTAACAACCGGTACCCGATGTTCCGGATTGTCTCGACAAAATCGAAACTACTGCCGCCCGCGTTTCCGCTTCCGCTTCCGCCGGATCCGGCTTCCTCTTGTCCTTGAAATTGAACGACAAATTCCGTATTTGATACACGGTTAAGCGCAAAGCTTGTAACCGGCAACGCCGAAAATGTTATTGTGATCGTGTCGCTTGTGGCTCCGGAATTTGATAAATAAATTTCCGTGTCGCCGCCGTCAACCCATTGCGCTTGGTTCAGCTCGTACAGTATATCGGTATCACTTGCAAGGGCTTCCGTGATCGTCTCGCCGTTTGCTGTGACGTGCAAAACTTGGCTTGTCTCTTCGTTTGTGTGGAATTGTAACCAAATGCCGTCCAGCGTGTTCTCTTCGCACTCCAAAAGGGTAAAGCCAAAATCAGAATTTAAAAAAATCGTGTTTTTCAATTCTTTGCCCCCTTTTGTCATTTTTTCCCATTTTTTCGGCTTTTTTGAAAGTCAAAATCTTGATTTTTGACTTTCTGCGGAAAAAAGG
>JAFZYY010000001.1 GCA_017616015.1 Alphaproteobacteria bacterium | reverse complement strand
CACCGGTCTTGAAAACCGGCGACTCTTTACGGAGTTCGTGAGTTCGAATCTCACCCCATCCGCCATAAACAAAACTCCCCGTTTCGGGGAGTTTTGTTTATGTATGTGTATGGGTGGGAGAAGAACTCGCGAAGTGAGTTCGGCGACTGAAAGGAGCGTCGCCGTCAGGCGATCCCGTCAGGGACGAGGAACGAAGTTCCGAGCAATCTCACCCCGTTTATCCCGAAAAAAGGCGACCGGCGACTGAAAGGAGCGTCGCCGTCAGGCGATCCCGTCAGGGACGAGGAACGAAGCTCCCCTCCCTACAGCTATAAATCAATCCTGATCCACGTAAACAGAACGTTGAACATATTATACGGCCCCGGAATATATGTCGTCTGAAGCGTCAGCCGCTTATATTGAAAACCGAAAATCGGCAAAATAACGGGAATGGGCAGATAATTATAATCGTCTCTGAATGTTACCCCCAAAGTGTATCCGGCGCCGACGGAAATATCTTTGTCCTGATTAAAATAGTAATTCCATTGACGCATATATCCGAAAATAGGTTCGGCTTTGCTGTGGGAATCACTGAACACCATAAAATAGAGACCTTTTAAAACATCGTCATCGTCGTAAATATGCTTTCCGATGCCTATTCCCCAAGGCTTTTCATTATAAGAATCCGTCTTTGTCTTGTCGTACATTTCCCGATTGTGCCAAGTATTAACCGGCACATATAAATCCCAGTTTTTGGTCAGAATGATTTTATTAATGTCTCTTTCCAAAAAATAGTAGAAACTTTCTTCAGGTTTATCAGCCGCTTTGGCAAAACCGGAAAAAAGCAAAAGAACAAAAACAATCAGACCGCCCCAGAATTTATGCATATCCGCAATCTTATGAAAATTTATTGTTTTTCGGGAAACCGACGGGTGGCATCTTGCCGACCTGAGCGCGATGGCCGATCCAACCGATTAAATTCGTTTCGACACGCGTACCGCCGCCGCAGGGATAAGCCAGACCGTCTTCTTTATTGAACAGTTTAATATCCGACAACGTAACGCCGGCGGGATATTTTTGAATAAACACCCCCTGCCCGCGGATCATTTCCGGAATTTCGATTAAATCAAAAACCAAAAGCTTTCTGTTATTCCCGATAACGGCAACCATATTCCCCGAAACCGGCAAAGACAAATAAGCCTGATCGCCTGCCGTCAGGTTCAAAACTATTTTTCCGTTGCGGGTTTGAGCTAACAAATCTTCTTCCCTGATGATAAAGCCCTTGCCTTTTTTGGAAACGACAAGCCTCTTTTCGCCCGGACGGAAAATTGACATCGACACGATTTCGTCTTCTTCGGGCAAGTCTATGGACAAACGAACCGGTTCCCCAAAGCCCCGGCCGCGCGGCAATTTATCCGCCATCAGCGTATAGCACCGGCCGTTCGTTGCAAACATCAGGATTTTATCCGTTGTCTGCGCCTGCAGTCCGCATTGCAACCGATCGCCTTCTTTGAATTTAATATCGTCGTCCAGCTGAATATGTCCTTTAACGGAACGGATCCAGCCTTTTTCCGACAAAATAATCGTAATCGGTTCGCGTTCAATCATTGCTTCAAGCGGGATTTCGACTTCTTCCTGTTCGCCTGAAATCAGCGTGCGGCGCTTGCCTAAAGCGGTTGCCTGCCCGAATTTCTTTTTCATCAGAGAAATTTCCGCGGAAATTTCTTTCCAGCGCAGTCCCTCATCGACCAACAGCTTTTCAAGTTTTTCTTTTTCCGCCGCCAGCTCGTCATGTTCCGCCTTAATCTGCATTTCTTCCAATTTGCGCAGAGAACGCAAACGCATATTCAAAATCGCGTCGGCCTGAACTTCGGTTAATTTGAACGCTTTCATCAAAGCGGGCTTGGCGTCGTCTTCTTCGCGGATAATACGGATTACCTCGTCCAGATTCAAATACGCTATCAGGAAACCTTCCAGAATTTCCATACGATGGTTAATCTTGTCCAGACGGAAACGGGAACGACGGATTAAAACGTCCTGACGGTGATCCAAAAAGGCCTGCAACACCTGCTTTAAATCCATGACGCGCGGCACGCCGTCTTTATCCAGCACGTTCATATTCATATTGAAATTAACTTGCAGATCCGTCAGACGGAACAAATGCGCCATTAATTGTTCCGGCTCGATATTTCTGTTTTTCGGTTCCAGAACGATACGAACGTTTTCCGCGGATTCATCACGAACATCAGCCAGAAACGGCAGTTTCTTTTCCAATAAAAGCTTGGCAATTTTGGTAATCAATTCGGATTTCTTCACCATATAGGGAATTTCCGTGACGATGATCTGATACATTCCGTGAGACAATTCGTCCTTTTCCCATCTGGCGCGAACACGAATGGCTCCGCGTCCGGTTTCATAAACCTTTAAAAGACTTTCCGGCCTTTCGACGATTTCTCCTCCGGTCGGGAAATCGGGGCCGCGCACAAACTTCATCAAATCAGCGACCGTACAGTCCGGCTTTTTAATTAACAGCTGCAAAGCGTCGGCAATTTCACCGACATTATGCGGCGCCACATTGGTTGCCATACCGACCGCAATGCCGGAAGACCCGTTTGCCAACAAATTCGGGAAAGCACACGGCATCACGACCGGCTCGACGTCTTCGCCGGAATACGTCGGGCGGAAATCAACCGTACCGTCGTTCAGACCGTCCATAATCGCTTTGGCCACTTCGGTCAGGCGAGCTTCCGTATAACGCATAGCCGCCGCGCTGTCGCCGTCAATATTGCCGAAGTTGCCCTGCCCTTCGACCAAAGGATAACGCACGGCGAAATCCTGTGCCAATCGCACCATTGTTTCATAAACGGCGATATCGCCATGCGGGTGATATTTACCGATAACGTCGCCGACGACGCGGGCGCATTTTTTAAAGCCGGATTCGGGATCCAGATGCAAAGCGTTCATTGCGTATAGAAGCCGTCTGTGAACGGGCTTCAAACCGTCGCGCACGTCCGGCAAAGAACGCGACACGATTGTCGACATGGCATAAGCCAGGTAGCGTTCCCCCAAAGCTTCGGCCATTTTAGTTTCTTTAATCTGTTCGCTTTCGTCCATTTTGCTTTCACCCGAAATTATCCGTTCCTGTCATCAATCAAAGCGGCGATCAGGCGTCCTCTGACAGAGGGAATAGAGCAGTCTAGCGTTTTTGTTACATAATTTTCAAGGAAAAATCCTGTTAAACTGAAAGCTTTTTTTAATTCGTCTTTATCTGCGGCTTCTGAAGCTTTCTGAAAAAAAGCGGGCAATGCCAACAATTTATCCTGCCAAGGTTTTCCGGCTTCACGGCAAACGGCGCGTCCCGATTTCGGAGACACATAAACAAGATCCTGCGTCGTTCCCGTTACGGCACACGCGGATAAATCCAACCCGAACCCCAAAGCTTTCAGCAAATCGGCTTCCCATCTGACGTAGCGTTCCGCCCAGCCGTCGAAACGTAATAAAGCGATTTGCTCCAATGTTTTTTTAAAGAACTCGGGAACGCTTTCCCTTTCCGGCAACAGGGAGCTCATCGCGCACAGACAGGACAGAGCGGTCAAACGCATCGGATCGTCCAAAACCTGTACTGCATAAGCCGTTAACAGCTCCGCTCTGACGGATCCCAAATGCTCTTCCAATCGCGCTTTCCAACTGATTTGCACTAAGTTTCCGACTTGAAAATCCCCTGCATGACGCTTGGAAAAAGCTCCCTTGACAAGCCCGTTATGCCGGCCATGATTTTGCGTCAGAAAAGAAACGACGGCGTCCCGTTCGGCAAATTTTTTAACACCGATAATCAGAGCGCTGTCCGTCCACTCAGGCATTGAAATCCAGCCCCCAGGATCGATAATGTTCCGGATTTTCCGCCCATTTTTCACGGACTTTGACAAACAAGAACAAATGAATCCGGCATTCAAACAGTTTTTCCAACTCCTGACGGGACAGTGTTCCGATTTTTTTAATCATGGATCCGTTTTTGCCGATGACAATCTGTTTTTGATTGTTTTTTTCAACAAAAATCGTCTGGTCTATGCGGATTCCTTTTTCGTCCTCCTTCCAAGAATCTGTCAAAACAGTACTGATATAAGGCAATTCCTGATTTAAGCACAGATAAAGCTTTTCCCGCGTAATCTCCGCCGCAAGCAAACGGTTCGGCAAATCGGAAACCTGATCCGCGGGAAACATAAACGGGCTTTCCGGCATGCGGGAAATCAGATAGTCCGCTAATTTATCCACGCCCTCGCCCGTCATGGCGGACAGCATGAATGTTTCTTCAAAAGCGGCCGTTTCGTTTAATTTAGCAGACAGCTCTATCAGCTTTGCCGGTTTGACAAGGTCGGACTTGTTTAAAACAAGGACGGACTTCAGCTTATTTTTAACCAAAGAATCAATTATGGAGCGCGTGTCGTCATCAACGCCGCGCCGCGCGTCGACCAACACCAACCGCGTATCAGCGTATTCGGCGTCCTGCCAGGCCGCGGCAACCATAGCCCGATCCAAACGGCGTTTCGGCTTAAAAATCCCCGGCGTATCGATCAGAACGATTTCGCAATTCTCTTTAACAAAAATACCGCGGATACGGGAACGTGTCGTCTGCACTTTCGGCGAAACAATGGAAACTTTTGCGCCGACCATATAATTGACCAGCGTTGATTTGCCCGCGTTCGGCGCCCCCAAAAGAGTTACAAAGCCGCATTTTTCCGCCGTTTCCGTCATTTGTTTTCCAATATTTTAAAAAACTCGGCCGCCGCCGCCTGAGACGCTTCCCGTTTCGATTTGCCCGAAGCGCTGACGGGAGCGAAGCCTTCAACGGAAACCTGCATAATAAAAACGGGATTATGATCCGGCCCTTCCCGGCTTATCTGGGCGTAAACGGGTAAAGACAGCTTGCGCGCCTGCGCCCATTCCTGCAATTTGGTCTTAGAGTCTACCGGCGGTGCCGACAGTTTTTCCATTAACGGCGTCCAATAGCGCGCGACGAATTGTTTCGCCGCTTCAAGTCCGCCGTCTAAAAATAACGCGGCAATGACGGCTTCGCATATATCCGACAAAACGGCTGTTGTCGGCTCCGGCTTGTTTGACGGGACGGCCGAAATTAAATAAAGCTCGAATTGCAGCTCTTTGGCAACACAAGCCAAAGTTTCCGCGCGCGTCAAAGCGGTAAAACGACGAGCTAAGTCCCCTTCCGGTTCTTTGGAAAAGGTACGGAACAGCATATCGGCGATAATTACGCCCAACACGCGATCTCCTAAAAACTCAAGGCGTTCATAACCGGCAAAATGATTTTCAAAGCCTAAGGTCAAGGCTTGTTTCAACAATTTTTTGCTTTTAAAGTTATATCCTAACGCGGGATACAGTTCGGCAAGATCCGTCATTTATTTTATACCGTTAAACAAACGCGACCACCGCACGGCCATTGGCCATTTCCAGAATTGCCACCAAGCCGCCGTTCCGTCATTTGAAAAGAACAGAAACTTTGCTTTTCCGACCAGATTGACTTTCGGCACGAAACCGACCTTGATTGACCGGCTGTCCAAAGAATTATCGCGATTGTCCCCCATCATAAAGAAATGATCTTCCGGCACGACGAATTCTTCGGTGTTATCAAACTGCGCGTCGTCCGAAGCTTCCAAAATCGGGTGTTTGAAGCCTTCCGGCAGAACTTCGGTAAATTTTTCAAAGCGCACGGCTTTTCCCGAAATGTCGCGCATGACATATTCCCCTTCGGAAATACGTTCCATCATATTGCCATTGATATACAAGCGGCCTTCTTTCATTTGAATGCGATCTCCCGGCAACCCGATCAGGCGTTTAATGTAGTCAGTGCGATTATCGGAAGGCATTTTAAAGACCAGAACATCGCCGCGCTTCGGTTCCGTATAAAAAATGCGCCCTTTGATTAACGGCATGCTTAACGGCAGAGAATGACGACTGTAACCGTTTGACATTTTTGAAACGAATAAATAATCGCCGACCAACAAAGTGGGAATCATGGAGCCGGACGGTATGCTGAACGGTTCGGCAAAGACAGTGCGGACAAACAAGGCGATCAAAATCGCGTAAACAACTGTTTTTGTCGTTTCCCAAAAGCCGCTTTGTGTGTTTTTTTCATTCATTATTCTATTCCCTGTTCGTCTTCCGTGCTGATGATGACAACCGCCATAGCATACGGATATTCGTCTGTTAAAGAAACATCTATTTGAGGTGTAATTTCTCCGGGCGCTAAGGAATTCATTTGCTTTAAAGCGCCGCCGGTCAATGTCATAACCGGCTTTCCGCTTGGCAAATGGCCGACGGCCATATCACGCCAGAAAACGCCTTGCCGCAAGCCCGTTCCCAAAGCCTTCGAGCACGCTTCTTTTGCGGCGAAACGCATAGCGTATGCCGATATTCTTTTCTTTCCTTCGCGGGAATCGCACAGCGTCTGCTCTTCCGCGGTGTAAATCCGATCGCAGAAAGTTTTCCCGAAACGGGAGATTGTCCGTTCTATGCGTCTGATGTCAACCAAATCCGTTCCGACACCGATAATCATAACAGAACCCTCCCGACTAATCCTGCGCGCGGCGAACCGAGCTGATTCCCGGACTGGCGCGCAAAGCCGCCATAATATCGCTCAAATGCCTGACGTCCTGAACTTCAATATCGACAGACAAATCAAAAAAGCTGGGCGTTCTTTCCAGAATATTCAAATTGGCGATATTGCCGTGGTTCTTTGCGATAACGTTTGACAACGTTCCCAAACTGCCCGGCTGATTAACCAAAACGATGCGCAGGCGGGAAATATGACTTTCGCCGGAAACGACGTCCTCATTCCACGACACGTCCAACCAACGCTCCGGTTCCGCCGAAAACTTTTCCAAAGTCACGCAGTCGATCGTGTGAATGGTCACGCCTTTTCCGGTCGTGACGATACCGACGATGCGATCCCCCGGCAGAGGGTGACAGCATTTCGCAAAGTTGATCGCCATGCCGGGAATTAACCCGTTAATCGGACTTTGCTTTTTATCCGAAGTCTTGTCGCCGATCTTTTTCGCCCCGCGCTTAATTGCGTCAACGACGCGAACAAAACGGGATTTATGTCCGGGAAACACGGCATCGACCACGTCGGACGCCTGTATGCTTCCTTCTCCGACAGAAGCGATCAGATCTTCAACGGTAGCCTGTTTGAAATTCGTCAGAACATTTTCAAGACTTTTATCCGAATATTCATATCCTTCCGACTTGTAGGTGCGTTGCAGCGTTTGACGGCCGACTTCAAGGTATTGCTCGCGTTTTTGCGCGCGGACAAAGCGCCGGATCGCCGCTTTGGCCTTTCCGGTAACGGCAAAACGTTCCCATTCCGGAGACGGCGTCTGCGTTTTCGACGTTAAAATTTCGACTTGATCGCCATTTGTTAAAATCGTTCGCAGCGGTCTGATTTTTCCGTTGATTTTAACGCCGACGCATTTGTTGCCGACGCCTGAATGAACGGCGTACGCAAAGTCAATCGCCGTCGCATTTTTCGGCAAAGTAATCAAGTCGCCTTTCGGGGAAAAACAGAACACCTGATCCTGATACATTTCCATTTTGGTATGTTCCAGGAATTCTTCGGGATTATCGGACTGTTCCATAATATCCAACAATTCGCGCAGCCAGGCGAATTGCCGTCCGTCCGTTTTATAATCGCCCTGTTTATAGCGCCAGTGCGCCGCCAGACCGATTTCGGCGATGTCATGCATCTCCTGCGTGCGAATCTGAATTTCGATTCTGTGTTTTTCAGGACCGATGACGCCTGTATGCAAAGACTTGTAGCCGTTGGGTTTCGGCGTTGAGATATAGTCTTTATACCGACCGGGAATCATGGGATATTTCGTATGAATAATCCCCAACACGTGATAACAATCGGCGACGGTCGGAACAATGACGCGAAAAGCCATAATATCCGACAGTTGTTCAAACGTCGCGTTCTGCCGCTGCATTTTCCGCCAAATGGAATAAGGCGATTTTTCGCGTCCGGTCACTTCGCATTTAATACCGGAATCCTTTAAATCCTCTTTTAACGCGGCGATAATGCGCGCCACCAAATCTCCCCCCTGCTCGCGCAGGAAAGACAATCTGACATTGATGGATTCATAGGCTTCGGGATACAGTTCTTTAAAAGAGAGCTCTTCCAGCTCGTTTTTCATTTCCTGCATACCGATGCGTTCGGCCAAAGGCGCGTAAATTTCCATTGTTTCGCGCGCGATGCGCTGACGTTTTTCGGGCTTTTTATGGAATTGCAGCGTTCGCATATTGTGAACGCGATCCGCCAGCTTGACCAGCAAAACGCGAATATCTTCCGACATCGCCAACAAAAGCTTGCGGAAATTTTCAGCCTGCTTCGTCTGGTCGGACTGCAACTGAATCCGGCTGAGTTTGGTAACGCCTTCAACCAGTTTGGCCACTTCTTCGCCGAACATTTCTTTAATGTCCTCATAAGAAGCGGCCGTATCCTCGATCGTGTCGTGCAACAAGGCCGTTACAATCGAGGCGTAATCCAATTTATATTCGGTGAGAATGCCGGCGACTTCGACGGGGTGGGAAAAATACGGATCGCCCGAGGCGCGTTTCTGCGAACCGTGCATTTTGACGGCAAAAACATACGCCCTGTCCAATCCCTCTTCATCTACATTGGGATCATAAGAACGGACTCGCTCCACCAATTCGAATTGACGCAGCATAACGCCTTCCCATTTATTAAAGAGTCGGTCGTTATTCTTCTGTCACTTCAAAAGAACCGGCTTCGTTAATTGCGGCTTCCGTGTCGTTCAGATGAGCGAATTCATCGGTTAAAGCGGCTAATTCCGCATCGGCGGCTTTGATGCTGTCGTCTTCTTCGACGGTAACATCTTCTTCTTTGACGAATTTCTGCATGCCTGTGACCAACGTATTTTCCAAATCGGACAGGCTGATTGTTTCATCGGCGATTTCGCGCAAAGCAACAACCGGATTTTTATCGCGATCCTGTTCCACAGTCATCGGAGCGCCGGCGCTGATGTTTTTTGCGCGCTGAGCGGCCAGTAAAACCAGTTCGAAACGATTAGGGACTTTTAAAACGCAATCTTCTACAGTAACGCGTGCCATTATTTTAACTTCCAAAAATTTAGAGTGTACACAAAAAACCTTAAGGACTTCTGTTATATCGTCAATTCGTTTCGAAATGCAAGTCCATTCTTCAAAAAAAACATTATTTGAAGAATAGAAGTAAAATCATCTTGGCAGAACGATTTTTTCGATTTATTGTATAGTAGTTTTTCAAGTATATATTTTTGAAAGGATTGTGCTTATGCGTTGCTATGCCGGAGAAAAAATTGCTTTGTTTATAGATGGTTCCAACCTATACGCTGCTGCCAGAGCGTTAGGGTTCGACATTGATTACAAGAAACTTTTAGACTTTTTTTCTACAAAAGGCAGACTAATTAGAGCGTTTTATTATACTGCATTAGTAGAAGATCAAGAATATTCACCTATTCGTCCTTTAGTCGATTGGTTGGATTACAATGGTTTTACTATGGTGACCAAGCCGACAAAAGAATTTACAGACGCAACGGGACGCCGCAAAATTAAAGGAAACATGGACATCGAACTGGCTGTCGATTTAATGGAAATGGCGGAAAGCATCGATCACGCCATTCTTTTTTCGGGCGACGGCGATTTTCGCAGTCTGGTTGAAGCCGTCCAGCGCAAAGGCGTGCGTGTCACCGTTGTTTCAACGGTTCAGTCTCAACCGCCCATGGTCGCGGACGAATTACGACGTCAGGCCGATCACTTCACGGATTTGACAGAGCTGGTCAAAGATATTTCCCGCAGTCCGCAAAGTGCTAAAAACGAACCCGACTTTTCAAAGGCTCAGTCCATATTATATGATGATTTAAACGAAAAGACAGATTATGTCCCCTGATTTTATTTGTCCCGACCAAGCGTGCCGTCAATGCGCCCGCTTGGTTTCTTTTTTGGAAAAAAACAGAAAGCTGTATCCAGATTTTTTTAATGCTCCGGTTCCTTCTTTAGGTGATTTGGACGCGGAGTTGCTAATCGTCGGTCTGGCGCCCGGATTAAAAGGAGCCAACCGCACCGGACGGCCGTTTACCGGTGATTTCGCTGGAGATTTGCTGTATGGTCATTTGCACGATTTCGGTTTTTCTTCAGGCACGTATCAGGCACGCCCCGACGACGGCGTCCGTCTGATCAACGCTCGTCTGACCAATGCCGTGCGCTGTGTCCCCCCCGAAAACAAGCCGACCGGAGAAGAAGTTCGTCTGTGCGGGCAATTCTTGGCGCGGGAAATAAAAGCGATGCCGAATCTGAAAGTCATTCTGGTTTTGGGCGGATTGGCTCACAATGCGGTATTATCCGTTTTGGGACAAAAGAAAACGGCTTTTAAATTCGCGCACAATGCCCTGCATACCTTAAACTGGAACGGCAGAACAATCCGGCTGTTGGACACGTATCATACGTCGCGTTACAACGTAAACACGGGAAAACTGACGCCGGAAATGTTTACGGCCGTATTCAAAACATTAACGGAAGCGCTTAAAGCTTAATTCCAAGGCGTTGAACGATCGGAAGAAACGGATCCGAACACTCCGCCGGAAGACGGCTGTTTCTTTTTACCCGAATCAATCGGCGGTAGATTTTTCGACAAAGCCTTTATTCTGTTTTGCAGCGAAGGGTGCGTGGAAAATAATTCCGAAAAAGACGGCATGTCCACAATGCCGAAAGCTTTCATTTCCGACGGCAGCGGCTCCGTCTTTGAAGCGCCGAGAGCTTTCAAAGCCTCTATCATATCCTGAGGACCGCCTAACAAATCCGCCGCGCCGGCGTCCGCTTTATATTCCCTGTGTCTGGAAAAGGCAAAAGCGATAATGCTGGCCAGAATGCCGAACAGGATTTCAAAAATCTGAACGGTAAAATAATAACCTATTCCGCCGGAACGCCTGCGATGAGTATCGTCGTTCTTTGACGAATTCAGGAAAAAAGCGGCGACGCGCGCAAAAAAGAAAACAAACGTGTTTAAAACGCCTTGAATTAAAGTCATTGTCACCATGTCGCCGTTTTTGACATGCGACATCTCATGTGCCAGAACAGCGCGCACTTGCGGCCGAGTCATGGAACGCAGCAATCCCGTTGATACGGCGACCAACGCGTCATCTTTAAAAGCGCCCGTTGCGAAAGCGTTGGCCGTTCCGGAATAAATGGCGACTTCAGGCATTCTGACGCGCGCCGCGTCGGCCAAATCGCCGACGGTTTTGACCAGCCACCTTTCCTCTTCCGTTTTCGGTTCCGTAATCACGCGGGCGCCGACAGACATTTTGGCCAAAGTTTTGGACATCATTAAAGAAATAAAAGAACCGGTAAAACCTAAAATGGCCGAAAAAACCAATAATTGATTATAATCAATGCCTTCCCGCGTCAGCCATTGATCCACGCCGAACAAACGCACTAAGAGGCCTATCGTAATCAAGACAACGAAGTTAACGCACAAAAACAAACCAATTCTTTTAATCATAAGGAAACGCCTTTTCAGAAAGTCTGATAAATTTTACAATAAATGCCTGTCATAAAAAAGAAAACTAAAGAACAGGTTTGAAAATCAGAGTCTTACGATTTCGAAATCTTCTTCGTATTCGACATGATGGCGCAGTCCGCGATAATGGTTCAGCCCCAAAATGCGGGAAGCGTAATCGATATTCTTGACTTGCGACCGGTACAGATTAATCAGGCGTTTTTTTTCTTCGACAACGTCGGAAATATCGATATAGTGCGTCGGTCTGGCTAAAGTATTCCAGATTTCATAGTATATAATATGACCGTGAAACGGCTGATTTTGGCAGGCTCTTTTGAACAGGCAGCTGACGGCGACATGATCTTTATGAAAATCCATCGGGTGCGGCATTAAAACATAGTCGTATTCTTTAAATTCAAGCGTATTGAAATCCTTAAAGCGATCTATTAATTTGCCGTCTTCGACATTCAGCATTTGCGTTCTGCGGACGGCATAATGCGCCATGACTTCTTCAAATTCTTTTTTGCGGATTTCCGCCATTTCCGCGGGCGGAATTTCCGCGTCGCCATACCGTCCGTCCGTTAACAAGACCACATCGCACTGAGCCCCGTATTTTAACAAAAAGCCGCCGCAGCCGATTGTTTCATCGTCGGCGTGAGGCGCCAAAACCAAAACGCGGTCTTCCGGCAAAAGGCGCAGAGGCTGAGCTTTTTTACAGTCGGGAATATCATATCCGTAAATTTTCTTTTTAAACCAAAGCCTGATTTTGCGCATGCCCATGAGTCTTCTCCTTATATTATTTGGCAGAGTAAAGCCTATTTTCGTAAAAATCAAAAGGTTTTGCCCTTTTCAATAAAGGATTAAGTTTTTCCGGCTAGACTGACAGAAAAGTTTACATAGACAGAAAGGTTAATCTCATGAAAAAGCTTTTATTGGCAACTGTTTTCGGCTTAGTAGCATTTTCGGCTCAGGCACAGGAACAAAAATATCCGACGGCACGCTCATATGCCGATATAACCAATCCTTTTTATATTCCGGAAAAGGCTTTTCTGGCGGATTCCAATCTTTCCTATTCCCGCGTCAAATTGAACCCCTCCATTAACGCGCCGGAACAAACGAGGTTCGGCGTATTAAAAGACGCTCATAAATATACGGCTTCGGAAACATTGACTTACGGCATTACGGGGACATGGGCCGTTTACGGAACTTATGCCTACGACTGGACGAAGAAGGAAGGCGCTTCTTCTTTCCGCGATTGGGCATGGACCGTCGGTACGAAAGTCAACACCATCGATGACGCGTGGCGCGTTCAAATCGGCGCGGATCTGACCCGTTCAACCTACACCAAATGGAAAGGCGTCATTAACGAAGATCAGAAAAATACCCATTTATACCTGATGGCCGGCACGGAAACGGGCGATAAAGTTTTCGTCTACGCGCGCGCGGATTATCAGAACATCGGTTACGGCGACGATCTGCAATATGATGTGTTCAGCATTGACGCGGCGGCGCATCTGACGCCCGCGGCGGAAACCTCCGCTGATGCGGGACTGCGCTTTTCATGGGACTCTATGGCCAATGTAAAAAGCAAAGACCTGACATTTTTCGCCGACGGCTATATGAACCTTTATCGGAACATAGCTTTGGGACTGAAATTTGATTACGTACTGGCCAGCACGAACAACATCAAAATGCCTTTTGCGCCGACAAATCAAGGCACATACACGTTGGGCGTCAATTTAAAATACGAATTCTAAACAGGCAAAAAATAAGGGTGGTTAAAAACCACCCTTATTTATGAAGAACGCAATTAACCTTAAATTGCGTCGACTGAATTTTCGGCGAAAGAATCGCGATCTATCATTGCTTCATAGTAACGTTTAAACACTTTGGACGGATCGGTCAGACGTCCTTCGTTTAATTCGGACACCTTATCCAGATCGATTTCAATAACCAGCATTTTATCCGAAGAGCGAAGCTGTTGAACCACGTCTTCGGGAACGCCCGTTATCGGACAGCCGGTTCCCGCCGCCCTTTTGAAAAACAAAGAATTTTCGAACAAATAACTGATTTCCGGGGTTTCAGGTTCTCCGACTAATTCCGGCAGAAAAACCGTCACTTTACCGTTCTTACTGATCGCGAAAGCAGGAGAGTATATTTCTTCTAACAGCATTTCATTTCCCCTAAAAACTCAACGACCGGATTCTTTGAGTTTTGACTGTATTGCCGTCATGTTTTTCAGCATATTTTCCGTATTGTTGACTTTCTTTATATCCTGCAGCTGCGACATCATATCCTGTCTGGAAGAGGCGGAATTTCCAGTATCCGTTTGCTTGGCCGCCGCGTATAAATCAAAAGCTTTGTTCACCGCGCTGACAAGCGGATTAGCCTCTTGCGGGCTGACATGGCGAAGCGTTTCCGCTTCCGAAGACGGAGCTTTTATTTCCAAAGCCTGAAAGTCTTTATCAACAGGGGCGCCGTTATGTTCGTTATTCGCCGTATAATAAGAGGCGCCCTCCAAATAATCGGTCAGCAAAATATCCTTTACGTACGGAAGAACCGTATGATTTTCGTTTGTTTTGCCCTGCTCCCGAATATCGGTCAGACGCTCTTTGAAAGATTTTTCATTTTTCGTATTCTTTCGCGAACGCGGTTTTTCTATTGAAAAATGTCTGGAAGCGGCATAAGCCTTTGCCGTTAAAGCGGCCGCGGCAACAAGTTCCTGATCGGAAAATGAAGCGGGTTTGACAATTTCAGGACCTTTCAGGCCGCGATTTTCCGGCTTTATCCTATTTTCCGTTTTTTTAGAGCTTTCTTTCCAAAGAAAACGAGTGCCGTCGTTCAAATATTCGTCGACAACCGCGTCCTGAAAGCACGGTTTTTCTGCGGGGAACAAGTTTTTAAACGATTTTGATCGGGATAATAAATAAGCGGCATTCGTTTTTCCCATAACTTTTCTCCTAAAAACAGACTAAGAATATAGTATCAATAATAGACAAAACAATTCAAGATTATTTAGAGCGCATCATCAAAAAAATTAAAACAAACGTTGTATTTTTTCATATATCCATGAAAATAAATAGACAAAATATATTTTTGTCCATACCCCTGTCCGATCCAATAAAAAAAGGGGCTGTTAAAGCCCCTTTCTGAAAGTCCTTCTTTTATTCTCTTCCCTTGACGGTTTTTAAACGCAACGTGACGGCGGGATTTTGCGGCAAAACTCTGTCGTCGATGATCTTGCCGTTTTTAGCTCTGGAATACATCGTCTGAACGGACGTGTCGGGCTTGGCGCCTGTTTTCTTCGCATAACCTTCCAAAGCGTCGGAAATCCGTTCTTTTGCCGATCCGCGAATCGAGAATGCTTCCGCCGAATCAAGAAAATCCGGCGAAACGTACGGACAAACGGCAGAGATTTTCGCCGCCGGCAACGGTTCGCAGAAACATTCCTTATCGCCGCGTTTAGCCGCTTTTTCGGCCATAACCTCAAACTGATCGGCGTAAAATTCGTCATACAGGGTCAGATTGTTCGTGTCCGCATACCAAGCGCGGAAAACTTCGGCTTTAGCGGCTTCGGGATCTTTTATTTTACGATACAAATCGACCATCGGCGTCGAACGGACGGCAACACCCGCCTTTTGCGCTTCAACGACAAACGCCGTCTCGAAAGCGACCGCGTCCGCCTCCATCGCGCGATACGCTTTTATCGTATCGGCGGCGAGCGTTTTTTCATCGTCAACCCGCAAGATTTCCGACTGCAAAGCGTGACGGGCTTCGTGCATGAAAGTCGGCAGCAAATCGCGTTCTTTCATCATCGGATTCAGCAAAATCACCTTTTTCGACGCATCGCAACACCCCGCGTCCGACAAGCCTTTTTCAAAGCGAATTTCAAAGCCGAGTTCCTGAACAGCCTTCAGCGTTTCGCGTCCCATCGGAATTTTTTGCAACGTATCAAAGAATTTCAACGCACCCTCCCCCGAAACAAGTCGAAAAGAGGACGGAGTATTTTCCCCGCCCTCTTTATTTAAGAATTACTTTTGAGCCGCTCTGTCCTGCTCGATGATAATCTTCAGAGCGTCAACGGCGACGCGCACGGCGGCGGAAGTGTCCTCGGACATCTTCTGATCCAAGCCGGCGGCTTCGCGTTCCTGGTTCCAAATCACATGGAAGCAGGAGCCGCAACGGCACTTCAAAGCGTCGGCGACGACGAACAAAGCCGCGGATTCCATTTCGCTGGCCTTGACGCCCAAGCGCTTCCAGGCTTCCCACTTCTGCAACAGTTCATAGGAAACCGGCATTTTCGCGGGGCTATGCTGACCGTAGAAAGCGTCTTTGCACTGAACGACGCCCGTATGCGTTTTCTTGCCCATAGCCATAGCGGCCTGACGCAGAGCGATCGTGATGTCCAGATTCGCGACGGCCGGATATTCGATCGGCGCGTATTCCATAGACGTGTGTTCAAAACGGATAGCGCCCGTCGCCACAACGATGTCGCCGGACTGCACGTCCAGATCGATACCGCCGCAGGTGCCCGTGCGAATGAACGTATCGGAGCCGATATTGTGCAGTTCCTCCATGGCGATGGAAGCGGACGGACCGCCGATACCGGTCGAGCAGACGGAAACTTTTTCGCCTAACAGCGTGCCGGTGTAGATGTTGTATTCGCGGTTCTGTCCGACGTGATGCGGATTGTCGAACAATTTCGCGATGGATTCGCAGCGTCCCGGATCACCCGGCAGAATGACGTAACGGCCGACGTCGCCTTCGACGCAACGGATATGAAACTGCTTATCAAGCTTTTGCATGGAAAACCTCTCCTAAAATAAACGAAATAATATGATAAAATCATATCGTTGGAGTCAGTTTATATGAAAAAGCGCATAAAACAAACAGTTATTTAACCGTTTTATGCTTCGGCTTTCGATTTTTCTTCGGCGACGACGACGCCCGTGACCGCGCCCAAAATCAAAAGAATGCCGCAAACAATTCTGGGCGTCATTTGCTCGTTGAACACACAAACGCCGATGACCAAAGCCGTCAAAGGCTCGAAAGCGCCCAAAATGGCGGCGATCGTCGGACCGATCAAACGAATGGAAATTGTCAGCGTTTCCAGCGCGACAATCGTCGGGAAAATCGCAAGACAAATCAGACAGCCCAGATTAAACGGCGTTCCGATCGGGGAAATTCCGCCTTCCGTCAAAGCCTGCCCGACAAACAGCAAGCCGCCGAACGTCATCACGTAAAAAGTCAGCTTGGCATCGTTCATGTTCTGCAAAGCCGGCAGTTTTTTAATTCCGATCATGTAAAGCGCGTAAGACAAAGCGGAAAAGAAAATCAGAATGATGCCGGTCATGTCCAGCTTTTCGTCGCCCTTGCCGTTATAAAGCAGCCACACGCCCGCCGAAGTCAGAACAATCGCCAGAACGGTGCTCATCGTCATTTTTTCTTTAAAAAAGACGGTCATGATAACGGCGACCATGATCGGATAGACGAACAGCAACGTCGAAGCGATTCCCGCGTCCATATACCGGTAGCTGATGAACAGCGTCAGAGAGGACGTGGCAAAAATCAGCCCGAGCGGCAATAAAAAGCACGCTTCCTTAAAAGTGATTTTCAGGGACACTTTTTTATAAAAGGTCGTCCAAAGACCGTACAGAATAATCGCGAACAAATAACGGTAAAACAAAACGTCGTTAGACGACATTCCCGCCGAATACAAAGGCAGCGTAAACAACGGGTTCGTACCGTAGCCGGATTCCCCGATGATGCCAAGAACAATGCCTTTTGTTTTATCGTTCATTTTTTCTCTCCGTTTCGCTTTAAAGGGAATGTATATCCGATTCCGGTTTTATTCAAATCAAAAGATTACTTCGTTTGATTAGGACTTGAGAAAATACCGCGTATTTGATACTGTTAGAATGAATCTGGGCAAACAGATTCAGGGCGTCAGAAACCCTTTATATCTGTAGTCGCATTATGTATGGCGACTAATAAATTATACGCCAATCTCTTCTCTATACGGGCGGATGATGGCGTTATAAGGCTATGCGCGAAATCGCCATGCCGTCTTTACAGATATACGGTTTCTGAACATCCGCCTACCTTCTAAAAGGTAGGTTTTGTTTAAAATTAACAAAGGATTGTTCGGAAATGAGTAATTTTATCCACCCCTTGGCCGATGTTCAAACAAAAAACATCGGAGAAAACACGCGAATATGGCAATTCGTCGTTGTTTTGGCTGATGCAAAAATCGGAAGCAACTGCAATATTTGCGCCAACTGTTTAATCGAAAGCGAAGTATCGTTGGGAAACAATGTGACTGTCAAATCCGGCGTTCAGCTCTGGGACGGTATCACCGTTGAAGACGATGTTTTTATAGGACCAAATGTTACTTTTTGTAACGACAGATACCCGAAATCGGGAAACAGAAATTTTAAATTGGAGCCCGTTCTGATAAAAAAAGGAGCTTCTATCGGCGCAAACTCGACTATTCTTCCCGGAGTTACAATCGGAGAAAACGCCATGATCGCCGCCGGAAGCGTTATTTGCAAAGACGTTGAAGCAAACACAACCTATATAAGAAACAACTCAAAATAAAGAGAATGACTGACGGACGCCTTAACGTTGCCTCTCTTTTTTGCTTGAAAAAATCCGCTCTTTTGATACCGTTAAAATGAACCTCAAAAAAACAGGTTCAAGGGCATCGAAACCCTTTTCATCAATAGCCGCTTTGTGTATGGCGGCTAATAAATCATACGCCAAATCTGTCTTAAAGGGCGGATTTTGGCGAATAGGCTTCGCGCTGAATAAGCCAAGCCGTCTTTATTGATGAACGGTTTCGAGAATCCGCCCACCTTTCCTTGCGAACGGTGGGTTTCGTTCATAAAAAAAGGATACTCAAAATGAAAAAACGGTATTTGGTCGGTTTGCTTTTCCTATCCGGCTGCGCTTTTACGCCGACCACTTTCAAATGTATAGACGATCCCTGCCCCTCTTACTATAAATCTTCAAATCAATGTCTGGCGCAGGCAAACGCTTCCTGTTCGGCAGACAAAGACATAATTTGGGAACAATGTATGGCGGGTTTGGGGTATATGAAACAAGAATGCAACCCGCAACAGAAAAATGAAAATCCGTGCCAACCGTTTCACATTTACTGATTAAAGCAAAAGCCCCCCGGAAAAATCCGAGGGGCTTTCGGTATCAGCAGTCGAAAATTACTTTTCGGCAGCCAAATGTTCATACAGCTTGCGGCGTTCTTCAACCTGTTCCTGAGCGTACTGAACCAAACGGTCGTAGCGTTCCGGATCGGCTTTCTTCACCTGCTGGAAACGTCCTTCGTTCGCCATAAAGTCGGCGATCGGCTTCGTCGCGGCTTTGGAATCCAACTGCAAGCCCGGTTTTCCTTCGGCGACACGGCGCGGATCGAAACGATACAACGGCCAGTATCCCGTTTCGACAGCGGCTTTCTGGTGTTCCAGACCGCCCTTGTCGATTTCGTAGGTGTGGTTGATGCAGTGCGCGTAAGCGATGATCAAAGACGGTCCGTTGTAGGATTCCGCTTCGACAAAGGCTTTGATCGTCTGCGCGTCGTTCGCGCCCATCGCGACCTGCGCGACATAGACGTTTTCGGACGCCATGGCAATCATGCCCAGATCCTTACGCGGCAAGGACTTACCGGCAACAGCGAACTTCGCGGAAGCCCCGATCGGGGTCGCCTTGGACGCCTGACCGCCCGTGTTGGAGTACACGTTCGTGTCCAGAACCAGAATGTTCACGTTCTTGCCGGAATACAAAGCGTGGTCCAAACCGCCGTAACCGATATCGTAAGCCCAGCCGTCGCCGCCGATCGTCCAAACGGACTTTTCGACAAAGTAATCGGCCAGCTTCGTCAAGGCTTCAGCCTGTGCGGACTTCATGCCGGCGAGTTTCGCTTTCAGAGCTTCGACGCGTTCGCGCTGAACTTTGATCGCCGCTTCGTCAGCCTGAGAAGCCGTCAACAGTTCGTTGACCAGATCTCCGCCGATGTCGCTTTCCATGCCCTTCAGCAATTCGGTCGCATAGTGCTTCTGGAAGTCCACGGACAACCGCATACCCAGACCGAATTCGGCAGCGTCTTCGAACAGGGAGTTCGACCACGCCGGACCGCGTCCGTTGACGTCTTTCGCATACGGAGTGGTCGGCAGGTTACCGCCGTAAATGGACGAGCAACCCGTCGCGTTCGCGATCAGCAAGCGATCGCCGAACAACTGCGTCAGCAATTTAACATACGGAGTTTCACCGCAACCGGCGCAAGCGCCCGAGAATTCAAACAACGGACGAAGCAACTGAACATTCTTCGGCAGTTTCTTTTCAATCTTCGTGCGATCAACATCGGGCAGATTGATGAAGAAGTCGAAGTTCTTCTTTTCCTGTTCCAAATGAGCGGCGATCGGTTCCATATTGATCGCTTTCTTTTCGGGATCGGCTTTGTTCTTCGCCGGGCAGGCGCGAGTGCACAAAGAGCAACCTGTGCAGTCTTCCGGAGCAATCTGAATGATCCACGCGGAATCCGTAAAGTCCTTGCCTTTGAACGGAGCGGACTTGAATCCGGCCGGAGCCTTCTTCAGATCTTCGTTCGTCGCGACTTTGGCGCGGATTGCCGCATGCGGGCAAACCATGGCGCACTTGCCGCACTGAATGCAGGTGTCGGGATCCCAAACAGGAATATCGGACGCGATGCAGCGTTTTTCATACTGCGTCGTCGCGGTCGGCCAAGTACCGTCAGCCGTCCATTCCAAATCGGAGACTTTCAGCTCTTCGCCGCGGCCTTCCAAAATCGTGCCTTCAATCTTGCGGACGATTTCCGGAGCGTATTCCGGAACACCCGGCAGACGATGCAACTTGGAGGTCGGCTTATCCGTCACTTTGATTTCGTGCAGGTGAGCCAGAGAGGCATCGATAGCGGCCCAGTTCTTTTCGACGACAGCCTGTCCCTTCTTCGCGTAGGTCTTGGCGGCGTAGTCTTTAATCTTCTGGATCGCTTCGTCCTTCGGCAGAACGCCGGACAGAGCGAAGTAGCAGGTCTGCATGATCGTGTTGATGCGGCGTCCCATTCCGGTCGCTTTAGCCACTTCAACGGCGTCGATCGAATACAGTTTCAGGTGCTTCTTAATAATCTCTTCCTGAACTTCAACCGGCAGTTTGTCCCAAACTTCTTCCGGCTTGAACGGAGCGTTCAACAGGAACACGGCGCCTTCGGCCGCTTGCGCCAACATATCGATCTTTTCCAGGAACGGGAAATGGTGGCAGGCAACAAACGACGCTTTGTTGATCAGGTACGGCGAATTGATGACGTGATTTGCGAAACGCAAGTGAGAAGTCGTCATCGCGCCGGACTTCTTGGAGTCATACACGAAATACGCCTGACCGTAAGTGCCGTCGCGGCCGGCGATGATCTTGATCGAGTTCTTGTTCGCGCCGACCGTACCGTCAGCACCCAAACCGAAGAAGATCGCGCGTTTGACGTCTTCGTCTTCAATGTCGAAGGACGCGTCGACCGGCAAGGACAGGTTCGTCACGTCGTCGGTGATACCGACCGTGAAGCGGGTCTTTGCATCGGCCTTTTCGGCGTTTTCAAACACGGCTTTCGCCATGGCGGGCGTGTATTCTTTGGAGGACAGACCGTAACGGCCGCCGATCACGCGCGGCATCGTTTTCAGTTCGCCCTTGCTGTACGCGGCGGCAACAGCGGCCATCACGTCCAGATACAACGGTTCGCCCTGAGAGCCGGCTTCCTTCGTACGATCCATAACGGCAATCGTCTTAACCGTCGCGGGCAGAGCTTTGATTAAAGCTTCCGCCGGGAACGGACGATACAGATGAACTTTGATAACGCCGTACTTCTTGTCTTTCAGATGAGCGGCGGTCGCTTCCGTCGTGTCGGCGCCGGAGCCCATGATGACAACGACCTGTTCGGCATCTTTCGCGCCGACGTAGTCAACCAGATGATACTGACGTCCGGTAATCTTGGCGTACTTGTCCATAGCTTCCTGAACGATGCCCGGAACCTTTTCATAATAGGGGTTCGCGGCTTCGCGAATCTGGAAGAACACATCGGGGTTCTGAGCCGTACCGCGCAACAGCGGGTGATCCGGCGTTAAAGCGTGTTCACGGTTGAACGTGGCCGGCAAGCCTTCAACGTACTTTGCCAAGTCTTCATCGTCGATCGTTTCGATTTTGTTGATTTCGTGAGAAGTGCGGAAACCGTCGAAGAAGTGCATGAACGACACGCGGGATTTCAGCGTGGAATACTGCGCAATCGCGGCAAAGTCCTGCGCTTCCTGCACGTTGTTCGAGCACAGCATCGCCAAACCGGTCTGACGGCAGGCCATCACGTCGGAATGGTCGCCGAAAATCGACAGAGCGTGCGTGGCAACGGCACGGGCGGCAACGTGAATGACGAACGGCGTCAATTCACCGGCGATTTTGTACAAGTTCGGAATCATCAGCAACAAGCCCTGAGACGCCGTAAAGGTCGTCGTCAGCGTGCCTGCCTGCAACGCGCCGTGAACCGCGCCGATCGCGCCGGCTTCGGACTGCATTTCATAGATTTCGGGAACTTTTCCCCAGATATTCTTAACGCCTTGAGCCGCCCAAGCGTCCGTCCATTCGCCCATCGGCGATGACGGTGTAATCGGGTAAATAACGGCAACTTCGTTCAGACGATGCGCGACGGAAGCACAGGCTTCGTTTGCGTCCATCATCTTCATAGTTTTCTTATCCGCCATGGATTTCTTCTCCAAGATGTAAAACAAAAAATGATTAAAAAAGAAGGGAAACCGTCGCAAAAAAGATAGAATCCCTCTATTTCGCGGGCTTACTGTACCGCAGATGAATCGACGCTTCAACCTTTTTTTAAGATTTTTTTTACTCTTTTTTCATTTTAAAGGCCGCCCGTTCGGCGTCGTATAGAAACGTCCCGAAATCATCGCCAAATCAATCAAAGCCCACGGCCCCGTAACGATCGTCCCTATCCCCGTAAGACCGCAAAGCAGAAAGAACCGCCCTTCCCGCCCGTAGCCCGTATAAAACCGGTGCAACCCCAAAATGCCGAAAAACAGACACAACAGCAACGCCGGCCAGAATTTTCTTTCATATCGGGGATCGGTCGGTTTGATTTTTGAAAACATTTCCGCCTCCTTTCCGATTAAAATGAAAAGCCCTTCGGCAAACGGCAAGATAGACAAAAGGCAACCGTCCGTTTATATTAAGGCTTAAATTTTCGGAAAGGAAACGCCATGCCCGACTTTAAATACGAGCTTTTATGCGAAAAAACGAAACTGATCGCCGGCATCGACGAAGCCGGAAGAGGCCCTTGGGCCGGTCCCGTCGTCGCCGGAGCCGTCATTTTTCCCGACCTACAGATTTCGGACTCTTTAGCAAAGAAGCTCGATGACTCAAAAAAGCTGACCGCCGCAAAACGCGAAGCTTTGTTTGAAGAACTGCACGCCTCAAACGCTTTGATCGGCTGCGGCATGGCAAGCGTCGAGGAAATCGACAGTCTGAACATTCTTCAGGCGACCTTTCTTGCGATGAACCGAGCTGTTAAGAACTTGCCGCAAGCACCTGAATTTATTATAATTGACGGCAATAAAATCCCACCCGACCTGCCTTGTCCCGCGCGCTTTTTAATCAAAGGGGACGCGCTCAGTTTATCCGTCGCGGCGGCGTCAATTATTGCGAAAGTCACCCGTGACCGCCTGATGGGTGAGCTAGCCAAAGAATTTCCTTATTACGGTTGGGAAAAGAATGCGGGCTACGGTACGAAAGCGCATCAGGACGGTCTGAAAACGCACGGCATCTGTATCCACCACCGCAAATCGTATGCGCCTATCCGGAAAATTATTAACGAAATCTAAACGCAAAAAGCTGTTTTTTTGAATAGATTCAAATATTTTTGCTCTTGTTAATCTTTTAATTACCTCTGCCGTCTATTCTGGTTTCAGAAAAAATTTGGCCAGAACGGTTTTCAAGAGGTTTTTTATGACTGCTTTAAAAACGAATGTTATTCTGCCGGGCGACAGCATCGAGCTGATGAACTCTCTGCCCGAAAAATCCGTTGACATGATTTTTGCCGACCCTCCCTATAATATGCAGTTAGGCGGCGATTTGTTCCGTCCCGACAGCTCGTTTGTCGACGGAGTGACGGACGATTGGGATCAGTTTTCTGATTCCAAAGCTTACGATGATTTCACTTTAGCCTGGCTGACCGCCGCGCGCCGCGTGTTGAAAGACGACGGCACGCTGACCGTCATCGGCTCCTATCACAATATTTTCCGCGTCGGCTATATTTTGCAGAACTTAGGTTTCTGGATTTTAAACGACATCGTGTGGGTCAAAGACAACCCGATGCCGAATATGAAAGGCACTCGTCTGTGCAACGCGCATGAAACGATGATCTGGTGCGCTAAGAGCCAGGGAGCGAAATACACCTTTAATTACGAGGCGATGAAAGCCTTTAACGACGACAAGCAGTTAAGAAGCGACTGGTATCTGCCGATTTGCAGCGGTCACGAACGCTTGAAGGACGAAAACGGCGAAAAGCTCCATTCTACGCAAAAGCCGGAATCCCTGCTCTATCGCCTGATTATGATGACGACAAAACCCGGCGACATCATTCTTGATCCGTTCTTCGGCACGGGAACGACCGGCGCTGTTGCCAAGCGTTTGGGACGCCGCTTTATCGGTATGGAACGCGAAGAAAAGTACATCAAAGGCGCGAAAGAACGCATTGACCTGATCGTCCCCGTTTCCGATGCGGCGGCCTTGCAGATGTCCTGCAAGCGTAAAGAACCGCGCATTCCGTTCGGAACGGTGCTGGAATACGGATTGTTGCACGCGGGCGACTGGCTGTTTGACGCAAAACAGAAATTCGCCGCGAAAGTGCGCTCTGACGGGTCATTATTGGCGGATAACATTTCCGGCTCTATCCATAAAGTCGGCGCGGCTTTGCAAGGCTTGCCAAGCTGCAACGGTTGGACGTTCTGGCACTTTGAAAAGCCCCATCACGATCTGGAAGTGATCGACACGTTGCGTCAGGAATTACGGACGCGCCTGTTCGCCGCTTAACCATAGAAATTACAAAGAAAAATCCGCTCTTTTCAGAGCGGATTTTTCGTTTTGGAAAAAATTTAGAAATCCAACCGGATACCGGCCGTAAAGTTTGTGGCTTTGTTTTCCATTTTCAAAGCATCGTTAAAAAATTTGTAATTGCCGAAATAAGTATAACGTGCGTTAACGTCAACGGAAACGACATCCGTAAGAGCAAGAGCCAGACCGGCTTGAACATTTGCACTGAAAACGGTGTTGTTTTCTTTTCTATATCCCCAATAATGCCAAATCCCCGCTGTAAAATCGTATTTTAATTCATCGTGGAAGATAGCAAAACCCAGACCTCCACCGATATACGGTTTTATTTTTCCGGCATCAAAATCTTTTAAGACATTTACGGAAAAATTGACAGCATCGCGTTTATAATCAAATCTGTCTGTTCCGTCAATTTCCGTTTCTTTATACTCGCCATATGTCATTATTTCCAATTCGGCGCGAATTTCCGGAGCGATTTGGGTTCCAATCGCCCCCGAAAGCGATAAAGAGTTTTTATTTACCTTTTCACCGTCATATTTCATGTTCATACGGCTGCCGCCCAAACGGAAAGCAAGATAAGCGTTTTGTTTAGTCGGTACGGTTGTTTCCGTATTTTGCGCAAAAGCAGGCGTAGCGAAGCAAAGAACGACTGCCGTTGTTAAAAGTAATTTTTTCATTTCCGAGATTCCTTATGTTAAATTAAACGAAACCCACCTTAAAAAAAGGTGGGCGGATTCTCGAAAACCGTTCAAATATAAAGACGGCTTGGCTTATTCAGCACACAGCCTTATTCGCCAAAATCCGCCCGCTAAGACAGATTTGGCGTATGATTTATTGGCCGCCATACACAAAGCGACTATATTTGAAAAGGGTTTTCGAGGCCCTGAACCTGTTTTTTGCAGATTCAATTCAACGGTATCAAAAGGACGGATTATTTCAAGCAAAAAAGAAAGACGGCCGATTTCCCCTGCCGTCTTCCCCGATTTCAAGCCTTCTATTTCTTAAAAAATATCCAGCGCGTATTTGGCTTCTTCGCTGATGCGGTCCATCGTCCACGCGGGTTCCCAGACCAGTTTGACTGTCACTTTGCCGACGCCGTCCAGTTTGGAAACGGCTTCGGCGACCTGTTTCGGCATCACGCCCGCGACGGGGCACGACGGCGCCGTTACAGTCATGTCAATTTCGACATCGCCGTTTGCCAGTCTGTCCAACCGGTAAATCAAGCCGAGGTCGTAGACGTTCAGCATCAGTTCGGGGTCTTCCACCGTTTTGATCGCCTGCGTGATTTCATCAATGCTTGACGGCTCTTTTCCGTCCGCCAAAGGTTCGCCCTCGGTTACGACATATTCGTCGCCGTAATTGATAATCGGCGCGTCCGAAGGCAGATTACCGCCCCAGAGCAAACTTTCAAAATCGTCAAATTCCTTGTTTTCGGCGGAAGTTTCTTCTTTCGCGGGTTCGGCGGCGGCAGCCTCCCCTGTCGGCATAGGCAAAGGAACTTCTATCGTTCCGGTGAAATGAGTCAGTTTTTTAAGCTCTTCCTCAATCGTCGCCGGTAAATTACGGACAGCCTCCGATGGCTCGGAAGCTGTCCTTTCTGCGTGTTCCAAATCTTTATCCGTCATTGCCGCTTCTCCGCAAAAACCTTTTCAGACGTTATGCGCCGCTTTGAATGAAAATTCAATCTTTATCTTTGCGGAAACGGCGGCTTTATTTTTTCGTATCTTCGGGCTTCGGTTTTTCCTTTGTCGGTTTTTCGCCGCAACCGCAACCCATTTTCGTTTCAGTCATCGTCAAACCTCCTTTCAAGGTTAAGAGAAAAACCTCTTAGCTTTATGGAGGGCGGCAATGAATTTCTCAATATCTTCTTTGGTATTATACAGTCCCAAAGACGCCCGGACGGATACGGAAACGCCGAAGCGTTCGTGCAAAGGCTGGGCGCAGTGATGCCCCGTGCGCACGGCGACGCCTTCCTGATCCAAGACCATGGCAATGTCCTGCGGGTGGGCGAAGTCGGTCACAAAGCTGACAACCGCCGTTTTATGCGCCGACGTCCCGAGAATGCGGGTTCCGCCGACGCTCGCAACCTGTTCCTGCAAATACAGGCATAAATCGTGTTCGTAAGCGTCAATGTTTTCCATGCCGATGTTCCGCACATAGTCGATCGCGTGTCCCAAGCCTATTGCCTGCATAATCGGCGGCGTGCCGGCTTCAAACCGCGCGGGCGGTTCCGCCCAGACGCTCTTTTCAAAGGAAACCGTTTTAATCATATCGCCGCCGCCTTCAAACGGAGGCATATTCTCCAACAAAGCCTTTTTGCCGTACAAAACGCCGATACCGGTCGGCCCGTACAATTTATGACCGGAAAAGGCGTAAAAGTCGCAGTCTAAGTCCTGCATATTAAGCAGCAGATGAGTTGCCGCCTGACAGCCGTCCAGCAACACGACCGCGCCCGCTTTATGCGCCGCTTCGACGATGTCTTTGACGGGAAAAACCGTTCCCAAAACATTGGAAACGTGCGCCACGGCGACCAGTTTCGTTTTATCGGACAGGAGTTTCAGATACTCCTCAAAAACAAAATCGCCGTTGTCGTCAACGGGAACGACTTTGATTTTAAAGCCGATACGTTGTTGCAAAATCTGCCACGAAACGATGTTCGAGTGATGTTCCGCCTGCGACAAGATGATTTCGTCGTCAGCGGTCAAATTCGCCGCGCCCCAGGTGTAAGCGACCAGATTAATCGAATCCGTCGCGCCGCGGGTAAAGACGATTTCCTTGTCCGAAGCGGCGTGAATGAAATTCTGCACTTTCTTCCGCGCTTGTTCGAAATTCAGCGTCGCCTTTTCGGAAAGCTCATACATTCCGCGGTGGACGTTCGCGTATTCCGTCTGATACTGACGATAAAGCGCGTCCAAAACGCACAAAGGCTTTTGCGCCGACGCCGCGCTGTCCAGAAAAACAAGCGGCTTGCCGTGAACCGTCAGCGACAGCGCCGGAAAATCCGCCCTGATTTTTTCAACATCGAAACTCATTTTTCAAACACCGCCAAACGCTTAAAATCTTCCCGAATATCTTCTTCCTCAATCGAATCAAAGACTTCGTCCAGAAAAGCCCGCGTCAATAACGCCCGCGCGTCCGCTTCGTCGATACCGCGCGTCCTTAAATAATAGAGCTGGTCTTTGTTCAAAGAACCGATCGCCGAACCGTGCGCGCATTTCACGTCGTCCGCATAGATTTCCAGACGCGGCACGGCTTTGACCGTTGCGTCCGGGGAAAGCAGAATGGCTCTGTGCTGTTGCGCGCCGTCAATCTTTTTACGCTCATACGGAATGAAAACGCCGCCTTCAAACGTCGCAAAAGCCTTGTCCGTCACCGCGCCTTTGACAAGCTGACGCGAAACGGTGTTGTCCGCGTTATGCCGCACGTCCGAAGCAATCAGGCTTTTCCGGTCGCCGCTCAACATATAAACAACATCGCTGCGGCAGAAAGCCTCCTCGCCCGCCAAATCAAAGGAAAGAGTCAAATTACCGTTTCCTTTGTGCAGGGTGACCAATTCATAAGACGCTCCCTGCCCGATTTTAACGGACAAAGCGTGATTTGCGCCTTCGTGCAGGCGGTAATGTTTGACGCGTGCGCCCGCTTCAACAACGATTTCCGCCTTGTCGGACAGCTGTTTTTCAACAAAAACGGCCGTCCTTCCGGCGTCAACGGTCAACCGTGTGATTTCAGAAATTTCCTCGACCATTACGCGACCGCCTCTTTTATAAAGCCCGCGAACCCGTCACGGTCAATTGTATCCATCAGCTCCGCGCCGCCTTCGGCGACGACCCGACCGCGCGCCAGAATATGAACGTGATCCGGCTTAATCTGTTCACGCAAAAATTTCGTGTTGTGCGAAATGACAAGGAAGGAGCGTTCGGGCGAGCGCATGATTTGAACGCCGCTGCCGGCGACTTTGACCGCGTCGACGTCCATGCCGGAATCCATTTCGTCCAAGATGCAAAAATCGGGTTCCAACACAGCCATCTGGAAAATTTCCAAGCGTTTCTTTTCCCCGCCCGAAAAGCCGACGTTGACGGGACGCTTTAACATCTCGTCCGTAATATCAAGAGCCTGTGCCCTGACTTTAATTCTTTTCATAAAGCTGACGGCGTCGAGTTCCTTTTCACCCGCCGCTTTGCGCCGCGCGTTCAAAGCGTATTTCATAAACGTAGACATCGACACGCCCGGAAGCTCGATCGGGCTTTGAAAGGCGAGAAAGATGCCGGCACGCGCGCGTTCTTCAACGCTCATTTCCAGCAGATTCTGCCCTTTGAAAGAAACGGAGCCGCCGGTCACCTCATAATTCGGATTGCCGCACAAGACGTTGGAAAGCGTGCTTTTGCCCGACCCGTTCGGCCCCATGATCACGTGAGTTTCTCCGGCATCAATCGTCAGGGAAAGACCGTTCAAAATCGGCTTGTCGCCGACTTTCGCGTGCAGATCTTTTATTTCCAACCAAGCTGACATCTTCTTCTCCTTAAAATCCTAACCCACACTGCCCTCAAGCGTCACGGCGACCAGACGCGTCGCCTCCACCGCGAATTCCATCGGCAGTTTTTGCATCACGTCCTTACAGAACCCGTTGACAATCAAAGAAACGGCCTCTTCCGCGCTCAAACCTCTCTGGCGGCAATAAAACAGCTGTTCATCGCTGATTTTCGAGGTCGTCGCTTCGTGCTCGATCGAAGCGGACGGATTGCCGCCGACCATATAGGGCAACGTGTGCGCCCCGCACTGATTCCCGATCAGCAGACTGTCGCATTGCGAAAAGTTCCTCGCGTTGTCCGCCGCTTTGCCCATTTTGACCAGACCGCGATAGGTGTTCTGCGACTTTCCGGCGGAAATGCCTTTGGAAACGATGGTCGAAGAGGTGTTTTTGCCGATATGAATCATCTTCGTTCCCGTATCCGCCTGCTGATAATTGTTCGTGATCGCGACGGAATAGAACTCGCCCCGGGAATTGTCGCCCATCAAAACGCAGGACGGATATTTCCACGTCACCGCAGAGCCCGTTTCGACCTGCGTCCACGACAGTTTCGCGTTCACTCCTTTGCACAGGCCGCGCTTCGTCACAAAGTTATAGATACCGCCCTTGCCGTCCTTGTCCCCCGGATACCAGTTCTGAACGGTGGAATACTTGACTTCGGCGTCGTTCATCACGATGATTTCGACGATTGCCGCGTGAAGCTGGTTTTCGTCACGTTGCGGCGCCGTACAGCCTTCCAGATAACTGACGTAAGAGTTATCGTCCGCGATAATCATCGTGCGCTCGAACTGACCGGATTTCTTCGCGTTAATGCGGAAATAGGTCGATAAATCCATCGGGCAGCGCACGCCTTTCGGGATATAAACGAAAGTCCCGTCCGTAAAGACCGCCGAATTTAAGCACGCAAAGAAATTGTCCGTGTACGGCACGACCGAGCCCAGATACTTTTGCACCAAATCCGAGTGGTTTTGCACGGCTTCGGAAATCGAACAGAAAATAATGCCTTGCCTTGCCAGTTTTTCGCGGAAAGTCGTCGCGACGGAAAC
This sequence comes from Alphaproteobacteria bacterium, assembly GCA_017616015.1. Lineage (GTDB taxonomy): Bacteria > Pseudomonadota > Alphaproteobacteria > CAAGCB01 > CAG-977 > UBA11549. Next base: position 249,419 of record JAFZYY010000001.1, on the reverse strand, counting down.
GCTGTCGAACACGGCGTCGACCGCCACGCCCGCCAACACTTCGCGCTCGTGCAGAGGAACGCCCAGCTTGTCATACGTTTTCAACAATTCGGGATCGACCTCGTCCAAGCTTTTAGGCGTTGTCGCCGATGTCGGCGCGGCATAATAATAAATGTCCTGATAGTCAATCGGCGGATAAGAGACCTTCGCCCATTTCGGCTCTTTCATCGTCAGCCAGTGGCGGTACGCTTTCAAGCGAAACTCCAACAGCCATTCCGGCTCTTTCTTTTTAGCCGAAATAAAGCGGATAATGTCCTCGTTCAACCCTTTTGGCGCGGTTTCCGCCGAAATCTGCGTTTCAAACCCGTAATGATAGGTGTCCGAAACGGCGTCCTGCGCGGAAATCTTTTCCTGTGTCATTTTATCCTCCGACAAACAGGGTCAAAATACCCAAAACACAATCGAGATACAATCTTTTTTCATTCGGTTTTATATCCCGTCCGACAAACAAATGAAATACCCCTTTTTATCTGCAAGGCCGGACAAAAATTACAAAAATATTAAAAAAGTGTAAAAAAGCGTTTGCAGAATCGCTCTAAAAAGAGATAAAATTCAACAACATACAGACGGACTATGAACGGAGGCTCAATGTTCATACAAACAGCTTTGGCGGCCGATCCGGGCGGATTTCTTTCCCAGCAGAGAGAAATACCGATTTTGACTTTTTTAATTTCGGCTTTGATTGTTGTTGTTGCTTTCGGCATTTACAAACTGCTGTTCTATCGCCAGCAGGAAAAAGAGTTGAAAGCCAAAGTCGTTGAATTGCAAAACAACCTCATTTCTTCGCAAAAAGAATTGGAGGACATGAAAAAGGAAAAGCATCGCCAGCTTGACCCTTATTCCTCTCCGAATACGAAAAGTCTGTTTTTGTGCATCGATAAAAACGGCGACATTCTGTCCGTTAACGATTACGCTCGCGAATTTTTCGGCTATGAAGAAAACGAAATGGTCGGGAAAAACATCGTCGGCACACTTGTTCCCGCAAAAGATTCGCACGGTCAGGATTTGAGCAACCTGATTTACCGCATTCAGAACAATCCGCGTCTGTATATCGACAACGAAAACGAAAACATCTGCAAAGATGGTCGGAAAGTCTGGATTTCGTGGACGAACAGAATCATCTATGACGCCGACGGTCAGCCCAAAGAAATCCGCTCCGTCGGTTTTGACATCACAGCTCGCAAACAAATGGAAGAGGAATTGCGCCAGATGACCGTGGTTGATCCGATTACGGGCGTTTTGAACAGACGGAAGTTTTTAGAGGACGGCGCCAAGGAAATGAAGCGAGCCCGCCGCTATAAGCGCGAACTGTCCGTTTTATTAATGACGATCGACCGTTTCGAGGCTTTAAGCTCCGAACACGGAACGGCTTTCGGCGATGAAGCGATTCGCGTCGCCGTTACGGCCTGCCAGAATTCGATCAGAGATTCGGATTATCTGGGACGGCTGGCGGACATCGAATTCGCGATATTATTGCCGGAAACGCCGTTGGACGGCGCCAAAATCGTTGCCGAGCGCATTCGGGACGAAGTCATGCGTTCCGATTTAATGGTCGATAACGTTAAAATCGCCGTTACGACAAGCATCAGCATCGCGTCCAAAACGGACCAAGACGACACGATAGATTCTGTTTTACTCAGAGCCTTCAACGCGCTACGATCCGCAAAAGAACGTCAAAATAATATTGCCATAGCGGATTTTCCCGCTTAATACAGTTTTGCCATATAAATATCTTTCAAGGAGAACGCTTTTATGAAAATAGCCATTCCCAAAGAAAGCGCCGGCGGTGAAAACCGTGTCGCCGCTTCTCAGGACACTGTCAAAAAACTGACAGAGATGGGAGTTTCCGTTGTCGTGCAGAAAAACGCGGGAGCGGAATCCGAAATTTCAGACGAGATGTATCGCGAAGCCGGCGCCGCTTTAGCCGACGATTTTGCGTCAACGGTTGAAAAAGCCGACATCGTCTTAAAAATTCTGCCGCCTTCCAACGAGGAAATAAAGGCTTTGCCGAAAGGCTCCTGCCTGGTCTGCCTGATGAACGCCAGAGCTGATTTAAAGGCGGCTAAAGCTGTCGCCAAAGCCGGAATTACTTGTTTTGCGATGGAATTTCTGCCGCGCATTTCCCGTGCGCAGAACATGGACGTTTTGTCTTCCCAAAGCAATCTGGCGGGCTACAAAGCCGTTATCGACGCCGTTTCCGCTTATAAAAAAGCCGTTCCGATGATGATGACGGCGGCGGGAATGATTTCTCCGGCTCAGGTATTGATTTTAGGCGCCGGCGTCGCCGGCCTTCAGGCGATTGCGACAGCCAAACGGCTGGGCGCCGTCGTCACCGCTTTCGACGTCCGTCCGGCTGTTAAAGAACAAGTCGAATCCCTCGGCGCCAAGTTCCTGGAAACAGCAAAGATTGAACAAGCGGAAACAACCGGAGGTTACGCCAAAGAATTAGACGAACAGTCCAAGAAAAATCAGGAAGAAGCGTTAATGGCGGTAATGCCGAAAACAGACATCATCATCACGACAGCTCTGATTCCGGGCAAGAAAGCTCCGCTGTTAATCACGGAAGAAATGCTGAAACAGATGAAATCCGGAAGCGTTGTTTTTGACTTAGCCGCCGAACAAGGCGGAAACTGTTACGGAACGGTTTACGGAAAATCCGTAACACAGTATGGAGTAACGATTTTCGGGCAATCAAACGCCGCTTCGGCATTAAGCGCGGCAGCCAGTCCGTTATTCGCCAAAAACCTGTATAATTTCATTCTGCCGATGATTGATCGGGAAAAATTAACGCTCAATATCAACTTTGAAGACGAGATTTACAAAGCGTCCTGTATTGCCAAAGACGGACAGCTTTTAATCGGGGAGAACAAATAATGTCCGGAACAGCCATTATTTTAACAAAACAACTTTCAAGCGAATTGGAATCCGCTTCACAGAACATTGCTCAAGCGGCTCAAACGCTTGAAACAGCACAGGATTACTTACAGGATTTATCCGCTCAGGTCAGTCTGTCGCTGAACGCGGCTCCGGCAGCAGGTAACAATGAATTCATGTTCCTGCTGACCGTATTCGTTCTGGCCTGCTTCGTCGGATACTATATTATATGGAAAGTCACGCCGGCTTTGCATTCTCCGCTGATGTCGGTCACAAACGCCGTTTCGTCGGTCATTATCGTCGGCGCTTTGATTGCGGCCGGTCCAGCCGGTTTTTCCGCGGCGAAAATACTTGGATTTCTGGCCGTTTTTCTGGCCTCCGTCAATATTTTCGGAGGCTTCGCCGTAACGGAAAGAATGTTGGCTCTGTTTAAAAAGAAAAAAGGATAAAACCATGACTACGAATTACAGCGCTTTTCTTTATCTGATTTCAGCCGTCTGTTTTATCTTTTCACTCAGAGGCTTATCTTCCCCGAAAACGGCGATCAAAGGCAACTGGTCCGGCATTATCGGCATGATTATCGCCGTAGCCGCCACTTTGTGTCTGCCGGCGGTTTCCGCTTTTGGTTTTATTGTTGTCGCCATTGTTCTGGGCGGCATCGTCGGTCTGATTATCGCCAGACGAATCGCCATGACCGCTCTGCCCCAACTGGTAGCGGCTTTTCACAGCCTTGTCGGTCTGGCCGCCGTTTTTGTCGCCTGGGCGTCTTTTCTGTCTCCGGCCGCTTACGGCATCGGAACTCCGGGACATATCGCTTTGTCCAGTTTGATCGAAATGTCTTTGGGCGTGGCGATCGGCGCAATCACGTTTTCCGGATCGGTTATCGCTTTTTCCAAACTGCAAGGCCTTCTGCCCGGCAAACCGTTCAGATTTAAGGGGCAAACGTTATTAAACGCCCTTCTGGCCGTCGTTATCATTGCGTTGCTGGTTCTTTTTGCAAAAACGGAATCGACGTTCGCGTTCCTGCTCTTGACGCTTTTGTCGTTCGCTTTGGGATTTCTGCTGATTCTGCCGGTCGGCGGCGCGGATATGCCCGTCGTCATCTCGATGCTGAACTCTTATTCCGGGTGGGCGGCGGCCGGCATCGGCTTCACATTAAGAAACAGTCTGCTGGTCATCACCGGCGCTCTGGTCGGTTCTTCGGGCGCGATACTTTCTTATATTATGTGCAAAGCGATGAATCGCTCTATCATTAACGTCCTGCTGGGCGGCGGCGGAAAAGCCGGCGCGGCCGGCGCGGCCGACGACACGGCAAAAACAGCCAATATCGGTTCGGCGGAAGACGCCGCCGTTTTGTTGGAAAACGCGCAGAAAGTCATTATTGTTCCGGGATATGGCATGGCGGTTGCTCAATCACAGTTTGCTTTAGAAGAAATGGCCGCTATCCTGAAAAAGAAAGGCGCAATCGTCAAATACGCCATTCACCCCGTCGCGGGACGCATGCCCGGCCACATGAACGTTTTGCTGGCGGAAGCGAAAATCCCTTACGAAGACGTGTTTGAAATGGACGACATTAACGGGGAATTTTCCGATGCGGACGTCGTCTATATTATCGGCGCGAACGACGTGACGAATCCGTTGGCCAAAACGGATTCTTCCAGCCCGATTTACGGTATGCCCGTTTTGGACGTCGAAAAAGCGCGCAACATCATCGTCGTCAAGCGTTCTTTAAAAGGAACGGGATATGCCGGCATAGACAACCCTGTTTTCTATGCGCCCAATACGATGATGTTGCTGGGCGACGCTAAAAAAGTTACGGAAGAAATCAATAAGTTCCTGAAATAGCGTCTGAAAGCCGCTTTTGTTTTTTGTCCACTTGTCCAGAAGAAATCTTGTTTTTCAAGTATTTTTTCTGGACAAAATTTATTTTTATGCCATAATGATTTAAACGCCACTTAAACGAAACGGGGACGAAATGAAAAAAGAATACGAGTACAGCGACAGCGCAAGGAAAGCAAGAAGCGAAAGAAAAAAAGGAAATAAAGGCAAAGGCAACAAACATTCCATTTCCGTTCATAACGGCAACATTGTCAGTGACGGCGGAAAGCATCTGCCGCCGTCAGATTTTGAAGTTGTATTCAAATGGGTTCCCGTCGAAACGGCTCGCGTATCTCCCGGAGAAAATCACACTATTTTCAGGGAATATAACAGGCAGCGCGAACGCATGTTAAAGGAAACCGTTTATAACCCTGACGGCACGGAAAATAAAGAAGGAATCGCCCGCCTGCGTCAGGCCGGTCTGAACGAAGAAGATATTTTTGAAATGGTTGGCAAAAAAGGCCGCCTGCCAAACGGATATAACTATCATCATCTGTTTCCGCGCGCCATGAGCGGCGCTTTTAAAGAAGGCCCCGTCCGGTTCGGAAAAGATATGCTGACCTCAATCCATGATTGGCGGTGCATGATGGCGTTACCGTGTGCGCACAACCTTTGTGACATTCACAAAAAAGTTCACGACGCCATGAACGAACGTAACGGTTATGTCGATCAAAAGGAAGTGGGCAAAAAAGAAATTTATTACTACGCAATGCCTCTGACCGCCGAAGAATATGAACTCTACAAAACGAATCCCAAAGCATTAAAAGAAGAACTGCTGATCGTCAGCGGCAGCAGCTACAGAACTATTGATCAGCGGGAAAACGGAGCCAAGAGCAAAACGACTAAAAAAGGCAACAAGCACTCCAAAACTTTAGACTCGGCGGATATTGCCAAGATAAAAGCCGCCAGAGACGGTCGGTAAAAAAAGGAATCCTAATTAAAATCTCCGTTTATAAAAAAAACGGAGATTTTTTACACGGGAAAAAATTTATAAAATCCCCCTTCTCCCTGAAAAGCGCCTGAAACTCGCGCTTTGTTTTTGTCTATCCGTTTAAAAGAAACTTCGTTTTTCAGTCGTTTTTTTTCTGGACAAAATTTCATTTTCTGTCATAATACCAACAGAAGTCATTCAAATAAAAAGAGGACGGCAATGAAAAAAGAATACCTGTATAGCGACGAAGCCCGAAAGGACAGAAGCAATAGAAAAAAAGGGAATAAAGGAAACCAAGGGAATAAAGGCAAAGGAAGCAAACCTTCCCATAACCAAAATAATGCTCCCCAACACAACAACGGCGGTGAAATGCATCTTCCGCCGTCAGATTTCGAAGTTGTTTTCAAATGGGTTCCCATTGAAGCGGTTCGGGTGCCCGGTCGTCCTATTTATGAAGAATATGTCCTCCCTGAAAATCGCGACCGTATGTTACGGGAAACCGTTTACAACCCGGACGGCACGGAAAACAAGGAAGGAATCGAACGTCTGCGTCAGGCCGGTCTGAGCGAAAGAGATATTTTTGAAACGATCGGTCGGGACGGTCATACGCCGAACGGATTTAACTATCACCATCTGTATCCGCGCGCGGTAAGCGGCGCTTTAAATGAAGGTCCCGTCGAATTCGGCGGCGAAACGCTGACCTCTATTCATGATTGGCGATGCATGATGGTGTTGCCGTGCAAGCCGCCTTTCCACAATGTCCACGACCAGCTTCACAAAGCAATAGACGAACGCAACGGTCCTATCCCCGAACAGGCAGGAATGAGAGGAACTTATTATGTGCCTATCGCTCTGACCGCTGAAGAATATGAACTGTACAAAACGAATCCCAAAGCGTTGAAAGAGGAATTGTTGATCGTCAGCAGCAGAGGCTACAGAACGGAGGATCAGCGGGACGAAGAAGTCAAGCGCGAACAGCCGAGAAGAGGAAAAACCGAATGGCGGAGAACAAAGAAGCCTGAAAAGTCTTTGGAAACGGCTGATATTGCCAAAATGAAAGCGGCCAGAAACGGTCGATAAAGAATCGAATCTAATTTAAAATCTCCGTTTGAAAAAACGGAGATTTTTTTTACGGATTTTAAATTATTTATAACGCTCTCTTTCCTCTTCCGTAGCATTCGTTTCCAAATTCGGAAAATATGCTATAAAACCAATAAAAATCTGAAACAGAGGCTGAAAATCATCTCTGTTTTTTGTCTATCTGTTTAAAAGAAACTTTGTTTTTCAGTTATTTTTTTTCTGGACAAAATTTCATTTTCTGTCATAATACCTACAGATGTCATTCAAAAGAAAGAGGACAGCAATGAAAAAAGAATATCTGTACAGCGACGAAGCGCGAAAAGCCAGAAGCGCCAGAAAAAAAGGCAAGAAAGGCAAAGGTAAAGGAAATAAACCTTTTAACCACCAGAATAATGCGCCCCAAAATAACAACAACGGCGAAATGCATCTTCCGCCGGACGATTTCGAAGTCGTCATGAAATGGGTTCCCATCGAAGCGGTTCGCATATCTCCTGAAGCTAACAGAGCCGTTTATGATGAATACAACGAACAGCGCGAACGTATGCTGAAGGAAACCGTTTACAATCCTGACGGCACGGAAAACAAGGAAGGAATCGCCCGCCTGCGTCAGGCCGGTCTGAGCGACAAAGACATTTTTGAAACGATTGGTCAAAAAGGTCAGACTCCGAACGGCTTTAATTATCATCATCTGTTTCCGCGCGCGGTAAGCGGCGCCTTTAACGAAGGTCCCGTCAATTTCGGCGGCGAAATGCTGACCTCTATTCATGATTGGCGTTGCATGATGGTATTGCCGTATGCGCCCGGTCACGATATTCACCATAACGTTCACGACGCTATGGACGAACGCAACGGCCCTATTCCTCAAAAAGAAGGCAAAAGAAAAACTTACTATATAGCGATGCCTCTGACCGCTGAAGAATACGAGCTCTATAAAGCGAATCCCAAAGCGTTGAAAGAAGAATTGTTGATCGTTGATAAAGACGGTTACAGAACGGTAGATCAACGCGAAGATTCAACGACGATAGACAGACGGCCGCCTCCCGGCAACGGCGGAGCCGGTCTGCAGGCTGCGACAAAAGCCAAAGAGAATGACAAGAAGCCCAAGAACAACGACGTTCTCGTAAAAGCGGCTAAGATGAGAGCTCAAGGCCGATAAAAAAATCAACTCACATTAAAAATCTCCGTTTGAAAAAACGGAGATTTTTTTATGCTTAAAAAAAATCATTTTCCGCCAGTTTAATCCAAAAGAAATCTTGCTTTTTCGAGTTTTTTCTTTTGGGCGGAGCTTTATTTTATGTCATAATGCTTTTTAAATATCGCTTAACCAAGCAGAGGTTGAAATGAAAGAATATATTCACAAGAAACGCGACAGAAAAAAAGGAAACAAGCATTCCTCGCATTCCTATAACAACATCAGAAATGGTTCTTTGCCCGCGGGTTTTGAAGTCGTTTTTAAATGGGTTCCGATTGAAGCGGTCAGAATATCTTCCGCAGCCAATCAAGCCCTTTATGAGGAATATAAACAGGAACGCGGACGCATGTTAAAAGAAACCATGTTCAATCCTGACGGCACGGAAAATAAAGAAGGAGTCGCGCGTCTGCGCCAGGCCGGTTTAAGCGACAGAGATATTTACGAATCCATCGGTAAAGGAAAAACGCCGAACGGATATAACTATCATCATTTATTTCCGCGCGCTCTCAGCGGCGCTTTAAATGAAGGCTCCGTCCAATTCGGGAACGAAACGCTGACCTCTCTTCATGACTGGCGTTGCATGATGCCCCTGCCCAATTCAGCCGGCAGCGATATACACAAAAACGTTCACGACGCGATGGAAAAGCGTAACGGTCCCATGCCGGAAAAAGAAGGCAGCAGAACGACCTATTATATAGCGATGCCTCTGACGGCTGAAGAATATCAGCAATACAAGAGAAATCCCGAATCGCTGAAAGAAGAATTGTTGATCGTCGGCAAAAATTCTTACAGAACGGTAGATCAGCGCGACAACGGAAAGGGACAAAAACAGCCCAAGCCTTTAAAGTCTGCCGATATAGCCAAGATAAAAGCGGCCAGAGACGGTCGGTAAAAAGAAATCTCCGATTTAAAATCTCCGTTTGTAAAAAAACGGAGATTTTTTTACATCTTATCTCTATTGCTCTTTAATTTCTTTTTATGTTAAGACGTAGTAAAAGCAACAAAACGAAAGAGGTTTTTGCATGACCAAAATTATTTTAACCGGCGATCGCCCCACGGGACGTCTTCATGTCGGACATTATGTCGGATCTTTGCGTCACCGCGTCGAATTGCAAAATTCCGGCGAATACGATGAAATCTATATCATGATTGCCGACGCTCAGGCTTTGACGGACAACGCGGACAACCCCGAAAAAATACAGGAAAACATTTTCGAAGTCGCTCTCGATTATTTATCTATCGGATTGGATCCCGTAAAATCAAACCTGTTCATTCAATCCATGGTTCCCGAATTGACGGAATTGTCTTTTTACTATATGAACCTGGTGACAGTTTCCCGTTTGCAACGCAATCCGACCGTAAAATCGGAAATACAGATGCGCAATTTCGAAGCAAGCATTCCCGTCGGATTCTTCGCCTACCCGATCAGTCAGGCCGCCGACATTACGGCTTTCAAAGCGACGGTCGTCCCCGTCGGCGAAGATCAGGCGCCGATGTTAGAACAGTGTCAGGAAATCGTGCGCAAATTCAATGCCGTTTACGGCGAAACGCTTGTCGAGCCGAAGATTTTATTGCCGGACAACGAAGCGTGCATGCGCCTGCCCGGCACGGACGGCAAAGCTAAAATGAGCAAATCGCTCGGTAACTGCATCTACCTGTCGGATTCCGAAAAAGACGTTCAGCAAAAAGTCATGAATATGTTTACCGATCCGGATCACCTGCGTGTGTCCGATCCCGGAAAAGTCGAAGGAAACGCCGTGTTCACGTACCTGCGCGCCTTTGCGAAGCCGGAGCATCTGGCTGAATTTTTGCCGGAATATCAAAGTCTGGACGAATTGGAAGCTCATTATAAACGCGGCGGGTTGGGCGATGTCAAAGTCAAAAAACTGCTGAACAATGTCCTTCAGACGATATTGGAGCCTTTCCGCGCAGAACGTAAAAAATGGGAAAACGATCTTTCCTCCGTCTATGAAATCCTGAAAAAAGGCAGCGAAGTTGCCGAACAAAAAGCGGCTCAAACTTTGCAGGACGTCCGAAAAGCCATGAAAATCGATTATTTCAGAGACGACAATTTATTAAAAAAACAAATGGAAAAATACAAACGCTAAAAAATAAAAGCTCCTTTTCAGGAGCTTTTATTTTTTTACCTTTTTCTGTTTTTCGTCGGAAGCGGCAACGGCGTTACCGTTACTTTTTCCGGGAACATCTCTATCTGGCGGACGTTCTGATAGTCCCGGCATTCATCGGAACCATCGCAACGCTGAATAACCGTCACGCGGGAATCCGGTTCCGCTCCGCGCATATCCAAAATAGTCTTGTATCCGCGCACGGCCTGAACGGTAATAAAGATATAAGCGCTCATTTTCCGGCTGTTGCGCGCCATTATTTTGATTTCGTAAATGCCTTCCGAAGTAGCCGGCGGCCGCCCCGACAAAGTAATCGTTTTCGAATCGAAGAACAGCCACGGCAGTAACGGGCTTCCGTCCCGCATGGTCGCCGTATAAGCCACTTTATGTCCTAAGTCCGCTTCGGCAAAAGTCGTCGGCGGAACCGTAACGACAAACCGGCTGTCCTCAAGCACTCTTTGCATCGGCAAATTTGCATTGATATACACGGGCGGACGGTGCATCGGCACAGGCGGCAAACGCGGATAATCCTCGTTTGTAAACCGTCCCATATCCCATGCCGTCATCACGCGTTCCAACGCTCTGGAAATCGTTCCCAAATCATTGGACGCAAAATCTGCCGGCAACGGATCAAGCCCCAAAGTCACGAACACGTATCCGGTCGCGTCCTGCAACTCAGCCCAATTCATGGCGGATCTTAACTTGGCGAACAAAGCCCGAGCAGCGGTGGAAACCTTTTCGGCTTCAGCCAACACGTCCGTTTTGGCGTTTTCCGAAGCCTGCTGTGCTAACTTTTGAGCCACTTCGGCAATTTCAACGCTCAGCTGATATGTTTCTTTTGCCCCCTGATAACGTCCCCACCCGATATGGGTTTGCGTCAAAACAGTCATCGCCGTTACCTGACGGTTCAGATTATCGACGGCTTCTTTCACCTCCCCGTAAGCCAAGGTCTTCTGCATTCTGGCCGGATTCAGCAAATTCCACCCTAATTGAGCGGCAGCCTGCAACCAGGAATTATGAGACAGGAAATCGTCGCTGTCATAATTAGCCGAAGCGGAAAGATTTATTCCGGGAAGCAATTTTAACAACGCTTTTTTAGCGGCCAGACGCGTATTCTGAAGTTTATAATCTTCCTCGCGTAGCTCCGGCCTGTTCATCAACGCCAGCCATTCCAGCCGATCCAAATTCGACCGGATTTCCGGCAACACAAAATTACCGTTTTCGGAACCGACCAGCCGATAACGTGTTCCGGGCTTCAGATTCATCAATGCGGCCAGACTTTCGCGGGATAAAAGCAATTCTTTCTTCATTTCGCTCAAATCGCGCATCGTTTCCATCAGCCCCATCTGATAATTCAGCAAAACGGGCGAATTTTCTTTTGATTCATTTCCCATGGCGCGCAGATTTTCCAGAACGAAAGTCGCTTCTTCCATCAAATCGTCAATTTCCGGAGCCAAACGTTCCGCGGCCAAAGCGCGCCAGTAAGCGGCACGAACGTCCTGCAACAAAGCCTGAACCTGCTTGCGGCGTTGTTCCTTTACCATCAGAATTCTATTAGCGTCCTGCTTTGCCTGATAATAGCTGACGCCGAAATCCAAAATATTCCAACTGATCTGAGCGTTAGCTATACCGTGCGACTTTGAACTGTAAGCCCTCGCGTCCTGAGACATAACGCCGTTCTGCATGGATTTGGAAACAACGGCTTCATAATTGCTGCGGGCGGAATAACCGGCCTGCGCGGACACCTGCGGTAGCATATCAACGGAAGACAAGTCAAACTGTTTGGCGGAAAGAGCCGTTTCCATCAGTTTTAAACGGGAATTCAGGTTATATTTCAACGCCCGCGCCATAGCATCATATAAAGAAATCGGCTTCATAATTTTATTCGAGCGCTGATCCTGGAACATTTCCTGAATATCCTGATCGACGCGGACGGCGCGTTCCCAATCGCTCAGCGGCTCCGGCTCGACAGAACAGGCCGCGATCAGCAACGCCGCAACGGAAGTCGTCAGAAAGGACGTTCTTTTCCAAAAATTCTTTTTAATTAAAAACTCTTTTTTCATTTTACGTCCTTTGTATTACGGCCTTTTGTTTTACGACCTTGTGTTTCAATTGTTTCCAGCAACTTGGGCAACCTCTTTATCAAAGCCTGTCTGTCTGCGGAAAAACGATCGCCTTGAATCTGATCAGTTTTTTCCTCTCTGTCAAGCAGAGAGGCCGAACGATATGAATTTTTGATCGTTTCTCCGTCCGGCAAATCTTCTTCCCGAACTAAAAAATTAGCGCCTGTTGACAGATCCAAAACATCATTAATCAACAAAGACCAGCATACTTCATCGGCTTCCCACATTCCCTGAGTATAAGATCTTTCAAAAGAAAAGACTTGCTCTGCCTGATCCAAAACGGCATCTGTAATAAAAGAGTCGGCCGTTTCCGTTACAATCTGCGTTTCCTGCGCGCTTTTTTTCCGGAAAAAATCCTGAAAAGAAGCCAACTCAACGTCCATCGGCGCCGTTTCTTTCAAAGAGTTAAAAAAAGCGTTCAGGTCAAGCAAATGTTCCGGCAATTTTTCAGCATTTTTTTCAGATAAGGATATTTGAAAATCATCAAAATCGCTTTCTATTTTCTCAACCTGACCTACAACATCGTCATTTGCCAGCACAATAACCGGCATGAGGTCGTTCAGCACATCGGCAATTTCCGTTTTTTCCGACAGTTGATCGTCAAGAACAATCGTTTGAAAATCATTTTGCATATCGGTAGCTTCCGTTTGCCAAAGAGCATCTCTAAGGTATCTGTCCGCCAACTCTTCGGGTGAATCAGCGTTTGATAAAGCCCGTCTGAATTCTTCGGAAGACGAATCCGTCTGCCAGACCTGCGGAACGGGAACGGATTGCAAAAACGGGCGATCAAGCGTTTTTGACAGCGAATATGAATTTCGCGCAGGATTCAAAAAAGAATCCGCTTCCGCCGCTGTTTGCCCTGTCACGGAAAAAAGCAACGCCGCCGCCAAAAAACATGATGTTCGGACATATCTTCTGTTAATCAAACCGGACAACACCCTATAAAAAATTTTACTTAAAAATATCTTTTCAGATAAATGCTAAAAAAAGGTATAAAGGAAAAAGAAAATTGATTCTTTTGCAAAGGAATGTCTTATGGCAGAAACAGCCCCGAGAGGAGAACGTCTGAACATCGGATTGTTCGGCCGCCGGAACGTCGGCAAGTCTTCTCTTTTAAACGCTTTGTGCGCGCAACAGATTTCCATCGTGTCCGATACGGCGGGAACAACAACCGACGCCGTTTCAAAGATTTACGAGCTGATTCCCGTCGGCCCCGTCACTTTCTTTGACACCGCCGGCATTGATGACACGGGAAAAATCGGCAAACTGCGCATTGCGGCGACACGCAAAATCATTAATAAAGTCGACATTGCTTTATTAATCACGGACGAGAACGGTATCGGAGAGCATGAAAACGATTTAATGAAAACTTTCAATGACTTGAAAGTACCGTTCATTCTAGTTTTTAACAAAAGCGATTTAATCGGGAAACTTCCCGGCAAAGAACCCGCCTGCCCTTTTATTTCGGTTTGCGCCGCAACAGGAAACAATATAGAAGCGTTAAAGCAACTGATCAAAGACACCGTTCCGGAACACTTAAAAAACGCTCCGGCTCTGGTGCGTGACCTGATTCGGGAAGGACAAACAATCGTCTGTGTCGCGCCGATAGATTCTTCCGCGCCTAAGGGACGGCTGATTTTGCCGCAGGTGCAAGTCATTCGGGACATACTGGACGCAAACGCTTACGCTTATGTCGTTCAAAACGATCAGGATTTTCTGAAAATTCTGCCGAACCTGAAAACACCGCCCGCTTTGGTGATTACGGATTCCCAATTAATCCGACAAGTCAACGCCGTCGTTCCGCCCGAAATCGCCCTGACCACGTTTTCCACGCTTTTCGCGCGTTATAAGGGGGATTTAAAGCTGCTTTACGAAGGCGCCGCCGAGCTGATGAAGCTGAATGGAAACGACCGCGTTCTAATCGCCGAAGCCTGCTCGCATCACGCGCAGGACGACGACATCGCCCGCGTTAAAATTCCTTCTTTAATCAGGAAAAAGCTGGGCGAAGATATTCATTTTGAATGGTCTGCCGGCAGTGATTTTCCGGCGGATTTACAGAAATTTAAAGTTGTTATACACTGCGGCGGCTGTATGTTGTCGCGCCTGGAAACCTTGCGGCGTTTAAACGAATGCGCGCGCAATCGCGTGCCGGTAACAAATTTCGGCATGGCTTTGTCCGCAATGCAGGGCGTTTTAAATCGCGTTGTTCAACCTTTTGGATTAAGCAAATGAAAAAAATATTTTTATTTTTATCCCCGTTCTGCATAGCCGCCTGTTCTTCTTTTTTTCAAAATGACGACATACCGTTTTATGAAAAAGCTTACGCTCTGCCGATCGAAGCGCGGGAATGGGCGGCAACGGCTCCTTTGAAGGATTTATGCCAGGGCACTAAAAACTGGCGGCACGAGCATATCCGCGAAGCCGCGCTAAACGAAATTAAAGCCCGTGATATTGACACAAGACAGTGTTATTATACCGGTATGGAATTAACCCCGTAAGGAGGACGCTATGTCTTGGCTTGAGGAAGCGCAGCAAAAAATAAAGCAAAAACAGGAAATGACCGCCGAACAAAGCTTCGCGCCGGAAAATCAGGAACAGCGCGAACAGCTGGTCAAACGACTGAAAATGCTATATGACAACGCGACCGAACGCGAAATCGAAAAAGCGATCGACGACGCTTTGGACAAGTTCGAGCCGCCTTATGAAGAAAAAGCTTTTATGAATTTTTTACGCACTAAATTAGAGGACTGACGATGAAAGAAGAACTGATTGAAAAATTAAATCAAGCGCGCTTATCAAAAAAACATTTTAAACTGGAAGAAACCGTTGCCCTTTTAAAAGAATGCCTGGAAATCGATCCGTCCTGCTTAATCGCTGCCGCGCAAGCCGGTATTTGTCTGTTATTACTCGGCCAACCGGAAGAAGCCGAATCTTTTTTGAAAAAAACGTTTAAAGAAGCCGAACAAAAAGACCTGCCCGTCGGCGCCTATCTGGCAGCCTGCCTGACATCAATCGGCAAAGAGGATCAGGCAAGCGAAATCCTGAACGACATTCAAAGCGACGAGTTTTCCGCGGCAGAAACTTATATGCTTGTTGCCGAAATGCTATCCGAAAAAAAGCGGCATGAACAGGCTGTCCGTCTGATAGACGCTTTATCCACGCGCTTTTCACAAGATTCCTTTTTTACCCGCCCCGTCAATCATTACCGTTTAATCCGCGTGCTGGCTCATGCCGGGTTGGCGGATATTGCCGGACAACTGGCGGACACGTTGTCGGAAACATTCCCGGACAGTTGGGAAGCTTTAGCCTCCAAAGCCTCCGTTGCCATTGCGGAAGAAAAATACGAAGACGCCTATACGCTTACCGTGCAGGCTCTGAAAAAAGGCGGCGCATCATATCCTTTATTGGCCGCGCAACAACACTGGCTGGCAATGAACAAGTAAGTTTAAAACACTTTCTGAAAATCGGCTAAACGGGAAAAAGCCGTCATATCAACGCTGACAGGCGTAACGGAAACAAAACCGTTCTGAACGGCATAAGTATCCGAATCCGGCTCCGTTTCTCCGTTTCTGGCATATCCGATATTAAAAGAAATCCCCTGCGTCGTTTGCTTTGTTATCTGAATATCGTCGCCGATCTTGCGCGAACTGAGCCGCGTCACCCGAACGCCCGCAACGTCCCGAACCGAACGTTCCGGAAAATTAATGTTCAGAAACGTGCGTTCCGGCCAGTCAATCGTCAGCGCTTTTTCAACGATTGACGGCAGCAGTTCCGGGATAACAGGCCAAAAATCCGAACCGCGCTTCGCGCCGTACAGACTGAAAGAAAAAGATCTGATTCCCTGTAAAGTCCCTTCTATCGCCGCTCCCGTCGTGCCGGAATAAATCACGTCAAATCCTAAATTCGAACCGTGATTGACGCCGGAAAAAATAAAATCGGGCTTGCGGTCTTTCAGCAATACATTGCATGCGAACAAAACACAGTCGGTCGGCGTGCCGTTGACGGCAAAATGGCGATCATCGATTTTAACGGCTTCCAAGTCTCCTTTTGCCGTAAAGGAATGCGCCTTGCCGCTTTGTTCGGCGGCGGGAGCAACCACCCAAACGTCGTCGGATAAACGAAGGGCGGCCAGTTCCAACATACGAATCCCTTCCGCTTTGATACCGTCATCATTGCAAATCAGGATTCTGGATTGGTTCAAAACCGCCCTCGCCTTAAACTATTTTTTAGCGGAAATAACAGTCTGTCCGCCCATATACTTCTGCAAAACTTCGGGGATCAGAACGGATCCGTCCGCCTGCTGATAGTTTTCCATAACAGCAATCAAAGCGCGGCCGACAGCAACGCCCGAGCCGTTCAGCGTATGAACGAAACGCGTGCCCTTCTGCGCCTTGCTCTTGCAACGGGCGTCCATACGACGCGCCTGGAAGTCCCAGCAGTTGGAAACGCTTGAAATCTCACGGTACTTGTTCTGGCCGGGCATCCAGACTTCCAAATCGTGCGTTTTACGTGACGAAAAGCCCATATCCCCCGCGGACAGACACATTACGCGATACGGCAGGTTCAAGCCTTTTAAGACATCTTCCGCCGCGTTGGTCATATGTTCGTGTTCTTCCCAGGATTTTTCGGGCGTCGTAATGCTGACCATTTCGACTTTGTAGAACTGATGCTGACGGATCATGCCGCGCGTATCCTTGCCGGCGGCTCCCGCTTCAGATCTGAAGCACGGCGTTAAAGCCGTCAGACGCAACGGCAGAATGTCTTCGTCCAAAGCTTTGCCCGCGGCGAAGTTCGTCAGACTGACTTCCGCTGTCGGAATCAGCCAGTAACCGTCCGTCGTGCGGTATAAGTCTTCGGCGAATTTGGGCAACTGAGCCGTGCCGTACATTGTGTCGCTGTTGACCATTAACGGCACTTCCATTTCGGTATAGCCGTGCTTTTCGCGATGCAAATCCAACATATACTGCGCCAAAGCCCGTTCCATACGCGCGATGTCGCCCATCAGATAAACAAAGCGGGCGCCGGAAACCTTGGCCGCCTGATCAAAGTCCATCATGCCCAATTTAGCGCCGATTTCATCATGTTCCAAAGGCTTGAAATCAAAGACGCGCGGTTCGCCCCAACGACGAATTTCACGGTTGGTTGTTTCGTCCAAACCGTCGGGAATATCATCGGCGGGACAGTTCGGCAACGTTTCCAAAACAGCGTCAATCTGTTCGCACAAAGCGCGTACGTCTTCTTCCGCATCAGCCATACTGCGCTTCAAAGCGCCGACTTCGTGCATTAAAACGTCGGCGTCTCCGCCGTTTCTTTTGACTTCGGCGACCTGACGGGACAAATCGTTGCGGCGGGACTGCATTTCCTGCAAATCCGTCTGAGCCGCGCGATATTTCTTATCCAGCTCTAAAACTTCGGCGGAATGCGGAGCTATGCCGCGGCGTTCCAACCCTTTATCGAAAAGCTCGGGATTTTCCCGAATCCACTTAATGTCGTACATCAAAAGACTCCCAAAAATAAAAAAAATTTATTTACTTATAGCCCTGATCATCTTTCTTTTCAAGGGACTGTATGCACCAAACGGCACTTTCATATAAAAAAATCAAAGGAACAGCCAAAGCCAGCTGACTGATTACATCGGGCGGTGTCAGAACGGCCGCCGCGATAAAAATAAAAACAATGGCATAACGGCGGAAATCCTTCAAATTTCGGGCGGTAATAACGCCTAATTTTCCCAATATCACCAACACGACCGGCAACTGAAAACTTATGCCGAACGCCAAAATCAGCGTCATCAGAAAGGACAGATACTCGCTTAAACGGGCTTCCAAAACAACAGGCAGCACCTTATCCGAAGTCGCCAGCTGCTGAAAAGAAAGCAAAAAGCGGAAAGCCACGGGCATCAATGCGAAAAAAACGAAAAACGCCCCCAAAACGAACAAAATCGGCGAAGCGATAAAAAGCGGACGGACAAAGCGCCTTTCATTTTCATACAGAGCCGGAACAACGAAGCGCCATATCTGAAAGGCCAGAAACGGAAAGCTGAGCACCGCCGCGCCAAACGCGGATAGTTTCAGATGCGTAACAAAACCTTCCGCAACGCCCGTAAAAATCATGCGGTGAGATCCGCCGGCCTTTTGCATGGCTTGAGCCAAAGGCAGCATCAGAATTTCTAAAATTTTTCCGGAAAACGGATAAAGAACGATAAAAACCAACACAAAAAAGAACAGCGCTTTTAAAATACGGCCTCGCAATTCCGTCAAATGCCCGGCCCACGTCATCAGCCCCTCCTGATTATCGCTTTTTTCATCAATCAAATCAGGCGGCAAAACTTTATTTGTCATCGGCTTTTTTATCCTCTGACGAAGGGGACTTTTTATCCTGTTCGGAAAGCAGGGCTTTTTCCGCCTTATCCGCTATTTTATCCGCATCATACATAATATCATCAATGGCTTGCGATGACTTTTTAACAAATTGGTTTAGCTTTTTATAGATCCGCCCGGCCGCACGTAAAACTTCCGGCATTTGCTTCGGCCCGACAATCAGCAAAGCAATGACAAGAATGACGGCAAACTCGGCCGAACTGATTCCGAACACGGATTATTCTTTCTTGGGTTGATCGTTTTCTGCCGTTTTATTTTCTTCTTTCGGGGCTTCTTTCTTTTCTTCTTCCTTATCCCCGTTCAGTCCTTTTTTAAACGCGCTGACGCTTTTTCCTAAGTCTTCCGCCAAAGCGGGCAGTTTGCCGCGCCCGAACAGGACTAAAACGATCAACAGAATAATCAAAAGTTGGAAAAAACCTATTCCCATAATACTTTCCTTTTCTCCCAAGCCGAAAAAACCAACAAAAAACGAAGCAAGGTTTTGAACGGTAATCGCCAAAAAACGGGAAACAATATCAAGATCCCGCCCTATATAATTGCCCAGAACAGGCAGTAAAATCAATAAAAAAGCTATGATCCCGAAGCCGTATCTTTCCGTTTTGGCAAACCTGACCGCCCACTTCAACGGCAACAATCCCGTCACAATCCGTCCGCCGTCCATCGGCAAAACGGGAATCAGATTAAAGGTCATTACAGACAGATTTAACACTATGATATTTAATAAAAATCGCTGTATCTCTATCGGCAAACCGGTGTGCAAAACATTTTTACAAACGCTCAATACGAAAAAAGCGCATAAAGCCTGGAACAAATTCATCGCCGGCCCGGCCAAAGCCACCCAAACCATGTCTTTTTTAGGGTGTCTTAAACGCGCGAAATTAACGGGAACGGGCTTGGCCCAACCGAAAACGAACGGAGAGCTTGTCAGAATTAAAATCAACGGAAACAAGACGGTTCCGACAGGATCCACATGGCGCAACGGATTCAAAGAAAGTCTTTTCATGTCCCGCGCGGTGGTATCCCCGAAACACAACGCCGCATATCCGTGCGCAATTTCATGCAAAACAACCGCGAAAACGACCGGAACCGCCCATTCTCCCGCCGATAAAACCGTTCCTGAAAAATCCATTGAATCAAGCCGTTTTTGACAGGCGCGATTTGGCCGCGTCATAATCAAACGCGGTTGTTTGTTCAACGACCGCTTTAACCATTTCCTGACCGCGCACAAAACGTTCCATCGCGCGAGGCGACAGCGGCTCGACGCCGGAAGCGACCAATTCCATTTCGTCCATTTTGCCGTTGCAGTGCAACACGGCGTCACAGCCTGCCGTTAAAGCTTCCGCGGCCAAGTCAGACAGAGAACCGGACAACGCTTTCATTGACAAATCATCGCAAATCAGGAAGCCTTTAAAGCCTATTTCATCGCGGATAATGTCCTGTATCACTTTGTTGGACAGCGAGGCCGGCTTGTGCGCGTCGATTGCCGTATACAGAACGTGCGCTGTCATGCCCCACGGCGCGTCCGCCAAGAATTTAAACGGCACAAAATCCGTTTTTTTCAGCGTCTCCAAATCGGTAGAAACCTTAGGCAGTTCCAGATGACTGTCCACGACGGCGCGTCCGTGTCCCGGCATATGCTTGACGACCGGCAGAACGCCTTCCGCCAGCAAACCGTCGCAGATGATTTTACCCAAAGGTCCGTTCAGTTCGGGATCCAGAGAAAAAGTCCTGTCCCCTAATATCGTATCGATAGAGCCTTCCACAGGCACATCTAAGACAGGCGCGCAATCTACGTTAAACCCTAATTCACAAAGATCGCGCCCGATCAGGCGAGCCGTTTCATAAGCGGCCTGAACGCCGTCTTCGGGATCAATCCGGTACTTGTCGCCGAAAGTTCTGGCGGGCGGATATTTCAGCCAATACGGCGGCTTTAAACGGGAAACGCGTCCGCCTTCCTGATCGATCAAAAACACGACGTCTTCGCGTTCGACCGTTTCGCGCAAAGACTGTATCAGCGTTTTCAACTGTTCCGGCGTGGCGATATTACGCGAAAACAAGATAAAACCAAGTGGATTAACGCGACTGAAGAACTCTTTTTCCTCATCGCTCAAAGCCAGACCGGCACAACCGAATACTACGGCGGAAGGATATTCATTTAACAACGAAGCACTCCTGTTTTTTTGTTTTCAACTGTTCGCACAAAAGAGCGGCATCTTCCCTTTTTTCAAAAGAACCGACGCGCAAGCGGTAAAACGTTCCGCTTGAAACAACCGTTTTTGAAACGAAATGCGGTTGCTCCGCTATAATTTCTTTAAACTTCTTAGACAAACGCTTCCATTCGCTTTCCGCCGCGCTTTCCGAACGTGTCGAAACCAACTGAACCGAATAGGAAATCTTCTGTTCCGCCTGTTTTTCCTCTTCCTTTGGCGGCAGCTCTTTCTTTTCCGCTTTTTCTACAGCGGCAGGCGTTTCTTTAAACACGACCTCAACCGGCGTTCCGTCTTCCTCATACAACAGAGCGGAAGCTTGCTTCTGCTCTTCCTGAATAATATTTGCCGTCAAAGCTCCTATTTCGTCTTTCTGTTTCGGCTCTTCTTTTTCCGACGGTTCCGGTTTCAAAGGCTTTTCCGCAGACGGCAACAGCCGTTCAACCGGCAGTTCCGATTTGTTTTGACGCAGCCGTTCATATACCAGTTTGTCCCGATTGGGAACCTCCATGCCGCCCGGCGTCGCCGGCTTCATGCCGTCGGCGGAAGAATCCGCCCGGATAACGGGCAATTCGGCTCTGTCCGCCCCGTAATAAACGGATACATATTTGCCGAACGTAATCCAGCCGACAACAACGGCGATGACAATCCCGATTGACACGCCGATCAGGATAGCCGGCTTTTTTCTGCGTTGTTCCAACCTTTCTTCCCGAAAGGAAGCGAGAATATCTTCCTGAGAAGTATCCATATCCTGATCTTGCATGTATTACATCTCCTCCGCGGGAATGACGCCGAAAACGTCCAATCCCGACTGAATGACGACGGCAGCCGCTTCGACCAAGCCTAAACGAGCCATGGAAAGCGCCTCTTTATCCTGTTCCAGGAAACGTAGCTCCGTATTGTCTTTTCCTTTGTTCCACAGCCCGTGGAAAGCCGCGGCGACATCGCCCAAATAATACGCGATTCTGTGCGGTTCGTGCGCGGCGGCGGCAATTTCAATCTGACGCGGGAAATCCGCCAGAAGACGGATCAAAGAAACTTCCGCCTCATCCGTCAGCAATGAAAAATCAGCCTTTGACAACGCCTGCAGGCTTAAATCCCGACCGGAGAACATCTCGGTCGCGCGACGGCGCACGGAGCGCGCGCGGGCGAAAGCGTAATTCACGTAGAAAACAGGGTTGTCTTTGGACTGTTCCTTGACTTTTTCAACGTCGAAATCCAAATGAGCGTCGTTTTTGCGCGTCAGCATGATAAAGCGCATCACGTCTTTGCCGACGGCGTCCACCATGTCGCGCAGAGTAACGAAGCGTCCGGCGCGCTTGGACATTTTTATCGGTTCGCCGTTGCATACCAGATTCACCATCTGGCACAGCCTGACGTCCAGTTTCGCCTTGCCGTCGGTCAAAGCCTTGACGGCCGCCTGCAAACGTTTGACATAACCGGCGTGATCCGCCCCCCAGACGTTAATCATATCGGCAAATCCGCGGCGATACTTGTCCAAATGATACGCCATATCCGAAGCAAAATACGTCTGAAATCCGTTTGATTTCTTCAAAGCGCGGTCAACATCGTCACCAAATTCCGTCGCTTTGAACAGCGTTTGAGGACGCGGCTCCCAATCGTCGGGCAATTTGCCTTTCGGCGGTTCCAGAACGCCTTCGTAAATCAAGCCCTTACCGCGCAGGAATTCAATTACTTCGTCGATTTTTCCGCCTTCCACCAAAGTGCGCTCGGACGAAAACACGTCGAATTTAATCCCCAAAGCCGCCAAATCATCGCGAATCATATCCATCATTTTGTCAATCGCGAACTTTCTGAAATAAGCGAGCCATTCGCTTTCCGGCTTATCCAGCCATTTATCGCCGTCCTTTTCGGCCAGCTCTTTGCCGACGGGAATCAGGTATTCGCCGGGATAAAGCCCTTCGGGAATAGCGCCGATGTCCTTTCCCAGAGCCTCTTCATAGCGCAGATATGCCGAACGCGCCAACACGTCGACCTGAGCGCCGGCGTCGTTGATGTAATATTCGCGCGTGACGTCGTATCCCGCTTTTTCCAACAAAGAAGCCAGAGCATCGCCGAAAACGGCGCCGCGGCTGTGTCCGACGTGCATCGGTCCCGTCGGATTGGCGGAAACGAACTCAACGTTCTTTTTTTGGCCTTTTCCCATATCGGAAGAGCCGAAACGCGTCCCCTGCTCTAAAATTTCACGCAGGCAGGAATCCCAGAATGCTCCGGACAGGCGCAGATTGACAAATCCGGGACCCGCGATTTCAACATTTTCGACAATCGGCAGAGTCTTTAATTCTTCAGCCAGAATTTCCGCGAACTGCCTGGGCTTCATTCCCGCCTGAGAAGCCAGCACCATAGCGGCGTTCGTCGCGGCGTCCCCGTGCGCGGCGTCGCGCGGCGGTTCGGCCACCACACGGTCCGTAGTCAGTCCCGCGGGAATTTTTCCCTGTTCGACCAAGTTGTCCAATGCTTTGATAATATTGTTTCTGATATGCGTAAAAATGTTCATCGTTATATTCTCACCTGAGGATCAAAAAGTCGCGTATGCAGTTCTATGGCGGAAGCGTCCGTCAATCCCGCGACGAAATCGGCGATCGCGCGCGCTTTCAGTTTTCGGCCGTCTTCCGAATCGGGATATTGCAGCACCCTCTTCTGCCATTGAGGCGGCAGAATATTGTTTTCGGCAAACAGCAGAGAAAACAAATCTCTGACGATTCTTTTCCCTTTACTGGTCATTTGATTGATTTTGTAATGACGATACATGTTCGGGAACAGGAAATCTTTCAGCTCTTTCATCTGTTCTTTCATGCTTTCCGAAAAAGCGATCACCGGACGGCCGCAGGCGCGAATATCCTCGACGCTTTGAGGGTTAAGTTCTTCCAGATTTTTACGCGAAGCTTCCGCCACGTCCAAAATCATGTCGTTAATCATGCGGCGAACTGTTTCCGCGACAATACGGGAACGCTCGACCGCCGGATATTCTTTTTTCACCTGTTCGTAATGGCGCTTAAAGAAACCGACGGAAGAAATTTCTTCCACCGTAATCAGCCCCGTTTTCAGCCCGTCGTCCGTGTCGTGATTGGAATAGGCGATGTCGTCCGCCAAAGCCGCGACCTGCGCTTCCGCTCCCGGATAACCGTCCAGCTCCAAATCCTGAACGGCGTTATATTCCGCGATTTCAAGCGGCAAAGGCTCGCGCCCTTCGCCGATCAGAGGACCGTTATGTTTGACCAGACCTTCCAATGTTTCCCAGGACAGATTGATCCCGTCAAAGCGGGGATATTTCTGTTCCAATTTCGTCACGATTTTCAAAGAATGCGCGTTGTGATCGAAACCGCCGAAACCCAACATACATTCGTTCAAAGCCATTTCGCCGGCATGGCCGAACGGCGTGTGTCCCAAATCATGCGCCAGAGCCAAAGCTTCGCCCAAATCTTTGTTCAGCCCGAGCATACGGCATAAAGAACGCGTAATTTGCGAAACTTCCAGCGAGTGCGTCAATCGCGTGCGCAGGCTGCTGCCTTCATGGTAGACGAACACCTGCGTTTTGGATTCCAATCGGCGGAACGCTCCGGAATGAATAATTCTGTCCCTGTCGCGCTGAAAACACGTCCGATACGGCGCTTCCTGTTCGGGATACAACCTCCCCCGCGTCTTTTCCGCGTGTGTCGCATAAACAGCCAAAGCCATAAAAACCTGCCTTTAATCTAAAAAATTCGACGTATTATAGCAAACGCCCGTAAAAAAGCTATTTCATTTTGCTTCACGTTTCGGATTTTCTTCCGGCTTTTGTTCTGCGGCTTTTTCGGGAACCTTTTTCTGAAACAGCCCTTCAACATACGACGTCAATTTCCCGATTTTTTCCTTTAATCCGATTTTTTCCGAAATCCCCTCAAACAATCCGTTGATTATACCAAACACGACGTTCGTCGTCCTCTTTTTTGCCGTTTTCGGCTTATCCGGAGTGGATTGCAGAGCCTGCGGCGGTTCCGGAAGCGACTGTTCCTGAACTTCCCGGGGGTCGTTTTCCTCCGAAGAGGAACGGCGCTGAACAGAAGGCTTTTCATACCTAGGTGAGTGCAAAGACGAACGGCGTTGAGAAGCGAAAAGGTGAGGAACAGAAAGATCTTCGTACGGATCCGACCGTACGGAAGCGGCTTCCTTTTCGTTCGTTTGCGGTTTGCGTTTCGAAACAACGGAGCCGGAAGACGGCGTTTCAGAGACATCGTCGTCCATATCCCATACCGTTTTCGCCGCGGCATAAACCTTTTCCCGCGAAGGTTCGGAAGTAGTTCTGTTATTTGAAACATATTGTTGAATCGGCTCTCTCCCGGAAGGCTGATGCTTAATTACAGGCGTTGGCGGCGTTTTGTTTTCAGCCAACAAAAGAGGTTTTTCCCTTTTTTGATTCAGAGGTTGTTTTTGTGGCGGTCGGAACGCCAGAGATGTTTGCCGTTTTTTCGGACTTTGATGTATCTTTTTCTCAAAATCCATATTCCTCAGTTGCGCCCATTGATATTCGTAATTTTCCATTCCGTCTATCAGAGCGTCGTGTTTTTTCTGTTCCTGAGTTAATAACTTTAAATATTTATGAAAGATATTGAAAACGTCCTGCTGTATTTCCGGACAGCTTTTTCCTTTTTTTTCGGAACGTTCGTACTGCATCAACAACGCCTGCGCCACGGACGGATAAAACTTTTCGATGGTTCTTTGGCCTATCCGCACATGCGTTAATTCATGCTTCAAAACCATATCGAATTCATTTGTTCCTTTTTTGAGAGTATTGATAAGCTCGACTTTATATTTCGGAACTCCGAAACCAAAAATGATTTCCTTATTATCGCAACTGACTTCGATTTTACTTTTCAACTCTCTGATCGTACACCCGGCGGCTTTCTCTGCACCGACAAGATGTATTGTTCCGCTTTTATCGCATACGGTTTCGTTTTCCGGAACAAATTCGTAAACGATTTCTTCTTTGATGCGAACGGCTTTGACGGACGGCTTCAAAGCAAAAACCGGAGAAGGCCATAAATACTCGAAAAGGAGAATCGCGCAGAAAAAGAGTTTCATTTTCATCGTTTGCTCTTCTCAGGATATAAGGGATTAGAAGCAGTCTTTACTTCATCAGGTTTCCGGTTTTTGTTCGAATTATTTTTTTCCGGCGATGCGCAAACCGAAAAATTGTATTTATGATTGCCGTTTTCCATATCCAATTTTGCGTTTTCCGCTTCTGCTTTTTCGGAATACCGCTTGTTGAATTCATTTGTTAAATCGGCGACGCTTTTTTGAATATCCTCGCACCCTTTGCTGTTTTCCTGCCTAGTTTTATATTTTTCGGTCAATTCCTGTTTGGCCTGCGTTATAAAACTGTTCAGCGTTTTTCTGTATGTATCGATATGCGTCAGTTCATGTTTCAAAATCCGATCAAACTGACACGTTCCTTTTTTATACGAAGAAGTCAGGCTTACTTTAATTTTTTCCGTCACCTTCAGCGTGATCAGAGACAGTTCGCAATCGGCTTCCGAAGAAAAATCCGCCGAAAAAGAAGAGCAACTTAAAGCTTCCTGTTCATGACACGAAAGATTGTCCGATACGATTTCAAAAGTCGGCTTCTGCGGACTGTATTCAACCACAGTCTTCGGAGGTTCGCGGCTTACTTCCAAATAAGCGCTGGAACTCGGAAGATCTCTTTCCTGATAATACTTCGTCCTTTCCTGATAATACTTCGTCCTTTCCTGATAATGGCGCGTATATTTCTGCTTAAACGCCGAAGCGGGAAAAGCGAAAAAAGAAACAGCCGTCAAACAACAGATAAAACCAATCAAGCTTTTCTTCATCTTATTTCCGGGATTTTTCTGTCTGAACGCATTGTTTTTGTTGGTAAATATAAGAGTCCGTCGTATCCATCAAAGCGTTCTGTTTGTCGTCTTCCTCCGACATACGCCGGGTATAATCCTTCAAAACCTCAGAAATTCTTTCGGCCTGCTTCGTCTGAAAACGTTCCGCGGTACTCAGAACCGCCTTGGCGATTTCCGGCGCGAAACGTTTTAAAACATTTCTGTGCAAAGCCAAATGCGTCAATTCATGTTTTAAAACGACATCAAACAAACAGGTTCCTTTTTGCAATTCGGAAGAAAGC
Source organism: Alphaproteobacteria bacterium (assembly GCA_017616015.1). Lineage (GTDB taxonomy): Bacteria > Pseudomonadota > Alphaproteobacteria > CAAGCB01 > CAG-977 > UBA11549. The sequence goes on along the minus strand of JAFZYY010000001.1, from coordinate 222,438 downwards.
TCCACTTCAATATTTTTAAGCCCGATTTTCAGCTGAAGCTTTTCATAAGCCCCCCCACGGGTCATTTTACCCCCTTTTATTACGGCGTAAAATTCGACGCGCGTGCAACCTCCCCCGTGATTAATCCCGTTAGAGCATGGAAATTGAGGTCTTTTATGGATAAATTTAGGGGTTCCTTCGTCCACTTCGACGGATAATTCCGGTTTTATCTGGGGCTCTTCTTTCTTGGCGGAATGTGATGCCTTGCCGTAATGTGAATTCAGAACAATAACTTTTCCTTTAGGGCAAAGGACTTTCCTTTTTCTCCCCTCCGCATAAGAAGAAGGAAACACGAGCATCACCACGAAAAGAACAAACAACAAACGCTTCATAATTCCCCCGCATTGCATAATTAATTGTAAACAAAGCCCGTATAAAAAACAATGTTTTTGATTTATTTTCCTATGGATTCCTTTATTTTTTTCATGTATAAGATAAGATTAAACATATAAAGGAAGGCTATAAAGGCTGTTTTATTAGAAATGGACGATGGTTCTCTAAATTCCGCAAAGCCTCCGTCTGCTCTGATTTTTACAGAGGGCGGAGATATTTCCGTTTGCACTTGGAACGTTAATTCCGTTAAAGCACGATTACCCGCTTTATCCGCTTATCTGCAGGATAAAAAGCCAGATGTCGCGATGTTGCAGGAAATCAAAACGGAAACGGATTCTTTTCCGTCCTTTGAATTAAACGGCTTAGGATATTATTCTTTGGCTCAAGGCCAAAAAAGCTATAACGGCGTGGCTGTCTTGTCCAAGCACAAAATCGTATTGGAACGCGACGCCCTGCCCGGCGCCCCCGATAACGGAGAACAGGCGCGATACATCGAAGCCTACTGCCCCGATCTGAAATCAACGTTCATCAGCGTCTATGTGCCGAACGGCGAACCGCCCGCAAGCGCTCCGGAAAGCACGGAACGGCTGGAATACAAAATTGCCTGGTTGGACGCTTTGGTTTCCAGGGCGCACGCTTTAATGGACAAAGGCGATCCGTTCATTATCGGCGGAGACTTTAACGTCATTGAATATGACAGTGATGTTTATAATCCGAAGGCCTTTGAAAATACGGCTTTTACCGTTCAGCCTGTCAGACAGCTGTTTAAAGCTTTTTACTATACGGGTCTGACAAACGCTTTGCGTCGCGAAAAAAACAAAGTGCCGGTTTATTCCTATTGGGATTACCGTGCGGGCGCCTGGGAAAAGAACAACGGGATTCTGCTGGATCATCTGTTTTTATCGCCGGCCTGGGCGGACAAATTCAAAACCGCAAAAGTCGACGCGGAAGTCAGAAGCGGCGAAAAAGCTTCCGATCACGCGCCGGTCAGATGTGATTTATCTTTACAATAACCAGAGGAAAATATGGATTCTCCTTCGTCTTATACTGCTTTAAAAGTTTTTATGGCTCTTATGTTCGTAGCGATTAACGCTTTCTTTGTCGCGGCGGAATTTTCAATCGTTAAAATCCGCCGTTCCAGACTGGAAGAAATCGAATCCCACGGCAATAAAAAAGCAAAACTGGCTATCAAAATCACGTCTTCCCTGGACTCTTATCTCAGCGCGACGCAGTTGGGCATAACGCTTGCTTCTCTGGCTTTGGGCTGGATCGGCGAACCGGCTTTGGCCGTCATTATCGATCCGCTGTTCGGTTCCTGGCTGAAAGACGACCCGATTTTAATGCACTCTTTAAGCATTGCCGTCGCTTTTACAATCATCACTTTAATGCACGTCGTTTTCGGCGAACTTGTCCCGAAATCCATTGCCATTCAAAAAACGGAAACCGCCGTCATGTTGGTCGTACGTCCTTTATATCTGTTTGCCCAACTGTTCCGTCCGGTTATCTATATCTTTGACAATATGGCCGCTTTCGCTTTAAAACTGCTCGGCATTCGTCCGGCTCACAACAGCGATCTGGTTCATTCGGAAGAAGAAATCAAACTGATTGCGGGCGCTTCCCAACGCGGCGGCATCATTGATAAAACGGAAAGCGAGATCATTAAAAACGCCGTCGATTTTTCCGATAAAATCGCCCGCGAAATCATGGTTCCGCGTCAGGATATGGAGTGTCTGTATCTGGAAAGCAGCTATGAAGAAAACTTTGACATCGTCAAAACAAGCAATCACACGCGTTATCCCGTTTGCGACGAAGATAAAGACAATATCGTCGGCATGGTTCACTTGCGTGACGTTCTGATGAACGAAGGCGAAAAAGACATCACAAAAATGCTGCGCGAAGTCTTGTTCGTGCCGGAAAGCCTCTCCGTTTCCGAAGTCTTGCATACCATGAAGCGGCGCCGGATTCACATGGCGATCGTGATTGACGAATACGGCGGCACGTCCGGACTGATTTCGATGGAAGACGTTTTGGAAGAATTGGTCGGCGACATTCAGGACGAACACGACACGACGAACGAAGTCTACGAAAAGCGTCTGGACGACGGAACTTTCGAGTTTTTAGGCATGACTTTACTGGACGAAGCAATGGAATACATGGGGCTGCGTCCTTTGGAAGAACACGAGGAAGACACGATCGGCGGATATGTTTTCGGCCTGTTGGCGCGCAAACCTAAAGTCGGCGACGTGGTTGACTGTCCGTCCTGCCGTTTTGAAATATTGGAAATCGACGGCTTCCGGGTTAAAAAAGTCAAAGCTTTTCTGAAAGAACCGGAAAACGAAGAAGAGGAAGACGTTGAAGAAGAAGCCGTCTAATCCGGATCTTCTGCTGGAACGGCGTCTGATCGATTTTTTCCGAGATAAAAGCAAAGAAAAATACGTTCTGCTGTTAGAAGCTTTCCGCTGTACGGACGTTTTAGTTCCCGCCGCGCCGACGGCGAATGAGCTTCCCTTCGGCAATGAAGGAATTTTAAAACAAACTGTCTTCAGACCGGACGTCATTTACATGGCTTCCGAAAACAAACGCCTGATGCCGATTTTTTCGGATCCGACGAAAATTCCTTCGGATTATGCTTCGGGAAAAACCGTTTTTATGCATTGTTCCGGTTGGATTAAAGCTTTTTACGCCGGCAACAGCGAAGGCGTTATCCTTAATCCGTTTTCCGATATTTCTTTTCTGCTGACGCCGGATCAGATTCGGATTCTTTCTCTTTTTCGCCAAACAACGTCGGAATACCGATAAACAAAAACCCGTCCCTGAAAATCAGGAACGGGATTTTTGTTGGCTCCGCGAGTAGGATTCGAACCTACGACCAATCGGTTAACAGCCGATTGCTCTACCGCTGAGCTATCGCGGAAAAAGTTTTTGGAGGCCGAAACCGGAATCGAACCGATATCTAAGGATTTGCAGTCCTCTGCATAACCATTCTGCCATTCGGCCCTCAAGCGGTTTGCTCTTAAAACAGGAATTTTATATCCTTTGTTTTCTTATGCGTCAATAGAAAAATGAATCTTTTTTCTTCTTTTTAAAAAAGCGGCTTTCATGTTATAAGTTTATGTTTCAAGGAAAAAAGCTTATGGCAAACACTTCTATAGAAAATCCTTATAAAAGAGCGCGCGAAAACATGTTGGCGGGACAGCTGATTCCCAATCAAATCAACGATCCGCGTTTGCTTGACGCCATGGGAAAAGTCGCGCGGGAACAATTTCTGCCGGAAAGATTAAGAGGGCGGGCTTATGCGGACGAAACGATTTACATTGACGCAAACACGCTGATTTTTCCCCCGAGAATCTTTGCCAAACTGTTGCTTGCCGCCGAATTAAAAGAAACGGACTTCGTTCTGGACATTAAATCCGGCTCGGGATATTCCGCCGCGGTAATAGCGAACATGACACAGGCGGTCGTCGCTTTGGAAAATGATTCGTCTTTGTGCGAAACGGCACAGCAAATTTTAATTGATGCGGAAGTAGACAATGTCGCGGTTTTAAATCAGCCGCCCGAAGACGGCCTTCCCTCTCAGGGGCCCTTCGACGTTATTTTTATTGAAAACGTCGTTTCGCATATTCCTGAAAAACTGCTGTCGCAATTAGCGAACAACGGCCGGTTGATTTGTGTTGAATCAAACGATCCGAGCAACACGGGACACGCCGTAAAAATCATAAAAAAAGGTGACGCGCTGTCCCGTTCGGCTTTGTTTGATTTGGATTTGAGCGGTTTCCCGCGCAACCGCCTGTATAAAAGTTTTATTTTTGACACCGTTTCTTAAATAGTTGTTGATATTCAGGCATGATTAACGTTAAAAAAGAACAATATGTATAAGCTTCCTATACTTATGGAGTGAACCGTGTCAAATCAACCGAATTTAAAAAGAATATTGTCCGGAATATCTTTGTCTGTTGCCCTGTTAGGGAATGTCGCTCAGGCGGAAACGCTGGAGGAAGCTTTGGCCTATACATATGCCGCCAATCCGGAAATCCTTTCGCAGAGGGCTTATCTGCGTTCCGTGCATGAAAAGATCACGCAAAGCCAGTCGGGATATAAACCGACCGTCGCCGGAGAAGCTTCTTACGGATATTCTTACGAAAGGACAAAGGCCTCCCCGATTTTTCAGGAAAAAGAAAGCAGACCCGTCATTTTAGGCGTCACGGCCGTTCAGCCTATTTTTTCGGGCTTTAACACGTCGGCTTCCGTAAAAACGGCAAAAACTCAATTTGAAGCGGAACGTGCCAACCTGAAAAACATCGAACAGACAACTCTGACCAACGCCGTTATCGTTTATACGGACGTTATTCGGGCTTTGGCCGTTCTCCGGTTAAATCAAAATAATGAAACCGTTTTGCAGCGCCAGTTGGAATATACGCGGGATCGTTTCCGCGTCGGCGAACTAACCAAAACGGACGTAGCTCAGTCCGAAGCGCGCCACGCCCGGGCCGTAGCCGCCAGAATTTCCGCGGAAGGCGACTTAAAAATCGCTTATGCCGCTTACCGTAAAGTGATTGGCAAACTGCCCGAAAAAATTTACGAACCGGAAGTTCCCGCCGCCAAGTTGCCTCAAACATTGGAAGACGCTTTGGAAATCGCGATGAAAAGCAATCCCGCCGTTCAGGCCGCCGAAAAACAGGCTGAGAGCGCACAGAGCTCGATCGAAATCGCGGAATCGGGTCACTATCCGACTTTGGAATTGCAGGCCGCTTATTTGAATATGCGCGCCGGCGCTCACGGCACGGCGACCGTAGGCGGCGTTGACATCGAAACGGGACGCGCGCGGGAAGAAGACACGACCGTCAAACTGGTTTTAGACGTTCCTTTCTACAATGCGGGGACAACCTCTTCCAAAGTGCGGGAAACCAAATATGCCGCCGGAAAAGCCCGCATTAACATTAACGCCGTCAAACGTTCTGTCGCCCGTCAGACGACACAGGCCTGGGAAAATTATCAATCCGTTCTGGCTTCTCTGTCATCTCTGGAAGAGCAAGTCCGAGCGTCGGCTCTGGCTCTGGAAGGCGTCCGTTACGAAGAACAAGCGGGAGAACGCACCATTTTAGACGTTCTGAATGCCGAACAGGAATTATTGGACGCCCGCGTCAGCGTCGTCACGGCAAAGAAGAACCTGATTGACGCTTCTTATCAGTTAATCGCCGCGATGGGAATGATGACGCCGACCGACTTGGGATTGGATATAGCCCGCTACAACAAAGCGGGAAAACAGTCTGCGGCTCCGGCTTCGGACGAAAAGCCGGCGGAAGCCCCTGCCCCGGACGAAAAACCGACAGAATCAAACGTTTAAAATGAAAATATCGACTTGCTCCTTTTTAAGGAAATGTTATATTTAAGTGGTAACAAAGTTATATGGACAGAAAATGACAGAACAAAACGAACCGTCTATGGAAGCCATTCTTGCTTCTATCCGTAATATTTTAGCTGAAGACGAGGAAGAATCCTCCGGAAATCCGGCTGAAAAAGAAGCTCCTGCCGAACCGCAGAAAAATGCGGAACCGGAGAAGTCCGCGGAACAGCAGGAAACTCCTTCTGCAAACGCGGAACAACAAGAAGATGCTTCTTCCTCCGAAACAGAAGAACCTGAAGAATCTTTCAATATTACTGAAAAAGATTCTTCTTCTGACGAATTGCCTGCCGATGAAACAGCCGAAAAGGTCATGGACTTAACCGCGGATATGATTGTGAGCACTCCTTCCGAAGAAGAGGAAGAAGACGATTTCAAACCGGAACCTGTCATTCCTCAGGAACCGATGAAAGAAGAAACATTGACAGACTTAATTAAAGAAACGGCTGAACGGCAGATTCAAGACGATATGCTGTTGGCCGAACCGACCGTCATGGCCGCGACGGAATCGCTGTCTCATCTGCGCGACATTGCCGCCGAAAAACAATTAAGCTTAGGCGACGGCACCTTAACGATCGAAGCGATCGTCCGCGAAACATTAAAGCCGTATTTAAAAGAATGGCTGGACGCACACCTGCCCGAAATCGTCGAACGCGTAGTCAGGAAAGAAGTCGCCCATATCATGGACAGGCTTGATTTGAAATAATCTGTTGAAACACTTTTATTTCCTCAAGCCCTCAACAGCTTGAGGAATATTTTTTTATAGAAGATAAAAAAGGAACGATCATGTTAGATAAAACGTATAATCCGGCCGAAAGCGAAGCGGCTTGTTACGAAAAATGGGAAAAATCCGGCGCTTTCGCCTGCCACCCCGATTCGAACAAAGAACCCTACTGCATTATGATTCCGCCGCCGAACGTAACGGGAAATCTGCATATCGGTCACGCTCTGACTTTCACCATTCAGGATTCTTTGATTCGCTATCAGCGCATGAAAGGAAAAGACGTTTTATGGCAACCGGGAACGGATCACGCCGGCATTGCGACGCAAATGGTCGTTGAACGCCTGTTGGCAAAGGAAGGCGTTTCCAGACACGATCTCGGACGCGAAAAATTTATTGAAAAAGTCTGGGAATGGAAAGCCAAATCGGGCGGACAAATCACAAACCAGCTGCGCCGTCTGGGGGCGTCTCTGGACTGGCCGCGCGAACGATTCACGATGGACGAAGGGCTGTGCCGCGCCGTGCGTCAGGAGTTTGTCCAACTCTATCGCGACGGACTGGTTTATCGCGCAAAACGTCTGGTCAACTGGGATCCTCAACTGCAAACGGCGATTTCCGATCTGGAAGTCGAACAACGCGAAACCGTCGGAACGATGTGGTACTTCAACTACCCTGTCGAAAACGAGGAAGGACGCTTTATCACGATTGCGACGACGCGTCCGGAAACGCTGTTCGGCGATACGGCCGTCGCCGTGTCCGATCAGGACGAACGCTATAAAGACATTATCGGCAAAAATGTGATCATTCCGATTTGCAACCGCGCGATTCCGGTCGTCGCGGACGAACACGCCGATCCGGAAAAAGGAACGGGCGCCGTGAAAATCACGCCGGCGCACGACTTCAACGACTTTGAAGTCGGCAAACGTCACAATCTGCCGATGATCAACATTCTGGATTCGACCGCGCACTTGAATGAAAACGTGCCGGAAGCCTATCGGGGATTGTCGACCGCGGAAGCCCGCGTCAAAGTGCTGGAAGACGTCAAAGCATTGGGCTTGTATGTCAAAGAGGAAGACAACCCGATGACGATCCCCTATGGCGATCGCTCAGGCGTCGTCATTGAACCGTGGCTGACCGATCAATGGTTTGTCGACGCCCCGAAATTAGCCGAAGAAGCCATTAAGGTCGTCGAAGACGGCCGCATGGAGTTTGTGCCTAAAGCATGGGAAAAGACGTATTTCGAATGGATGCGCAACATTCAGCCGTGGTGTGTTTCCCGTCAGTTGTGGTGGGGACATCAGATTCCTGTCTGGTACGGTCCGGACGGTCATTTCTTTGTACAGGAAAACGCCGAGGACGCCCAGAAGGAAGCGGACGCCTTCTACGGTCATCACGAAGACCTGACGCAGGACGAAGACGTGTTCGACACTTGGTTTTCTTCGGGTATCTGGCCCTTTTCCACTCTGGGCTGGCCGGATCAGACCGTCGAGCTGAAGCGCTACTATCCGACGAACGTTCTGGTGACGGGGTTTGACATTATTTTCTTCTGGGTCGCCCGTATGGTGATGCTGGGCATGCACTTTATGAAAGAAGTGCCGTTTAAAACAGTTTACATTCACGCTCTGGTGCGCGACGAACAGGGGCGCAAGATGTCAAAATCCAAAGGAAACGTGATTGATCCGCTGATTTTGGCGGACAAGTACGGTGTCGATGCGATGCGCTTCACTTTAGCGGCGATGGCGGCTCAGGGACGCGACGTTTTGATGAGCGAAAGCCGCGTCGAAGGCTACCGCAACTTTGTCACAAAGCTGTGGAACGCCGCCCGTTTCTGCGAAATGAACGAATGCAAGCCCGTCAAAGACTTCGATCCGAAATCGGTCAAGGATTCTTTGAACAAGTGGATCGTTTCCAAGACGGCGCAGGCGCACGCAAAAGTGACGGCCGCTTTTGACGAATACAAATTCAACGAAGCGGCAAACGCGGCGTATCAGTTTGCCTGGGGAACATTCTGCGACTGGTATCTGGAATTTGCCAAACCGCTGTTCTACGGCGACGATGAAACGGCCAAAGCGGAAACGCGCGCGACAGCCGCCTGGGTGCTTGACCGCATTCTGATCATGTTGCACCCGATCATGCCGTTTGTAACGGAAGAACTGTGGGGCAAATCCGAACGCGATCAAATGCTGATCGTGACTCCGTGGGGCGATTTGAATAATCTGATTGATGCGGCCGCGGAAGAAGATTTGGATTGGGTAGTCGGATTGATTGCGGCCGTTCGTTCTCTGCGTTCGGAAATGAACATCGCTCCGTCGGCTAAAATCACGATGCTGTTAGGCAATGCTTCCGAAAAAGAACAACAACGGCTGAAGACATTTGAAACGTTAATCAAGACGCTTGCCCGTCTGGAAAAAGCCGAGCTTTCCGTTTCCGCCGACGACGCGAAAGGCGCGGCGCAGGCTGTCTTCGGAACAGCGGAAATCCTGCTTCCTCTGGCCGGCGTGATTGACGTTGCCAAAGAAACGGAGCGTCTGAACAAAGAAAAGACCAATCTGGAAAAGACGATCGCCGGCATTCAGGGACGTTTAAGCAACGAGTCTTTCGTTGCCAAGGCTCCCGCCAAAGTCGTCGAAGAGCAGAAAACACGTTTAAGCGAAGCGCAAACCGCTTTGGAAAGTGTAAACGGAGCTTTGGTTCGTTTAAGCTCTTTATAAAATAAATGGAGAAGCCGCATGAAAAAAATTTTTCTGCTATCGGTCGCTTTAACGCTTTTGACCTGCTCTGCTTTGAGTGCGCAGGAAGTCATCAAAGTCAAAACGGTCGAAGCGGCTTCTCCGGCGGAACCGACGCCCAGAGAAACCTTGGAAAACTTTTTAAGAACGGAAGAAGGCCGGGTTTGTTCGGAACTTCGCTCTTTTGCCGGCGAAAAAATTTTCAAAGATTCCGACTTTATGGCCGCGGCAACCGACCGCAACACGCGCCGCGTTGCCCGAGCCGCTTCAAAATTCGCCGATATTCTTGCCAAAGAATATGATACGGATTTTGTTTTCTATCACCCGAACACGCACTTTTTCGTTCGCGTAAACGATAAAGGGTATCGCGGCAGAATGAGATTGCCAGCCGAAGCGGCGGCCTCTTCCTCCGCCTGTTTTTGGGAACGTCTGCCCTCGCAGGATCTGGTATACAGCGCTTTGATAAAAATCGACGGTGAAAAAACAGGATACCTGAAAATATCGAAAAAACTGACGCGCATGGTGTCCGGCATGCCCGACGTTTTGGCTCCGTTCGGCGCAGGACGCATTTACACCGCTTTGGACAAAGCCGGTTTAAAGAAAATGGCATGGTTTAAAATGCGGCGCAAAGAAACCGATAAACCCCGCCATTCCGGTTGGTGCACGGCGAACAATTTAGCTTTTTTAACTTCTATAGGTTCCGGCCGCGTGCTGACGAAAAAACAGCAAAAGAAGCTTCTTTCCTTATCCGACCATAAAAACGAATTCGTCCTGCCTGAAGTTGAATTGCCCAGCGGCTCTCTGCCTTTATTCGGATTGGACGGAGAAAGACTGGGCGCCGTTGTCTATACGCTGACGCCTCCCGATAAAAAACAGGACGCCGTTTTAAGTCAGGAAGAAAAAGATGATGACTGCGCAACGGAAGAAAAGCAGGAAAATCTTTTATACCGCCTGTTTGATTAAATCTTTCTGACGTCTGAAATCTTTATATGTAGACACAGACCGACACCGCCCGAGTTCTTCAGCGTTCGTTTGAAATTTCAAGCGACTTTTCAGTCGTTGCCGGATTATCGGCTCCTGTTTTTAAGTCTGTTCATAACCATCGCTTGACGAGCCGACTGTTTGTCTTCGCTTTTCTTCGGCTCAGGTTCAGGCTTTTTCATCTCGACGGCTTCAGCCGCAGGAACATTCGGACGTTTTTGAATGCCTTTCAAAATTGCGGACACATCATCGCCGGTCATTTCCTTACGATACTGAACGTATTTTTCTATTTGTTCCGCTGTTTTTTCGGTAACAGCTTTATACTTGCTGGTGTTCAAAATTTCAGGATCGTCCGTAAAATAATTGCCGTCTTTTGTTTGAGTAATTTCCTGAATAGTCTGTTGAGCCGATACGGCGCGGTTGAATTCCTTTCCGGGAACTCCTTTCTGAATCCATGTCAGATCATTTAACATCGGCTTTAGTATATAAGTATTCTCATATACTGCTTTCATACAATCCTGGTCGTACCAAGACTCGAAAGTTTTTGTCATGACTTCATTTGTAATTTCATTGTCGGCGGCCTGATACGCCTGATCAAAAGCCTTTTCAATTTCGGGATAATGCTTTTTAAAGGCATAATACGGTTCAAGATCGCCCTGCAAAGCCAATTCTTTACTGGCTCTGATGGCATAGGCCTGAGCATCGGCTTCCATAGCGCGTTTGTATAATATATTAGATTGAACGTCTAAATTATGTTCTTCGTCCAAAACGGAAGAATGCGCATGTTGAAACGCATGCCGGCATTCATGACATAAAGTGCTGACCAGCTTGGCGTCGGATCTGTGCGGATTTAAAGATATCCTTTTTCCGCATTCGCTCATAACGCCGTTGGCTGTACTGCTTCCGGTCATAAAGTTGAAATGATATCCGTTTTCGGCCGCAAACGTTAACATTTCCAATCCCGCCGGGCTTTTTGCCAAACGATTAACCAATGCGATCATACGCGGACGATCTTTTACCGGACACTGACTTAAATCAATATCGACGACAGGTTTTTCATCGGGATAGGACATTTCGGCTCTTTGCCTGGCTTTATGATAATCTGCTGCCTTCATAGGATTCTCCTTTAAACATGACTGGAAATATCTTAGAAAAAACGCATCATTTTGTCAAATATTTTCGTCTATTTTCTCCGCAAAAAAAGACTCCGCAAAATTGCGGAGTCTTTTTATCGGACAGATTAGGGATTAACGGCCTTCGTAAAGCTTCTTCCCCAAAATAGTATTCCATTTTTCAATCGTTTGTCCCATAGACATCGTTTCTTCGGTATTTTCGCGCGGCTTGCCCATTTCCGGCAGACGGCGGGCATAAGCGTCTTTATGCGTCGGCATTTTCGCGACGGTTTTATCTTTTTTAATCCCCGTTTTTTCTTCACGAATATCAAAAAAGTCCTGCGCGTCTTTCTTTGTCCGTTCTCCGATGCTGAGATAGTGCTCTCCATCTAAGAATTTCGGATCTTCGTCCGCCAGATAATTGCCGTTCTTGGTCCAGCCGATGGCTTGAACGACCTGAGAAGACGACACGTTATGTTCAAAAGTATACGTATCTTCCGTCGTGCCTTTATTGAACTGTTCGATAGCGTCATGCATCGGTTCAATGATATAGCCTTCTTCATAGCTTTGTTTAGTGCCTGTCTGATCGTACCAGCCTTTGAACACGCCGGCGACGACTTTGTCGTTCATCACGCCGTTCTGTTCGGCCAAAGCTTTTTCATAAGCGGCATAAATAGGCGGATAGAACTTCGCGAATGTAGCCAAAGGACCGGCGTCGCCCTGCATTTCCAATTCCTTGCACGCTTTCAACGCATAAGCCTGCGCATCAGCTTCTTTCGCGCGGGAAGCGCGGATAATAGAAGCGACGTTCAGCTGATCGCGGTCGGGAATAAGTTCCATACGGACGCCCTGCCCCGCGTGACGGGATTCATGGCACAGCGTGCTGACCAGCTTGTCATCGGAAGCCATGGGCCCCAAACCGATGCATTTGATGCCGCCGAAGCAGCAACCGAAACAGTTCGTCGAAGCGTCCAAAAAGCCGAATTTATATCCTGCCTTCGCGGCAATTTCCAACGTTTCGCGCCCGGCTTCGGATTTAGCCAGCCGGTTAACGATAGAGATCATGCGGGGGCGTTCTTCTTCCGTACACAGCGATATATCAACGTCGACGGCAAGCTCAGCCTTCGGATCATACTGTTGCTGAGTTACCGGAGCGGCGTCAAAAACACCTTTAGGAGTCGCGTTTTTCATTATTTCCATTATTTTAGTCCTTATCTGCCATTTTTCATTGCGGCGGCCTTTGCCAAAGCCGCTTGTTTTACAGTTTTCTTTTCGGCTGCGTATTGCTGTTTATTTGCCAAAATACGATCTTTGGCTTCGAACATGCCGGCCATAGGCTTTTCGCCCATTTTGGGACGGTTGCGTTCTCTTGTATCCGGACGAGTCGGAATGGACGCCAGAGAAGGATCCGGTTCCATACCGGTCAATTCCTTGCGCATTTCAAAGAACTCTTTCATATCCTGCATAGAAGCTTCCGCCACATTCAGGAATTTGCCGCCTTCCAACCGCTTCGGATCTTTGGTGTAGTAGTTGCCGTCTTTTGTCCAACCGGCCAAAGCGATCGCTTCTTCACCCGACATGGTTTGCTTGTCGTAGAACAGCTTGGGTTCCTTGCCCTGCTTGATGTCATAAATTTCTTTAAGCATCGGTTCAATCTGATAAGCTTCTTCATAAACCGTTTTGGTTCCCAACTGATCGTACCAGCCTTCAAAGGTTTCCGTCATCACTTCGTGCGTAATTTTGTTCCCGGCCGCTTTGTAAGCCGTATCAAAAGCCTTTTCGATTTCGGGATAACGCTTTTTAAACGTTTCATACGGTCCCGCATCGCCCTGCAGCGCCAATTCCTTACAGGAAGTCACGGCATAGGTCTGCGCGTCGGCTTCCATAGCGCGGAAAGCGATCAATTCCGAACGGACGTCCATAACGCCGAACGCTTCGTGAGCGCCGCGAACAAACTGACCGGCGTGACGGCATTCATGCGCCAAAGTTCCAACCAGCTTATCATCTGTTTCATTCGGGTTTAAACGCACCCAATGTCCCGCTTCGTCACAAGCGCCGCAACAACGAACACCCGGTTCGAAGAAGCTGAATTTAAAACCGTTTTCAGCGGCGATTTGCAATGTTTCCAAACCGCTGGGCGATTTGGCCAAACGATTGACCAACGCGATCAGGCGCGGGCGATCTTCCTTTTTGCATTCCGTTAAATCGATATCAACGACCGGCTTAATTGTTTCGTCATATTGTCCGGCCACGGGCTGTTTATCATAAACATCTTTTATCATTTGTGAAACCTCTTCTCAGATGAAGACAGAAGTAATATAGAAAAAAAAACGTTTTCCCGCAACATTTTTTTCAAAAAATCTTCATTTCTTTTCCCTTTTTCGGGGTAGATAAAAAAATATATATTTTTCAAACACTTAAAAATAAACCTTTTATTAAAAATTCTCTGTTCCGAAAAAGATTTTTAGACGAATTTTTTTTATTTTTCTGCTTTTTCATCGAATCGGGGATTTTTTTTACCTTTCCATTGCCGGAAAACGTTTTTTGTTCTTGAGTTTTCATTTGATTTTCTGTATCTTGACCTTGTCAGACTATGTTGTTCTAATTTAACTTTAAAGGATGTGATTTTATGGTACAGGTTATTGTACGCGACAACAATGTTGATCAGGCCTTGAAGGCTTTAAAAAAGAAAATGCAGCGCGAAGGCGTTTTTCGCGAAATGAAGTTGCGCCGCAATTTCGAAAAGCCCTCTGAAAAAAAGGCTCGTGAAAAAGCGGAAGCTATCCGCCGTGCCCGCAAGCTGGAACGCAAGCGCCTGGAACGCGATGGCTTTTAGCCCACTGACAAGGAGCGGAAGACTTAAGATCTTCCGCTTTTTTTATTTTTCCGCACGGATTAAATCATGATAAAAATTTTTCTTTTCCTTTTATTATTAACCGCCTGTTCTGACAAAACAGCCGGGGAAATTTCTCCCGCCGAATTAAAACAGGGCGATTTAATTCTTGACGTCCGCACCGCCGCCGAACATGACGCGGCCTCTTTGGCGCAGGAACATTGGCTGGTTCCTTTAAATCAGCTGGACGCGGCGCAATTTATTCGCGAACACAAACTGGACGGAACAAAGCCTCTGTACATTTTATGCCGTTCGGGAAAAAGGGCAAAAACCGCAGCGGAAAAGTTTAAACAAGCCGGCTTCAAAAACGTTGTCGTCATACGCGGCGGAATAATCGCCGCTCAAACAGAAGGAATAGCCGTTCGATAAAACAGCCTTTTTATTTTTTTTGTCAAATTTTTCGAAAATTTTCGACTATTTCTTGACAGGCCTTTTTAAAGTATGGTATGACTCTATATAATTAGTAATTTTGATTTGGAAGGAGCATTCCAATGGAAAAAACGGCGCAGCAAAAAACAGCTCAAGACACAAAAGATGTTTCTGAAAAAAAAGGCGTTTCTAAAGAAAAAGCAAAAGAAATAAAAGTGTCCAAGCAGGTCGCGAGTAAAATCAGACGGCGTTGGGAGGCTTTGGCGAAGCGTCAGGAAAACGGCGGAATAAGAGTGCGCGCCAACAGAAAAATCACCTCTGTTTCGTTTGTCAAAGACGAAAACGGAAAAGTTTCCGTTCAGGTCAATCTGCGCAACGGACGCTCCATTAAAGATAACGCGGAAGAAAAAGGATTGGAAAAATTCCAAAAAGAATCCCGCCGCGCTTATGCTCGTACCAAAATCGCCGAACTTTTGAAAAAAATTAAAGAGCTTGGCTTTGCCGCGGTTGAAGGCGAAATCCCGCCCGAATTAAAAGACGCCGTATTAAAAAGCATGGCCAGAGCGAATATTTCGACTTCGCATAAAGGCACAAAAGCTCAAGAAGCCGAAGCCAAAAAATCAGGCAGTTCCTCTAACACAAAAACCGACACGTTAAAATCGTCCGGTAGCTTATTTAATACTTCTCCTGTCTTTGCGACTACCGGCTACAAGCCTGTTGACACTTTATTGCGCTCTGCACAGGAAAGCTTTAAGGATCCTATCTATGAGAGTCGGGGCATTAAACAAGTTTCGCCCGTTACGGCTCGTTATCCCGGCGGTAAATCCTGTTCCACAGAAGAAACCATCTCCATCAAACTCCCTGACGGTTCTACAATAGATCTTACCCTCGTCGGTCAAGATACCCGTCAGAATCGTATCAAAGCGGACTGTTTAGCAAAAATTTTGTGGAAGGCAGAACACAACGAATCTCTTACGGAAGAGGAAAAAAAATTAATTGAAGAGGCTGAAAAGAAGGGAATTCATTCTTTAGAGGATCTTAAAAAGAAACCTGCTCTTCTGAACAACATAAGCTACAAAAAATTCCCGAAAAACGCACAGGAAGCCCTTGAAGCGACTCATAAAGAAGATATGGATTCTCAAAAAAGATTTATCAACGAACGAGCAAAAGATAAAAACAAACTGCCCCCCGTATCTCTTGATATAAAACCCGGAAAAGATATTGACCATTTAACAAAAGAAGGCAGAGGAAATCGTAAAAACTACGTCGAAGATCCTGACGATAAATTGCTGATGCAATACCTGAATGCCGTAACAAGACTTCACGGAACAAAAACGGTTACGGATAAAGAGCTCGAAATGGCTCAGCGTATGAAAGAAGAGCACGTTAATCTGGGCGCGTTATGGAAAATTGTAAACGATAAAAAATTAACTTCGGAACAAAAGCTTGAAGCAACAAAAGCTTTAGAGGAAGAAACTAAAAAGAATTCAAATCCCACCAATGACAATGGCGGAAAGTCTGTTGATCCTAAACCCAAATCATTGCAGCACAGTATTGAGGCTGAAGGTGATCCGAAAGCCGCTCCTAAACCTAAATCATTGCAGCAAAGCCTTGAAGCTGAAGGCGACCCGAAAGCGCCGGCTTCTAATCCTGCTGACCATAAAAAAGAGCAGAAAGAAATCCGTAAAGCTGTCAACGCTATAAAAATGGAAGAAGCTCTCCATCTGTTTACAAAACTGAAAAACAAGGAAGAACTGACTCCCGATGAAGAAAAACGCGTTAAAGAATGGAACGCCAAAGGCGTCATGTCTTTAAAAGATTTCTCACCGAACGGCAAAGAAAAAGCCAAAGTCCGTCAGGTTGTGGATCAAATATCCGATAAAGGAATAACTAAAGCGTATGAAGAAAAACTGAACCAGGCGAAAAAAGGCAACCAAAAAGGATCGTTGAATCGCGCTCTGTTAACAACCATGGAAAACTCGGAAAAACAGAAAGCGGCATTAAAAGGCAAAGCCCGTGAACGGTAAAATTAAATTTTTAATTTTTTCTGTTTCCGTTTTTCTTTCTCTGCTTAATGCGGCAGAAAGCAACGCGTATACCTTGAGGACCGGCGCAATCGTCGATTGGGCAAATCTGCCTCCGCCCAAAAACAAAGGAAATGGTGCCGCCGCTGAAAAATGGTGTGCAGAAGTAGGAAAACGCCTGCCCACCCTTGAAGAATTGAGGGAAATGTATAAACACAGAGATGAAATCGGCGGTTTTACCGATGGTTTTGATCCCGGCGGCTGGCCTTACTGGTCGCAAAGAGTTACGCATAAACCCGACGGACAAGATTTTGGTTACCGCATTATTTTTGGAAACGGTTCCAAAAAACACATAGAAGTAGAACCAGATAAATTCGTAAAAAAATTCGGCGAACAAGGCGAAGAACAATACAGACCGTTTTGGATTAAAAGCGGGTTCGGCGCTTACATCAGATGCGTGTATGAAAGCGATTGAACAAAATCTTGAATCAACGCCGTTGTAAAAAACGACGGCTTTTTTTGCTGTTCCAAAAAAAATCCGATAAAGCATAAAAATTTATAATCAATTTCCCGCATATCCACAGGAATTGGCGAAATTTTGTTATACTCTTCGACCGTTTGACAGACGAAATCCCGTCCTATCTTATAAAGTGGAATAAATTCGTTTGTTTGAGGAAAAACGCCGGCATCGCCAAAATCTATAACGCCGGCCAAAACGTCTTTTTTGTTCAAATCCACCAATAAATTGCTGCCGCTTAAGTCATTGTGGCAAAAAACGGCATTTTGAGAACATTCTGTTTCAAATTCTTTTAAATCCACCCGTCCGTTTGTCGCTTTTAATAACAATTCCCGACTTAATCGAACATTGACGCGTCCCGTAAAATCCCAATTTTGTTCGTTTGAAAGCGGCGGCAGATCTTGAAAAAGCTCTGTCGGGATTGAATGAAGTCCGGCTAAAAATGCGGCTGTTCTTTCAGCCAGTCTCTTTTTCTGCCGAGCCGTCAAATGATTATACGGCATATTAAATTCCGTTTCCCCGCGTCTGTTATCGATTATTCTGCCCGGGATATACCGATGACAGGAAAATTCCGGAAAATCATCTTCGGTTTGTTCGACGACGGAAACCTCCGTCGTTTCGGAAAACAACGGAAAATTTTGCTTTAAAATCTCTGTTACGACCGCTTCCCGGCGCATTGCCATAAAAGCCGTTTCAGTTTGAGGAAAGCGACAAACAAAATCCCCTGCCCTGACGACAATCGAATTGCTTCCGCCGGGCAAAAAGATGATTTTTTCCACATCAATCGAAGGCCGCCAAAATGAAAACGCTTTTCTGACCAACCGTTCTTTTTCGGGATTGTCTTTTGTTATATAAACGGGCATCTTCTTTTTTCTAAAGAAAAGAGGCTGCACCAAATGATACAGCCCCTTTTTCGTAAAAAGCCGAAACGATTAACGTTTGCTGAACTGATAACTGCGGCGAGCTTTGGCTTTACCGTATTTCTTACGTTCGACAACACGCGGGTCGCGGGTCAAGAAGCCTGCGCGCTTTAACGCGGTGTGCAATTCCGGTTCAAAGTTGTCCAGACAACGGCTGACACCGTGACGGACAGCGCCGGCCTGACCGGACAAACCGCCGCCGGAAACCGTGACGATAACATCAAACTGACCGACGCGATTGGTCACTTCAAACGGCTGATTGATAATCATGCGCAAAACGGGACGGGTAAAATATTTTTCAATATCAATTCCGTTAACCGTCATCTTACCGGATCCCAATTTGAGCCAAACGCGGGCGCTGGCGTCTTTACGACGGCCGGTCGCATAGGCGCGGCCGAACTTATCTTTCTTGGGTTCGCGAACAACAGCCGGTTCAGCGGCCGGAGCAATCATTTCTTTTTTCAGATCTTCTAAACCAGCCATGATTAATTCCTCTTATTCTTCGGGTTCAAAGCGGCGACGTCCAAAACTTCCGGGTTCTGAGCGGCGTGCGGGTGTTCGGGACCGGCATAAACGCGCAGATTAGTCATCTGCTTGCGGCCCAACGGGTTACGCGTAATCATGCGTTCAACAGCTTTAATGATGACGCGTTCGGGGTGTTTGCCCTCAATCACCTTGCCGGCGGTCACGCCTCTGATTCCGCCGGGGAAACCGGTGTGGCGATAGTACACTTTGTCTTCCAGCTTTTTGCCGGTCAGATGCACTTTTTCCGCATTGATGATTACAACGTAGTCACCGCAGTCAACATGCGGCGTATAACAGGTTTTATGCTTGCCGCGCAAAATTTTGGCGACAATGCTGGCCAGACGTCCCAAGACCAAATCTTCGGCATCGATCAGATACCATTTCTTTTTGACCTCAGACGGCTTAATGGATAAGGTCTGCATTTAGTTTTATTCCTTAAAAAGTTACAGTTAAAAACTGACGTTTAAGGTATAATGCCCGAGCAAAGATGTCAACATTTTTTATGTTAAAAAAATCAAATAAAATCAATAAGATAAAATATTGGTATTATTTTACCTACGCAAAACTCTTTTAAAATGGTGCGATTGAACGGAAAAAAGAGAAAAATTAAAAATCGTTTCATTCTCGAATGTTATTTCGTATACTGATCTGACCGGAAAACTTTAAGGAGAAACCCATGTCCGCTCAGGTCGCCGTTTTAATTCCCTGTTACAATGAAGCGGAAGCGATTGCCGCCGTCGTGCAAAAAGCAAAACAGGTTTTGCCCGCGGCCAAAATCTATGTTTACGACAATAATTCTACGGACAACACGGCGCAGATCGCGGCGGACGCGGGCGCAATCGTCCGCTTTGTCCGCCAGCAGGGAAAAGGATCCGTTGTCCGCCGCATGTTCGCCGATATTGACGCGGACATATATGTTATGACCGACGGCGACATGACCTATGATTTAGATACTCTGCCCCATTTAATCGACACGCTGTTGCTTGAGCAAAACGACATGGTTATCGGCACGCGCAAAGAACAGCAGCGGGAAGCTTACCGTTTCGGGCATCGATTCGGCAATGTTCTGCTGACATTCCTTGTCCGGATTTTGTTCGGAATCAAACAAACAGATATGCTGTCCGGACTGCGTGTCTTTTCCAAACGGTTCGTGAAGACTTTTCCCGCCTGCTCCAACGGCTTTGAAATCGAAACGGAGCTGAACGTTTTTACCGCCATGAACAAATTGCCTTATGCCGAAGTGGAAACAAATTATTTTGCTCGCCCGGAAGGTTCGTTCAGCAAACTATCAACCATAAAGGACGGCTTTAAGATTTTATTTATGATACTTCGTTTGTTCTATAAAGAACGTCCTGCCATCGCTTATTCGTTACCAGCTTTATTTTTTGCGTTTGCGGCGCTTATATTATCTGTTTTAGGGTTGGATTTGTGTGGCGCCATATGGACTTTTCCTCCGGCTTTTCTCTCGTTCATCGGATTTTTGCTTTTCGGAATGTACGGCGTTTACGCCAACAAACAAACAGAAAACAAAAGGGAAATTTCACGATTGCTTTATCTGTCCTACCCTTTCAAAAACAATGATGATAACAGTTGATTTTTAAAGTGATATACGACATAGTTTGAACCATGACTACAGAAAATAACATTTCCGCCGTTACAGATTTTTCTTTTGATAAAGAAAAAGATATTCCTTTCAGTGTGCCGATCCATATCGAATTGGACGACAACGGCGATACCGTCGAGCTTCGTTCTTTTGCCGAAGCAGGCTTGTTCGCTTCGTCCGAATTGAAAGCCTGGCACGATATTATCGGTTCCGAAAAAGCGACAAAACCGTTCCTTCAGAAAATCATCGATTTTCAGTTGCAAACCCCGCGTTCCGTTTTTTCAGCGGCAAAAGCCGTTCTTAGCGGCGAAATGACGCCGGCCGAAGGATTTGCCATTATCCGGAAAGACTTAAACGCTTATCTGGGCTTCAAATGTATCCATTCCCAGGGCACTTTGGGAAAAATGGCGACGATTATGTACCGTTACGAACCGATGCTGATGGGATTGCTGGCCGGCGCGACCGGAGCGGCCGATTTGTCTGAAGCGGCAGGGTTCAGCACGTCTTCCGACGCGGAAAGCTTTACGTTCGGATATGCCTTTACATTACAGTTCAGAACAAATATTCAGCCGGAAATGTTGGACGGTAAAGTGTCCGAAACTTTGCGCAAAATCAACAGCATAATCCGCCGTGTCGAAATGGCGGAAAAACAGATTAAGCCGTTGGAAAACGAACACCTGTCCCTGCAAAAAGGGTTTGAAGAAGCTACGCGTCAGCTGCAAAGCTACAGAAACGACGTGGCCGAATACGTTTCCCGTCTGGTTGCCGAAATCAAGCAGACTTCCGACAGCGCCGTCAACGCGATGTGGGATCAGCTGAATTTAATTCAAAACGACCATGAACGCCAGCTGGCCTCTTTGCGCCAAAGCGTCGCCAGCCGTATCCGTTACGGCACGGCTCTTGATTACTGGAACGAGCAACTTAAGCAAAACCAGACGAAAACAAATCAGATGACGGGTTGGTATGTCATTTCCGGCCTGTTCGCCATTATAGCCGTTTTGATGATCGTCGCCGGCATTTCCTTTAAAATGCCGAATATTTCGACTTTTATGACGACCGTAACCTTAGGACTGCCGATCGCAATTTCCTGCGGTCTGATGTTCATGTTAATCCAGACGCGTATCCGGTATGAAAAAGCCGCCGCTCAGGCACAGGAAAAAGTATCCATGCTGGAAACTCTGGCCGCTTTGGAAACGGAAGGAAAAGCCAAAGACGAAGACAGAGAGGGCATTCTGGAAAACGTTTTCAAGACAAGCTTCACTCCGCCGCCGGCTTCCGTTGCCGAAGAAAGCGAAGAGGAACAGCAACAGTCTTAATTTTTCATATTTTTTCAAAAACGCGGTTTAATCAGCCGCGTTTTTTGGCATCAGCGTAATCACGGCAATTTCGGACGGAGCAAACAGCCGCATCGGAGGCCCCCACCCGCCCGCGCCGCGGGAAACATACAGCTTCATGCCGTCAACGTCATATAAGCCGGCAACGAAATCGTTAAAGCGCTTTACAAAAAAATGAAACGGAAAAATCTGGCCGCCGTGCGTATGACCTGAAATCTGCAAATCTGTCAAATCCCTGTTCAGCCGTCTGATAAAGCGCGGAGAATGGGATAAAAACACGCGGTACGCTCCCTCGGGCGCCGTTTTCATATTGCTTTTAATTCTCTCCATCGCCGGCTCCGTAATCATTAACAGTTGCGGATCGGGCAGACCAAACACATAAACATTCGTTCCGTTCAGCATCAGGCCGTTATTCGCCAAATAGAACAAGCCCATTTTCCGGAATTTCATTTCCCAGTCCATAGCGCCGTGATAAAACTCGTGATTACCCAATGTGACGAACACACCGTACTTTGCTTCAAGTTTGGACAAAGCCCGCATTTGCGGTTCTAAAAAAGCCGGTTTGGAATCTCCGATATCGCCGACCAAAACCGTAGCGTCCGGTTTTAAATTGTTCACTGTATGAACCAGTTTTTCCACCGCCGCAACGGAAGTCGCCGGAGAAATATGAGTATCCGTTAACGCGACGATTTTAAAGGGAGCCGCTACTTTTTCCGTTTTGATGGTTATTTCTTTGATTGCGGGAAATTTCATGCCTTCGTACAATGAATACACTGACAGCAATACGGCGGCGGCGACGGCCATCACATTGGCTTTTTTAATGGCTTCCGGCTTCATCGGATCGTAATCGGGAGAAGCTTTCCCGAGTTTTTTGGCAATTTTATAGCCGTGAATCCAGAACAGATCGCGGATCAGCAAAATCACCAGCAAAAACATCGCCGCAATAAAAAGCGTATACAATCCTTGCGACACATAAGCGCCGGCCTTTTCCGGCAAAAGCTTCAGCCAACGGATCATGCCGGCGATTGTCGGAGAAAACCACGCAAAAACAACAATCAGAGCTATGCTCATCTTGCGCCGGAAAGAAAATTCGGGATTGTAGCCGACCAGTATTTTCAGCGTAACGATAATCGATGCCAGATTGAGAATAAATAACAGGACAAAAAACATCGGCATCTTTTTTCTCCGGTTTTACGAAAAGTTATGATTGCCTGATTTGACGAATAACCGCACAGAAACGCTTCATCTTTTCATCGTCGTACAATTCGGAAACGGTTTTCGGCAGTTTATAACGCCAGTTCGGATACTCCGTATTCGTTCCGGGCATATTCATCTGCTCTTTTTGTTCCAGAATGTCCTCCAACTGAACCAACAGCAAACAACAAGGCGCCGTCGCCAGATAGGAATACAGTTTTTCGACAAACCGGCGGGGAAGCTCTTTTCCGTTGATTTCCGCTTCAAAAGAGCGCGAATCAACAAACCACCGTCCCGACCGTGACAAAGATTCTACAACGGCAAAGCGATCTTTACGCCGTGCCGAACGCGCCGCAATGGCGCGCTCTTCGTTCATCAGCCCGATTTTTCGGGCGATTTCTATATCCGTTCCCAACCAATATCCGGCCAACGTCGGCATGTCGTGCGTTCCCGCAGCGACCAATGCCGTTTTCGGATAAGAGTCCAACGGTTTGTAACGGCCGTCGTTTGTCTGTTCATAACGGAATACGCGGAAAGATAAAATTCCCGCTTTTTCAAGCATTCCTCTGAAAAAGTCGGGCACCACGCCCAAATCTTCGCCGACAACCAGACATTTGTTCCGGCAACTTTCCAATGCGACGATGCCTATCATATCTTCGACGTTATATTTGATATAAGCGCCTTTTTCTCCGCGGGGAATACAGAACAGCCGCACCAAACCCATAACATGGTCGATGCGCACGGCTCCCGCCCGTTTCATATTTGCGGACAAAATGCGGCGATACGACGCATAAGCTTCATCGCGCATTACGTCGGGACGCATCGGCGCAACGCCCCATTCCTGACCGTTCGCGTTAAACATATCAGGCGGAGATCCGATGCTTAACCGCGTTGCGAAAAGCTCCTGCGCCCCCCATGTTTCCGCGCTTTCGGAAGCAACGCCGACAGCCAAATCCTGATATAATCCGATTTCCAGCCCCTGTTTTTTGCTTTCATCACAAGCGGCCTGAAACTGCCGGTCGGCAATCCAGAACATAAACTTGTAAAAACGGATTTCATTTGCGTTTTCAGCAGCAAAACGGCGCGCCTGTTCGGTATCGGGAGACGCATACGCCTTACCCCAGGATTTAAAGCCCGTTCCTTTTTTCAGAACTAAATCTTCCACTGTTGCGACCGGATTTACGGCTTGATCCAAATCGTCCGAAGAAGCGTGCAGTCCGCGATCGTTGACAAAGAAAACCGATAACGCCTGATATAATGCGGCGCTGTCCAATTCTTTGCCGCCCTCTTTGCAAAAAGCGTCAAAATCCTTGTCCCCTTTAAACGCGGCAAACAGCAGACGCAAAGCCTCCGTCTTTAAAGCGCCGACCGTCGCGTAATCGACCAAAGCGGACTCTTTCGCCTTTTTCAAACGGGCTTTGACGCCGGCGGAGGCTTTCCATTTTTTCAACGCCGTCTTAGCGCCGTCAACGGCTTCGACGTCGATATACAGCGGATTTAAGAACAAACGGGAGGAGGAATAATACGGGCTGGCCGTTTCCCAATTCGCCGCAAAAGCCACGTTGATCGGATTAATCCCGACAATATCCGCGCCGAATGTTTTGGCAACGGCGTTCATTTCTTTTAAATCGGTAAAATCGCCGATTCCCCAGTTGCGATCGGAACGAAGCGCGTACAGTTGCACCGGAAAGCCCCACGGTTTGCCGCCGTTTTGCATCATTTCCGGCATATAGCATTTTTCCGGCGCGACGATCAGCGCCATTGTCCGCCCTTGCTTTATAACAGCGTCGCCCGATACGGAAAGCGTATGATAGCCCAACTGTTCCGGCACTTCGATTTTCAAAGCGCGGCGTTCGTATTTCTGCCTGCCGATCGTTGCTTTTTCCGAAACCGGCATATCGGAAAGATTCGTTTTGACCGACAGTTTTTTTCCGTTTTCCAGAACGATCTGACAGCTCAAAGCTCCTTTTTTCGTTCCGGCAACGACGGTCACGGGGATCTCGGCCGTTTTTTGTTCGCGGCGAACAACCATAACCGGCGGCAAAGCGCGCTTGAACGGCTTTTCCGAAACAGCGCGCAAAGAAGCGGACGCTTCCTTCGGCGTATCCGCGGGCAATCCCAAAGCCTTCAGCAAAGCCTTTTTTGTTTCAAAAGAAGTGGGATAAACACCGCCTTCCGCTTCAAATTCAGGCAGAATTCCGGCTTTTTCGGCCAGTTCATCAACTGTTTTCTCGTAATCCAAAACCACGTTTCATCGTCCTTATATCAAACGGGTAAATCCGTCTTTTTCCTCTTCTTTTTCAAGATCGGCCAACGTCGCCACCGGTCCCATCGGACCGTATGTCATAAAGTCCAGGCTGTCCAGATCTTTTGTCGTAGCGATCAAACGACTGTTCTGAACATTTTGATACACTTTTCCCAGAATACCCGTCATTCCGGCGCGGGAATGCAAAACGGCCTTTTCATTATCGGTCAGCGGCGCTTCAAACAGCAGAACTGACCAGGCCGGCACGTTAAAGGAATCTCCCGGCATATACGTTTCGTTCGTAACGGCCGGCTGATCCCGCGACGTGTCCAAAATCAAATTCCAGACAGTCCCCTGCTCGACTTCCGGCAACAGCCATTCAATGCTGTCATGGAACGCGTTCAGAACGATAAAAAAGTGGTTGTCCGAATAAAAACGCCCTTCGTCATTGCAAAAAGCAACGCTCAGCGAACCGGAAATCAACGCGGACAAGCTTTGCGCATACGGCTTGTTCCAATCAGCCGGAGACATTTCCAACCCCTCGGGCGTAATCCAGGTAATGTCTTTGATCGGAGAATCGCCCGCTTTTCTCCCGACATAATACCGTTTGCGACGGAAAATGCGATGCCCCTGACGCAGCTTGATCAAATAGCGGATCAGCTCCGTAAAAGCGGCGTCGTCCTGACTGATTTCCTCCCAATTCAACCAGCTGATCGGACTGTCCTGACAGTACGCGTTGTTATTTCCCTTTTGCGTGCGGCCGAACTCGTCGCCGGCGGTAATCATCGGCACACCCAAGGACAACAGCAAAGTCGCCGCCATCGCTTTCATTCTTTTGCGTCTTAACTCTAAAACGACGGGATTTCCCGTTTCGCCTTCCGCCCCGCTGTTCCAGGTTCTGTTATCGTTCGTGCCGTCGCGGTTGTTTTCGCCGTTTGCCTCGTTATGCTTTTCGTTATAGCTGACAACGTCTTTTAAAGTAAAACCGTCATGCGCCGTTACAAAGTTCACACTGGTCCACGGGTGACGCCCGCGATAACCGAAAGTTTCGCTGGATCCGGTCAAACGGGAAGCCATATCGCCGATAATCCCTTTATCCCCTTTCCAGAACGAACGAACCGTATCGCGGAAGCGGTCATTCCATTCCGACCACCCCGGCGGAAAAGCGCCGACCTGATAGCCGCCCAGACCAATATCCCACGGTTCGGCAATCATTTTAACGCGCTGCAAAACGGGATCCTGCTGAACGGCCGTTAAAAATCCGGCTTTATTGGTAAAACCGGCGCCCGTTCTGGCCAACGTCGGCGCCAGATCGAAACGGAAGCCGTCCACGTGCATCTGCTCCACCCAATAGCGCAAAGAATCCATCACCAGCTGAATGACGCGCGGGTGTTCCACATTAAACGAAGCGCCGCAACCCGTCGTATCTTCATAATAACGGGAATTGTCCGATCTCAATCTGTAATAAACGGCATTGTCTATCCCGCGGAAAGAAAGCGTCACCCCTTTCTGGTTGCCTTCTCCGGTATGGTTGTACACAACGTCCATAATGACTTCGATGCCGGCCTCATGAAACAGGCGGATCATATTCTTGACTTCGCCGATATCCGTCCCCGCCATATACGAGGGCTGGGGCGCGAAATAACAAATCGGATCGTATCCCCAATAGTTATGCAGCTTTGCTTTCAGCAAGTGACTGCCCGTAAAAAAAGCCTGAATCGGCAGAAATTCCACAGCCGTCACGCCCAGATTTTTCAGATAGTCAACCGCCCGAGGCGTTCCCATACCGGCAAAAGTTCCGCGAACCTGCTCATCAATTTCAGGATTCCGGAACGTAAATCCTTTCAGATGCGTTTCATAGATAATCGTATCCGTCCACGGTTTTTGCGGCGGCAGATCTCCTCCCCAGGCATAAGAATCGTCGATCACGCGGCATTTCGGCACAAACGGCGCGCTGTCGCGACGGTCAAAAGACATGTCTTCTTTCGGCGATTCGGGACGATAGCCCTGCATCGTTTCGTGAAAGATCAGATTGCCGCTGATCGACTTCGCGTAAGGATCCAAAAGCAGTTTGTTATGATTGAACCTGTGTCCCCGCTCCGGATCGTAAGGACCGAACACGCGATACCCGTACAACTGCCCCGGCTTAATATCCGGCAGATAAACGTGCCAAACCTCGTCCGTCCTTTCCGGCAAAGCGATTCGCTGAATCTCGCGCGTTCCCGTTTCATCAAACAGGCACAGCAACACTTTTTCGGCATTGGCTGAGAACAAAGCGAAATTCACCCCTTTGCCGTCCCAAGTCGCCCCTAAAGGGTAAGGACGGCCGGGGAAAACACGAATTCCGGTAGGCATTCTTTACTCCACAATCAACGTTGCAAAACGAAAAGTGTCGTCGATAACGGCGGAAGCGTAACGGAAACGGAATACGGACGCCCGTTGCATTCTTCTTCCTGCGTATCTACGCCGCCCATATTGCCCATGCCGCTACCGCCGTAGATTTCGGCGTCGGAATTGAACACTTCGACATAGCGGCCGGCTTTCGGCACGCCGATACGGTAGTTTTCGCGCGGCACCGGCGTAAAGTTGGACACGGCGACAACGACGGATTCGCGATCTTTGGCATAACGGACAAACGTAAACACGCTTTCGTCCGCGTTATCGGGATCAATCCATTCAAAGCCCGCGGGATCATAGTCCTGCTCATACAACGCCGCTGTTTCGCGATAAATATGGTTTAAATCACGCACAGCGTTTTGAACGCCGCGGTGCATCGGGTCGTTCAGCAAATGCCAGCTCAAAGAACCGTTGTAATCCCATTCGCGATCCTGAGCGAACTCGCTACCCATAAACAACAACTTTTTGCCGGGGAATGCGTACATAAAGCCGTAATACGCCCTTAAGTTCGCGAATTTCTGCCAACGATCGCCCGACATCTTGTTCAACAAAGAACACTTGCCGTGCACGACTTCGTCATGGCTTAACGGCAGAACAAAGTTTTCGTTATAGGCATAGAGCATGCCGAACGTCATCTTGTTGTGGTGATAACGGCGGTAAATCGGGTCTTTGGCCATATAGTCAAGCGTGTCATGCATCCAGCCCATGTTCCACTTGTAGCCAAAGCCCAGACCGCCCATATATGTCGGACGCGACACCATCGGCCATGCGGTCGATTCTTCCGCAAACGTCGCGGTTCCCGGACAGTTGGCGTACATCAGCTCGTTCGTGCGTTTCAGGAAAGCGACGGCTTCCAAATCCTCGTGACCGCCGAATTCGTTCGGAATCCACTCGCCCGCCTTGCGGCTGTAATCCAGATAAAGCATCGAAGCGACCGCGTCGACGCGCAGACCGTCGATCTGGTATTTCTTGTTCCAGAACATCGCGTTCGACGTCAGGAAGTTGTTCACTTCGCGGCGGCCGTAGTTGTAAATCTTCGTTCCCCAGTCTTTATGTTCGCCGCGGCGCGGATCGGCATGTTCATACAAAGCCGTGCCGTCAAAATCGGCCAGACCGAAAGAATCCTTGGGGAAATGTCCGGGCACCCAGTCCATAATCACGGCGATGCCGGCTTTATGGAAAGCGTCCACTAACGCGCGGAAATCGTCCGGTTTGCCGAAGCGGCTGGTCGGCGCGTAAAGCCCCGTCGCCTGATAGCCCCAGGAACCGTCAAACGGGTGTTCGTTCACCGGCAGCAATTCGACGTGCGTATATCCCATGTCTTTGACATAGTTGACCAGATCATTTGCCATTTCCTGATAAGACAAATAACTGTTGTCGTCGTAGTGACGTTTCCAGGATCCCAAATGCACTTCGTAAATCGAAATCGGAGCGTCCATCGCATTGATGTTCTCGCGTTTCTTTTCCCAGCCTTTGGATTGCCATTCATACTTTTCCAAATCATAAACGACGGAAGCGGTCGAGGGGCGCTTTTCGGCATAGAACGCGAACGGATCGGCTTTCAGAGGCAGAATATTGCCGTCCGGTCCGATCAGTTCATACTTATACAAAACGCCTGCGGAAATATGCGGAATAAAGATTTCCCACACGCCCGTCGAACCGCGCGGACGCATCATGTGACGGCGTCCGTCCCATTCGTTGAACGGTCCGACGACGGAAACGCGGCGGGCGTTCGGCGCCCATAGAGCGAAAGACACGCCTTCGACGCCGTCATGCGTCATCGGGTGCGCGCCTAACCGGTCATATTCGTCCAGATGGGATCCTTCGGACAGGAAATACAAATCCATTTCCCCCAATACCGGCGGGAAACGGTAAGGGTCTTCCGTGTCGTAAGATTCCCCTATCCACAAATCAATGCGCAGACGGTATTTGAAAAACTCCCAATCCGCCGGAAATTCGAACTGGAACAAGCCGGAGCTGTGAACGCGTTCCATCTGCGCCATAATTTTTCCGGTTTCATATTCCAGCACATAAACATTCTGCGCCTGCGGCTGAAACGTGCGCAAAACCAAATCGCCGTCCGCCCCTTCGCGGTGCAATCCCAATATAGAGAACGGGTCTCCGTACCCCGATGTCACCAGAGCTTCTACGATACTGTCATCTAAATAATTTTTCATATTTTATTCTCCATCGAGGTTGATTAAACGAGCAAGGCCGTTCATGGGTATCGCCAGCCAATCAGGACGATTGGCGACTTCATAAATCACTTCGTACAGCGTTTTTTCCAAAACGAACAAATCCATCAGCTTCAGCGTTGTTTCCTTATCCGACGGAAGCGAATCGCACCCTTCCATATTTTCGAAATAGCCGTCCAAAAACGCCTGAGTTGCCTTTTCACGCCACTTAGACGCCAATTCCAAAGCCTTTTTCTGATTTTCAGGAAGAACATACAACAAAACGGAACCGAACGCCGCATAGTCGAAAGAACGAACCATACCGGCCACGTCTTTTAAAACGGATTGTTTTACCTGCCGTTCCGCGATCGGGCGCAACGGCTCGCCTTCAAAATCCAGAATATAAAAATCACCGTCTTTATCAAGGACAACCTGCCCCAGATGATAATCACCGTGGAAACGGGTCTTTTTCCCGTCCGCGACCACCGGCAGCAATTCCGCTATCCGGGCGACAATACGTTCGCGGCCGTTAATCAGGTTTTCCACACGCTTTTTCAAATCGCCCGTCAAATGATCCACATTTGCCTGAGCAACGGCAATCGTTTTATCCGCCTGCGCGATAACCTGATCCCGCCAGGCTGTTAAATCGTCCGCCATGACCGGAACCGGTTTAAAGATTTCGTCCGTTCCTTTGGCAAAAGCTTTGTGCATTTCAGCCGTTCTTTTGCCCAACAGACGCGCTTGCTTCAGATAAGCCGTATGCCGCAAACCGGTCTGTCCCGCCAAAGCTTCCACAAAATAAGATTTCAGATAATCCAGCGTATAGGCCCACCCGTTTCCGACATTGGGCACAAACGCCTGCAAAACGCCCAGAGCCATCGTCCTGTTATCCGCATATTTCAGCTCAAGCATTCCCAAATAAGCCGGCGTGTTTTCAAAATGAGCTTCTTCCGTCAGAAAACTGGTCGTCGTCACTTCGGGATTGGATCCGAAAGCCGTGCGGCGGTACATTTTCAGCATAATCTTTTTGCCGATGACCAAAGAAGTGTTGCTTTGTTCGACGCCCAGAACCTCCTGCGGCAAGCCGTCAACTTCCTGAATCAGCGTTTTGCCGGTAGAAGTAGAAGAAGCCGTCAGCGTCATTCCTTCTCCGACGTCTGTTGAAACATCGTTTTTCAGCAGCTCCAAAAGACCGGCGGCAAAATCGTCATCGCCGACGGCATCATAAATCACGCCTTTTTTATCCGGCGTTCCAATTCCCGTAATGACGGAAGCTTCCGGCACACTGTCCGCCGCCTGCTCCAACGCCATGCGCAAAGGAATTAAAAAAGTCGGTTTTTCACCGCTTTTTAAAGCCACTAAAACAACAGCCAACAAAACTTTGTCCAACGGAACCAAAGCCTGAAAAGAAACCGTGGCGATCGTGTCGTCCTTAGCGCTGTACCAACGCTTGGACGGCAAAAAAGCCTCCAGCTTTTTACAAAAAGAATCCTGGAAAACCACGTCTTTAAAAATATCTTTCAGTTCTTCTTTATCCGTTAACAAAAAATCCTGATCTTTAAAATTGGAAAGCATGAAATTGCCCTGATTGTTAAGTTAAATAGAATGTTTAAATATAAAGTGACAGACACAAAGCGCCTGCCACTTTATTACCTTTTATCACCACGCCCTGTCAATCGGCGTCACGCGATAAATCTCGGCCTGATTGCCCGCGGGATACAAATTGACAAACAATTCGTTGCCGCGCACTTCGAATTCGCGCCCGCTCAGCAATTCTTCCACCCAGAACCGTCCGCCGAAAGAAATTCCCATTTCTTCAGTCGGAAACCAAACGCGTCCGGCTTGACCGTGATACGGATCCAGACTGATCGCGACAAAAATCATATTATCCCTGTTTTCAGTCATCTTGCCGTAGAACATGATGTTCTCGTTTTCCGAAGTATAAAATTCAAGATTTTCATATAGTTGCAAGGCATAGTTCTCACCCCGGATCCAGTTGACCGTCGCAATCAAATCCTTGATATTGCCATCGGCGTTCCAGTCGCGCGTTTTAATTTCGTACTTTTCGGAATTGTTAAATTCCTCTCTGCCGAAAATTCCGTCATTTTCGCACAATTCGTACCCGTTCAGCATGCCGTAGGACGGAGACAAAGTCGCCGCCAGAATATAACGGATAATAAAAGCCGAACGCGGCGCGTCATGCAAATAAAACGGCATAATGTCCGGCGTTGTCGGAAACAGGTTGGGACGGAAATAATCCCGCATTTCGGAATGGATCAGGCTTGTAAAATATTCTTCCAGATCACGGCGGGATTCGCGCCACGTAAAATAAGTATAAGACTGTGAAAATCCGATTTTCGCCAACATCTGCATCATTGACGGGTGCGTAAAGGCTTCCGCCAAAAAGATTGTGTCGGGATAAACGTTTTGCACTTCGCGGATAACCCATTCCCAGAACGGAACGGACTTTGTATGCGGATTGTCGATACGGAAAATTCTGATTCCTTCGTTTGCCCAAAACATAAATGTTTCGCGCAATTCAAGCCACAAATCTTCGCTTCGCGGTCCGTAAAAATCGACATTCACGATATCCTGATATTTTTTCGGCGGATTTTCGGCATATTTAATCGTGCCGTCCGGCCGGAAAGTAAACCATTCGGGGTGTTCCTTGATCCAAGGGTGATCCGGCGAACACTGAATGGCGAAGTCCATGGCGACTTCCATTTCCAATTCCTGCGCCCGATGAACGAAAGAACGGAAATCGTCCATCGTCCCTAATTGCGGGTGAATGGCTTTATGTCCCCCTTCTTCGGATCCGATTGCGTACGGAGACCCGACGTCCCACGGCTCGCAGAGCAACGAATTGTTTTTGCCTTTGCGATGCGTATGACCGATCGGGTGAATCGGCAACAAATAAACGACGTCAAAGCCCATTTCCTTAATATCCGGCAAACGTGCTTCAGCATCTTTAAACGTACCGTGAACGCCCGGCTCCGTTCCCTGAGAGCGCACGTCCATTTCATACCAGGCGCCGAAACGCGCCCGTTCGCGATCGACGAAAACTTCCAATTCGCGATCATAACGCGTCGCCTGTTCGCGATCCGGCCAACGATCCATCGCTTCCAGAACGTCTTCGCTCATCAGCATACCGGCGCATTCATATTCGTCATCGCAGGAATCGAACGCCTTTAACATATCGGTCAGAAAATCTATATCGTATTTCCGGGCGTCCGGATCGCGAACTTCCGTCGTTTTTTTCAGTCTTTCCAACGTCTTGCGCACGATATTGGCGCCTTCCACCAATTCCAGAACGACATGTTGTCCCGCATCAAGCTTTTTCATCGTTCCGTCACGCCAAGTACCGAATTCATCGACCCAGGCTTCAATCGTGTAAATATAGCGCTTGTTGTCGCCGAACCATAAATCGCCGCCCCATAAAGCCAGTCCGTGATTGACTTCGTACATCGGCGCTTCCCACCATTCGTCGGAATCCGCGTAGCGGCAAAGAATAACGGCTTTGAGCAAATCATGGCCATCTTTGAAAATATTGGCCCAGACCTCCATCGTATCGCCGACTTCGAGCTTAACGGCAAAGCGACCTTCGTTAATTTCCGGAGTAACGTTTTCGATCGTAATCGGCAAACTGGCCGCCAAGTCCATCAAATGATTTTTCTTTTCCTTGATCACCCAGCCGCGTTTGCTGACGTCCGTTACGTCAGATCCGCTGATAACCGGTGTTTTTTTGGGTTTAATCTTTCGTTCCTGCGCCATATAAAGAATCTCCATAAAATTAAATTCCTGTCAGTATATACAAACAATCCTTTTTTTTCCACTTTTTTAACAGGTTAAAGCGCAATCCTTTTTGATTGATTTCAATATTCGCGATGCTGTAGAATCCGGCTGTTTATTGAGATGCGATTATTTTCATGCAGTCCGTTATTAATAAAATTCTTGCCCCTTACTCCGAGTTGAGCAAAATTTTTCCGCCCGACATTGACTTAAGGGCAATCAAACAAGAAATCCGCAACGCGGTAAAGCATGCGCTTGAGGGAATCGCGCCCGTTGAAAAACCTTACCTGATTAACATCTGCGGTCTGCCGGCTTCGGGAAAAAGCTGTCTGTGCAAAGCGTTTAAAACCGTTCACAAGGAAATTCTGTATATTTCCTTTGACGCTTTAATGGAAGATCTGCCGACTTACCTCAGCGAACACGTAAAGGATCGGCAAAGATCTTTTGAACGTTGGGAATTGCCCGCGCGATTTATCGGATACCAACTGCTGAAACAGGCCGTAAAGCATAAACTGCCCATTTTATTCGAGCATTCCAACGCGACGCCTTATCACATCGAATTATACGAAAAAATCAAGCAGGCGGGATATACGGTCGATATCCGATACATCAATGCCGATCTGGAACTGGTATTGCCCAGACTGGAAAAACGCGAGCGCTATTTTTCGGCTCAAAACACCCGCGCCCGGGCTTCCGCCTTACAGGAAATATTGCCCGTTTTAGAAAAAAACGCCGATCATTTCAGTATTTTACGTCCGTGGCGGGACTCCTAACCTTTTGATTTTTATGCTTTTTATTTTTTTATTTTTGATGAAACGGCCGTTTTATTTAAAAAGCGTTGAGTTTTTAAAAAAAATCGGCTAAAAAGGTAGATGCATGAGGAAACAATCAAGCCGAATAAGATTTTTTGTTTTGTGTTTTTGGGAGAAGACTAATGGCTAAAGAAGATGAAATCCGTGAAGCAGCATACTTTGTTTGGTTAAACAATGGCTGTCCGGAAGGCGTGGAAATTGATTGCTGGTTAGAAGCCGAAGCTCAGGACGGCGGCGAATGTTGCTGTTGCTGTGAAAAAGCTGCGGAAGAAAAGAAACCGGCAAAGAAAGCCGCTGCAAAGAAAACGACAGCCGCGAAGAAAACAACGGCTACTGCTGAAAAAGCGGAAAAGAAGCCCGCTGCTAAAAAAGCGCCTGCCAAAAAAGCCGCTGCGAAAAAGTAATTCTGTATTTCACCTGAAAAAGCGGCTGAAAGTTTTTTCGGCCGTTTTTTTTGCCGTCAAATCATGCCTGAATTCCTGTTGGTTTCCTGCTGTGCCCCCTGCTCCTGCGCCGTAATTGAAAAGTTGGCGCGGGAAAAGAAGGATTTCGCCGTTCTGTTTTACAATCCGAATATTCAGCCCGCGGAAGAATATGAAAAACGGCGCAAAGAAAATGAACGCTTCTGTCAGGAAAGAAATGTGCCTTTTGTTTCTTTGGAATATGATCCCGAAAACTGGCGGCAAGCCGTCAACGGATTGGAAAACGAGCCGGAGCGCGGCAAACGGTGTTCCGTTTGCTTTTATTTCAGATTGAAACGCGCGATGGAATACGCGAAAGAAAACGGTTTTGCCGCGGTCAGTTCCGTTTTGGGCGTTTCGCGCTACAAAGATATGGCTCAGGTCAATCGCGCGGCAAAGAAAGCTTCGGAAGAAACCGGCGTCCCTTATGACGAAACGAACTGGCGCAAAGGTGGTTTGGAACAGCGGCGCCAGCAATTAATCAAAGAAACGGGTATGTACGCGCAGGATTATTGCGGCTGTCCGTTTTCCGTCAGAAAAAATTAATTTCCTTCAATTTGCGGCAGATCCTGATCGTCAAAATCAACTTGAAATTCTTTAGTGACCCGCGCGCCCTGAAGTTTCAGTTTTTCCGCCCAGCCGATCGCGTTTCCTTTGCCTTCCGACAACTTTTTAAACGCATCGTCATAGCTTGATTTGGCTTTGGTCAAAGCTTTGTCGATTGCCTGCATATCTTCGACAAACCCGACCAGCTTGTCATGCAGTTTTCCGCCGATCTCGGCAATCTGCTGAACGTTTCTGTTCTGCTTTTCAATCCGCCACAGGTTTTCAATCGTGCGTAGCACCGGCAATAAAGAAGACGCCGTCGTCACGGCAATATTGTTCTGATAGGCCGCTTCGTAAATTTCGGGATCGGCGCTTAACGCTTCGATATACGCCTGTTCCACGGGAATGAACATAAACACATAATCCAAGCCCTGCTCTTTGATTTCCGACTGATAGTTTTTGGAAGCAAGCTCTTTGATATGGTTGCGCAAAGCCTGCACGTGTTCACCCAAAGATTTCTTTTTGTCTTCGGGTGTTTCGGCCTTGATATAGCGCATGTAGGCGTTCAAAGATACTTTGCAGTCCACAATCAGACGACGATTGTTCGGCAGATTGACAATATAGTCGGGACGTTTGTTATTCCCGTCTTCGTCCTTAAAGTTTTCCTGAGTGGAATAGTTGATTCCCTTTTCGAAACCGGCGACTTCGAACACGCGTTCCAACTGCGTTTCACCCCAGTCGCCCTGATGTTTCGTATTGCCTTTCAACGCATTCGTCAAATTTTTGGCGTCTTCGGACAGGCTTTGATTCATTCCGAACAACTTTTCCAGCTGTTTGTTCATTTCGCCTTTGTCCACTAAATTCGTCTGATGAATATCCTCCATACGCTTTTTAAAAGCGTCCAACTGGTCTTTCAGCGGCGTTAAAATCTGCCCCAAAGATTCCTGCTGATCTTTTTTAAAATCGGCGGTTTGCGTTTTCAAAAGATCGGCGGAAACGGCTTTAAACTGTACGGACAGTTCTTCGCGGGCTTTTTTCAGTTCTTCGATTTTATCGTTTAAATGGCGGCTTTCCTCTTTCATCTGAGTTTCCAAAACAGCCGCTTTTTCCTTCAGCCGCCCGTTTTCATCATTTAAGCGACTGTTTTCCTTTTTCAGTTCTTCCAACTGTTCCTGCTGAAACAAAGTCTGCCCCGATTTGGCGAGCAAATCATTTTTTTCCGCATTCAGCCGAGAGTTTTTCTTCAGCAAAACAAGCAACAGGACAACGGCGGCAAACAGCAAAGCCAGACAGGAAAAAAACAGATTGGAAAATGAAATCATTTTCTTAAATCCCTTTCAAAAACAAGAAAAATATTAGAAAGCTTTTTTTATGCTTTGTCAATTATGCGCGTCCAAGATATACTGCTTGCGGCCAGACACGGAGGCATCGGGAATGAAACGCTTTTTTTTGATATTGCTGTTATTTTTCTTAGCAATGGCAAGCGTGCAGGCCGCCCCTGCTTCCAAAAAGAAAGCCGCCGAAAAAAAGCCGACCGCGGCCGAAATCGAAAAGAAAAAGAACGAAAAAGATTTTCAGGAGGCGGAAGCTTTATTATATCGGCAAAAGCCGAAAAAAGCTTTGCCGGAACTGACTCGCTTATGTGAAAAGAGCCACTTGCGCGCCTGCTCTCTTTTGGGATTTGCCTATTATTCCGGACGCTACGGCGTGCCTCAAAACACGGAAGCCGGCATTGACTGGTATAAAAAATGCGCCGAAAAGGAAAAAAACTTTTTCTGCCATAAAGAGCTGGGACGCATTTATTATCGCATGGGCGATTACGGCAACGCCTTGACTTACTATAAAAAAGCGTCCGACGGAAACGACGCGGACGCGCAGTACCGGCTGGGCAAAATGTACATGGACGGCAAAGGCGTTCACGCCAATTACGAAAAAGCGTTGAAATATATGCGCAAAGCAGCTCATTCGAAAAAAGCGCCAAACAAATCCGCCCGTTGCGCTTTGGTTGAAATGTCGTATTTCGGCATCGGCATGCGCCGCAGTATCAAAGACACGAAATATTGGCTGAGTTTATGTGACAATCCTCTGGTTCAGGCGCTTATGTCCTTTTACGGTCACGGCGTTCCGAAAGATAAAGAAAAAGCCAAAACCATTCTGCTTCAGACAGATTTAAAAGAAACGCTGGCCGACTGGAACGATTTAAACGGCCAATCACAGCCTTCCGTCGGAAAGAAAACCGTCCGGGATCAACTGATTCCCGAGGACTGCCTGAAAAACACGGATCGCAAACCGCCCAGAATTTCGACCTATGCCGTTAAAATTTTCAATCCGGATTTTTATCGTAGCTTTGACGTTCATGACGGCTATATCGAAAAAGCCGGAATCGGGGATCAAACTTTTGAAGCCTGCGGCATTACTTTTTACACGACGCCGGAATACAAACGCTTGGTCATCAAGGCTTTGAAAAATAAGAATGTGATTAAAATCAGCCGTTACGCAAACGCTTGTCTGGGCGCCGAAATGACGGGCGTATGCGATTTAAATCTTTCCTGGCGGGAAGAAGAAAAAGAGGAGGAACTATGAAAAAGCTGCTCCTTTTGTTTTTGTTGATTTATTCCTCTCATGCCTGGGGAGGATACCAATATTCCTATATTCCCAAAACCTCCGCGCCGACCATTTACAACTTTCTGTACCAAAAACGGGAAAAATGCTCCGTCGGCGAAAAGAAAGAATATCCCCGGAAAATCGGCGCATGCGCTTCCTGTCCCGAAAACACGGTTTATATGATTGATATTTCTCAGGAAAAACCGTTTTGTTTCAGATGTCCGGCCGGAACGCTGCTGGTCAGACGAAACGACTATCCCATGTGTTTAAGCTTTTACCCCGTCATCAACGGAAAAGCCGAAAAAACCGGAAAAAAAGCCGTCTCTGCCGAAGATTTGGAACGCTTGGCTTTGCAATTAAGCGCGGATTATAAAACCGTTTTGCCCGTTGCAAAAAAAGAAGCAAACTCAACGTTTAACAACAAAGAAAAACTGACAAACGTTTGTCCTTCCCTGTATCCCGAAGACGAAACGGCTCAAAAGCAAATTGATATTTGCCGACGACTGGCCAGTCAAAACGACTTTCTTTGCCCTTATGTCGAAAAGAACATGGAAGGCAAATGGACCTGTCGCGCCTGCCCTAAAAACGCCCCTTACAAGAACAAACAGGGCGGCTGTTTCAACTGCCCGTACGGAGAGGAAATGGTGTCTTTGGACGACGGAACGCCCGTTTGCGCTTCACAAGCGCCGCCCAAGCCGAAAAAGCAAGCTCCGGTTAAAACAAAGACCGCCAAAAAAGCTAAAAAAGCCGACAAGAAAAATTCATCGGCGCGCTAAATCCGTAATAACGCCGTGCAATGTGCGTACGTCCTGAGACGTTAATTCCGCGCGCATAAAAATATTGCGCAGATTGCGCATCATGCGCGGCCGTTTTTCCGGTGACTTAAAATATCCCGCCAACTCCAATTCCTGTTCCAGATGATCAAACAAATGTTCCGTTTCCTGCTTATTCGCCGGTTCCGTTTTCGGCATGGATAAAACCCTGTCCCGCGTCGTATCGGACAAACGAAACAGCTCGTATCCCGTCAGCAAAACCGCCTGCGCCAAATTCAAAGAACAATGCTCCGGATTTAAAGGAATATTCACAATCGCGTCGGCATAAATCATATCGTCGTTTTCCAGTCCCGTTCTTTCGGGGCCGAACAACACGCCGCACTTTGTTCCTTTTTGCTCATGCTCTAAAATATCTTTTGCCATACCCTGCCCGGTAAAAACAGGTTTTATCATGTCGCGGGGACGGCCGGTCGTCGCGTAAACTTTTTGCAGATCGGCAACAGCTTCGGCAACCGTTTTAAAAACTTTTGCCCGATGTAAAATTTCTTCCGCCCCGGAAGACGCGGCGATTGCTCTGGAACATAAAGGATCTTCGTCCGGATCGACCAGACGCATTTCGGATAAAGCACAATTCATCATTGCGCGCGCCGCCGTCCCGACGTTTTCCGCCAGCTGAGGACGAACCAAAATAAAAGCCGGCCGTGCGAAAAGAGCGGAGCCGTCCGTTTTTTCATTCAGCGTCATTGTTTATTTTTTGCCTCTGCCTCTTCTTCTTCCCTTAGAAGTGGTGGGAGTCATCAGGCGTTTTTGCTGTTCCAGAATATTTTTAAAATCTATGCCCAAATTGTTTTCGGCATCTTTGATCAAATTTTTACGTTGCTGAGCGATATCTTTTTTATCTTTGATTTCTGTCGGCGGAACGGCATCTAAAGCTTCGCTCATCAATTCCGATGCTTTTTCGGGATTTTTCTTGATTTTTTCTTCCAAATCTTCCGGTAAGGCAATACCTTGTCTGCGCATTGTGGCGATAGATTGCAACATCTGTTCCTGCGTCATAAAATCAAAGCGATCCGACGTGCCGTGCAAAGCCTGAGCGGAAACGGATTTCATACCGTCCGGCACGGCTTCCAGTTCCAGGAAATCCTCGATCGTCAAATTCCCGATATCCTGAATTTTTTCACCGGTTTTGACTTTATCCTTTTCCAATTCCGCTTTTTGATCATGCATTTTTGCAATTTTTTCAGCGGTGCCGGCAATACTTTCCGCCGTCGCGTTTGACGCGAAAACGGCCAGAAAAGCAAAACAAAGCAAAACTTTTAAAACAAGCATTTTATTTCTCCCGTCCGGAAAACGATACTTTTTAATGTACCTCAAAACGGTTGATTTGGCGATAAAAAATTCTGATTCGTCAAAAAAGAACCTTCCTGTGTTAAAAGGCGTTTTCTGATGCTTATTGTCCATAAAAAAAAGCACCGTTAAAAAACGGTGCTTTTAAACTTTTGCGTTATTCCTACTTCGACGACATCAAATTCAATGAATTGCCGACTAAGTTTTCATAAGACAAGCCCGTTTCATGTTCAAAGGCCTGCAACGCCATGCGCGCCCCTTTTGAGAACGGATCGTCATTTCTAGCCATTTCATTCATGGCGTTAAAGATACGCGTACGTGCCGCATTCGGAGCCTTTTTCACTTTTTCTTCAAAGGACGTCGGGATTTTATATCCCATGTTGCGCAAATGCTGCGTAATCGACAAAATATTGTGCATATTCACTTCCGGAGCATTGTATTTGGCATTCGGCGAATCGCCCCATGTCGTCATTTCCCCGGTAAATTCGGGCATTTTCGTATTCCAGATATTATTCGCTCCGCCCGCATATGTCGGCTGATACGGCTGAGATCCGTAAATAACAGGTCCCACCAACTGCACCTGCTGAGAAGCAGAAGGCGCATTTTGCACCACGCCCGCATTCGGAGCCACGCCCGACTGCTGAGACGTTCCCCACGGATCCGTCGGCAACGGATCAGCTCGGACAGAAGATGTTGCCAACAAAACCGCTACTGAAACCGCGGTTGCCAAACGCCATGCTATTATTCTAGATGCTGTTTTTTTCATTGCGCCCTCACCGATTTAAAATTCCACCTTTATTTATAGAATACGCCTTTTTTAAAAAAAGGAATAGTTACAAATATGTGTCATCGTTCTTTTTTTTCACAAGATAAAACAAATCCGTTTTTTATCAAGATGTTATTTCCTACATTCTTTTCCATTGCGTACCGGACGGCGTGTCTTCAATCACAATGCCTTTCTCGGCAAGTTCTTTGCGCACCGCGTCTGCCGTCGCAAAATCTTTGGTTTTTCGGGCATCGGCACGTTTTTGGATCAACGCTTCAATATCCGATTCGCTTAACCCGTCCGCCGTTGCCGATCCGCTGCGGAACCATTCTTCCGCGTCCTGATACAGCAAGCCCAGCAAATGCGCCGAAGCCAACAATTTAGCCTTTGCCGCCGCTTTTTCCTGTTCGGACTCCGCTTTATTTAAAGCTGTAGCCAGAGCATGCAAACCGGCAATTGCTTTCGGCGTATTCAAATCGTCTTCCAACGCGGAAACGATTTCTTCGTCGGGCTCGACGCCCGTTAAATCGACTTCCGGCGTATTGCGCAGCGCCGTATAGAATCTGTCCATCACCTGCTTCGCCTGCTTCAGGCCGTCGGGCAACCAATTCAGCGGCTGATGGTAATGCGTGCCGAGCGTGTACAGACGAAAAGCCTCGCCCGGAACCTGATCCAGAATTTCCCGGATTGTGAAGAAATTGCCTAAAGACTTGGACATTTTTTCGCCGTTGACCATCAGGTGGCCGTTGTGCAGCCAGTATTTTGCATAAAAATCATGACCGAAAGCGCAGCACGACTGAGCGATTTCATTTTCATGATGCGGGAAAATCAAATCCTGACCGCCGCCGTGAATATCGAACGTTTCGCCTAAATATTTACTGCTCATTGCGGAACATTCCAGATGCCACCCCGGACGGCCGAAGCCCCACGGACTGTCCCACCCCGGCTGTGTCGTGTCGGACGGCTTCCACAAAATAAAATCCGCCGGCTCTTTTTTATACGGAGCGACTTCCACGCGCGCGCCGGCGATCATTTCGTCCATCGAGCGACCGGACAACGCGCCGTAATTTTTCATTTTGGAAACGCTGAACAGGACGTGTCCCTGCGCTTCGTAAGCATAACCGTTATCAACCAGACGTTTGACCAAATCGATCATTTCGGGAATATGTTGAGTCGCTCTCGGCTCGATATCGGGCGGCAAAGCGTTCAATTCGGCGATGTCTTCGTGAAAAAAGCGCGACGTCTTTTGCGTAATGACATCAATCGGTTCGCCGCTTTCCTGAGATTTTTTGATAATCTTGTCATCAACGTCCGTAATATTGCGGACATACGTTACTTTCGGATACAGATGTTTCAGCAACCGGTACAACGTATCGAAAACGATAATCGGACGCGCGTTGCCGATATGAGCGCGGTCATAGACCGTGGGACCGCAGACATACATACGGATATGACTTGCGTCCAACGGAACAAACGGTTCTTTTCTGCGAGTCAGCGTGTTAAAAACGGTTAAAGTCATTTTCTTATCCTTGCAAACGCAACACTGTTTTAGCCCGTCCCAAAACAGGCAATAACATTTTCAATTCCGGCCCCTGTTCGCGGCCTGTCAATGCCAGACGGATCGGGTGGAACAGATCTTTTCCCTTCCGTCCCGTCTTTTCTTTAACAATTCCCGTCCAGATGCCGAATGTTGTCTGATCAAACTCTCCGGCCGGCAGAAATTCGAGAGTTTGACGGCAGAAAGTCCGATCCTCTTCGCTTAAAGCGAAAATTTCGTCCGAAAAGCATATTTGCTCCCATTGGGCAATATCGGCGATTTTATCGATATTCGGACTGACCGCCGTCCAAAAATCCGCGGTAATTTCCTTTTCCCCGCGTTCTTTCAGACGGGCATTCACTTTATCCAACGGAATAGACCGCACGATGCGCGGATTCAGCTTAAACAAATCTTCCGTATCGAAATGCGGCTGAGCCCGCCCGAAACGCGTCAAATCAAAATGACCGGCCAATTCTTCCCATGTCTGGCAGGGAACGACCGGATCCGACGTTCCCAGGCGCGCCAACAGACTGGCAATCGTCATCGGTTCGATACCTTCTTCGCGCAGTTCGCGGGAGCTTAAAGAACCCAAGCGTTTGGAAAGCTTCCCTTCCCGTCCCGTCAGCAAAGGCGGGTGACCGAAAACGGGGATTTTACCGCCCAGAACTTCGAACATCTGAATTTGAACGGCCGTGTTTGTCACGTGATCTTCCCCGCGGATAATGTGCGTAATGCCGAAGTCCATATCGTCGATAACGGACGGCAGCATATACGGAAAAGTCCCGTCTTCGCGCACGATAATCGGATCGCTTAAATGCGCCCCGTTATAAGAGCAGTGCCCGCGCACCAAATCGTCCCACGATGTTTCTTTGTGTTCCAGTTTAAACCGGTAGTGAGGACGGCGTCCTTCCGCTTCCAATTT
The DNA here is from genome assembly GCA_017616015.1 of Alphaproteobacteria bacterium. Lineage (GTDB taxonomy): Bacteria > Pseudomonadota > Alphaproteobacteria > CAAGCB01 > CAG-977 > UBA11549. The sequence goes on along the minus strand of JAFZYY010000001.1, from coordinate 179,370 downwards.
GGCTTTATCCTCTTCCGTCAGCTTCATGCCCGCGCGGTCGTAAACCGGAGGCAAACCTCTGGCGCGCTGACGGCGGCGTTTGTATTCCAGCTCTTCCGCCGTTTCGTAACACGCATAAACCAGTCCGCGTTGCTTTAAATTCTCAAGCACTTCGTTATAACGCGCCAAACGCTTGGACTGATGTTCCAAACGATCCCAGGGAATTCCCAGCCACCGCATATCTTCGTAAACGGCCTGTTCGTACTCGGGTTTGGAACGTTCTCTGTCCGTATCGTCCATACGCAAAAGAAAAGAAAACTCCTCTCCCGTTTGCTTTTTCATACCCAAAGCGAACAAATAATTCAACAAAGCCGTCCGCAAATTGCCGATATGCATATACCCCGTCGGACTGGGGGCAAAACGAACTGTAATCACGTTTTTAGACCTTCTTGGTAATCGGATAAGACCAATCGCCGTTAAACGAACGACGAGATAACTTGATGCCGGGAGTCGCTTGCTTGCGCTTAAATTCAGAGCGATGAAGCAATGTGTAAACCTTTTTCACGACGGCTTCTTCATAGCCGGCGGCAACGACTTCCTCGATGCCGGCGTCGTTTTCCACCAACATTTTCAGAATAGCGTCCAAAGTCGGATAAGCCGGCAGAGAATCTTCGTCCTTCTGCCCCGGACGAAGCTCCGCCGTCGGCGCTTTTGTAATCACGCGATCCGGCATAATCCGGCGAATATCGTTTTTAATCCAAACGGGGTGGTTTGCATTGCGCCAGCGCGCCAGAGCATAGGCGTCCGTTTTGTATAAATCGTTGATCGGAGCGTACCCGCCGCACATATCGCCGTACAACGTCGCGTATCCGACGGAAGATTCCGATTTGTTTCCGGTGGAAAGCAACAAATCGCCGAATTTGTTCGACAGAGCCATCAATAAAACGCCGCGCAGACGCGCCTGCAGATTTTCTTCCGTCGTATCCTCTTCAAGTCCCTGAAAGACCGGCGCCAACAATTTTTTATAACCGGCGACAGGTTCGACAATCGGCAAAATATCGTAACGGATTCCCAAAGTTTTCGCGACTTCTTCGGCGTCCGCCAGACTGTCCCGGGACGTATATTCGGAAGGCATCATCACGGCGCGCACCTTATCCGCGCCCAAAGCGTCAACGGCAATCGCCGCGCACATCGCGCTGTCAAATCCGCCGGACAAGCCCAGAATAACGCCTTTAAAATTGTTTTTGCGAACAAAATCGCCAAGTCCCAAGACCAACGCGCGCCATGTATTTTCAGGCTCCGAAGGCCACGGCCAATGAATTTCGTCGACACCGGCCACCGCCGTTTCCCACAACGGCAGGCATTCGATAAAACCGCCGTCCTGATCCAGCATGAAAGATCCGCCGGCGAAAACCGTGCTGTCATTTCCGCCGACCAAATTCGTATAAACGATCGGCAGACGAATACGACTCGCAAACGTTCTGGAATGCTCCAAAGTTTCCGTCACCGAACCGCTGCGGAAAGGCTTGGCGTCCAAAACAATCAGTCTGTCCGCCCCTTCGCAGTTAACCGGCTCGAAACCGACGGAAACGGCGACCGTCCGCCCGTCCATTGTAAAACGGTTGCCGTAATGCACGCCCTTTTCATTCAGCAATACGGACGTCGCTCCGCCGGCGCCGTCCGGAATAGCGGTTAAAATTTCACGCCCGTTATGATAAATATCCCCTAATTTCTTATGAACTGCCGCCATAAACGATTTAGAGTAAGCCAAATCCCCCAAAGGCCACCCTGTCAGAGCATAAGCCGGTAGAATCAGTGTTTCTCCCGGAAATTGCGGGCACTGCTCCGCCGCCCAATGGATCAGTTTTAAATTGCCGTCTAAGTCCCCGGGAACAGGATTAAGTTGTGCAATCAGCATTGAAAAACCTCTGTATAAATAAAAATTTGCATCAGTTTATAACTGTTTGAAACGCAATGCCATAAAAAAACCTATACGGCCTGAATTTCTTCAACGCGGGCTTCAATTTCTTTCAAAGACGGCAACGCCTCCTGCGCGCCCATTTTCAGGCACGCCAGTCCCGCGCCGGCGGAAGCGTATCTGACGGCCTGCACGGTATCGGCGCCGCTGTCGATCATGGCGGCGAAAATACCGACGAAAGCATCGCCTGCTCCGGTTGTATCGACAGGATTAATCGACAAAGAGGAAACTTTTGTAATCTTTCCTTTTTCCGCGACGACAACGCCTTTTGAGCCAAGCGTGATCAGGCAGACTCCTCCCGTTTTTTCGGAAATGGCGAGAGCTTTTTCCTCCGTTCCCAGAAAAGTCTTTTCAAACAAAGCGCTGTAAACGGTATCGGCTTCGATTTCATTCAGGATCAGATAATCGGCCAAAGCCAAATCCTGCGCCGAAGCCGTCTGCGCCGGCGCCGTATTCAGGATCGAGCGCGCCCCTTTGGCCTTTGCCCGGCGCATCAGTTTAAAGTTCTCCTCGACGGGAACTTCCATCTGCATAACTAAAAGCGTGTCGTCGCCAAGCAAAGTTTCACTGACGACGTCGGCCGACAAAGAAGTGTTTGCCCCGCTGGCGACAACGATCGAGTTTTCCCCTTCGGCGTCAACCATAATCATTGCCATGCCGGTCGCTTTATCGCTGGTTTGCATACCGGCGCAGTCCACCCCCAAAGCCTTCAATGCGGTCACGGGAACTTTAGCGACCTCGTCCGCCCCGACAGCGCCGATCATTTTGACCAATCCGCCGGCTTTCGCCGCGGCGGCGGCCTGATTAGCGCCCTTTCCGCCGGCTTTAATAAACGCCTGCGGCGTCAGAACCGTTTCCCCCGGCAGAGGAAATGTTTGCAACGGCAGAAAAAAATCGGCATTCAAAGAACCAAACACGAGAATCATTTGCAAAACTTCCTTTCTTCCTGTTTGCCGAAAAGGATAGCAAACTCGGCCGATAACGACAAGACGGGATTTTTTTTGCATTTCAGACGGCAAAGCGATACTATACCCGAAACTGAATATCGGGGGCTCCATAATGACGGGACAAGAAAGTTTTGAAGATCGTTTCGACCACGATCCGAACGCTGTTTACGAAGACGAAGAAGATGAAGATTTGGGACCGGACGACGAATTCGCGGACAAACCGGAAAAAATAAAGCAGCCTTCTTCTCAAAAAAAACGCGGCCGGAATCTGGAACCGCCCAAAACCGGCGGCTGTGTGGGCGCTCTGTTCAAAATCGTTTTGTCTTTATGTCTGATAGCTTTTTGTTATTTTTACATCTTCCGGCCGGAAGACTTTAACACTTTACGGGCAAAAATAACGCAAATACTTGCCGTCGAAAAAGACACGGGAGCTCCGGTTCTGCCTTTAAGCAAAAAAGAAAAAGAGGAAACGCCGCAGCCTCAGGTTCAGCCTCTTCAGCATTTTTCCGAAATTATGCTGGACGGTTCGGGAACGCTCCCCGATTTTACGGAAGCGGCCGAAAAACGCCCTGCTTTAAACTCTTATCTGACTTCGGCGGAAAAAATCACTTTTGAAACGCTGAACACGCATCATGAACTGGTAACAAACATGATCGCCGATTGGGCCGAAGAAACCGACGAAGAAAAAATCGCCGAAATCGTTCAAATGCCTTATACGAAGTTTTTTTATAAAACTTCAGCTTCCCTGCTTGCCCAAACGCTTTTAAAAAACGCCGGACTGACGCCCGTTGCTTCGGATCATCTGCTAATTCAGTCTCCGATTCAAACCATGGCTATCGTTTATCCGTTATTAAAAGAAGCAATGGCGACAAAGACGACCGTTCAGGAACAAATCAGAACAATCGAGCCTGTTTCTTCCTTTTTGATTTACGTCTGCCGCGACGATTCGGAATGTATGGCCTCCTGGGATTTGCTGATAGATATGTTAGGCGTCAAACAATTTGCCAAAAGATTGGAAAAAGCCCCCGAAACCGTTTATATGAGAAAGTAAGATGGCCTTAAAGGATCGCTTTTTCAAACTGAAATTAAAAATCGTAGATTTCAAATTAAAAGCAAAAAATGCTTTCGTCGCTTCATTTCGTTACGCGAAAGCGTTGGATACGGAAAAATTTAAAGCGTTTCTTCCGGAGCTTGAACCGCTGCTCCGGTTTACGCCGCTGAATTTAAAAGAATGGACGGTAAAAACGTCAAACGGTGTTCTTCGTTTTGTTTTGCTTTTCGTTTTACTTTCTTTGATTTTCTATATTGCCGGTTCCCGTTATGCTTTCACGGCGAACGACGCTTTTATTTCCTTCCGATATGTTGCCAATGCCGTCAACGGATTAGGATATACGTTTAATCCGCCGCCGTTTGAACCGGTCAGCGGATACACAAGCTTTTTATGGCTAAGTCTCCTGCGTATTTTGTGGGCAATCGGATTAACTCCCCCGTTCAGCGCCCATCTGCTGACTTTTGTTTTTTCCATGGGACAAATCTGGCTGATTTTCCTGTTTGTCCGCCGAATGGATATTCAGTCGAAAATGCAGGCGAAAAGTCTTTATCTGTTTCTGGCAATTTGTCTGATTTTACTCACGAACCGAACTTTTCTGGCGTTTATGACTTCGGGAACGGAAACGGCTTTGTTTAATTTTCTGGTATTGTGGTGGACGTTTGCCGCCGCAAATAATAAAAGCCCGGAGCCTCTTTCGATTTCCGTCAGCGCCGTTTTATTGGCTCTTTGCCGCGCCGAAGGAATAATCTTCATTCCGGCTTCCGCGTTATTCCTGATTTGGTTCATAAATAAAAAAGAATATAAATTAAATTGCATGATCGGTTTTGTTTTATTGGCGTTGACAAACAAATTTTATTTTTGGATCAACGACACTTACGGCAATCCCGTCCCTCATTCTTTTTTGGCTTTTTATCGTAAACCGTTCCCCGATTTCGGAATCGATTACATTCTGTCGTTTATATTGGAATACGCGCTTTATTTTTGGGCGGTTATCTTTGTAATCTGGGTTGTTTTTAAATTTGCCGTTCTTAAATGTTCGGATTTTATGGAACCGCTTTTGTTAACATTGACCTTTGCGGCTTACATTTTCTTTTATTTGTTTTTAATGGGCGGAGATATTCTGGAATATCGCCCGTTAAGCTTTTTCATTCCTTTATGCGCCGTAGCCGGCGTAAAAATGCTGGCGGAAAATGTTGTCGCAAAAGTATCCAGCGTTTTAACCCTCTTGCTGGTTTACGAATTGGTTTCAACGGCTATTCCCATGACGCACAGAGATTTGACGAAAAAGCTTGAAACGCGTCAGGAAACGGCTTTTTTATATCGTCCCGTTTCCGGACACGCGGGACTGTTCGGTTTTTTCACGACAAAATGGGATAATGCGCAAAAGAACCTGATTTCTCAGGGAATTTGTCTGCGGCATCAGGAACATAAAGTCTTAACGGAAGAATTGCTGAAAACATTTCCTTCCCGGGAAAAAGGCGCTCAAATTCCAAGAAAAGACAACCGACTGTTTGCCGGAAACTTTGTCGGCGTTCCCGGCTGGACTTTGCCTGAAGTCATCATGATTGATCTGTCCGGACAGAATAATAAAATCATCGCCAAAACGGATTTTAAATATCCCGATCGCCGGCTGTTCGGACATGACCGAAAAATTCCGGACGGATACGTTCAATGTTTCGGCGGACAGAGCATACGCGCGGAAAAACAAAATGCGGTTCTGCTGGGAAAAGCCTTTTTAAGCGACGGAATGATTAAAGGTTGCGAAGATTTCTGGAAAGCGCAATACGAAAAGAAAGCGCCGAAACTTAAAAAACCTTTCCCGAAACTTTAAAGTCAGGCTACTCGGCTAAAACGGCCGGCATTGATTTCTTTAAAATTTCAGCCACCAGAAAAGCCAGTTCCAATGACTGATTGGCGTTTAAGCGCGGATCGCATAACGTGCTGTAATGTTCCGCCAGATTTTCTTCAGTGATTTTCTGAGAACCGCCGACGCACTCCGTCACATTCTGACCGGTCATTTCGAAATGCAGGCCGCCCGCGTACGTTCCTTCCGCCTGATGAACGGCGAAAAATGATTTCACTTCCTGCAATATCGCCTGAAAATCGCGCGTTTTATAGCCGTTGGAAGCGACCTGCGTGTTCGCGTGCATCGGATCGCACGACCACACGACGCGGTATCCTTCCTTTTCAACGGAGCGAATTAACGGCGGCAGTTTTTCTTCAATGTTACCGACGCCCATACGGACAATAAACGTCAGGCGCCCCGCTTCGTTCAACGGATTAAGAATATCGCACAGACGCAATAAATCGTCGCCTGTCGTTTTCGGTCCGACTTTAACGCCGATCGGGTTGCAGATACCGCTGGCGAATTCGACGTGAGCGCCTTTCGGATCACGCGTCCTTTCCCCGATCCACAGCATATGCGCCGAACAGTCGTACCAGTCGCCCGAAGACGTGTCAACGCGCGTCATAGCCTCTTCAAACGGCAACAGGAGCGCTTCGTGCGAGGTATAAAACGGCGTTTCGCGCACCAGCGGAACGGATTCCGCGGAAATGCCGCAGGCCGCCATAAAGTCAAGCGTTTCGCTGATTCTGTCGGCAAAACGGCGATACTGCTCGCCTTGCAGGGAATTGGCGACAAAGCCCAGATTCCATTCCTGCACTTTGTTCAGATCGGCAAAACCGCCCTGAGAAAAAGCGCGAAGCAAATTCAGCGTCGCAGAAGCGTGATGATACGCCTGCAACATGCGCTCCGGCTGAGCGGCGCGGGACTGCGGCGTGAATTCGATGCCGTTGATGTTGTCGCCCTTATAGGAAGGCAGGGTCACGCCGTCAATCGTTTCATACGGCGAAGAGCGGGGTTTGGCAAACTGACCGGCCATGCGTCCGACTTTGACGACGGGACGGGAAGCGCCGAACATTAAAACGACGGCCATTTGCAACAAAATACGGAACATATCGCGGATATTGCCCGCGCCGAAATCAGCGAAGCTTTCCGCGCAATCGCCGCCCTGCAATAAGAAAGCTTTGCCGTTGGCAACATCGCCCAAAGATTTTTTCAGGCGGAGAGCCTCTTCCGCAAATACCAACGGCGGATATTTGCGCAATTTCCTTTCAACCGCTTGCAATTCTTCCTTATCCGCGTATTCCGGCATGTGCGCCGCCGGTTTCGAACGCCAGGAATCAGGCAACCATTCTTCCATTATCGCACCTTTTTTCAAATCCGATTTCTTATATGCTTTATTTTTCCGTTTGACCAGACAAATTATTTTCCGAAGACTGCTCTTTAATTATCTGTTCTCTTTTTTCGGCCATTTCTTTTTCGAATTGAATCCGTTTGGCGCGCAGTTCTTCCATATATCCTTTTAAATCTTCTTTTTCGGACAGGTTATCTTCTTTTGAAAGCGCTTCTTTTTCCTCCTGCTCAATTTCCTGAAATCTTTTTTCCATAAATTCGTCGGAAGTCAGCTTTTCAAACAGTTCCTTATCGGCCTTTTCATCGACGGGCGGCAGTCCCGGCAAATCGGAAACAACCGCGGTGCCATTCATTTTATTCCAAACCACATTAACGTCGCACCACGCCGTTTTATAGGAACACTTTAACAAAGGATACAGTTCCGGGTTTTCTCCGGCACATTCGGACAACTGCCGAGAGCAGGCATGAAAAGACGTATCCGTGGAAAAAGCGACCGCAAAACAAATCATTCCGATGAACAGCACAACTATTCCGGCCGGCAGCCACAGCAAAAGCGCCGGACGCAAATTGCGCCTGATTCGTCTGAAGATTCGTTCCGCTTTTTCTTTGAGCATCATTATTCCACCGTCACGCTTTTCGCCAGATTGCGAGGCTGATCAACGTCCGTCCCTTTGGCAACAGCGGTATGATACGCCAGAAGCTGTACCGGAATCGCGTATAAAATCGGCGCGACGAACGGATCGACTTTCGGCAGGACGATTGCGGCTGCGGAACGATCTTTTACCGACGCCATACCTTCCGCGTCGCCGAAGAAAACGACTTTACCGCCGCGAGCCAGAACTTCCTGCATATTGGAAACAGTCTTATCGAACAAAGAATCGGACGGCGCGACAACGACGACCGGCACGGTTTCGTCAATTAAAGCGATGGGGCCGTGCTTCATTTCGCCCGCCGCATAGCCTTCCGCGTGAATATAAGAAATTTCCTTGAGCTTAAGCGCTCCTTCCAAAGCGATCGGGAAGTTGCTGCCGCGTCCCAGATATAAGACATCGCGGGAATCAACAAACAGCGTCTGCGCGATTTTAGAAATTGCGTCATCATTGTTCAGAACTTCCGCCGCGCGGGACGGGACTTCGACCAAAGCATGAGAGAGTCTGGCTTCTTCTTCCTTAGACAAAGAGCCTTTTGCCCGTCCCAGAGCGATCGCGAAACATGCCAAAAGCGTCAGCTGTGTCGTAAACGCTTTCGTGGAGGCAACGCCGATTTCAGGTCCTGCCAGTGTTCTTAAAACGCAGTCGGATTCGCGCGCCATTGTGCTTTCCGCCACATTGACGATTGAGACAATCTTCTGCCCCTGATCTTTGCAGTAGCGCAAAGCCGCCAGCGTGTCCGCCGTTTCGCCCGACTGGGAAATGAACAAAGAGACGCCGCCTTTTTCCATCACGGGCGCGCGGTACCTGAATTCGGAAGCAACGTCTATATCGACCGGCACGCGGGCAACGGATTCTATCCAATACTTGCCGACCAAGCCCGCATAGTAGGAAGTCCCGCACGCAACAATCGTCAGACGCGGCACGTCTTTCAGATCAAACGGCACATTCGGCAACGTGATCGTGTTCGTATCCTGATTGATCATCGTATTCAGCGTATCGCCGATTACTTGCGGCTGTTCATAAATTTCTTTAAGCATAAAGTGACGGTATCCGCCTTTTCCGATCATCGCGCCGGAAGTTGCCGACAGAACGATTTGACGCTGAACCGGCTTGTCGTCCGCATCAAAAACTTTTGCGTCCGTATGAGACAGAACGGCATAATCGCCCTCTTCCAGATACATCAGCCTTTGCGTCAAAGGCGCTAAAGCCAAAGCGTCGGAGCCCAAAAACATTTCGTTTTCCCCGAAGCCTACCGCCAACGGAGATCCTTTGCGCGCGCCGATAATCAGGTCTTCGCGGCCGGCAAAGATAATCGCCAGAGCAAACGCGCCTTTCAACCGCTTCAAAGACTGCGCCACGGCGGTTTGCGGATCGGCGCCTTCTTCTATTTTCTGGGAAATCAGATGAACAACGACTTCCGTATCCGTTTCGCTCTCGAAAACGTGTCCCAAAGCTTTCAATTCGTCGCGCAGTTCTCGGTAGTTTTCGATAATGCCGTTATGAACGACGGCAACGTGCTTTGTCGCGTGCGGGTGCGCGTTCGTTTCATTCGGCATGCCGTGCGTCGCCCAACGGGTATGCCCGATGCCGACCGTTCCCGGCAGAGGGGTTTCGGCGATTTTGGCTTCCAGATTAACAATTTTCCCTTTGGCTCTGCGCCGTTCAATCCGTCCGTCAATCAACGTTGCCACACCCGCAGAGTCATATCCGCGATATTCCAACCGCTTCAAACCGTCTATCAGAAGAGGAGTTACCTGTCTGTGGGAAATAATACCGACAATACCGCACATATCTTTAATTCCTTATTTTTTAGCTTGTTCTTTCTGCGCTTTTTTCTGAGCGCGGAATTTTTCCGCCCACCCGTCCAAAGCCGTTTGCTTGCCTCGCGCGACTGCCATAGCGTTTGCCGCGACGTCTTTTGTAATAACAGATCCGGCGGCCGTCATCGCGCCGTCCCCGATCGTACAGGGTGCGACAATCACCGTATCCGAGCCGATGAAAGCTCCCGCCCCAATATCCGTTTTCGACTTGAAAAAGCCGTCGTAATTGCAGGTAATCGTTCCGGCGCCGATATTTGTCTTCGAGCCGACGCGGGCGTCGCCGATATAAGAAAGATGGTTGACTTTCGCGCCTGTTTCAATAGTTGCGTTTTTAATTTCGACAAAGTCGCCGATATGACAGTCTTCGCCGATGTCGGCTCCGGGACGCAGACGGGCGAAAGGCCCGACTTTGGCGTTTTTACGGATATGCGTTCCCTCGAAATGACAGAAACCTTTGATTTCGACGTTGTCTTCCACAACACAGCCCGTTTCGAAAATCACGTTCGGCTCGATCGTCACGTCTTTGCCCAGCACCGTATCAAACGAGAAATAAACCGTTTCGGGATCGGTCATCGTCACGCCCTGATCCAGAAACTTCGTCCGCAAACGGCGCTGAACAATCTTTTCCATCGTTGCCAGTTCTTCGCGCGAATTGATGCCGAGCATTTCTTCTTCGTTTCCTTCAACCGCCACCGCGCGGCAACCGTCCGCACGCGCCAGAGAAATCGTTTCGGTTAAGTAATATTCCCCGGAACCCGGCTGTTTTTTCAGCTTTTTCAGCCACCCGCACAGTTTCTGCGCGTCAAAGCACAAGATACCTGAATTACAAAGACGAACCGCTTTTTGTTCTTCGGTCGCTTCCTTAAATTCGACGATTTCCTTTAATTCGCCTTTATCGTCCATAATTAATCGACCGTAACGCTTCGGATCGTCGGGCGTAAAACCCAGAACAACCACGTCCGCGCCGTTTCGTCTGGCTTTAAGCATTCTTTCCAACGTCTCTTTACCGATCAGAGGCGTATCGCCGTACAAAACCAACACATCGCCCCGAACATCTTCAAATTCGGGCAAAGCGGCTTTAACCGCGTCCCCCGTGCCAAGCTGTTCATGCTGAACGGCGACCGAATGCGGCGCGACGGCTTTGGCGACGCTGTCCTTCATTCCTTCGGAAATCACCACGACGGCTTTGTCCGCGTTTAAAGAATCAACTGTCGCCAGCAAATGGTTAATCATCGGACGACCGGCGACCTTATGCAATACTTTGGGCAACGAGGACTTCATTCTGGTTCCCTGTCCGGCGGCCAGAACGACGGCGACTAATTTGTTTTCAGACATAAAAGAATCCTTTTCTTTGTAATTTTAAAAGCAATTTGACATACTTAATCCGAAAATTGAAATAAATTATCACAACAGTTTGTTACGAAAGATTAAAAAATGGCAAAAAAATACATTATCTTTGATTTGGACGGAACTTTAATCAACAGTATTCCCGACATGTGCCGCGAAATCAGCCTGTTTTTAAAAAAACACGGCCGCCGCGCTCTGACGGAACAGGAAACGGTTTCCGTCATCGGCAACGGCGCGCCCGTTTTGTTAAAAGGAGCTTTTGCTTTAACCGGAGAGCCGATCGAAGATAAGGAAATGCCTGCTTTACTGGCCGCCTGGTTGGATCAGTACGGCAAAGCGGAAATGGCCGAAACGAAACCTTATCCGCATGTTGTTGAAACATTAGTCAGACTGAAAAAAAACGGGTGCCGTCTGGCCATCTGCACGAACAAGCCGCACTTGCCGACCGAAGCGATTTTAACAAAACTTGATTTAAAAAAGCATTTCGACGTGATTTTGGACGCGGACGCCCTGCCCGAACGAAAACCCCGTCCCGAGCCTTTATGGGAAGCGGTGAAGCGCATGGGCGGCGAAAACAATGAAGCCGTTATGGTCGGAGACAGCGAAACGGACGCGGAAACCGCCCGCGCGGCCGGAGTCCCCGTTATTTTACTGTCTTACGGCTATACACATATTCCGTATGAAGAAATCAAACCGGACGCTTTAACGGACAACTTTGCCGATTTGCCCGTTCTCATTGATAAACTCTAGCCTGACGAAGCGGCAGATCGCGATAGGAATGATTCTGTTTTACCCCCGTCATTTTTTCAATGCCGGTCAGGACTTTTTCCGCGCGAAGTACGGTCGATTGATTAACCAGCAGCCGGCTCCTCTCGTTTAAAACGAACGGGTTAACGTTCCAATAGCAGTCTCCGTTGTTATCAGAACACACCATAGAAACAATCCTTTGCGACGTCGTTTTTTTATGGAAGTAAGTTTTAAGTTTTTCCTTTTGCCCGAAGCACTCTGTCAAAATCCCTTTTTCGATATAGTTTTCTTCATAAAACCGGACCACTCTCTCGTCCGCATACCACCCGTCGAAAGCTGCCCGTAGCATTATCGGCGTAACGGCGGGATCTTTTTGCTTTAAAGCCTCTTTTTCCAATCCCGCCGCGACAAAAGGCCTGCCGGCTGCGAATGCTTTCCACGCGGATTCGCTGCCCGAAGAAACGCGTATTTCGTGACAGACGGCGGCGGTAAGGGCTTCGGCGTCCGCTTCTTTACACCGATGCAGGCGAACGGCGTCTTTGATGTTGTACATGCCGCACCCGTACTCCACGCCGCGGGAAAACTGCTGAACATGACGGCATTCGTGCACAAGCGTTTCTATCAATCTTTCATCGGATTCACACGCGTTTAAAACGATAAGTTTGCGATCGGCGTCCACTTGCCCCGCCCAACCGCTGCCGGAAACCATCATCAGCTTGTAGCCGTCCTTACGGGCTTGTTTTAACAACCTTTTTCCCGTTCTGGAATATTTGGCGATTGTACCGATCACTTTGGCGGATCTTGATTTCATTTCCGCCGGACAGTGTTTAATCAAAGAATCTTCATTGAAAATATGCTTCAAAGATCTCATTTTTTTCCTTCAAACCTACGTACTTTTATAAAGATTGATTTTTTTCCTCCATTCTCAATAGAACCAATGACGAAACAAACGGTTGACGATATGTTTTTTTGTGGTAAAAAAACTTCATCGTAATTAATTCAAGGAGAAAATCATGAAAAAGATGATCGGCGTTTTAGCCGTTGTTTGCGCTTTAACCGCTTGTGGAACCTTTAATTCCGCAACAAAAGAAGATTCAACCAAAGTCAAATTGCGCAGTTGCATGGTTCAGGAAGCCACGGCAAAACTGAAAGCGGGCACTCTGACAACCAAAAACGCCAAAAAGACGGCGAAGAACATCTCGACCTCTTGCGTCAAAAAGTTAGCGTTACAGTCCGCCGGATTGGATACGAAAGAAACCGAAACGCTGGCAACAACCGTAATAAACGAAGTGATGAATTCCAAAAAATAAACCGGATTGAAAAAGAGGGCTTCGGCCCTCTTTTTTATTTTCGCTTAAACGACGCGGCGAAAAAACCGTCCGTATGCAATTCCGAGGGACGAAGGCGGATTGTTTCCGTTTTTGCGGCGTGTCCCGTCAAACGATTAAAGGCCGGGCTTAAATCTTGCATTTCAAAATCGGCATGACGTTTCAGAAAAGCCCCCGCCTGATTTTCGTTTTCCGCTTTCTCCAAAGAACACGTGATATAAAACAGCCGTCCGCCTTTTTTAACGTGAGAAGCGGCTTTATCCAGAATTTCCGCCTGCGTTTTCACGATTGTCGCCGACTGTTCCGCCGTAACGCGCCAACGGGCGTCAGGCGCCCTTCTCCATGTTCCCGTCCCCGTGCACGGCGCGTCGACCAACACTAAATCATAGGATTTCAAGTCTTTATAATCATTCAATAAAATGATATTCGCCGCCCCCGCCCTGTTTGCCCGCTCCGGTAAATCTTTCAGCCGTTTTGTAAAAGCGTCCGCGGCGTACAGCGTTCCTTTTGCCTGCATCATCGCGGACAGAGCCAATGTCTTGCCGCCCGCGCCGGCGCACCAGTCGATGACCGTTTCGCCGGGTTGAGCCCGCGACAACAGGGAAACCAGTTGAGAGCCTTCGTCCTGCACTTCGACAAGACCGTCCCGAAACAGCGAATGAGCGGTGATGTTTATCCGTTCGGCCAACCGGATCCCCCACGGGGAAAACGGCGTTTTTTCCGCTTTGATTCCGTCTTTTTCCAACAGTTTCAAAACGGTATCCCTCTCCGTTTTCAGCGTATTAACGCGCAAATCCGTCGAAGCGGGAAAAGTCATCGCTTCGATATCGGCTTTATCCAATCCGTCTTTCAGCCAATCCGGACATTCCAGACAGGCCGGCGGCATTTCTGAGGGCAAAGAGGCAAGCCACGCCTTTTCCTTTTCGGACAGCGGCACGGGCGCGTATTTTTCCCCGTTGAATAACGGCAAAAGCTCTTTATTGAGATAAAACGACAAGGCCGCGACCGCCATTCTTCCCGTCGGCTTTTCCGAAGTCAGAGAGGAAAGCCGCCCGTAATGACGCAATACCAGCCAGACCAAATCGGCGATAAAACGTCTGTCCCGACTGCCGATATAGCGGTGTGCCCTGAAATAAGCGTTAAGCGTGTTGTCCGCCGGCTGTTCAAAAGAAAACAGAGCGTCCGCCAGCTCTATCACCGTTTGAAGTCGGGCTTCGTCTTTCATTCTTCGCCTTTAAATCCTGTCGCGACAACGTAAAATTCGGAAGATTCCTTGCGGCTGGCGGGCGGCTTGGCGTGCTTGACGACTTTGAAGCGTTTTTTCATTTCATTTAAAAGGTTTTGTTCTGTCCCACCCTGAAAAATCTTGGCGACAAAAGCCCCGCCCGGATTAAGGATTTCGCACGCAAACGCGTACGCCGTTTCCAATAATCCCATAATCCGCAAATGGTCGATGTCTTTCATGCCCGTCGTGTTCGGCGCCATATCGCTCAACACGACGTCGGCCTTATGCCCGCCGAGCATTTCCTTTAACACGTCGGGCGCGGAATCGTCCAAAAAGTCCAGTTGCGTCGTTTTTGCTCCGGCAATCGGAGCCATTTCCAGCAAATCCAGTCCCACGACCAACGGATTTTCCGGTGTGGATTTAACCCTTTTCACCGCGATTTGCGTCCAACCGCCCGGCGCGGCGCCCAAATCGACAACCCGCTTTCCGGCCGACAGAAAATGAAACTTGTCGTCCAGCTCTATCAGTTTAAACGCGGAGCGGGCGCGATACCCCTCCTGCTTTGCCATAGCGACGTACGGATCGTTCAACTGGCGCTGCAACCACTGAGTCGAAGCGGACGATCTTTTTTTAGCGGTTTTGACCCGCGTTGCCAGCATATGAGCGGAAGGCTTTTTCATTTTTTCCCCGAATGCATATTATTCCGGCGAATCAAATCCAATAAAATTCCTTCGCGCAGGCCGCGGTCGGCGATTGTGATTTCTCCGATCGGCCACATTTCGCATATTCCCTGCAAAATCGCGCACCCCGGCAAAGACAAATCCGCCCGTTGCGTTCCGATACAGGGGTGAGCCTCTTTTTCCGCATAGGTCATTTTTTCAAGTTTTCTTTTCGCTTTGATCAAATCGTCATAGCTTAAAGCCATACCGTCCACCACCGCGCGGTTATACGCCGGCAGTTCCAAATGAAATGCCCCGATTGTCGTCACCGTTCCCGACATGGCAATCATCTGCACGTCGCCTTGTTTTATCAGGCGCAGAATTCCGTATTTATTTTCAAACGGTTGTAAATAGGAAACGACCTTTTTGGCAACGGCGCGATAAGCCGCCGAAGACAAATCTTTGCCCGTAAAAGCTTCCGAAACGGTAATCACGCCCAAAGGAAACGATAAGAAGCCCTCGATTTTAACCTGATTATTCTGATTGATTTTCGCCAAAGACACTTCGGTCGAACCGCCGCCTATGTCAAACACAACGGCATAACGGATATTACGGTTAATCAAAGGAACGCACCCCGAAACACCCAGACGGCATTCTTCTTCAAACGAAATGATTTCCAGCTCCAATCCCGTTTCTTTTTTGACGCGGGCGATAAAATCGGCTCCGTTTTTTGCGCGGCGACAAGCCTCCGTCGCGACGAACCGCGTTTCGACGGTTTTATATTTTTTCAGTTTTTTAACGCATAATTTCAGAGCATAAATCGTTCTTTTGATGGCGCGTTCGGACAAAACGCCGTCGCTGACCAATCCTTCCCCCAATCGGGTAATTCTGGAAAAAGTTTCTTTAACCGCAAAACCGGTCGGCGTCGGTGTCGCAATCAACAAACGGCAATTCGTCGTCCCCAAATCAATCGCGGCAAAAACGGGCTGAGTGTATTTTGCCGTTTTAAACAAGGGCGAATGATGATTGCCATGATATTTTGCCTTTTTTTTATCCACGTTCTCCCCCCATTAAAGAACACTTTAATGTAGAGATTTTCAAGCTTCCTGTATAGTCTTTTTTTAAAAAAAGCTGTACGGATCAATGTCTGTCTGTATCCGTACGGAAGACGGCAGGGAAACTGAAGAAAGCCAACGACGCAGAACTTCCTGGATTTTAATTTGTTTTTCCGTCTGCAAAAGCAACCTGTAGCGATATTTTCCTCTCAACAGCGCCAGCGGAGCGGAAGCCGGCCCCAACACCCGCACGCCGTTTCCGACCGGTGCGACTTTTCCCAATAACGCCGCCGCGCGTTGCGTTTGTTCCTGCGAAGTTCCGCTGACAATCAAAGCGGCCAAACGTCCGAACGGAGGCATTTTCAACATTTGCCGGCTTTGCGCTTCGGCCAACAGAAACTGTTCCGCGCTGCCGGTCTTCATCGCCCGCATAATTTGGTTTTCGGGATCAAACGTCTGAAGGAAAACCTGCCCTTTCTTTTCGGCGCGGCCGGCGCGACCCGCTACCTGATGCAGCATCTGGAACGTCCGCTCCCCCGCTCTTAAATCGCCGCCGCTCAAGCCCAAATCCGCATCGACAACGCCGACCAAAGTCAAATCCGGGAAATGATGCCCTTTGGTTAAAATCTGCGTCCCGATAACAATATCGGCTTCGTGATCGTGAATGCGGCGCATCAGCTCCGCCATCTCGGCCGCGGTCGCGTTTAAATCGCTGGTAATGACCAGTTGCCGGGCATCGGGAAAACGAACGGAGACTTCCTCGCTGATTCGTTCGACTCCGGGACCGCAGGAAGTCAGTTCCGATTCTCCGCAAACAGGACAAACGTCCGGAACGGGCAGAGAATAACCGCAATGATGGCACTCAAGCCGCCGCCCGTTCCTGTGCTCTACAAGCCATGCCGAACAATGCGGACATTGGAAACGGTAGCCGCACTTGCGGCATAAAACCAACGGCGCGTACCCCCGCCTGTTTAAAAACAGCAGAGTTTGCTCGCCGTTATCCAGCGTCGTTTTCATTTCGTTTATCAGGACGGGAGACAGAAAGCTTTTCGATTCCGCGATTTTTTCGGGCGGATCGCGACGCATGTCTATCAGATGAATATCCGGCAGGACGGCCTGACCGAAACGATTAGGCAGGACAACCTCTTTATATTTGCCGGACTGAACGTTGATTCTGGTTTCCAAAGACGGCGTCGCCGATGACAAAACGATCGGAATGTTCTCCAGCTTCGCCCGTACGACCGCCATATCGCGCGCCTGATAGACGACTCCGTCCTCCTGCTTGTAAGAAGCGTCGTGTTCTTCGTCGACGATAATCGCGCCCAGTTCGGAAAACGGCAGAAACAGAGCCGACCTTGCGCCGGCCAAAACGCGCGCTTCGCCCGTCAGAACAGCTTTCCATGTTTCGCGGCGCACCCGCTGGCTTAAACCCGAATGCCACAACGCCGGCTTTACGCCGAACCGACGCTCAAACCGTTCCAGCCACTGTCCCGTCAGTCCGATTTCCGGTAATAAAATAAGCGCCTGCTTTCCCCGATTTAACGCTTGCGCGATCATATCGAAATAGACTTCCGTTTTTCCCGAACCGGTCACGCCGTTCAACACGCAGACGTCAAATCCTTTGCCGACCATTCCGGCTAAAGCGTCGGCGGCTTTTTTCTGTTCGTCCGACAAAGAAACGCCCGTTATATCCGTGCGCGGCGCGGCGAATTTCAGCGGCTTGATTTTTTGACGCGCCAAAGCCCCCGCTTCCGCCAGTCCCGTCACGACGCCCGAAGAAACTCCCGCCTGTCGGGCGATTTCCGCCGCCGTTTCGGGCGTATCGGAAACATAGTCCAAAACTTTTTTACGTGCCGGAGTCATTTTTAAATCCGCCGGGATTTCGGCTTTGACGAATCCGAAAGTTTCCCCGACGCCCTGAAAAACGTCGTCAACGCTCATCGCCATTTTCAGAACGGCGCCGGAAGAGAAAAGCGTATAGTCCGCCACCCAGTCGATCAGGCGTCTGTTTTCCGCCGACAACGGCGGCATATCATAAACGGAAAAAATGTTTTTGATTTTCGAATCGTCGATGCCGCCGTTTTCCCCTTTATCCCAAACGACTCCCGTCATCACGCGAGAACCGAACGGCACGCGCACAAAAGCGCCGGCGCAAGGTTTTTCAATGCCTTCCGGAACAGCGTAATCAAACGTTCCCGCCAACGGCAACGGCAATAAAACGTTCAGACGTTCTTTATTTGATTGATTCTTGGACGACATTTCCTTACACTCTTACATCAGTTTCAATTTACTAACTTTAGGGTGAGATACTCAAATGAAATTTTTTGTTGATACAGCTGATTTAAACGAAATCAAAGACCTGGCGGCCACCGGCATGGTGGACGGCGTTACGACAAACCCGTCTTTGGCAGCCAAACAGGGCATGAACTTTAAGGAATTGATCGCGGAAGTCTGCAAAGTCGTTTCCGGTCCCGTTTCCGCCGAAGTCACCGCTTTGGATTACGAAACGATGATGAAGGAAGCCGATGTTCTGCGCAAAATCGCGCGCAACATCACGATTAAAGTTCCTCTGACACAGGACGGCCTGAAAGTCTGCCGCGCTCTGTCTTCCGAAGGAACGATGGTCAACGTGACGCTGTGCTTCACCTGCGGTCAGGCGATTTTGGCGGCCAAAGCCGGCGCGACGTTTGTTTCTCCGTTCGTCGGCCGTTTGGACGACTTGGGCGTCAACGGCATGCAGCTGATTGAAGACATTCGCATGGTCTATGACAACTACGATTCTTTCAAGACGCAGATTTTGGTCGCTTCCGTCCGCAGTCCGGAACACATCATCAACGCCGGCAGAATCGGCGCCGACGTGGTGACGGCTCCTCCGAAAGTGATTCGTCAGCTTTATCATCACCCGCTGACGGATTCCGGTCTGAAGACGTTTGCGGAAGACTGGGCCAAAACGGGTCAGTCCATTCTGTAAAAAAAGATAGATTGTTCCTAAGCAATCCTTTAAAATCCGGAGAAGAAATTCTCCGGATTTTTTTCAGGCTTTTATTATGGCAAAACTGTACGAACCAGAAAACGTCGACATTCATTACGCGGCGGACGACCGTTTGATGACGGCAATTGAAGAATGGCAACGCTGGCTGAAATTCGAACGCCGTTGCTCCGGTCATACGGCGGCGGCTTACGGGCGGGATTTGGCCGCTTTTCTGGATTTTATACAGAACTATGTCGGCAAAACGCCTTCGTTTGCCATTCTGCAAAAAATGGAAGTCACCGATTTCCGCGCTTATCTGGCCGCCAGAACGCAGGAGGGAATCGGCCGGTCGTCTTTGGCGCGCAACATGTCCACGCTGCGCAATTTCTTTAAGTTTCTGGAACGCAACGCGCTGTTGTCGAATCCGGCAATCAGCGTCATTCACTCCCCTGCCGCGCCGAAAACCCTGCCGAAACCTCTGACGCGGGAACAGGCGTTCAACGTCATTAAAACGGCGGCGGAATTACAGGAAGATTTATGGCTGAAAAAACGGGACATGGCTTTCGTCGTTCTGCTGTACGGTTGCGGTCTGCGTATCGGCGAAGCGCTTTCCCTTGACGTAAAAGACCGCCCGAAGTCCGATATGATGACGATTTACGGCAAAGGCAAAAAGGAACGCGTCGTCCCCGTACTGCCCTTTGTTCGCACGGCGATAGAAGACTATTTAAAAGAACGTCCCGACGGCGCGCCGGCCGCCTCGCCTTTGTTTATCGGCGCGCGGGGCGAACGCGTCAATCCGGGCGTCATGCAACGGCAAATGCGCAGAATCAGGGATATGCTCGGACTGCCGGAAACGGCGACGCCGCACGCTTTGCGCCACAGTTTTGCCACGCATTTATTATCGGGCGGTAGCGATCTGCGCACGATACAGGAATTACTGGGACACGCCTCATTATCGACAACGCAGAAATACACGGGCGTCGACGCCGAGCGTATGATGGACGTATACGCAAACGCCCACCCGCGGGCAAAGAAATAAGGAGCATTCCTTATGTCTTCTTTCGTTTTAACGATATTCACCGTTCCTTTGATTCTTTCATGGATTCTTTTCATCACGCTGTACGTCTTGTTCAAACGGAAAGGATTGCGCCTGAACGAAAAACAAAGCTTTAATTTCAAAGGATTGCTTTGCGCCGTTGTTCTGGTTTTCGGATTTTTCTTTTTTTTCAAAGATCAGGACTTTATTTTCGATTGCCGGCACGACACGCAAAAATGCCAATATTACCGTTCGACAATGGCAAACAAGAAACTGAGGTCGGCCGGAACGTATGACATATCCGGCGTCAAAAACGTAGAAATCAGGGAACACTATTACTGGCGGAAACCGGGATATAAGAAGCATTATTATAAAATTGCGTTCGTTTCCGCCGACGGCGGATTCGAAATGCCCTATGATTTTTCATTCCGCGACAACGCGAAGGACGAGGCCGCAAAGATCAGCTTATTTCTGGATAAAAATCAAGATGCCTATCATTATGAATTGATAAGATCGGACAATGGCAACCTTCTACTGTATATCATGCTTGAAATATTTGCCGAAATCATCTCTGTAGCCGGATCAATTCTGTTCGGCGCCGGATTGTATCAAGCGCGCAAGAAATAAGGAGTCTATTTAATGGATTGTCTGATCCAACTGATTTTTCTTTTGTTTTTTCTCGCCGTAGCTGTCCTTACGATCATATCAAGATCGGATCAGGGAAGAGAATTTTGGAGATATATTCACGAAAAATACTGGCATTTGGAGCTTCTTTTGTTTCCCCTGATTCCCGGAATAGTCCTCTTCTTTGTAGAAGACTCCTCAACGCGTCCGTATCTCCTTGCCATGCTTGCCATAATCCTTGCCTGTGAAGGAATCGTTCTTTACGGTGTTCATCTGTATAAAAAAAGGAAAAAGAAAACGGAAAAAACGGAGCCTTTGTCAGATCCCCCTCGCTATCATAAGAATCCGTACCTTTGCTTTGCCGCCGCTCTGCTTTTCGGATATTCTTTGTTTTTCGGAGACATGTATTCTACTTTTGATTGTCGAAGCGATACGCAAAAATGCGAATATCATTCTTCAACGCTGATAAACCGGAAACTGAGACCGACCAAAACGTATGATATTTCCGAAATCATACGAACAGAAGTCAAAAGAACGAGTCAAAAGCGGCGTTTTTACGATAACCACCCCTATGGCATTACGTTTTTTTCTCTCGACTCTTCCTTTTCAATGCCTCAGAAATTTTCGTCCTTCAACGACGCGGCAAACGAAGCGGTAAAAATCGATGCCGTTTTAACAAAAAAGGAAGCGTCCTACCACTATGAAGCGTCAAGACCGACAAGCGAGACTGTTTTTCACGTCATCATCACGCCTGTCTTATTTATTTATGGGCTTATCCTGTACGGAAGAAAAAAAGAACGGGAAAGAGAAAAAATAGGGGAAGGAAAAAAACGAACCCTCTTTCCCAAACTCTCCCGCCGTCGCAAGCCTCATTCTTCACGCAAGCCGCCCGATAAAAAAAACATCTGACTTTCAGTCGTTTTTCTTCATATAATATTTTCATTAATCAAGGGAGAAAACATGTCCGTTTTAACATATTTCATCGTCAGCGCCGTTATTCTTTTATTCATTGACATTGCCTTTTTTATTATTTGCAAAAAAAGCGCTTCGGAACAAATTCCGGCAAAGAAAAAAGATGACCTGAACAAAGGCTTCATATACCTTTCCATTTTGTTTTTCATCTGCGGCTACATATATTTTTTCAACGACAGCTCCATGCAGTTCGAGTGTTTAAAAGAAACAATGACCTGCACTTACAGCCATTCCACGGAATACGATCAAACGATACGGCCGGTGAGAACACACGACTTTTCGAACATCAAACGCGCAAAAGTCACAAGTCATCATCGACGCAAAAGCGGAACTTACTACACGGCGGATTTTATCGAAAAAAAAGGCAGGACCGCTTTCAAGATGCCTCACGATTTTTCAAGAGAGCTTGAAGCGCGGGAAGAAGTGCGAAAAATCAACCGCTTTTTATCCTCCCATCAAAAAAAATATGTTTTCGTTAATATGCCGGACGGAATATCTCCGGATAAGAGCTTTTTTATTCTCTGCCTGATTTTAATCTTCTTTATCTTAAGCTCTCAGATACTGTATTTCCTAAAAATCATTCCAAGAGACTTTGACGGCTTTGTACAACTGCCGGCGGATATAGATGAGGAAATCAAAAAAGATTTAAAGGAAGACGGCTTGTCCGACGAAGAAATCGACGCTTTTCTGAAAGAAATAAACAAAGACGCGGATAATCGCGTAAAAACAATTCACCTTGCCGAAAGCGATGACGTCATTCAGCGCACCCGAAAAATTTAAGGCTTTTTATGAAAGAATATCTGCACATCGTCTTTTATGTTTTTTCCGCTTTTTTCACCATCGACGCGACGCTGTATCTGTATATCAAAAAAAAGCAGAACGGATCGACGAAATGGCTGAAGAAAAAAATCAGGGAATACTTTGTTTCTTATCTGAGTATCGTTTTGATTTTTTTCGTTTATTTTTTCTTTTTTGAAGACAGATCCGTATATTTGGAATGCCAAAAAGACGCCATGACGTGCTCTTATTCCCGCACCACTTATTTCAATAAAGAAATGAGATTGGTCGAAACATACGATATTTCCCGCGTCCTCTATGCCCGCGTTAAAAAGAACGTGCGTTTCGGACGGCATGCCCGTCATTATTACACGGTGGAACTGGTTGAAAAAAACGACAGCTTCAGCCTGGATCCGGAATACAGAGATACAAACGCTGCGGCAAGAGAGGCTCAGCGCTTTAATCGCTTCTTAAGCGGCACGGGAAAACTTTATATTTTCAGAAAAGAACCGCTTCCGGATTCATTGGGCACGGTTATAGGATTCATCGCCGGGTTATTCGGTTTCTTTCTGTCAATCGGCTTCCTTTGGGATTTACTTTGCGCCGCATTTAAAATGCGCAAAAAAGCAAACCGGCGACCGCAAAAGAAAAAAGCCCCGCCGTCAGACGATATTATTCAACGAAACCGTTGATTTTATCCGATCCAGGCCGGAAACATGTTTTTCAAAGACGTGTAAATAAACTCGACCGCCAAAGCCGCCAATAACATACCGCATATACGCCCGATGATGTTCAATCCCGTCTGCCCCAAAACGGCGGCCAGCTTGTCCGCCATACGCAACAACAGCCATGCGACGGTTGCCACGGCCAATCCGGAACAAACAACCGCGATCATATGCGACATTGATTTGTCCATCTGCATTGCGATCACCATGGCGGAAATGGACCCCGGTCCGGAAATAACCGGAATGGCCAACGGGATAACGCCGACCGCATCGCGGTTTTCGGCTTCCGCCTGTTCTTCTTTCGTATGGCGTTTTTCCGACGCTTTCATCATGCCGAAAGCGATCGACATCAGCAAAATGCCGCCGGCGATTCTGAAAGAGTTCAGACTGACTCCGAACATTTCCAGCAAAGTGCTGCCGAAAAACGCCGAAGAGCATAAAACGCACGCGACCGCTATTCCCGTCTGACGGGCGATTCCCGCCTTTTCGCGCTGACCCATGCCGTCTGTCAGATTGAGAAACACGGGAATGGCCGCCTGCGGCGCGCAGACCGCCAGCATCGCCAGTGTAAAATGCAGAAAATCAACAATCCAGGCCAACATTTATATTCTCGTCAAACGGTTAGAATTCTTCGTATTATTAGCATCTTTCCCGAAAAAAGAAAGTCCGTAAAAGAAATTAATATCGAAATAAAAAAAAAGCGTAAAAATTTAGAGCCTCTCATGTTTTTTTGTTGACATCGGAGCTTCGGCTTGCCACCTTCTCAAAAGACTTACACTATAATTAAAGTCTGTTTATAACAGGACACATACAAAATGAATTTTTTATATTTTTCTCCGAATTTTCCGACCTACGGGTGGAAATTCTGCCGCTATTTAAAGGAAAACGGCGTAAACGTACTGGGAATCGGCGACCAGAGCTATGACGAATTGCAGCCGGAATTAAAAGACGCTTTAACCGAATATTACCGCGTCGAAAATATGCAGGATTATGATGAAGTCTATCGCGCGACCGCCTGCCTGATTCATCATCACGGCAAAATCGACCGCATTCAGTCCAACAACGAATTCTGGCTGATTACGGAAGCCAAACTGAGAAACGACTTCAATATCGACGGCGTCAAATACCCCGAAATTATGGATCACAAGCAAAAATCCAGAATGAAAGCTTTCTTTAAAAAGGCCGGTGTTGCCTGCGCCGATTACTGTCTGCCGAAAAATTTCGCTGACGGCAAAGCCTTTACCGACAAGCACGGCTTTCCCGTCGTCGTTAAACCTGATGACGGCGTCGGCGCCTGCGACACGTACACTTTGCACACCGAATCCGAAATGGCGGACTTCTTCGCGCAAAAGCCCGACGTGCAGTACATCATGGAAACCTTCATCGACGGCCATGTCGAAACATTCGACGGCCTGACCAACCGCGACGGCGAAATCGTTTTCTGCGCCAGTCAGGTTTATCACCAGTCTTTGATGGATACCGTCGTCAACGACGACTGCATCATGTATCACACGGACAAAGAAATGGCGGCGGATATCCGCAAAGCCGGCACGGCAATCGTTAAAGCCTACGGCATCAAAGACATCTTTTTCCACTTTGAGTTTTTCCGCACGACCGATAAAAAAACCGGCAAAACCAAAGTCATGGCTCTGGAAGTCAATATGCGTCCGCCCGGCGGCATGATCACGGAAATTTACGAAGCCTCCCACGACGTCAATATTTATAAAGCGTGGGCGGATACGTTAATCAAAGGACGTCCCGAAGGCGACATGAGCCAGAAACGCTTCGCCGCTTTCGCCAGCCGGAAATTCCGCTTCAACTATGTGTATACGCACGAAGCCATTATGGCGAAATACGGCGATCACATTATGGAGCACATGCCGGTTGAGGGCATCACCGCCCGCGCGATGGGGGATTACATTTACCTGATTTATGCGGATACGCTTGAAAAAATCAATGAAATCATCGATGTCATCGACGAACGTGTTTAAGGAAACAGACGAATGAAAGAGGAATATTTCAAAGAATGGTCGTCCTGTCTGGATCGGGACATGGAATTCAAAGTCTACGGTCACACGGGCAAACCCGTTCTGGTTTTCCCACCGGGTTGCGGCCGCTTCTGGCATTATGAATTTCACGGCATGGTGAACATTTGCGCGCCCTATATTGAGGACGGACGGATACAGCTGTTCTGCATTGACGGCATCGACTGGGAATCTTGGGAAAAGAAAGACGGCAATCCGTACGACAATATGCAGATGCAGGAAAGATACTTCAACTACACAGTCGAAGAATTCATACCCCGCATCAAAGAAATCAGCCGCGACGCCAACGGCGGCGAAGAAATCGGCATTATGGCGACCGGTTGTTCGATGGGAGCCACTCACAGCGCCAACACGTTTTTCCGCCGTCCGGATCTGATTGATTCCGTTATCGCGCTGAGCGGTTTATACGGTCCTAAATATTTTCTGGGCGATTATGTGGACGAGAATGTCTATAAAAACAGTCCGCTGTATTTTCTGCCGGATATTTACGACGAAGATTATCTGGATCAGATGCGTCGCGCCCGTTTGGTTTTCTGCGTCGGACAAGGCGACTGGGAAGATCCGATGATTGAAGAAACCGCGCGTTTAAAACAGATTCTGGAAGAAAAGCACATTCCCGCTTTTGTTGACTTTTGGGGCTATGACGTCAATCACGATTGGGATTGGTGGTACGTTCAAATGCCTTATTTCCTGGACAAGGTGTTGGATTAAAATGGAAAAAGCCTTCGTTTCCGAAGGCTTTTTTTATTCTTCCGGCAGATAATCGTGCAGAATAACAGCCAGATTCATTAACGTTTTCTTCTTCTTAGGCGTCAGGTCTTCAATCGCGTCCTGCAAAATCTCGTCCACATCGGGATTGTCGCCCAACCCTAAGAGCTCGCTGAGTTCGTCGCATTCGTCCATTTCCGTCTGAAGCAACGAAAGCGCGTCTTCCGGCACGTCCGTATCCAATCCGAACATGGCGCTGACAGCGGAATAATTTTCGTTTTCATCTTCATGTTCGCATTCACAATGATCATGATGATGCCCGCAACGGCATTCTTCCCCGTGTTCATGTCCGTGTTTGCAATGACAATGATGCTCTTTTTTCATTTTCCCCTCGCTGCGTTATCGGCACATAAATAAAGCCAGCGCGGAAACGGCCGCCGTTTCCGCCCGTAAAATCCGTTCGCCCAAATCCATTCCCGCCGTATGCGGCGTTTCGGCGATTAAAGCCCGCTCCGTTTCGGAAAAACCGCCTTCGGGCCCGACCAGAAAAGCGGCGGACTCTATCCCGCTAAAAACGACAGAGGCTTTTTGTCCCCGTCCCGTTTCGTCCAAATGAATCAACAGCGGCTCGGCATCGTTTTGCGCGATTAGTAATTCCTTCAGCGCGACCGGTTCCGAAATTTCCGGCACGTCCAGACGACGGCACTGTTCGCAGGCTTCTATCGCAATCAGGCGCAAACGCTCTGTGTTCACATGCTTAACGGACGTGTATTCCGTTATAACCGGAACGATCCGCGTTACGCCTAATTCGGTCGCTTTTTCGACGACCCATTCCGTGCAGTCCCGTTTTAACGGAGAAAAGTACAAACGCACGTCCCGTTTTTCCGGTTGTTCCCGCAACAAACGGCAGATTTGGATTTCTCCGTCTTTTTTGTTCAAAGAGGATAAAACTGCGGCAAACTCCCCGTCTTTACCGTTAAAGACGAACAGCTCCGCTCCTAATTCCGCCCGCAATACATTGCGCAGATAATGCGCCTGAGATTCTGTCAGAGGAACAGTCGCCCCGACAGTCAAATCCCTGTCGATAAAAAGCCGGATTTGCATTTATCCCTCTAGATCTTCCGTTGACGGAGCCAGATATGCTTCTATATTGACATCGTCTATCTGGTTTTCTTTCATATACTGTTCGGCATATTCCCGATAAACGCCGGAAGTCAGGAATAAATTAAACACATCGGGATCCAAATGGCCTCCTTTAGCCATATCGGACATGATTGTGATGATTTCAGACAGCGTTTTCACCTTTTTATACGGCCTGTCGCTGTTGGACAGAGCTTCAAACACGTCGGCCAATCCCAATATTCTGGCGGGAATGGACATCTGCTCCCGTTTCAAATGATTGGGGAATCCCGTTCCGTCCATATGCTCATGGTGAGCCGCCGCATATTCAACCACATTTTTAACATACGGCGGGAAAGGTATTTCCTTAAGCATTTCTATCGTCGCGTCAATATGCGAATTGATTTTTTTAGCTTCCTCCGACGTCAATGTGCCGCGCGCTATGGTCAGATTATGCACTTCTCCCCGATTGCAGCCGCCGAAAACGTGATCCGCGCGATCTTCCAGCAACGGTTCTTTCGGATTTGTTTTAGGCGGCATCTCTCCCTTGATGCGATCCATTTCGTCCCAAGACAATCCGAGAGTCTTGTCAAAATGACGATAGTATGTCTGGCGGCCTATTTCGTAAATCCGCTGAATATCTTCATCGGACAGCAAATCATACCCGACATTCGATTTTGCCAGAAAAGCAAAATCCTCCTCCAGTTTTTTTACGCGGGCGTTAAATTCCGCCAACAGAATTTCTTTGGAAGCCGTCGCCGCAAGTCTTTTTTTCAGATAGTCGATATGCGCGTCGCGATACAGTATTTCGAATCTGGCGCGGATTTCATGAATACGGTTATTGACCGTTTCCAGCTTTGTCGCTTTATCCAGAATATATTCCGGAATTTTCATTTTGCCGCAGTCGTGCATCCAGCTGGCCAGATGAAAAGCATACCATTCATTGTCCGACAATTCGAAATCTTTGAACGGACCTTCCTGATCCAAAACGGCAGCCATAGCTACCATACGCGCAATGACAGGGACGCGTTGGCAATGCGCGCCCGTATAAAGAGACTTGTCGTCGATCGCGCGCGCAATCACTTCCAAAAAAGATTCCAACAAATTTCTTTGCGACGACAACAGCAACTGATTGTCAATCGCCACAGCCGCATGAGAGGACAAAGCCTCTACCAACCGCTGCATCGATTTGGAAAAAGGAATCGTTTCGCCGGAAGGCGCGCGGGCGTTAATCAGTTGCAAAACGGCAACGACCTGCCCCGTTCTGGTTTTCAAAGGCACCGTTAAAAACGATTTTGAACGGTAGCCGGACTTTTCGTCAAACGTATGCGTTCCCGAAAAATCAAACTGCGTCGAATCATAAGCGTCTTTTACATTCACGATTTGTTCTGTCAGAGCGGCATACGTGGAAATATTGGAATAATTCGGTTCGTTTGTTTCGGGATTATATAAATACAGCGGCGGGAAAGGCGTCGCTTTTTTTTCCGAAGTACCGCCGATTTTTATATTCAGCTTATCATTGCGCAAAATGGAAAAAGTCAGCTGATTATGCTCATGATCCATCAGATAAAGCGTTCCGCCTTCGGCATTGCAGAATTCCTGCGCCGCTGTCAGAATGCTTTCCAACAGCACGTCCATATCTTGTTCCGACGAAAGGGCTATCCCGATGTTAAACAGACGGTTTAATTCTTCCGCCGTCAAAGAAACGGATTCCTCCTCTCCGTTATCGCTGACCATATTCCCTCCTGAATACTTTTCCGGGGCATTATCTCATTTCTTCCCAATCTTGTCAAAAGCTTCCGTTTTATTTTCAACGATAAAACAAACTGTTAGACGCATTTGATTAACAGAAGATAAACCTTTTCAATGTAGTGTAAAATATATTGTTTTTTTATTATAAAAGGAATGACTCCATGGTTCTATTCAGCGACAAAAAAAACTCTTCCGCAGATAATCGCTCCGGAACCGGACAAGTTATCCAATTTTCTTTTCCTCAAATCGTTTCGTTGATTTGTATTTTCGGTTTATGTCTGTCTTATCTGTTATCGGCGGCGATTATAGCGGGACGGTTTATCGAATACAGAATTCCGCTGTTTTTAATGGAATCTTCCGGCAGTATGATTTTAGGCATGGCTTGTCTTTTATTTTTGGCAGTCTTGGCCGGATTGGCTTTGCAAAGATCTTTAAATGCCGACGGTTCCGCGAAAAGCGTTTTAAGCAGATCGCAAAAAATCAGTTACTTTTTTTCTTTGCTGACGACATTGTGCTTTACCGCTTATTGCTGCGCCGTTTTGGTTTACTTTCTAAAAACGAAACAACTGTTGTCCGAATGCTGGTATCTGGTCTTTTTATACGCCTGTGTTTTAGCCTGTCATTTCAAAGCCAGAAAGAGTTCTCTGGCACACATGTTTACTTCGGCGGCATTCGTTTTGATTTTAATCGTAACGGCTTTTTACAGCGGCATTGCTTCCGCTAAAATCGAAAACAGGAAAATGGGCTTTGTCAACGGAGAGCCGTTTGTGTTAGTCCGTCAGCAAAAACAAAATTATATTTTGGTCGGTCTGGATACCAGAACGGACAAGCCGAACGGGAAAATAATCCTTGTCCCGCTTCAAAACACTTTATTGGAACAAACGCCTTTTTTACCGACAAAAATACAGAGATAAATTATGCCGACACCTCTTCTTCTTTCAGACGCGATTGAGTTTCTAATAGAACAAGCAAAAAAGAACGGAGCCGATGCTGCGGAATCTTTCGGTGTCGACAGCACGACGACAAGCGCGGAATGCCGTCAGCAAAAGACGGAAACGCTTGAATACGCACAGACCGCCGCCGTAGATTTACGCGTATTTTGCGGACATCGGCCGGCCACCGTTTCCTCCTCCGTTTTAGAAAAAGAAGCTTTGAAGGAATTGGCGGAACGCGCCGTTCAAATGGCGAAAGTCGTCCCCGAAGACCCGTACTGCGGTCTGGCGGATCCCGATTCGCAGGCTCGGACTTTGCCCGATTTAGATATGTATGACGCCGAGGAAAAAAGCGCTCAACAGTTGCTGGATCTGGCCTTGGAAACCGAAAACGCCGCCATGTCCGTCAAAGGCGTTTTTCAATCCGACGGCGCGGGGACAAGTGTTGACAAATCGCATATCATCATGGCTTCGACAACGGGATTTAAGCGCGAATACAATCGCTCCTCCGCTTCGTTTTCCGTATCGGTGATCGCGGCGGACGACGACGGCAACAAGGAAATGGATTACGACTATTCTTCCGCCGTTTATTTTTCAGATTTGGAAAGTCCAGAAAAGATAGGCAAAAGCGCGGGCGAACGCGCCGTCAAACGATTAAATCCGCAAAAAATAGCGTCTCAGACAATGGACGTCGTCTTTGAACCCCGACTGGCGCGCGAGCTGATCGGCACGCTGACAAGCGCAATCAACGGCGCCGCAATCGCCAGAGGAACTTCTTTCCTGAAAGACTGCCTGCATACGCAAATCCTGCCCGAAGAATTGACTTTGCTTGAAGATCCCTTCAAAAAGCGCGGCCTTCGTTCCCGTCCCTGCGATGCGGAAGGCCTGCCTTGTCAACCGAAAGCTTTGGTGGAAAAAGGCGTTTTAACAACCTGGCTGTTGGATTTGCATTCCGCCGGAAAATTAAATATGGCTCCGACGGGACATGCTACCAGAGGTTTGGGCGGCTCTCCGCGTCCTTCGGCTTCCAACCTGACCTTAACGGGCGGAAAAATATCGCCCGAAGAATTGATTAAAGGCATTAAAAACGGCATTTATGTCACGCAATTGTTCGGTCAGGGAATAAATATGATTACCGGCGATTACAGCCGCGGCGCTACGGGATTCCTGATCGAAAACGGAAAAATCACCGTCCCCGTCAGCGAAATTACCGTCGCGGGCAGTCTGAAAGATATGTTTAAAAACATGATCGCGACAAACGATCTGGACGAACGCTATGCTTTCAATGTTCCGACATTATGTCTGCCGCAAATGTCCGTAGCAGGAAAATAAGCATGAAACTGGATAACTTCGCAGGATTGGAACTTTGGCGGCAGACGGTTTTCGAAATCGTCCGGCAGATGGAAAACGACGAAGATTTGTCTTCCCGTCAGATGGCTGTCCTGCTGAACGTTTATCTGACGGAACCGCCGCATACGGTGCGTGCCTTAGCGGCTGATCTGAACATATCAAAACCGGCCGTTTCCCGCGCGGTCGACAAGTTAAGCGTTCTCGGCTTTATCCTACGGCAAACCGATGAAAAAGACCGTCGTTCCGTCAATCTGTCCAGAACAATCAAGGGCGCTCAATATGTAATGAAACTGGGCGACACTATTGCCGAAAAGGCACAAAAACTGCTACAGCCGAAAAAATAATTCTTATTCCGGGAAATAAAGCATTGCGGAAAACGGAACGTCGAGTTTTTTGCGTCCGTTCAGATTGCCGATTTCCATCGACGTGACCGCGCCGACGACGTTTCCGCCGAGCTGGCGCAATAAAGCGACACCCGCGGCCAACGTGCCGCCCGTTGCCAGAACGTCGTCAATAACGACCAACCGTTCCGACGGGTCGAAATCTTCCGATCTGGCTTCCATTTCGTCCGTGCCGTATTCCAGTTGATACGTGTATCTGACAACGTGACCGGGCAACTTGGACGCCTTGCGCAACAGGGACAGCCCTATGCCCAAATTGGCGGCAACCGGCGCGGCGAAAATAAAGCCTTTCGAGTCAATCGCGAACAGTCTGTCCGGCTGATACTGCGCAACCAGACGGGTCATCTTCTGAACCGTCATTGCGAACGCTTCGGGCGTTTTGAACAGTCCCGTAATATCGTAAAAGTTCACGCCCTCTTTGGGGAAACCGGGGAAAGTCGGCACACAAGCCTTTAAATCAAAATCCATTTTGTTATCCTCTATTTAATAAAACCAAACTGTTCCGAACGCGCCGGAGACGCTTCGTATGTCCCAAGCACCTGAACGCTTAACGTCGCCCGACGCAATTCCGCCAGCGTCTTTTGCCCCGTTTCGTCGTACTGATTCATCGCCAGATCGACATAAAAAACCGGTTCGGAATGATGAACGCCCGTCATATATGTTTCCAGCTTCGTCATGTTGATGTTATGAGCCTGAAACACCTTTAACGCTTCGACCAAAGCGCCGGCGACATGCTGCGTTCTGAAAACAAGCGTCGTAATCGGGTGCGCGTGAATTTCTTCGGATTTCAACGGCGTTTTGCGCAGGAATAAAAACCGCGTCGTATTGCCGGATTCGTCCTCGATGTTTTCTTTTAAGATCGTCATGCCGTAACGCGTCGCCCCCGCCGGAGCAATCACCGCGACATTCGGCGTCATTTCCTGCGCCAAATCTCTGGCCGCCCCTGCCGTGTCCCAGGACTCGCGCTGACGGGCGTTCGGCATGGTGCGCATCAGAAACTTCTGGCATTGGGCCAATCCCTGCGGGTGAGAGCGCACTTCCGAAATCGTTGTGACGGCGCGGCTGATCTCTTCCTGACTCGGAGCGGAGCGCTTCCATTGCAGCAACTCCTCTTCTGTCACGTTCTGAGGCGGCAGACCGCGCACGAACCTTGTCGGCATCATCAGACAATAGTGAATCGGCAGAAAGTGTTCCCCGATAATCGACAAAGACGATTCGGGCAACAGGCCGTAGACTTCCGTCACACGACCGGCCGTCGAGTTTTCAACGGGAATGATCGCGATATCCGCCTCGCCGCCGACGACGGACTGGATTGCGTCACCGAATGACAAGCAGCTGCGGGACACCGCGTCCGGAAAGCACTGATCGCACGTCATTGACGAAAAGCACCCGATAACCCCCTGATACGTCACCTTTGTCATATTCTTATCCTTTGTTTTTTATCAGCAATTTTTCATTTTCCGGCTGAGCCTGCCGCATGTCAATGACTTCGCGACGGATTTTGCGCGTCCGGGAAAACCAGTCCTGCAAAACCGCACCGTCTTTTTGCCGGATAGCTTTCTGCAAAACGGTCAGATCCTCCGAAAACCGTTGCAGACAATCCAACACCGCGCCCGTATTGTTCAGGAAAATATCGCGCCACATCACGGGATCCGAACCGGCAATGCGCGTAAAATCGCGAAAACCGCCCGCCGCGTATTTCAGAATATCTTCGCGGGTTTCCGTTTCCAGATCCGCCGCCGTGCCGACAATCGTGTACGCAATCAGATGCGGCAGATGCGACATCAGCGCCATCACTTTGTCGTGGCGTTCGGCGGACATTTCCTCGACTTTCATTCCCGCCAGCTCCCAAACTTCGCGCACGGCCGCCACCGCCGCGGCGTTTGTTCCGGCTTCGGGCGTCAGAATGCACCACCGGCCTTCAAACAATTCCGCAAAGCCGTTTTCGGGACCGGACTTTTCCGTCCCCGCCACGGGGTGCCCCGGCACAAAGAAAAAAGAGTCCGTCAAAAAAGGCTTCACCTGTCTGATGATTTCCGCTTTGACCGAACCGACGTCGGAAACGATCGCGCCTGTTTTCAAAGCGGAAACAAAGCCGGCCACCGTTTCGGCAATCGAGCCGACCGGCGTGCAAACGAAAACGATGTCCGCCCCTTTAACGGCGTCCGACGGTTTTTCAAAGGCTTCGTCAACGACGCCCAAATCCAACGCCGTTTTTCTGTTTTTTTCGGAACGCGCCGCGCCAGTGATTCTGTCGGCCAACCCTTTCTGACGCAGGACGCGCGCCAAAGACGAACCGATTAATCCGATTCCGACAACAGCCGCCTGATGAAAATGAACTGACATACCGACTCCTAAAAAGTTTTCCTATTATATAAGAATTATGCTTTCTGAAATAACTTTTTACGCTAGAATAAGAAAAAACTGTTCCGGAGTCTGTTTATGTCGCCTGTTTTGATTGTCTGCCTGCTTGTATTCGGCGTGTCGTTTTTCATTCCTTTCATTGCCAGACGGTTTTGCAAATTCTTTCCGGCGGACGCGGGGACGGCTTTGGCCAGAGTTGTTCATTTTCCCCGCTTTGCCAAGACGAAAAAAGACGAAAATCGCCGCAAACTGCGCAAAAAATTATGGACTAAACTGATTTTGACGGGACTGTTCTGGGGAATTTGCGGCATCGCGGCGCTGTTTTTGATTATATTCAGCGGTTACTCTCCCGTTTACTTTATCCTGTTTTACATGACGGCTTTAATGGCGTGCATCGACGAAAAACTGCGCGTTCTGCCCGATATTCTGACGATTCCGTTGCTGATACTGGGATTTTATTTTTCAGTTAATCCGCTGGAAGGCTCGATTTTGCCGATTTCCTCCGCCGGCGGAGCTTTGTTCGGCTTTATTGTGCCGACTTTGACAGCTTTTATTATGACGCCGTTTCGCCCCCGCGCGATGGGCTTCGGCGATTTCAAGCTGTTATGTGCGATCGGAGCCTGGCTCGGCGTGTTCGGCATAGCCGTCGTCATTCTGGTTTCGACCTTTTATTTCGTCGCCATCGCGATTATCTGCAAACGCCGCGAAGGACCTTACGGTCTGTCGTTGTTTCTGGCGACAATGACGGTCATAGCGCTGAATAATGTTCCCGCCGTCAGCGAATTGATGCTGTCTTTTCCTTAATCGTCCTCGTCGTCAAGTTCCTCAAAAACGGCGATGCGTTCGAACGTCAGCGGCTGATCATCGGAAACGGACGCGTTTTCCTCCTGTTTTTCGGAAGAATTTTTCAAGATGTCGTTCAGCCAGTTTTCATTCTTTTCCAGTTCCTGTTCCGTTTTTTTCAGGATTTTTTCGGCACGTTTCAGGTTGTTGTCCGCGACGACGGCCATTTCTTTCGCTCCCGCCCGATCATAAATTTGCAAAGCGTCGGAAAAGACTTCGACCGCGCGGCGCAACAAATCCGGCTTTCCGCCTTCCCTGTCCGACAATAAGAACAATGCCGACGCCAGATTGTTACACGCCCTGCCCCACAGCATCGGCTGTTCGTCCTTGTCCAAAACGTCCAGTTCTTTTTCGTACAGCTCGACGGCTTTTTTCAAAAGAGTCGTTTTCGTGCTGTAAGACGAAAACAGCTGCATCGTGCGCGCCAGTCCGCTGATTGCGTCCGCCCAGCGTTCCGTATGCTGATAGGGAGAAAGCGACTTTAAAGCGTCGCGATAAGCGCTCATCGCCTGAGCGAAATCCTCGCCTTCGCCCGTCTGCAAAGCGATTTTCTGGCGCACGCTGCCGATTCTTTGCTTCAGGTCGCTGTAGGCTTCCGGCTGATGCTTTTCGGAAACGGCTTCCAAGCCTTTTTTGAATATTTCCTCCGCCGCCCTGAATGTTTCGACGTTATCGTTTTTTTCCGCCTCCATCTGGCGCAAAAGTCCGACCTGCCGGTTGACGAAAACGTATTCCGGCGCGTAAGACGGCAATGTTTTCAAAGCCTTATCATACAGTTCCATTGCCTGATGCTGGCGATTCGCGTCCGATAAAATCAGGCTTGTCCACGAAAGGACATTTGCGAAAGCGGTCAGATTGACGGCCTGCTCTTCGCCCGTCAGTCCGGTCATCGGCTCGGAAGCGTAAGCGATGATTCCGTTTAACAAAGACGGCAGGAAAAGCCTTAGCAGCTGCTCGTGTTCCAGGCGCGTCGGCGTCATCGCGCAAATCGTGAAAATCTTCAGAAGCGTTTTTTGCTCGTCCGACATCTGCACGGGCAGAAAGAATCTTGAGCCGGCGGAAAACAAAGACATATCCGTCTGATTCGCCGGTCTGACCGTATGAAATTCCAAAATCCGCCCCGCGTTGTCCAAAACGGCGTACAGCCCGACGTCCGCGTTATGCTGCTCCATCCACGACTGTATCTGCATCGCGCCGCGGCGGATATTGGAATCCGTAATCGACTTATCGACAGCTTTGACCTGCAAATTTGGAATTTGGCGCAGAGTCTGATAAAGAACGTCGCGAATATCCCCCGACGAGTCCCTGTCCACGGACGCCAACAGCACGACGGGACCGAAAGCGACGCTTTCCTCGGTTCCTTCCCGCAGCCATTCCTTAATCGGGAATTTTTTGATTTCGGCCGGCAGGACGACGGGTTTCTGAACAGCGGCAACAATCGGCAGGGGCTTCTCCACTTTCACCAAAGCGGAAGCGTTTTTTCCTTCCGTTTTTTCTTCCGTTTCTTCATCTTCCCGCACGTTTCCGCGCCGCGGCGAAGAAATAACGCTTTTTCTTCTTCCCGCTCTGACGGGCAATTTCGGCTTTTCTTCCTCTTCTTCGTCATCATCGCCGAATGAAAAATTAAAGCCGTCATCGTCGTCATCGTCGGTGTCGAAAGAATCGGACACTTTGGCTTTCGGCTTCGCCGCCGGAGAAAGTTCCCCCGACCGTTGCAACTGCGCGATATATTCGTCGGCGGTTTGCATCGAAACGGTCAAAGCCGTCACCGCTCTGGCCGACGTGGCATAAGCCCCTTCCAGCACGGCGTCCGCGCCAAGTTGATCGTCCTCGCCTTTGCGTCCCAAAACGCGGGGTCTGCCGTTGACTTCATAGTACAGCTCCGCCTTGCCGTCCAGAATGGTGTAAACCGTCTGGCAAGGCTCCTCCTGTTTGAAAATGACTTCGCCCGCTGAAAAAGTTTTTTCTTTTTTTGGCATTTGCGCCTCTGTCATGCTAAAACCGTTTTATGCAGTTTAAGAGAGGTTGAAAAGAAACGCCATGAAAAAGACAAATTATCCCGCCGTAAAAATGAAACAAGGCTGTGCAAAACGCGTGAAAGCCGGCAGTCCGTGGGTGTTTTCAAACGAAATCGACATGACGCCCGAAACAAAGAATCTGCCCGCCGGAACATTGGTCAGACTATATGAGTCCAACGACACGTTCATCGGAGTCGGTTCGTTCAACCCTCATTCTCTGATTTCTTTTCGCAAAATGGCCGGCGATCCGCAGACGGCGATAGACGCCGCCTTTTTTGCCAAGCGCCTGCGCCGGTGCGTCACGTTGCGCGACGCTTTGATTAATTCGCCGTTTTACCGCTTGGTTCATTCGGAAGGCGACGGTCTGCCGGGTCTGATTATCGACCGGTTTGACGACATCGTCGCCTGTCAGCTGAACACGGCCGGCATGGACGGACTGAAACAGGAAATCGTCGACGCGATAGACGAGGTTTTGAAACCGTCCTGCATCGTTTTGCGCGCCGAATCCTCCGCCAGAGAATTGGAAGGAATGCCGCCGCTCTATGAAGTCGCGAAAGGCACTCTGCCCGACGTCGTTTCCGTGCGCGAAAACGGGATTTACTTCTTTGCCGACTTGAAAGAAGGGCAAAAGACGGGCTGGTTCTACGACCAACGCGACAACCGTTCTTTCGTCGGCCGTCTTGCCCCGAACAAGCGGTGCATCGACTTTTACACCTACGCCGGCGGGTTCGCTTTGCACATGGGCATCGGGCACGCGAAGGAAATCATCGGCGTCGACCGTTCGGAATCCGCTTTGGCTCTGGCACGGAAAGCCGCCGAAAAGAACGAACTGTCGGACAAATGCAGTTGGATTAAGGACAACGCTTTTGACGTTCTGGAAAACATGAACAAAGACAAGGAAAAATTCGGCATCGTCGTTTGCGACCCGCCCGCCTTCGCCAAAGTCAAAAAAGACATCGCCACCGGACTGCGCGGCTATCGCAAGATGGCCAGACTGGCCGCCGGACTGGTCGAAAAGGACGGTTTTCTGGCGTTAGGCTCGTGTTCGCATCACGTCAAGCCGGACGAATTTTTCACCGAGTGCATGCGCGGCATCACCGAAGCGGGCAAAACGGGACGGGTCATTTTACAGTCCGGAGCCGGCCCGGATCACCCGATCCACCCTCACCTGCCCGAAACGGCGTATCTGAAAATGCTTGTTTGCCAGCTTGACTAGTAAAAAAGCCTCCGAAACGGAGGCTTTCTTATTAAACCGTTTTAGCCAGCATATCCGCCAACGGAGCCAAGTTGACAGGATCGATGTCTTCAATCGTTCCGTCGTCGCACGCCGCGGCTATCGCCGGATCAATAGGCAGGCGCGCCATGTGTTCGATGCTGAATTCCTTTGCCGTTTCCTTTAAGCGGGATTTGCCGAAAATCTCCAGTTCCTTGCCGCAATCCGGACACTTGAAATAAGACATATTCTCGACCAGTCCCAAAATGGGAATGTTCATCTTCTGCGCCATTTTCACCGCTTTGCCGACAATCATCGACACCAGTTCCTGCGGCGACGTCACGATGATGATCCCGTCGACGGGCAAAGACTGAAACACGGTCAGCGGCACGTCGCCCGTTCCCGGCGGCATGTCGATAAACATGAAATCGACGTCGTTCCAAACGACTTCCGTCCAGAATTGCCGCACCGTCCCCGCAATCACGGGACCGCGCCAGATGACGGGGTCGGTATCGTTTTCCAACAACAAATTCACGGATATCAGCTCGATGCCGCCCTCCGTTGTCGCCGGAATGATTCCGAGCTCGTTACCGAACGCTTTTTCCTGCGCGCCGAACGCCTTAGGGATTGAAGGCCCCGTTATGTCCGCGTCCAAAACGGCAACCTTAAAGCCGCGTCTGTTCATCGCGACAGCCATTTGCGCAGTGACGGAGGACTTGCCGACGCCGCCCTTGCCGCTGACGACGGCGATCACTTTTTTGATATGACTCAGCTGATTGGGAGCGTCTTTCTGAATTTCCGTTCTTTCGGAACAATGTTTGCTGCATTCGGCGCAGTTATGATTACATTCGGACATGATTTTTCCCTTTTGTTTGAAACCGGTTTTCATATACCCTGTTTATATGTTCCCGTCAATTCCAAAGCAAAGGAAAAGCCATGGAAAGCCCCAATCAATTCACCGGAAAAGCCGCCGCTTATACAAAAGGGCGCCCTTTGTACGCCCGGGCCGCTTTGGATTTTCTGAAAGAACAGGGAATTGACGAAACGGCGAGCGTTGCGGACGTCGGCGCGGGAACCGGTATTTTTTCCAAACAGCTGGCGAAAAACGGCGCGATGGTCTTTGCCGTCGAGCCGAATGAGGATATGCGGCTTGCGGCTGTCGAATACCTGAAAGACATGCCGAATGTCCGTTGCATCGACGGATCGGCTGAAAACACCGCCCTGCCCGATCACAGCGTCGGTTTCGTTTCCGCCGCGCAGGCTTTCCATTGGTTCGATAAAGCGGCTTTCCGCAAGGAATGTAACCGGATTTCAGTCCCCGGCGGCAAAATCGTTTTAATCTGGAATATCGAAGTTTTCGGCGGAGATTTCTTCCGCGACTTCGGCGAAATTCTGAAGCGGCTGACAGTAAGCGATATTCCCGAAGAAGAAAAAGAAAATCCCTACGGCGTTTTTTTCAGACAGGCGGAAGATTTTTTGATTGATTTCAAACGATATGAATTTGACAACACGCTTTATCTGAATGAAGAAACCTTCCTGTATAAAGCTCTGTCCTCCTCTGCCGCGCCGAAAAAAGACAATCCGCTTTATGAAAATTTTTCGCAGGAATTGAAAAATTTGTTCGTTCAATATCAGGACGGCGGAAAATTAACCTATCCGCACAAAACGGTTCTGTATATCGGAGAATGATTTTTAACGGAACATATCGCGGGTTCGAGTTCTCATTTCTTCATTAAAACGAAAAGAGTTCCTTTTCAGGAACTCTTTTCGTTTTAATGGCGGGAGTGACGGGGACAAGGCTTACGCCTTTTCGTGCAGCAACATCTAAATTCGCCGCAAAACACTTTCGTGTTTTTTGCTCATTAAGATTATGCTGGGCTTGCAGACAAAAACAGGCGTCACAGCCTGTTTTTGCTTAGCGCCCCCTTTCGGGTTCGAGCCCTTGCGCCATAAAAAAAACCGCCCAAAGGCGGTTTGTTTTATGGCGGGAGTGACGGGGCTCGAACCCGCGACCTACGGCGTGACAGGCCGTCGCTCTAACCAAACTGAGCTACACCCCCGCAACAAGAAATGTTTATATAGATATCCTTCGTCCTTTGCAAGACTTTTTTTTATTTATTGACGTTTTTTCGAACCAAACCCGACAGCCCCAGAAAAGCCGGATAATCCGAAATCATCACATACGTCGGAATCCTCGACAGGTAAGACGCGAAACGTCCCTTCGCTTCAAACCGGACTCTGAAGGAAGATTCCATGAACATTTCCAACAATCCGTCGCGCGGAATAATGCCGCCGGCAATATAAACGCCGCCCAACGCCCCCGCCGTCAACGCCAGATTGCCCGCCAAAGTGCCGAGCAAACCGAACATCATCTGTACGGCTTCGCGGCATAAATCATCGCCTTCCAACGCGCGGCGCGAAATGTCCTGCGGTTCCAAAGAAAGTCCTTCCCGTCCGTGCAAAACAAGCAATGTCTTATATAAATTCGTCAGCCCCATGCCGGAAACGACGCGCTCCGCGGAAACGTGACCGTATTCCTGACGCAAAGCCGCGATGACCCGTTCTTCTTCGGGGTACGGCGCCGG
Organism: Alphaproteobacteria bacterium; assembly: GCA_017616015.1. Lineage (GTDB taxonomy): Bacteria > Pseudomonadota > Alphaproteobacteria > CAAGCB01 > CAG-977 > UBA11549. Next base: position 138,950 of record JAFZYY010000001.1, on the reverse strand, counting down.
CATCGTCGCGTGCCCGCCTTCACTGGCCACGGCGATCCACTGTCCGTCCGGCTGCGGCACCAGAATCGACACGCCCAGTCCCGTACCCGGCCCGACGACGACAATCGGGAAGCCTTTCGTCGCTTCGCCCTGCCCGATTTTTAATTTTTCGCTTTCTTTAAGCAGCGGAACCGCCAGCGCCTGCGCGACGAAATCGTTTACGACGTCCAGACTGTCCAGGTCGAGGACGCTTTTTACTTCCGATACGGAAAAGCTCCAATCGCTGTTCGTCATCGAAATCCGGTCTCCCAAAACGGGACAAGCCACGGCAAACGCCGCCCGTTTAATCGCCGGCCCGCGATATTCAATCTTTTCCAGATAGGCTTTTACGGCCAATTCCAAAGACGGAAAATCCCGACATAACAAAGTCAGAGGAGAAAGAATTTCTCCTTCATCGGAACATAAAGCAAAGCGAGCATTCGTTCCGCCGATATCTGCAATCAATCCCATAAAACGATGTGGCATTTTTCCCTCATTTTTTCATTCAGGGAAAAGAATGCCACAAAGCATCAAAAAGTAAATACAAATAAATCAGATATACGCGTCAGGAATGTCTTTAGAGTCATCTCCCCCGTATTGAACAACGGTCCAGGCTGAACGCAACGCGGAAAAATAAGACTTCTTTGTCGGCAACGCAGACATACCCTTTGCGGCTTCTAAAGAAAGAAGCATTTCTGAAAGCTTTTGATCGGATAAAGAAAATAAGTTCGTCGACGGATATTTTTTCTCTAATTCTTCCGCCCAAAAATCAAGAGAAAACCAATCATATTCATCAGCCATAAACTTTTCCTCCCAAGACTAATAAAAGCCTGCCTTTTAACTTCGAATTTTCTGCTTCGGATCAACAGTTTTTTATTTTTTCTTGCCTTTAGCATCTTTCAGCTTTTCTTTATAGGCTTTATCGAAAGAACTGTCCTTTTTCATAAAACCGAACAGCTTTTTCATCGTAGCCCGCGCCCCTTTATTCGACACAGGTTCCTGTTTTCCTCCCGTAGCTCTCACCGCGGCATCTCTCTTAGCTTTTTTGGTTTTTTTCTTGACTTCTTCTTTATTGATTTCATCGCTTTTTTCTTCATCGACCGATTTACCCTCTGAAGAGAAACCATGATCCGTTTCATGTGTGATTCTTTTTATTTTCCCGATCCCTTTGCTATAACGGAAATAACCTTTTTCATCTTTTTTAAGGCGGCCTTTTTTATCTCGCTGCACATCATAGTGGCACAGATGCTCAACAGCCAACCAACCGACTTTTTCCGTTCGTTTTCCGTCAACAGCGACACCGTCTTTTGTTGCCCGAATCACTGTTCCGTTGTGGATAGCCGGAGCGCAATAACCAAGGCTTTCCGCATGTTCTCTGGCTTCCTGATAGTAATCGTGCCCGGCCTGAATTACATTTCCTTTTTTATCTTTTACTTCAGGAACAATTTCGGCATGAGTACAAACAACGATGGTCTTTCCTTTTTCCGCGTTATTCTCGCATATCAGATCGAATTCTTCACCATTGGCGTGTCCTCTGGAGGCCATTTCAGGTATAGCTTCTGTTTCTATTGTCGGCGAGATTTTTATTTCTTGAGCCGTATAAAACTCCATTCCCTTACATTTTCCGTTTTTTTCTCCTTCGCGAACGAAATCGGTAAAGGTTTCCCATACATCGTCTTCTTTACCAAAAGCGGAAGCAAAAACAACAGTGCCCGGTCTTAAATCTCTTTCCCCTCTCATTGCGGCTACAAGCAAAGAGTTTTCTGCATCAGAATTATAAAGACCCGTGGTAAAATAAACCGTATCGCCGAATTTTCCCTGACGTTCATCTTCCGCTTCCTGACGTTTGGCTTCTTCGCTGCCGGCGGGAAAAACATACTTGCCGTATTCAGGATTATTCTCCACGAAAGACATAACAGACTGTTGCATACCGGGACCGCCGTCGACTATTATTTTTTTGCCGCTTTTAATCAGCGCGTCGATAATCAGCTTTTGCGCGGCCGCATGATAGGCAGGCAAGACGAAAAGAAGCGGTTGGCCATCATGCTCTTCAGCAAATTGCATCGTGCGGTCGACCATTTGTTGGTCGGTTGTCGGCTTGCCTTTTTTATGCCGATGCGCCGCATCAGTTACGAGAATCTGCCGGGGCAGTCCTTTACCGAAATCATCAAGTTCGGATTGAACCACCACTTTGGTATCACCTGTAATCAAACCGAAAGATTCACCGTTGTGGAATGCCATACCGACAGATTCCACGGAATGTGCCGCGGTTGTAATTTTCGCTTTCAATTCTCCGTTTGAACCAAATGAAAGTTCGGTTCCGGGTTCTATCGTCTGTTCTTTCGTACCGAAACGAAGTCCCAACGCCTGAAGCTCGGTAACGATATCCCCTCTGCCTTTCGGATCATAATATTTTTTGCGCCGGCCAACCATATCCTTTTCAATAGCGTTTATGGTATCTTGCGTAGCGTATATAGGGGGAACACTTTTTATCAGTTCCTGAAATTTACGTGCTTCCGCATCATAAGACGGATCTCCGGAGCGTTTAAGATCTTCTATTCTTCTGTGCTCGACATATAATATTTCCAAATATTCTTCAAAACCGCCGATATGATCCGAATGGCTGTGCGATAAAACTATAGCTTCGGCTAATTCTTCAGGTTTTTCTTGACCGGGCATGGGAACATGTTTGGACAAATCCGGCACGACCACATCGTATTGACCGCCTGCAAATTTTTCCGGAGCTTCATTCTTTCCCCAGTCGAAAATGACAACGGTTTTCTTTTCTTCGCCCGTTTCCTTATCTATCGCTCCGGCCGTAATTCTATGGCAACTGCCGAACATCGCATCGTGATTGTTACCGCCGAAAGACATATATTCCAAATATTTTTCCGTTGTCATATTCGTTCCCTCTTTTGCTAAAGATATTCTGAATATCCTCTGGTTATAATCCGTAACATAAAAAATTACAATTTATCCGTTCTTTTGCTGTTTCCGTTTTTGCATTTCAACAAGAATTTGCTAAGTTCCGACGTTCTCATTATCCTCTTTGATTACAACAAGCTCCTGTAATGACAAAAACAAAATCAATCCTCTAAATATAAGCGTCCGGCACATCGCCCGAATCGTCAACGCCGCCGTGCTGAACGATTACCCACGCCGATTTAAGAGCGAAATAGTAAACCTTATCCTGCGGCAATGCCGGCATACCTTTTGCGGATTCCAGAGAAAGAATCATTTCCGTCAATTTTTGATTCGACAAAGAAATCAAATTCGTCCGGGGATATTTTTTATCAAGCTCCGCGGCCCAAAACTGAACGTTATTCCAATCCTGATTATCGACCATCTCTCTTTATATCCTTTATTATCGACGAATTCACGTTGTTCTGATTATTTCCCTTATCCTGATTATTTCCCTGACTGTTTTTCTGCTGCCATTCTTTAATTTTTTTTCTGGCGTTATCCTGACGGAAATCTCCCGTAGAAAATCCGTGATCGTCTTCAACACTCCAACTGAGTTGTTTATCCAACACGTCGTTTCCGTCTTTATCTTTTTTCTTGGAGTACTTTGCTCCGATCCATTTGACTTCTTCTTTAGCGACGATCTGACACCCTTGTTTTGTCACCTGAACCGTATATCCGTTGCGCGGATATTCGGACAGAGTTCCGTATCCTGCGTCTCGCAGCTCCTGCATGAATCGCTCAGCCTTTTTGGCGGACCCGACATGTGTAGGCACATTCACTTTCGCCTTCAAAGCCGGCAAAAGATCCTGGAAAAAATCATCGTGCTGGGCATGACCGCTTGAACCGATTCCTTTGACAGTTTCAGCAGTAATAATTTTCATTCCGGAACGATGGTCGGGGTCTTTCTCTATATACCCGTCCAAAAGGTCTTCGATTTTTTCACGTTCGCTGACAGCCTTGCCGACGGCGGGGGAAACGATAACAGCATCGTCCCGTAGAACAAAACTGTCATCAAGTCCCTGTAACTTTTTAACAAACGGAGAATTTTTTTCGCCGTAAATGCCGGTAGTAATGGTTATGCAATCTTCCGGCTTAATCTTTTGCGCCTCATCAGATCCTGCTGTAGCGATTGTAATATCGGGATATTTTTCCTGCAAATCATAGCCGTTATCCCCTAACGCCACATAGTTTATTTCCATTGTGGCGCCGCCGTTAATAATAACGTGCTTTCCCGCTTCAGCCGCCGCCGCTATGACGGAAGCCAGTCTCTGCGAATGAGCCGCCGGCATTGCAACGATAATTTGCTTGCCTTCATTAGCTTTATCTTCGAATATTTTTTTATATTCTTCCTTTGCGCCGGCCTCGCTGGTTGAATGACCGCTTCTGTTTGCCATAGCGCCGTCCCAAACGGCGAAATCGACGCCTTCCATGGCGCGATACGCGTCCAGACTGACACCGCGTCCGTCCCCTAAAGAAGAGGTCTGATCGGATTTTGTATCGCCTGAATGAAAAGCGGATACTTCTTCATTGGACAGCTTGAAACTCAAGCACCCGGGAATGCTGTGAGAAGCGGCCAAAGCCTCTACCTTCATATTTCCGATTTCAATCGTATCTCCGGCTTCAACGGTTTTCATTTCAAGACCTTCGGGAACCGGAATCTGACGTTTTATGAATTCGGCTCTTAAGGCGTTAATTGTATATTCCGTCCCGTAAATCGGCGGTAACTCCACCCCCATTTGGACATATTCGAAAATAGCGTCAATATGATCCGAATGACTGTGCGTCAGGAAAATAGCCGCCGCCGGCTCCTCCGGCTCGGGCTGTCCCGGTATGGCCAGACAATCCGTTAACGCGGGAACGACCTTTTGGTATACGCCATCGGCAAAATCTTTTGGATCTTCATTTTGCCCCATGTCAATCAGGATTGTCGTCTTGCTGACTTTTCCGGTTTCTTTATCCTTTGTTACGGAAGTATAATTATGACAACTGGCGAACATTGCCTCATGGTTATTGCCGCCTTTAGGTGTCCAATACAACCCCGGTTCAGAATTTTTTGTCGAAGCCATTTCTTTTTCCCCAGCGTTAGAAATACAAATATATTTATATCAGAATACGGAAACTTTAGAAATTAATCAAGCTTTTTGTCTAAGTTTGTCAATTTTCTGCTTTTTCCACTTTTGGTTCCGCATCTTCAAAAATAGGTTCGCTGACCGGCTTGGCTTTTTTCCTGGCCATATATTCTTCCAGTTTTTCTTTGCGCCATTGAGCGGCCATTTTCCGCCCTTCCTCAGATCCCGGTTTGATTGTCGTAACGGGCTTTATTGAGTTTTTTTGTTTTATCTGCCGGATTTTTCTATTTATTTTTTCAACGGTTTCTTTGGAAATGTCTTTGATTTGAGCGACTTGCGTTGGATCGGCCGGATTGCCGTATTTAGCCAGGCGGTTCCATGTTTCCAGAAGCTTGTCTTCGTATTTGAAGGCTTTGCGGACGTTTTTGGAATGATAGCGTGTCGCGGCTTCCCCCCAGGATTTTGTTTCCTGATAGTTCTTTTTCAAAAAATCCGCCGCATACGCCACGTTTTTTGCCGGATTGAAAGCGTCCTCCAAACTGTCGAAAGCGTTCGGGTGATACTTCAGATTAATCTGCATGCAGCCAACGTCTATATTTTCGATGCCGTTGCTTTGAAGATCACGCACCGCTGCCAAAGCTTCCTCTTTAGACGGATAAAACTGCCCCTTTCCTTCCGCGGTCACCGTCCACGGCCACGACACACCCGTCGGATACTGCTTGGAATACCGCCCACTTTCCACCAAAGCAATCGCGCTTAAAAGATTTTTCTGAATTCGTTCCCTTTTTTCCAAACGCACGGCCTCTTTCAGGCATAAAAGAGAATCGTCCGCCTTTCCCCGAAACGGAAAAAGAAGCGATAAAAAGAGCATAACCGGTAAAAAACGCTTCATGTTCCTACAATTTTAAGTCTGGCAAAACCCGTAAAAACCGATCCGTAAATATGGATAGTTTACGCCATAAAGCGTTAAAATTTTCTGACGGCATATATTGCTCTTCGTTCCAATAAAGATGCCGACCGATTTCAATCTGCATCGCATGACTGTGTATTGCGGGACGCCCGTAATTAACCGTCGTATAAGCGCCGCTATACGGCAAATTAATCGTCACAACGAACCCCATTTCCTGCAAAATATTTGCGGCGACTTCCGCTAATTCCGGCGCGCAGGCCGCTCCGTTCGCCGTTCCCAGAACAAAATCCGGCATTTTATCCTTCATCAGAAAAGAAGCGGGCAATACGGGCATGGAATGCAAATCCAACAGCAAAGACTTTCCGTAATTCGCCAGATTTTTTTCAATCTGATCTTTCAGTGCGGCATGATACGGAAAATGAATATCCGTCAGCCTTGATTGTTCTACGGAAAAGCGCAGTTTTTCGCGATATATCAGTTTATTGGCGTTCAGCTGGCGCGCGATGACGCCGAAACCGTATTTAACGCGAACGGAATCACTCATCGTCTGAGGCGGCAAAGAATCCGAAAACATCGTCGGATCCAATTCCAGCGGGTATCTGTTCAAATCCACCCACGCCCGACCGTAAACGGCGGACAGTAAAGGCAATCCCATCGCGGGCGCGAAAGAAAACAGGCGGTCGACGGCGGCGTCTTCGTAACGTTGAAAATCAGACAGCTTTAAATCGGTTAAATGAAATAAACGTTCGGGATAAAAAGTCCCGCTGTGCGGAGACGACAGTACGACGGGAAAAGGCGGTTTTCCGGACTTTTCCAACAAAAACGGCGGATAATTTTTAACAGCCGTCATTTTTTTTGCTCCGCGTGCGTTTTTTTGTTGCATTCCTTAAAAGAAGACTATAAAAGCATAAATCATCTTGTTGCAATACGCAACAACAGCGGGCACGTAGCTCAGCGGTAGAGCACTACGTTGACATCGTAGGGGTCACAAGTTCGATCCTTGTCGTGCCCACCATTTAAACCCCTGAAAACATTGAGGTTTTCGGGGGTTAAAATTTTTCTGGAACAAGTATTCTTTTTATCAGGGTTCCACCGGGGTTCCGCTTTTTCGGGCTTTTCGGTCGAAATAAGCTCCTTCGGAAAAATACGAATAACCATCAGAAACACCCCCTGTTTTTTCCTCCCCCTCCGGAAACGAATCGGTAAAGTCGGATAAAAAATCCCTTCCGGTTCACGATTCCGGTTTTTGAATCGGGAAAAATGTTAATCAAAAGCAATAAAAAGCAATTAAACGCAATTAACGGCAAACGTCGAAAATACAAACACTTGCAAGCCGTTTCATTCCGTCGGACAATGAGAACAGAACTTTGAAGAAAGGGCTTTTCGATGACGGACGACACGGCGCACAATCAGATCAAACCGTATTGCGACATAAACGAGGCTTTGGAGTGGATCGCGTTCGGGTGGCCCGCGTTTGAAAACCGAGCCGACAGAATCCCTTTTGAACGAAAGCAACGCTTTGACGGGAAGACTTTTCGTTTCGCCGAAGATCAGTTAAAGCAAGCTATTGAAAACAGAAACATCGAAATCACGGGTATTCCCTGCGAACGCTGTTCGATCGTTTGCCTGCCGTTTGTTTGCGCTTTTTATTGTTTAGCGTTTCTGTTGGAAATCGTCCTTATTAAGCCCCTCTGTTTTCTGGCGAAACTGTTTCATCACCCCGTCACCGCGCTGACTTATTTCACGGGAGAGAAGCCCTCCCCGAAAATCCCCCGTCTGTATGTGCCGATTGAGCGGTTTTTCAAATACACGTTTTCCGGTTTGCCGTTTTGTCCCGAATTGGACGCCTGGGCGGCGGAAGTTCCCGAAAGTGAACGGGCGAAACGACGGATCGAACTTCGCGATAAAGAATTTGAAAGCGCGTTCCGGGCGAAGCGTTTTGCGCAACGAATGAATCTTCCTTTGCCGGAGCGTCAATCGAATCGCCGTATGATAAGGGAGAACGAACACGTTTCCGCCCTGCATCCGAAATGGAACGCGCTGACGTTTTCGACTTGCAGCGTTTTCCTCAACGGTTTAAGCCGTATCGAAATCCCGACGGATCAACTGCAAGTATTATTTCCTTTGGCGTTGACGCAGACGGAGAACAAATCCTTTTCGGAAACGCTTAAGGAATTGGATTACGTTTCCCCGTATATGCTTGTGATGAAAGACGTGATCGGGGAATTGAAAATCTCGAAGACGAATCAGCCCGTCAAAAAGATCGTCGAACACGCCGTCATTGAAAGCGGGAACAAAAGAAACATCGAAATCTCCCAAAGATTCGCCGAATACATCGCGCAGGCGATCCGGTTGCCGGAAGCCCAAAAAGGGGGCGCACCCAAGCTGTCTGAAACAAAAAAGTGAGTTCTTTGTTTCCGGCGGATTTCCTCTGATTTTCGACCTTGCGCGAAAGGGTGCGCCCTTCTCCCCCGCACCGTGCGCCCGTTGAGAGCGCGGTAAAAACCTGATGACCTTGTCGTTGTCCAATCAACACGAGTAACAAGGAGGTCATCATGTTACCAATGAAAAAATATCTTTCCCGCAAGGAAGCTTCGGCTTACCTGACGGAAATCGGCTTTCACACGACATATAAGACGTTGGGCAAGTTAGCCACGATCGGCGGCGGTCCGAAGTTCCACAAGTTCGGCACAAAAAGCGTTCTTTACGCGATCGAAGATCTGGACGCGTGGGCGGCGGAACGGCTGTCCCCCGCTTTTAAGTCCACCTCGGACAAGGCGGGTGCGTTATGAGTAAACAGCGCAAGAGTTTTTTGATCTACATCGACACGCTTCCGCTGTTTGACGAGCTGAACGACGCGGACGAATTAAGTCTTTGCCGGGCGATCAATCACTATCATCGCGATCTGCCGATCGAACTGACGGAAGTCGCGCGCCCTTTGTTCAGAATCTTCCAAGCGCAATTCGAACGCGACAACGAACGGTATGCAGCCAGATGCGAAAAGAACCGTGCGAGCGTATTGAAACGCTACGAACAGCAACAGTCGAATACGGACGAATACGGACGAATACGAATGTAAACGACCGAATACGGACTCTACCGATAGAGATAGAGAAAGTGACAGAGATAGAGGGAGAGAAAGAGATATTAACCCTCTTTTCTTTAAGTTTTCCCCCTACTGTTCGGAAACGATGCCCGAAGAACTGCGCCAAGTGGCGGAGGCTTTGAACTTTCAGGGCGATGCGGCGGCTGTCTATCTTCGTTTTCGGGACTACTGGCTCCAAAAAGGAACGAAGAAAGCGGACTGGATTTCGGCGTGGCGGAATTGGCTGTCGAGGGAAAAGCCGAGCGGAACGGTCGCCGAACGCAACGCGCGGATTTTGAACCGGAGGTATGGCGATGGATAAGATGTTTTTCTTGCGCCATTACGGGATTTTATTGAGCGCGAAAAGCGTCCTGATCGATACGGACGCGGCGGAGCTGACGTATCAGGCGTATCGGGACGACTTTACCAACGAGGAATTCGCCGCCGTCTGTATGGCAGTCTTAAAGAACGAGAACTTTTACGGACGCCCGCCCGATCCCGCGATATTCGCCAAGTATGTGAAAGCGTCCGCCGCCGAAAACGACTTTATCGCCAAGTGCGCGGACTATCTGCGGCGGGACTATGTTTCCGCCGCGACGCGGGAGGCGTTCGTCGAAGAACTGACGGACAGGGAAAAGCGCGCGCTTTACGCGTTCGGGGGCATATCGACTTTATGGTCGGTGTGCCACCCGAACGGCATTTTCAACCCCGACCGGTTCGACTTCAAACTGAAAGCGTTAAGGGACGCGTTCGGAAACGAACCTTTGACCGAACCCAAAAGACTTCCCGAACCGAAAAGCGAAAAGGCGGAACGGATCGCCGGCATCGCGTCCCGCGTTCTCAAGCGGATACCGTAGCCGCGGCGGGAGTCACTCAACAGCAACGAATTAAGGATTAGCCGGATACGCGTTTCGTAATACGGCGGAACGCTTGTCGGCTCTGCGAGGCATTTGCTATGGCAAAAATCATCAAAACATTCAGGATCGAACAAAGCCTTTCGGACGAAGTGAACGAGGTATCGACGAACGCCTCCCGCTTCATTTGCCTGTCGATCGTCGCGGCGTTAAGGGGCTTGAAGATCCCCCGTCAGGAAGAAATCGACGCCCTGATCGCCCTGAACGGCGAACTGCGGAAGATCGCCGTCAACTTCAACCAAAGCGTCCGGGCGTTGAACGCTTGTCGGGCGAACGGAGAACCCGTTCCGCCGGAGTTGCTTCAAAAAATCGCCGGAGAAAAGGCGGCGTTCCATCAAACGCGGCTGAAAATCGACGCTTTACTGGAGGCTTACTATGGCAAGAAGTAAAAGCCCCTACGATTTCCTCAAAGAACATATCCGCGGGATTTACTTTCCGCTTCATTACGGCAAGCCCGAGCCGGTTCAAATGTCGCTTTCCCGGTCGGCTTTCCAAAACAGACCGTTTGAAGCCGTCGTTAAGATCGTTTCGCACATCCAAGCGGGACGCGGCCCGTTGAGAGCGATGACCTATCTTGCCGAGAACTCGGCGGGATTGGAGGAAGTCCGCCCTTTATACGACGAGGAAGGAACGCTTTTAAGACCGGAGGATTTTGAACGGAAGCTTTCCGAAATGCCGAAGCCCGACCGGAAGGACGGCAGGCAGATGGCGCACATCGTCGTGTCCTTTCCGAAAGCGGCGCGAATGACGGCGGAAAAGACGGAACGCTTTATGGAAAAGTATCTGGAACCGTTCGCCGAACGGGGCTTCAAATACGTTTATTGTTCCCACGTTCATCAATCCGCCGTTCACGGACACGTTTTGCTTTGCGAAACGAACGGGCGGGAGCGTCTGCGCTTCGGCAAAAAAGAACTGATGATGATGCGGCAACATCAGGTCGAAGTCGGTAAAGCGTTCGGCTTGAACATGCGGGCGAGCTACTGCAACGAGCGCGAGATCGACATTATCGGCACGAAAGCGAAGCCAAAACGGAAAACGCTTTTGGAACGTCAAGTCCCCGAATGGTCGAAACGCCGCAAAACCGAAGCTTCGCGGCATTGGCCGTTCGGCATCACGCCCGAACCGAAACGATACGACATCAACGAAACGGCACAACGAACGCTTGACGAATGGGCAAGACACTTCACGGAACCGGAACGGGCGAAGCAGCTTTTTATCGAAATGTTCGCCGAAAACAGCCGCACGGCGTTCTGGTATGCAAAGAACAACGCCAGAGTGTTCGGCGAAACGGCGACGCCCCGCCCGCCCTCTTTCCCGACAAGCAAAACTTTCAAATTGACCGCCGCCGAAATCGCCCGTATCCGCCCCGAAAAATCGATCACTATCCGACAAGGACAAGAAAGGAGCATTGAACGATGACGGTTTTTCGGAGACAAGGACGCACGCAATATAAAGGAAAAAATTGAAAAATATACGGAACGATGATAGATTTAAACCGCTATTATAAGCGTATCTGAAAGGAATAATAATGGACCTTACAGATTTTAACTGTGAGCAGAAAAAAGCGATAACAACAACAGAAGGATATATCCGTGTCATAGCTGGAGCTGGAACAGGAAAAACAAAAACGCTTACGTCCAGATATATCTATCTTGTAAAGGAAATGGGAATTTCAAAAAATAATATCCTTTGCGTTACCTTTACAAACAAAGCTGCAAATGAAATGAAACATAGAATATATAATATGACAGGTTTAGAGGCCTTGCCATATGTGTGCACATTTCATTCTTTTTGTGTTAAATTCTTAAGAGAGGAAGTTCATTTCTTAAATTACCCTCAAAATTTCCAGATAATCGACGAACATGATAAAAAAGATATTCTCAGAAGAATTTTTAATGAAAACAAAATCACATCATCCAACACGACATTCAAAGAAGTAATAAATTATATAATACAGAGAAAGCAATCTTCCGATTACATTCGCGATCACCTTATTATTAAAAATAAAAGAAAAGATTTCCACTATCAAACGATCCTTGAAAAAATTTTTCACATATATGTTGAGCAACAGAGGCAAAACTTTATTTTCGATTTTACAGATTTAATACAAGTTACATTGTATATATTGAACACAAAAAAAGATATAAGGGATAAATGGCAAAAAAAGATTGAATATTTAATGGTTGATGAATTTCAAGATGTAAATTCATCTGAATATGCATTAGCTTCTATTTTATCAGACTATCATAAAAATTTATTTATAGTTGGTGATCCGGATCAAACGATTTATAGTTTCAAAGGAGCGAATATTAATAATATATTAGACTTCCATAGAACGCATTCGCCATGCAATGATATTACGTTAAAAACAAATTATCGATCTTCAAAAGAAATAATAGCCGTAGCAAACTCTTTGATTAAAAAGAACAAGAAAAGAATAAAAAAAGATTTAACTACGGAAATTAGCAGCAAAGGATCTGTTCAATATGCCTTACTAAAAGACGACAATATTGAAGCTGACTGGATTGTAAGACAAATAAAAAATCTTATAAAAAATGAAAAAATTAATTATAAAGATATTGCAATATTATATAGATCAACAGCATGCCAACGATTTATAGAGGATAAACTGGTTTCCAACAAAATTCCTTATAAAGTATGTAGCGGAATAAATTTTTATAGCAGAAAAGAAATAAAAGACTTACTTTCATATATACATATGCTGTTCGATAAAGCGGATATTCATTTTCTTCGGACAATTAATTTCCCACACAGAGGAATAGGGGCTAAACGATTAGACATTATAAAAAAACGGGCCGAACATGATAAAATATCTTTATTTTCTTCTTTAAAGAAATGCTTACTCTCTGGTGAGATTGTATCTAAACCCGCAAAAGATTATGTTTCAATTATTGAACAGTATTCAAACTATACGCATACAAAGTTCAGTGATATATTTGATGCCTTCCTAAATGAAATTGGTGTTGAAGAAAATCTTCGTCTTGATGGCGATCAAGAACGCTTGGACAATGTGGCAGAGTTTAAGCGAATCCTTATTCAATGCGAAGAAGACGATCTTTCTATTCAAAATTTCATTCAAGATGTAGCTTTATTATCGGATTTAGATAAAGAAGATAAAGAAAAAAAATGCGTATACTTAATGACAGTCCATTCTGCAAAAGGACTTGAGTTCCCTTGTGTTTTCATCTGTCATTTAATGGAGGGAATATTTCCCTCATCTCAAATTTCAACAGATGAAGATATGGAGGAAGAAAGAAGGGTTATGTTTGTCGCGATAACAAGGGCAAAAAAATACTTATTTTTATCGGATAATTGTATGTCAAGTATCTATTGTTCTGAAGACAGAACCTCTCGATTTTTATATGATATCGGCTCAAAATATTTAAAAGATTTAAAAGGAAAAACTTTTATCAAAACAACAACATCAAACGATAAACAATATATTTATAAAACACAAAACAGCAAAATAAACGAAAATCAACAAAACAAGATAAAGAAAGGAATGCACGTTAATCATAGAATATTCGGAGATGGCACTGTTTTATCTATAAACATTATAGAAAACACAGCCACCATCCAATTTGATGATTTTGAAACACAACGAACAATGAACATTGATTCATTATTTTTTCGAGAATAAGTCATATGCATCAATGGTATTTGAACCCATCTTAAGCACTCCAAAGCAATAAGGGGATACGATAAATCAACAGATTTTCGTAACCTATTGAACGAAACATAGAAGGGAACGAATAATGAATATTTATCAATCTTCAATTTGGCTGACGTATCACGAATTTTCTCAAATGGAAGATATTTACAAATTTGTTTCTGAATGGAACCTCCTTCTCAAGAATAAAAAGGAATATGATTTTCAACAAATTGCATATTATAAGAATGTTCAATCTTATGTTGATGAATACTTTTTAACAAAAGAGTATAATCATCTTTATGCCCATTTCCTATTAACAATATATTCAGCATTAGAATATGATTTATGCCGTTTAATGGGATCAAAAGATTATAACTATAAAAATTTTTCTGTTTTTTTGAAAGAAAAGCACATCAATGCAAAGCAAATAAGAAACATAAAAAATGTAAATTTATTAAGGTTGTATTGTAATGCTTATAAGCACAACGGGGGCTTATATACAAACAAAATCATCAAAATTAAAAAAGATAAAAATATTGGCGATGAAATACAATATTCTGATTTAAATATAACTGAACAGTATGATATTTCTTATGAATTCTTATTTGATTTATATGGGAAATTAAAAATGTAAACCCTTTTTAGGCAATCAGTGACGGCAGAGTCTATTATTCAATCATTCATATTTTTTCAATATGCTATATATTACATTTTCAAAGCTGCTCATTTTATAAAACTTCCCATTTTCCGCCCTTATCCGCGCCGATGCGGACAATCCGGCCTTCGTTTTTCAGTTTGGTCAGATTCTTTTCAACGGAACGCGTCGTCGTTCGTGTGATTTTAGCCAGTTCCTCAATCGTTACAGCCGGATTTTTCTGTATGGCCTTGATGATTTTCTCCGAACTTTTCTCCGAACTTTTCTCCGAACTTTTCTCCGAACTTTTCTCCGAACTTTTTGCCTTTTCCGTGCGGTATAAATTGACGCGGAAAGCCGTGTCCATCTCTATGAATTCGGGCGTTTTCAAGTGATAGCTTTCGGCTTGGCGCAAGATGCGTCCCAAACCGGTTCCCCATTCTTCGATCAAGCCCATATGATGAAAGACTTTCGCGATCACTTTGTTGCGCGTTTTGGAATATCCCTCCAAAGCGTCTTTCAACGTCAAGCCTCTGCAAATCGTTCCGGGGGAAGTCACTTCGATCCGGTCGTCAAACACGGAAACCTGTATCGCGGAATCGTTCATATAGTTCCGATGGCAGACGGCGTTGATGATCATTTCACGCACGGCGGAAACGGGGATTTCGTATTTGTCTTCACGCACCAAGCCTTTGATTTCGGCTCTCATTTCGATATAGTTCAGGACGAAATTATAAGCGTTTTCAATCTGTTCGTATAAAGCCCCGCTGTATTCTTTCCGGTCGATGAAAACGGAGCGGTCTTTGCCTTTGAAGCGGGCGCATTGGATTTTGGCGTAATCGAATTTTCCGCCCGTCAGCAAAGCAAAAGCGTTCGTTGCGACGGGAGCGGCTTCTCCGGAAAGCAAAACGTCCCAACTGATCAACTGCTTTTTGCCGACTTTGCCTTCGTTGTCTTTTCCCAAACGCTCCCGATACCCGTTGATGTCAGCACACAGCTTTTCAACGGCGGCTTCGTCTACCGGACAACCGACACAGCGCAGTTTGTCCCAAGACAGATTCTTGCCCTCGATTTCCAGCTCTTTGATTTGCGTCGGATCGGCAGGGCGGGAAGTCGCACCGACACGGATATACGTCCCTTTGTCGCGTCCTTCGCTTTTGATATAATACGGGCGGTTTTCTCCGGCTTCGATTTCAACGACGACAAGGCTTTTTCCGTTCACCGTTTCAAGCATAATGTTCGGAACGATTTGAGGTTCCACTATGTCCGAAACCGTATTGGCGACAGCGTCCATAATCTGAAACACTTTGTCATCGTCAACGCCGACGATTTGCTTTGTTTTGTCGTCTATGCCGACAATCAGTTTGCCGCCGTTCCCGTTCGCAAAAGCGACAACCGTCTTGATATAGTGTTCCGCTTTTGTCGGCAGCGCGACCTTAAATTCCAGATTTTTGTTTTCGCCGTTCAGATAATCGGATACCGCCATTGAAATCTCCTTATTTCTTCCTTGAGAATAAAGTTTTGAAACGCCTGATGTCAATTTATGATTTTCTCTTTCTATAACTCATATTTTGCTTTTTTATGATTGATAGGACGCCTTTCTATCAATCAGAAGTCTGTTTCCTTATAACCATTTGAAAACATTTGTTTTACGGATTATGCGCAGGTTTCAGAATATGAAAATATTAGATTATGCGCAGGCATGGACACCCGTAAGAATAAATTATACATAGATTATTTATATCTTTTAAGTTGTTTCTTCTCCGTCCAACCATTCGCGGATTTTCATACTGACATCATCGGCGGCGACGATCAACTGGATGTGACTGCTCCGCCTTTGTTTGTTCAGGAAAAAATCAAACCGCAAACATTGATCGACGATCTGCGTAAAACAACGAAAGAAACTTCCGCCAAAGAAGACTCTACCCCTGATTTGTTTGCCGACTTTAACGGATTACCGAACGAAGACGCAAAAACGGAATTTTATCAACACGATTGCAACTGGCAAAACAGAATGATTCTGGGGGACAGTCTGTATGTTATGGCGTCTTTGGCGGAAAAGGAAGGAATGCAGGGACAGGTTCAATGTATTTATCTTGATCCGCCTTACGGGATTAAATTCAATTCAAATTTTCAATGGTCAACGACAACGACGAATGTCAAGGACGGGAAAGACATTACCCGCGAACCGGAAATGGTCAAAGCGTTCCGTGACACATGGCGGGACGGGATACACACATATTTGTCCTACTTACGCGATCGACTGATTGTCGCGCGTTCTCTTTTGGCGAAAAGCGGATCGATCTTTGTTCAAATCGGCGATGAAAACGTCCATAGAGTTCGTGCCTTAATGGATGAAGTTTTCGGAGAAGATAATTTTGAAGCGCAAATTTCATACGCTTCAACAAGTGGCTTTTCTTCAGAGGGGTTGAGTAGCGTAACAAATCATGTCATTTGGTATTGCAGGGATAAATCAATAGCAAAGCTGAGAACACTTTTAAAAAATAAAGTATTTGGAGGAGAAGGTTCTTCTGCTTATTCAAAAATAGAATTAGAAAATGGAGAACGTTATTCAATAAGTGATTTTGAACGTATTTATAATATTAAATTTGATTATGATCGCCGATGCGAAAAAACAAAACATTGTCGTGTTCTGGCACTTGACAATGTAACATCTCAAGGGAAGTCTTCAGAAAATCAAGACTTTATGTTCCGTGGAAATAAAGTTTCTCCTGGTAATGCAAATCATTGGAAAACAAGTTTTCCAATAGGAATGTTTCGTCTTGAAAAAGCAGGAAGACTTGAAACTAGTAAAAACAATAAACTTGGCTATATCCGATATTTTGATGATTTTATGGGGGTTCCTTTAAGTAATATATGGAATGATACTTTGGGACAAAATCAATTTGGCGGAGATAAAATTTATGTTGTTCAAACTGGACTTACCATAATTCGACGTTGTATTCTGATGACAACAGATCCCGGTGACTTGGTCCTTGATCCGACGTGCGGTTCGGGAACGACCGCTTATGTGGCGGAACAATGGGGACGACGATGGATAACGATTGATACCAGCCGTGTCGCTTTGGCTTTGGCGCGCGCCAGAATCATGGGGGCAAAATATCCGTATTATCTGCTTGCCGACAGCAGGGAAGGACAATTAAAAGAGGCGGAAATCACACATACCGCCCCTAAAACAACACCGACAACGGGCAATATCCGACACGGTTTTGTTTATGAACGTGTTCCGCACATCACATTAAAATCAATCGCCAACAACGCCGAAATTGATGTGATCTATGATAAGTTTCAGCAAAAAATGGAACCGTTGCGCGCGGAAATAAACGCTTTGACCGGAAATTCGTTTGAAGAATGGGAACTGCCCCGTCAACCCGATAAATCATGGAAGGACAAAGCGATTACAGACTTGATCGAATGGTGGAATCTGCGCGTTCAACGTCAAAAAGAAATAGATGCGTCCATCGCGGCAAAGGCTGATTTTGAATATCTTTACGACCGTCCGTATGTCGATAATAAAAAAGTCCGCGTCGCCGGACCGTTCACGGTGGAAAGCCTTTCTCCGCATCGTTATATCCCCGTGGACGAAGACGACAATCCGGTTTTGTATGATAAAAGTGACGAAGGAAACGAAACCGGTAAATTCGTCAGTATGATTCTGGAAACATTAAAGGTTTCCGGAATTCAGCAAGCGCATAAAGACGATAAAATCGACTTTTTGTCGGTTTCACCCTGGCCCGGAACGTATATTTGCGCGGAAGGTCGCTATGAGGAAGGCGAAACGGAACGCCGAGCCGCTATTTTTATCGGTCCGGAATTCGGAACCGTTGCCAGACCCGACCTCGTTTCCGCCGTTCGCGAAGCGGCGGACGCAGGTTTTGATGTTCTGGTCGCTTGTGCTTTCAATTTTGACGCGGCTTCCTCCGAATTTAATAAATTAGGAAAAATCCCCGTCTTAAAAGCGCGTATGAATGCCGATCTGCATATGGCGGAAGAATTGAAAAACACGGGAAACGGCAATCTCTTTGTTGTTTTCGGCGAACCAGATATAGAAATCGTTGACGCAGGAAATAATCAGATTCAGGTAAAGCTGAGGGGAGTAGATGTTTTCCGCCCGAATGAAGGTATAGTAGAAAGCAGCGATCCCGATGAAATCGCGTGCTGGTTTGTCGATACGGATTATAACGAAGAAAGTTTCTTCGTCCGTCAGGCTTATTTCCTGGGGGCGAACGATCCCTATTCGGCTTTGAAAAAGTCCTTGAACGCGGAAATTGATAAAGATGCCTGGGAATCCTTGCATAGCGATTTATCGCGTCCGTTTGACAAACCGTCTTCGGGCAGAATCGCCGTTAAAGTCATCAATCATTTGGGCGATGAAGTTCTGAAGATCTTTAAGGTCGGGTAAAACTGCTTTGGTAAAAAATGAGGTAATTAAATGGAATTTCGTATTGCCGATACCTTTACGGGCAGTTTGGCTCGCTTAACGAATGACGAGCAAAAACTTGTCAAAACAACGGTCTTTGATTTGCAAATCAATCCGTCCGGAAACGGTTCCAGTTTTCACAGAGTAGAAAAATCAAAAGATCCCAATTTCTGGTCCGTCAGAGCCAGCAGCGATTTACGAATTATCGTTCATAAAACAGCAGATAATTTGCTTCTCTGTTATGTCGGTCATCATGACGAAGCTTATGAATGGGCGCGTCGGCGTAAATTGGAAATCCACCCTAAAACCGGTGCGGCTCAACTTGTGGAAATTCAGGAAATTGTCCGTCAAATACCGACATTTATCCCCGCAAATCCCGTTGAAAAACCGTTGTTTGAACACGTTTCCGATGATGATTTGATTAAATACGGCATTCCGGTTGAATCCATGCCGATGGTGCGTGCCGTTCAAAATGAAGAAGACTTGTTCAGATTGACGGATCATCTGCCGCAAGAATCCTGCGAAATTTTGTTGGAATTGGCTACGGGAAATACCCCCGACTTTCCTGAAACAATCGGCTCCGATGTCAATCCGTTTAATCATCCGGACGCTTTACGACACTTCAGAATCATCAATAACCGGGATGAACTGGAACAGGCTTTCGCCGCCCCGTGGGAAAAATGGATCGTTTTCCTGCACCCTGCTCAAAGAGCGTTGGTCGAAAAAGATTATTCCGGACCGGCTCGGGTTTCAGGTTCGGCAGGAACCGGCAAAACGGTAGTCGCTTTGCATCGGGCGGTTGCTTTGGCTAAAAAGAATCCCGATACCCGGATTTTGCTTACAACATTTACAAAACAACTTGCAAACGCGTTAAGTGTTCGATTGCGCTGGCTCTTAAAAGGGGCGCCTAAAATCGGGGAACAAATCGAAATTCAACCGTTGAAAAGCTACGCTTTGAATTTTTACCGTGCCCGTTTAGGACAAAAGCCCAATATAGTTTCTGATGAAAATTTAAAAAACATAATCGCATCCGCCTGTAAAAATGTTGAAGGACATAAGTTCAGCCCGGTTTTCGTCTTGTCCGAATGGAACGAAATCGTGGACGCTCGTTGGTTAAAAACATGGGAAGAATATCGTGATGTTGTTCGATTAGGCAGAAAAACACGTCTCCCGGAACTGCAAAGAAAAGTTTTATGGCAAATTTTCACATTGGTTAAACAGGAATTATCAAATCGGAATTTAATGACTGTTTCGGAAGTTTATGAAAAGGATTTTGCCCTCTTAAATCAAATAAAAACTTCTCCCGTTGATTTTGCAGTTGTCGATGAAGCCCAAGATTTAAGCATTCCCGAACTCAAATTCTTGTCTGCATTAGGAAAGAACAGGCCGGACAGTTTATTCTTTGCGGGAGATATAGGACAACGTATCTTTCAACCGCCTTTTTCATGGAAACAATTAGGGATCAGCATTCAAGGACGTTCATCAACGCTTAAAATCAATTATCGAACATCTCATCAAATCAGATTGCAGGCTGATCGTCTTCTTCCCAATGAAATATCAGACGTTGACGGAAATATTGAAACAAGAAAGGGCACCATTTCAATCTTTGACGGCCCAACGCCGCAGATTCAGCTTTTTGCGACAAAAGAAGATGAAATCTCTGCCGTCAGTTCAAAAATAACCGAATGGATTAAACGCGGAATACAACAAAACGAAATCGGTATTTTTGTTCGTTCTGCCGCAGAACTGGAACAAGCAAACGCGGCGGTGAAATTTAGCGGGGAAAGTTGCGATTGTATCGACGATTTTATGGATCCGAAAGAAGGATGTATAATTATCGGAACAATGCATCAGGCAAAGGGACTGGAGTTCAAAGCTGTTATTGTTATGTCTTGTGATGAAGACGTTATTCCGTCTCTTGACCGTATCGAAAACGTGACGGAAGAATCCGATTTGGCAGAAGTCTATAATACGGAACGGTATCTGCTTTATGTGGCGTGCACACGCGCCAGAGATGCCCTTTTTATTACAGGCATCTCCCCCGGATCGGAATTCATTGAAGACTTAATAGAAGCATAGAACAGTTTTATAAGCAAATTGTCATATACGGCGGCAGGCAGATGATGCCGTCTTTTATCGTGAAGTTTTTCGGGTGGATAATGTAGCATTCGCCGATACGGTCTTTGAATTTTTCGCGGAAATTCAACAGCGATAAGGTTCACTACTCCATCGTTGAAGACTTTGATGAAATGGAACGCAAAATCAACTGTTCGGAAAATGAGAAAAAGGCAGAGTGAAAAACTCTGCCTTTTTAATCCAAACAAAGAGCTTTAAAAGCTATTTTGATCTCATTTATATTCTGAAATCTTTTTGTCTTATCCGGATTCAAGCCTTTTTCCCAGAAAGAACGTATGGTTTTGTTTTTTATTGAAGGATAGCCGGATGTTTTTCCTGTAAGAACAAAAATAAGCAATTCAACGAGAGCAAAAGTTTCGTGTTCCATCGAGTATTTATCAAAACCGTCTGTTCGCAAAGAAGGATCGTTATAAGAACCTTTGAATGTTGTTTCCGCGTCCGTTAAAGTGCTATCAGGTATTTTAACCAAACCGAAATCTGAAATCTTAACGAC
Organism: Alphaproteobacteria bacterium; assembly: GCA_017616015.1. Taxonomy (GTDB): domain Bacteria; phylum Pseudomonadota; class Alphaproteobacteria; order CAAGCB01; family CAG-977; genus UBA11549. The sequence continues at coordinate 117,613 of JAFZYY010000001.1, read as the reverse complement.
AATTCTTGAATCATCGTATTTTTTGATCAGAACATTCGTAGGCGCAATATCTCTATGTAAAATTTCCTTTGAATGAATATATGTAAACGCTTCTAATATTTGATTGCATATACACTTTCTTTCCATAGAAGTTATCGTCTGATTATGACTATCTATGTATTTTTTGAGTGTAAAATCCATATATTCCATTACATATTCGTTTTTTGAAGAATCGTAATTATAAACTTCTAAAATATACGGTGAATTTAATTGCTTTATGGTGTCGTATTCCCGTCTAAACCGTTCAAGTTCTTTATCGTTAAGTTCTTTTTTCGCCCGTTTTATAGCGAATTTCCTGTTATAAAAAGAATCTTCGTATGAAAAAACGGTCGCGTAAGAACCGCTTCCGATTTGTTGAATTTGAAAGTTCTGACTTAAAGCAGGACGATCTATACATACACAATCTTTTTTTATAAAAATCTTATCCTTATAAAAAATATCAATTTTATCCATATGTGGAGGAATCGAACTGCCGCCTAAATCACTTAAAAAAGTCATACATTTTTCCAACAAATCAGAATAATACTTTTCAATATCAAAATCATATTCTGTATTTATTGTCGCCCCTTTTAATGTTCTGATGGATTTTATTGCTAATAACAGTTGACGACTATCTCCCGCACGATAATGCACATCATATTCTTCTGTTGGTAATCTTTGATTCATTACTTCAAAACATTCAACTAACTGTCCGTGAAGCAATGAAAGAAGATTTATGATATTCTCGTCATTAAATTCCTGGTATAATTCAGCATATGTTTTATCAATCTGACCTTCATATTTTTTCGATATGCTATATATGACATTTTCAAAGCTGCTCATTTTATAAAAACTCTATAAAATCTCATTTCAGCTCTTGTCCGTTCCAACACGAACCATCTTGTTTTCGTTTTTCAGCATTCTTTCAAACAGCGGCAGTCTTTCCCAGTCAGGCGGAAAGCCCATTTTACCGTATGTCAGCTTTGAATTTGTTTTTTCGATATAGCGACCGATTAAATCTCTTGTCAAAGAACAAAACTTGCTATCCGGTGAAATCACACACAGGAAAAGACTGATGATATAAAACGGCGCGAAGAAATCCTGATCGTTTTTTTCTGTCAGCTCTGTATAGTTATATCGGGAAAGTTTCGTCGGATTTTTAACGCGCAACGCTCTAAGAGGCAATCTGAAATCCCACAAGCGGTTATAATGGGCGCAGTTATTCCGAACCGTCGTCAACGAACGCATACAGGATACCAAAAATCTTCCCGTCATTTCAAATTGTTTAGCCACTTCTTTTTGATGGCATTCTTTTAATAAGCCGAACAGCTTTGACAATGTTCCCAACGGAATAACCAAAGCCACAATCCAAAAAGGCAAGCATTCATCGTCTGGATGTTTTATCCGATATGATTTAACCGGCAATTTATCTCTATTCTTATCGATCCAGTAGGAAATATCCTTAATCAATTTAGCGTGTTGTTCCGTATCGGCAAAGAACTCGGAACGAATATACCAATCCGCACCAAAGGAACAGGACATATAATTGTTCAAATGTGTTGAAAAGGATATTTCTATTTTTTCAATGGCATCAAAAACCAAAGAACGAAGTTTCGTATCAAAGCGGTAAAGCTCTATAATTTCCTCAAAAGATGTGCCCGGTAAAAATCTTTCGTCCGGCTGACTTTTATCTTGGAACTTATACCAATATCCGGACAAACGGTAATATCCGATATTCTTCAAACAATCCTTTGCAAAAAGATCGTTGCTGATACTCATTCTTCTTTGCTTTAACAGGGAAAGCTGTTCTCCAATGGAAAGAGGCGGTTTACTGAGCGTCATAGAAAAACCTTAGATAAAATTGACCCCCTCATTTTCACATCTTCCGGACGAAGCCGGTCTAGGTGGAGGGGGTACGTTCAAGTAAGATATTATCATTTTGTTTTCCGAAGTCAAGGGGAACCGCTATTAACATTTTTTCGATGTGTAATAACCAGTTTTTCTCCCTAGTTTTCTCCCTAGTTTTCTCCCTAGTTTTTCCCGTTTTCTCCCTGGCTTTCTCCCTAGTTTTTCCCGTTTTCTCCGAACTTTTTCTCCGAACTTTTCTCCGAACTTTTCTCCGAACTTTTTACCGCTCAAATAATCAAAAATCGCAAAAAACTATAAATGCCTGATTTTCTATAACTCATATTTTGCCTTTTTATGATTGATAGAACGCCTTTCTATCAATCAAAAGCTTGCTTTCTTATAACTATTTGAAAATATTTATTTTACGGATTATGCGCAGGTTTCGGAATATGGAAATATTAGATTATGCGCAGGTATGAATACCCGCAAAAATAAATTATATATAGATTATTCACGCCTTTTAAGTTGTTATTCGGAAGTTTCCGCAGAAGCAGGACGATGGAACGGGACGATTTTATCCAGTTGAGCGTGGATTCTATGTTTGGCTTTGACTAATTCAATCCTGTTCTGATAGCGCAGGAAAAAGCCTTCCGTCAGCCCGAAATAACGCGTCAACCGCAAATCCGTATCGGCGGTAATTCCTCTTGTTCCGTTGATAATGCCGTTAATTCTGTTCGACGGCACGCCGATCGCCTGCGCTAATGCGTTTTGCGACAGTTTCAACGGTTCAAGAAATTCCACTTTCAACATCTGTCCGACCGTTTCCGGTTCTATGAATTTTTCCGTCATCGTTTTCGTCCTTATACGTTGTATGTATAATATATATCGTTTCTTTTGCTGCCATTAAAAGAAAGTATCATTCCGTTTCTCCGTCCAACCATTCGCGGATTTTCATACTGACATCATCAGCGGCGACGATCAGAGCCTTGTCAACGGCGTGGATATAGCGGCTTGTCACGCCGCGTTGAGAATGACCGAGCAAACCGGCGATCGTCGTGTCGGCATAACGCATTTCTGCCGCCGTTGTTGCAAACGTGTGTCGAAACTGATGAAGCGTGTATTTTCCGAATCCTTCGTTTGCCGCGCACAGCTTTTGCATATACAGCGCGACATCGTCCAATCGCTTTCCTTTGTGAAGACGGGATGGAAAAACATAGTTGTTGCCGCTTTCGTCGTGGAAAAGCTCTTTCGCTCGTTGCAATTCCAACAAAGCCCCTTTTCCGAAAACACGGTTTTGCCGTCCTGTTTTTGTATCCCTAAAATGGAAAACCTGTTCGTCCAAAGCGACTTCGTCCCAGGTCAAGCCGAGTATCTCCCCCTTCCGGCAACCGGTCAGAGCAAACAAACGAATAGCCGTAACTTCCAACGGGTGAGTCGCAAATTCCTTTTTCAGTATTTCGCCCAGAATCTTCATTCGCGGTTCCGGAATCGGCTCCCGAATGGTGTTCGATTTCATTTTTTCGATGCCGTGGCAGGGATTCTTATCAAGAAGATCCCTTCTGACCGCAAACGACATAATCGCGCTTAAAAGATCGATCACTCTGTTTGCCGACCCCGCGCCGCCGGTCACTCTTGCCAATCCCCGCGCTTTCGTTTTTACTTTTTTGGCGGTTTTGCCGTCAACGACATCAAAATAAAATTGCTGGGCATCGGAGTGCTTCAAATTCTTGACGGGCAGATTGCCGATCAGAGGCTTGATATGCCTGTCTATACGTCCGCGGTCTATTGCCAAAGTCGAAGCTTTCTTATGCCGCGTCCCCTGTTCCCAATATAAATCGCACAGCTCGGAAACGGTCATTGCGTTTCTGTTTTCGATTTTATCCCTGGCGGGGTCGTTTCCCTGCTTGATCAAAAGCAATTTTTCGGCGGCTATTTTCCTGGCTTCCTCCGGCGTTATTTCGGTCGTTTTGGCAATCGTGAGCCGTCTTTTGACGCCCTGATCGTTCCTGTAATACAGGAAATAGGTCATCGCCGTTTTACGAACCCTGACACCAAATCCCGACACTTCGTCATCAAAGTATGATTTTTCGTTTCCATCTGGAACAAGCTTGTTGATAAACGACTTACAAATTTTAACCATATTGCCCTCATTTTACATCGGGGTTCCACCGGGGTTCCAACAAAAAGGATTTTTCGATAAGAAAAGATATTCTTCATAATCTGAAAAGTAAATGATTTTTAGCGGAAATGAGCCATTTATTAAAAACAATCGCCAGAAATAAAAAATCGGTAAAAAATAATTTTTTACGTTGACATCGTAGGGGTCACAAGTTCGATCCTTGTCGTGCCCACCATTTCATAAAGCCTTGTATTCAGCCGAATACAAGGCTTTTTCATTACGCCCTTTTCCCCCAAAAAAAGAGCCCCGAAGGGCTCTTTTTGTATTACATTATCTTTCCGTCTGTTTTTGGATTCTCTTCTGTTGAACAACTTTAGAATCCGTCGGTTTTTGCTGATACTGCCGTTTCTTTTCTTCAATAGCGGTACGACGATCTTCGTACTCTTTCTTGAATTCCTCTGTTTTCTGTGCATCACGATCATGATGCTTTTTCGAAAACTTAGCGGCAATAATATCATAGGCGTGAGTCTTGAAATATCCGAGCTGAGCCAATTTCTCATACAGCTGAATAACGCGTTTGGCATCGCGCTGTTTCTTTTCCGTGCGTCCCGGACGTTTAAATTCGCCAATCTGCGGATCTTTTTCTTTGGAATGTTCATTTCCAGCCTGACGATAGCCGTTCAAAATATTGGCAATTTCTCTGAAAACAGGAACTTCCTTGATTTCATTGACCTTCAGGTGCATTTTCGGACGCCAGTTCTTCCAGGGAATACGGCTTGCTCCGCCTTCTTCAAAAACCTTTGTATCCTTTCCGCCGGCTGAAGATTCGGAACGCTGACGAGTCCCCGGAATGTTGCCCATATAGTTCGTGCGGAACATATCGGAGAACGGGAACAACAGCATCGCGGAACGGGACTGTCCCAAATAATCCGCAACGGCCTGTTCGTATTTTTCCGGACACGAACGCGTATCATGTGCCGGATCCGTCACGGGCTGACCGCCGACTCTTTCCCAGCAGCCTTTTTCATTCAACGCCCAGTTTAACGCGCAACGCTGAGATTCATACTGGCGGAATTCCAGATCGCGCTGCTGATCGCTTTCATAGTAGCCCAGATAATCCTTCAGGTGAACGTCGCGAGCCGTCCACTGACTCGCCAAAGACGGCGTATCATGTGTGGAAGGCGCCGCTGTCGAATATTGCGGATATTCTTCGGGGTGACGGAAAGCGTTATTGTTTCCGCCATTCTGATAGCCCCATTCGCGTTCAAACGGCATCACGCGATAAGACAAAATGCCGTGATCCATCAGTTTTTCCTGGAATCCCGGAGGCAACTGCCCCAAGTCTTCGCCGATCAGCATGCATTTATTGCGATGCGATTCCAAAGCGGCGATCGCCATCAGTTCGTCAACCGGATAGTAAACGAAAGCGCCTTCTTTCGCGGACTTTCCTTCCGGAATCATATACAGGCGGCACAGCTGCAAAACGTGGTCAAGACGCGTGCAACCCGCCGTTTTCATGTTATTGCGTAACATTTCGATAAACGGTTCGTACGCGGTATCTTTCAACGCCTGAGGCTTAAAGCCCATCACGTCCCAGTTCTGTCCGTTCGGAGACAAAACGTCCGCAGGCGCGCCGGCCGAAGCCTTCATATACAAATCCTTGCAGCCCCAGCCTTCAAAGCCGAACTTTGCGGAACCGACGGCGATATCCGTATACAAACCGACTTTCATGCCGCTGTCTTTGCAGACTTTCTGAACATTTTCCATTTGGTTCAGCGTTTCAAACTGCAAATAGGTATAGAAGCCGATACGATCTTTGTTCGCTTCGGCAAACGCTTGGACTTCCGGCGTTTTGGAATCCTGATATTCGGGCGGCCAATCGCGCCAATCCGTTAATTTAGGCTCCTGTTTAGCAAAATGTTCGCATAATGCCTGGAAAACGGCGAAATCCTGCAAACGCTGACCGCCGTTTGCCTTAAATTCTTCAAATTTCGCTTTGCGTTCCGGAGAACCGTTCTTTACGAATTCTTCGTAGCACATTTCCAAAATCGGCGTTTTTAATTCGAAAGCCGCCGTGTAGTCGACATCGGAAGCGTCCTGCGCTTTGCGGCGTTTCGCGGTGTATTCGGGCGAATCGTACAAAGCGACTGCTTCCTTGCTTTTTTCAAATTCGGGAACGGCCGTTACGTCAACATAAACATGGTTAAAGTAAGTACGGCTGGCCGGCGCATACGGGGAAGCTTCTTCCGCGGCTTCGGGGAACATGGCATGCAACGGGTTGACACCCAAAATACCGGCGCCGCTTTTTCCGAGCGTATCCGCGATTTCCGCCAAATCGGAAAAGTCGCCGATTCCCTGATTTTCATCGGAACGCTGTTCATACAGCTGGACGGGAACGCCCCAAGCTTTGCCGCCGTTCGCTATATCGATCGGATCATAGCATTTGGTCGGCGCATAAATCATACGGGTCGACGCTTTCGGCTGTCCCGGAATATCCATTTCCAGTTTGTGATAGCCTATGTCGAAATCGGCCGGCATTTTAAACACGCGTTTTTCATACTTCACGCCGTTGATTTCGCGAATCATCGGCTTGCCTTCGTCGTCAAGCTTCACTGTCGTATCGGACATTTTCACAGCGCCGGACTGAACATTGCCGTTTTCTTCGTTAACAGTCCATTTCAGCTCTTCATTTTCATGGCCGACGGGAACAACGAATTCCACTTCTTTTTCGCGATCTTTGCGCATCACGCAAACGGGACCGAGCGGAGAAGCGTACTGAGCGTCCAAAGCTTTATTCAATGTTTTGCTAATTTCCTGCGCGTATTGCTGATCCGACAAATCGCCTTGCGGTTTTAAAATATCCAAAGCAATCAACAGAGACTGCTTGTTTTCTATTGTGGCGTGACTGTCGATTCCCGCCATAACAGCCAGACGATGCAATTCATATTCGTTTAAAATAGCCATTGACGACCCCTTAAAGAGACAAATAAGTTAATATAAAATTACTGAAATGATATGCTATTTTTTTTCTTTTTACCAGACTTTTTAGAAAAAAATTTCGTTTTTTTCGAAAAATTTTTCAACAGCCGTTCCCTTAATAATAAGAAGAGGGCGTTTTGTTCCTCTGTTTCGTTATTATATTAAAATGTTGACAAAAACAGACTTACTTTTTTAAGGATTGCCGCGCGTCAAACAAAGCCTCCAGCTCTCTGTCCCCTTTTCTTTCGGCGATACCGGCCGCTGTCTGCCCGCCGTAAACCGGCGCGAAAGGATCCGCCCCTTTTTCCAATAACAGCCCGACGATTGCGTGATATTTCCGCAAAACCGCGTCCGCCAACGCCTCGTTCAAAGTGCTTGCCGGTGTCGTCAGCAAAAAACGAGTTGTTTCCAGCCGTCCGTGCGCCGCCGCTCCGATCAAAGCGGCGTTCAAATCCCCGCCAATCCTTTTGTAAAGCAACTTCACCGTTTCGACCGAGGCGAAAGAAGCCGCCGCCGCGATCGCCCAATCGTCGTGCGCTCCCGCGGACAAGAGGCATTTTATTTGTCTGATTTGACCTTTTTCCGAAGCATTGCGCAAAGCCCCCGCCAACTCGTCGGCCGGGCACGGTTCTTTTAACGCTTTTTTCAGAGCTCTCAGATCGTCGTTTTTAACGGCTTCGTATAAAAGAGACATTCGGATTCCCTATATTTTGCTTTATCAAAAAGATTAAGCGGAAAAAACAAAAATTCAACAAATAACGTATTGACTTAAAGCCGGCATTAAGACTTAGACTGATTAAAAATCACACCTTAAGGATTCCCGAACATGAAAAAAGACCGCCTTTTGTTTTTTATACGCCTCTTTTGCGCCGCTTTGTTTTTTATCGCCGTTTGCCTGACCTTCGCGGGATTTTCCGGTTTCGCTCCGGCCGTCAAAGCGCAACTTTTCCCCGCGATCGACAGAAAAGCCTGGGGCGTTGTCGCCGCCGTCGCGATTATAACGGTTTTGTTCGGCCGGTTTTACTGCTCAATCGTCTGCCCGTTTGGAATATTGCAGGACATCATCGCCTTTCTTTCCCGCCGCAAAGCCCGCGTAGACGCCAACCGTCCGAAACTGCGCTATGCCGTCGCGGGACTGACTTTTGCTTCCTTTTTCGCCGGCAGCGCTTTCTTTATCGGTTGGTTGGATCCGTATTCCAACTTCGGACGCATTGCCTCTTTTGTTAAAAATCCCTCTTATCTCATCGGCGGCGTCGCTCTGCTTGTAATTACCGTTTTATCCGTATGGAAAAAAAGAGTTTTCTGCACCTCCGTCTGTCCCGTCGGCACGCTTTTGGGACTGTGCGCCGGAATCAGTCCGTTTAAGCTACGCCTGTCCGACAAATGCGTAAAGTGCCGCAAGTGCGTTTCCGTCTGCCCGTCCGGTTGCGTCGATCCCGATAACGCGGCTTTGGACAACGAACGCTGTGTCAGATGCCTGAAATGTACGGAGGTCTGCCCCGTCGGCGCAATCGGATTTGAAAAGAAAACCACCCTCCCCGCGAAAACGGATTTGTCCAGACGGGGATTTCTGACGGGCTCTTTGACAGCGGCCGCCGCCATCGGCGCGGGTGTCGTCTTTGCCCGTCAAACGACGTCCGAAACGCCTGAAGAACAACGCCCGATTTGCCCGCCCGGAGCGACAACGGCCGAAGAATTTGCGTCAAAATGCACGAACTGCCAGCTGTGCGTTACCAACTGCAAAGGCAAAGTCCTGCGTCCCAAATCCAAACTGTATAAAACCGTGCATCTGGAATACGGAGAAAACCACTGCCTTTACGACTGCCATAAGTGCGGCTCCGTCTGTCCGACAGGCGCTTTAACGCCGCTGACTTTGGCGGAAAAGCAACGCCGGCGCATCGGTTTGGCTCAATTTTCGGCGGAAAAGTGCGTCGGGTGCGGATTATGCGCCGACACCTGCCCCCGGGGAGCCATTGCCATTACGGAAATTGACGGCGAAGAAAAAGCCGTTCCGAACGCCGAACTGTGCATCGGCTGCGGCGCGTGCGTCAACGCCTGCCCCCTGCCCGAAAAAGCCGTTCGCGTCGCCCCCGTTTTAATTCAAAGTCAGGCCATTTTAAAAGGATAAAGGAACGTTCTTTCTTACTCAATAATACGAAACCCCATACAAACAAAAAAACAACCACCTTTGCTTTCAACCAAAAAATTTTTTTAAAGCATGCGCTTTTTGCCCTAAACGAATAAAAATAAATTCTTTTTCCTTGACAAAAAATTTAAGCTATGCAATTATTAGGTTAGAAAAATGTATCTTAGAAACAAGGTGAATAGAAATGTCATCTGCAAAGGTTACATCCGGGGCGCCAGTAGGGCACTCGACGTCGATAGCTAAGCTGAACAGCGTACGTTCGGCCAGTGTGTCGTCTGTCGCAAATTCAATCTCCGCCATCAGCGACTCGTCCAACATCGGATCGGCAACCGACCAGTATTTGCAGAACGCCGAAGAAAACGTCAATCCCTATTTTCAGGACGACGAACAGGAACAGCAGCTTTCTCTTCCCTTTAGTCCTTTAAGCAACGAAGTTTCCTCTTCCGTGCAGTTGCAGTTTCAGGAAAACAAACCTGTTTATCTGTCTTTACAGGAAGTCAACCATCACATTGAATCGTATGAACGCACGATTGAACAGTCCGATGAACCGCTGAAAAAGAAAACGCAGGGATTCGGTTAAGGGATTTTGCCCATGAGAATTATGTCGACGGCTTTAACGGGAATAAACACGGCGCGCGTCAGATTTGAAAAAAGCGCCGAAAATGTTTTGAATGCCGTCGCTCCCGTTCCCGAACGACAAGAACAGTTCTCCGCCGAATTGCAGCCGGTTGCGGCCATTCCGGAAATCGGCGCTCAGTCGACGGCTTATCTGGCGTCGGACGCCGCTTTGGTTGAATCAAGCGTTGATATGATGGCGTCTTCTTTCGCTTACAAAGCCAACATAGAAGTTTTGAAAGCGTGGAACGAAACGACCGAATCCGTTTTATCCGAATTAACCGCATAAATTTTTTCAAAAAAGGGAAAAAAACTATTGACCTTAAACGAATAGGTCTATATGTTGTCGTTTGATCAAGGGCGTGTAGCTCAGTCGGTAGAGCACTTGACTTTTAATCAAGTGGCCCCGGGTTCGAGTCCCGGCACGCTCACCAATTAAACCGCAGGAAACTGCGGTTTTTTTGTAAAAAGACTTTTTTATAAAAATCAACTTTTCCGTTTCTTTCCCGTCTGAAGCCTCATCGATATGCGATACAAAAACATTCTGAAAAAAACAGCCCTTCTCTTTTCCGTGACCATACTCGCTTTATTTTCCGTTTATCCGCAGGGATCGATGTCAAAATCCAGAAAACATTTTTTCAAATGCGGGGATAAAAGCAATCCGTGCGCGATAAAAAACAAAAAAGCCCTCGAAAAATTCAGGGACAAAGTCAATAACGGAAAATCGTTTAAGGATTGGCATTTCGTACAGACGAAAGACATCGACCTTCAAAACGCCGAATGGACGCCGATAGGAATATCCGGCTCCGACAAATATTTTGAAGGAACGTATGACGGAAACGGACACGTTATCAAAAATCTGAATGTTTCTTCCGCGCACGCCGGATTCTTCGGCGTTCTGAGCGGCACCGTAAAGAATCTGGGCATCGAAAGCGGGACAATCGCCGGAGATTACGCCGGAAGCATCGCCGGCCGGTCGGGCGGAGAAAACGCCGCGCTGATAAATTGCTATAACAAAGCGGCCGTCACGGGGAAATTCCGCGCGGGCGGCATAGCCGACGATTTTGGCAAAGGCACCATCATCAACTGCGCCAACGAAGGAACCGTCACAGCCCCCGTCACGGGCGAAATCGTTTCGTACAATGCCGCGGACATCATCGCCGCGCATTCCGAATCCTCCGGATTGCCGAATACGTTTGACGGCAACTATACCGAATTCAATTCCGCCGAAAAAAAGATCACGGATAAACTGAACGACGGGCTTTTCCATCTGATTTCCCAAAAAGTCATAGACAGAAGCGCCGTAAAGAAGTGGAGATAAAACAATGTCTTTTACCACCGTCTATTTTGCTTTTTTCCTGACGGCCGTTATTTTCGGATACTATGCGGTAAGCCGGGAAAACAAATATCTGTTTATCCTTTTATGCAACCTGTTCTTTTATATTTCCTGGTGCAACACGTTCCATGATTTGTTGCCGATCGCGTTTGTAACCGTCGTTTCGTGGTGTTACGGAAGATACGTCTCGGACAAAAGAATAAAAAACAAAAAAGTCTTTTTCAACGTCCTGACGCTGATATGCCTGTTTCCGTTGCTTTATTACAAGTATCACAATTTCCTTGCCGATAATGTTTTCGGTCTGACGGGGCTTATCATTTCAAACAGAAACCCTGTCGCGCCCGTCGGAATCAGCTTTTTCACGTTTCAGGCAATCAGCTATGTCGTCGACGTTTACCGCGGAAACGCGACGCCCGAAAAAAATCTTTTCCGTTACGCGGCGTTCGTGACGTTTTTTCCGACCGTGACGTCCGGGCCCATCGAACGGGCGGAACATTTGATTCCGCAGTTTTCCGGCGAGAAAACGGCGAAAATCGATTGGCAGAACATAAAGAACGGCTTAATCCTGTTTTTCTACGGGGTATTTATAAAGCTCGTTCTTTCAAACAGGCTGTCGATTGTCGTCGACACCGTTTTTCAGGATTACGAACGATATAACGGCGTTGCTTTATTCGTTTCCTCGATATTTTACACGTTGCAGATTTACTGCGACTTTTCCGCCTATTCCCTGATGGCGCTGGGCGTTGCCAGGACATTGAATCTGGACGTGTTTGAAAACTTCAAAGCCCCTTATTTTTCCGAAAGCATACAGGAATTCTGGCGCAGATGGCACATATCGCTCAGCCTGTGGCTGCGGGATTACGTTTATATATCGCTCGGCGGAAACAGATGTTCCGTATTGAGAAAGGATTTCAATATTCTTGTGACTTTTCTGGTCAGCGGCTGGTGGCACGGCGCAAGCTGGACGTTTGTTTTCTGGGGACTTCTTCACGGGCTGTATCAGGTCATCGGCATTCACACGAAAGAAATGCGCCGGAAGTTCGTCGAAGCGTTTGAAATCAAAACGGATTGCTTCAGCGCTCATTTCTGGCGGAAACTGTTCATTTTCATGTGCGTTTCCACCGCGTGGATATTTTTCAGAGCCGAAACGATAACGGACGCCTTCGGTTATATCGGTCAGATGGTTTCGACGTTTTCGATGATAGACGTGATGAATTTCAAATTCGATACGGTCGGTTTAAAAAGTCCGGAAGCGAACATTTTATTCGTCTATCTGATTCTTTTTATCCTTTTGGATTATATAAAATACAAAACGGATAAAAACGCGGACACTTTAATCGCGGAGCAGGACTACATATTCCAGTTTTGCTTTTTATTCTTCCTCTTCATGTCCGTGTTCGTATTCGGAATGTACGGTCCGGAATTCAACGCGCAGGACTTTATCTACATCAGATTTTAGGAATGCGCGAAATGAGGAAAAGAATTCTTATCGTTCTGCTGTGTTTTATCGGCGTGTCGTTATTCTGTTCGGTCAGGAACACGCTTTTGTTTAAATTCCCCTACGGAATAACGCAGATGCGGAATCTGTACAAACAGAAACGCAACAGCATTGACGTTTTGATTTTAGGGTCGAGCCACGTCTTTTTCGATATAAATACGCAGCCGCTTTTTGACGACTACGGCATTGCCGCTTACGATTTGGCCGGAGAAGGCGCGCCGTTCTGGAACAGCTATTTCTATCTGAAAGAAGCGTTGAAAACGCAAAAACCGAAACTCGTCGTCTTTGAGGGTTTTATCTCCTCACGGGAATGGCTTGTCTATCACCATCATCAGGGGATTATTAAAAACTTTTTCGGATTAAAGGAAAGTTTCTTAAAATATGAATCCTTATGGCCGTCTTCTCCGAAAAAGAATCGCGACGATTATATTTTCGGATACAGGCTGTACAGCGCCCGGTACAAAGATTTAAACGAGACCGACCGCAAAGAGTTTTATCAAAAAGGACGACTGAGAGAAAGCAAAGGGTACATTCCCATTTTCATTACGAACAAAGCCGTCAGACCGAGCCTTTCCGTCACGGAAACGAAAGAAACGCTGCCGATGAACGAAAAAATGGAAAAATGGTTCGAACGGATTGTGAAACTGTGCGAACAACACAATATTCCGCTGATGGTGGTCGTCACTCCGTTCGCTGTGAAGGAGGACGAGCAAAAACGCTTTAATTATCTGGAAAAATTAGCAAAGAAACACTCCTTAAAATTCATCAATTACAACCGGCCCGAAATGTATGACGCAATCGGATTGGATTTTTCAAAAGACTTTCTGGATTACGCTCATTTCAATTATCGGGGGGCCTTGAAATTTTCAAAATTTTTCGGAAAAGACATCAAAGACAATTATTCCCTGCCCGACCGGCGCGGCAACAAAGAGTATGCCTCATGGAAGATAAACAACACGGTTCTGAAAAACTCGTTTGCCAACCTGAACATCGCCGACGCGAAAGACGCGGACGACTTCATTCAAAAACTACGCGAAAACAAAGAAATAAAGCTCTACATCAACACGATTTCGTCCACGCGCGAAATCGCGGAAAGCGGCTTTTTCAAAAAATTGAACGTAGACGGAAACACTTTGAAAGACGGGCGGCTGTACGGGTTTGACAACGGCGCTCTGACCGAATTGTCGGGAAATAAAATCAACTGGCGGCACGTTGCGAAACTGTTTGATAAAAAAGCAATTTTCCGGCAGGAAAAGAACTATTCCGACAAGCTGTCCGCCGTCAATTCGCTGGTTTGGAACGGAAAGGAATACATCGACGATAAAAACGGAGCGTATATCGTCGCTTACGACACCGTTTCACGAGAAGTCGCCGCCATCGTTCAAATCATTTTCAAAAAAGAAAACGGCAAACGCTCTGTCGAATTGGTGAAGAAGTTTTCTCTTCCGCCCCCGGTCATATAAGAGAGCGCGCGAAATGAAAAAGAAAATAACCATAGTTCTGTTGCTTGCCGTTTTCGCGACATTGCTTGTTTCCGTTAAAAAAGTTCTGTTATTTAAGTGGAACGACGGCATCGTGCAGGTCAGAAACCTGTATAAATATACAGGGGGGGGTATCGATGTTCTTGTTCTGGGGTCAAGCCACGTTTTCAACGACGTGAACACGCAGACTCTTTTTGACGAATACGGCATCGCCGCTTACGTTCTGGCGGGAAGCGGGCAACCTTTCTGGAACAGTTATGTCTATCTGAAAGAAGCGCTGAAAACCCAAAAACCGAAGCTCGTCGTCCTTGAGGGATTATCTTCGAGCCTTGAGTACCTGCACGCCGACCATGGCGGTATTGTCAAAAACAATTTCGGATTAAAAAACGGTTTGTTGAAATTCAAATCGGTATTGGTTTCCGCGCCGAAGCATAAACGCGACGACTATCTTTTCGGATACAGGCTATATCATTCGCGGTATAAAGAATTAACGGCGCAGGATCGCGAAGATTTCTATCAAAAAGGCAGATTTCGCGACAACAAAGGATTTTTTACGGCTCCAAAAACGGAAAAACAAACGCGTCCGGAGCTCTCCGTCACCGAAACGACGGAAACTTTGCCCTTAAACAAAAAGCATCAGAAATATTTTCTGAAAATCATGGAAACGTGCAAAAAAGAAAACATTCCGGTGCTTGTATTCGTGTCCCCTTACGTAATCAACAAAAATATTCAAAAACATTTCAATTCTCTGGAGCGACTGGCAAAAGATTTATCCGTGAAATTCATCAATTACAACCGTTCCGGAAAATATGACGAGATAGGATTGGATTTTTCCAAAGACTTTATGGATTTCGCTCATCTTAATCATTCGGGCTCCGTAAAGCTCTCGAAATCTCTCGGCGCGTATATCAAAAATAATTTTTCCGTCCCCGACCGGCGTGGTGACAAAGAGTACGTTTCATGGGAAATCAGCAGCAAAATCCTTAAAAACGAGTCCGTAAATGAAAACATAAGAAAAGCGGACAACACAGACGACTTTATTAAGAACATAAAAGAAAACAAAGGGATAAAACTCTACATCAACACGATTTCGTCCACGCGCGAAATCGTCGGAAAAGGCTTTTTCAAAAAATTAGGCGCAAACGGAACCGCTTTGAAAGACGGCCGGCTGTACGGGTTCGACAACGGCGCTTTGACCGAATTGTCGGGAAATAAAATCAACTGGCGGCACGTCGCCGGTTTATTTGATGAAAAAATCATTTTTGAACAAAAAAGAGCTTATTCGGACAAGCTGTCCGCCGTCAATTCGCTGTTCTATAACGGAAAGGAATATATCGACGATAAGAACGGAACGTATATCGTCGCTTACGACACCGTTTCTCGGGAAGTCGTCGCCGTCAGGCAAATCGTTTGCAAAAAAGACGGCAAGGAGTGCGTCTTAGAGCTTGTCAAAAAATAACTCAGTTGCCGGCTTTCCGCGCCGTTTCCAGAACTGCTTCCGCCGCCTTCATGCTGGGCGGGACGGGATCTTCCGCCCCGAGCGTCTTTAAAACGTCGAAAGCATCATGCGTCAGCGTCGTCCGATAGGCTTCGTCGTCCAGCAGTTTTTCCGCTTCCGCCGCCAGTTTTTCGGGTGTGCAGTCCTCCAACAGATGTTCTTTGACGATTTCACGTCCTGCCATGATATTGACCAGATTGGCGTACTTTCCCGTTACCAGCATTCTGATCAACCTTGCGGTAAACCAACTGGTCTGATAGGCGATTGTGTACGGCACTTTCGCCATCGCCAATTCCAGAGCGACCGTACCCGACGCCGCCAAAGCCGCATCACACGCCGCAAAAGCGTCATAGCGATTGGCCTCGCCCGTCACGATATGAACCGGCAAAGCCCAGTCCGCCGTCGCTTCGCGCACCGTTTTTTCCACCGTCACGACCGTCGGCATCACAACGTGCATTTCCGGATATTTCCGAGCCAGTATTTCGACAGCGCCCTTGAAAGCCGGCAACAGATACTTCGTTTCCGACCGCCTTGACCCCGGTAAAACGCAAAGCAACTTCGTTTGTTCCGGAATATCGTTCGCCTTGCGGAAAGCGGCGCCGTTTCCTTTCGCCGCGCCGCCTTCGACGACGGGGTGTCCGACATAATCGACCTTCAATCCGTACGGTTCAAAGTATTTTGCCTCATATGGCAACAAAGCCATCAGCCGGTCGATGTAACGCCCGCACGTTTTCGCGCGCCGCTTTTTCCATGCCCAGACCTGCGGCGCGACATAGTGCATCTGAGGAATCCCCGTGTTCAAAGAACGCAGTCCTTTATTGACTCTGGCGCAAAAGCTCCAGCTGTCCACGGTGACGACGACGTCGGGCTTTTTGGCGACGATATCGTCAACCGTTTGCCGTATCCGCGCCATAATGCGGGGAATGGAAGGAATTACTTCCGCCAATCCCATCACGGCCAGCTCCGAAGAATCAAACAGGCTTTCAAAGCCGTTTGCAATCATCGTTTCTCCGCCGACGCCGGCAAAACGGACTTTTCCGTTTGTTTTCTCTTTCAAAGCATTCATCAGACGCGACGCCAGCAAATCGCCGGACGGTTCGCCCGCAATCAGATAAATCAGAGGTTCGTCATTTTGCGCCATCGCTTTTCACTCCGACAATGAACATTCCGAGCTCGTCGGCTTTTTTCACGACGGCCTGACGGTCGGCGACAAGCGTGTTTCCGGCCTGAACGGCGATGCCGCGCAATCCCGCTTCGTGCGCGTTCACGATCGTCTGAACGCCGATGGTCGGCAGATCCACCCGTTTTTCCTGTTGCGGTTTTTTCATTTTCACCAGAACGCCGCCGACGCCTTCCCGTTTCAAGTCCTTACATCTTTTAATCAAAGCGTCCGTGCCTTCGACCGCTTCAACGCCCAAAACGATGCCCTGCTGAACGATGACCGACTGTCCGACGTCCAAAGCGCCCAATCCCAAAGCGACACGCACGCCCTGTTTGATGTCCGCCGAAGCCAGATCGTCGGGTTCGACTTTGCCCCAAACACCTTCGTCAGCCAGCAAATCCGTCATGATTTCGTGAATACCGACGAATTGGAATCCTTCGGCTTCCACGCCTTTAATGACCGCGGACAGCAGATTGTCGTCGCCGAAAGCCTTAAAGCCGATTTTAATCAAAAACTTGGTCGTCCACCAATCCGGACGAAGCTGCAACAACGCCGGCCGTCTGACCCCGCCGATCATCACAAGCTGACGAACGTCTTTCTTTTTGAAATAAGAAATGGCCTTTCCCGCCTCGCCCATTCTGCACCACAGGCATTCCTCGCCCTCGGCGGTTTCCGGCAAAGCGAAATTGTTCAGACACACCAAAGCATAAGGACGGCCTTCCTTGCGGCAGTGGTTAATCAACTGCTTTGGAAGAGCGCCGCCCCCGGCAATAATCCCTAATTTTTCAGCCATATCACTCCGCTATGGACGCTTTCGTCGCCGGCTGCATAAAGCCGCGCTTATAGTCCGTCTGCATAAATGTAACAATATCCTGTACCGGTTCGCAGTCAGGATACGTTTCGGCCACCCGCCTGATGCGGTCGGACAACGTCCCTTCCCCTTTGAATATTTCGGAAACGGCCAGACGCAGATTAGTGATTGTTTCCAAAGAAAATCCGCGGCGCTTCAGCCCGATGATGTTCACGCCTTCCAGTCCGGTCTGAGAAATCAGCGAATACGGAATAACGTCGCGCGTCACGGGACACATGCCGCCAACCATCGCGTGCGCGCCGATACGGGTGAACTGATGCACGGCCGACAGCCCGCCGATAATCGCGTTGTCGCCGACCTTGACGTGTCCGGCCAAGGTCGCGTTGTTCGACATGATGATATTGTTGCCGATCACGCAGTCGTGCGCGATATGGACGCCGATCATGAACAATCCGTTGTCCCCGACGACCGTAACGCCTTTATCGTCCGGCGTGCCGGGCTGCATCGTCGCGTATTCGCGGATCGAGTTGTTTTTGCCGATGATCAGCTTGCCTTTCTTTTCCTTATCCTTCAGATCCTGATTTTTGCCGCCGATCGCCGCAAAAGGACTGATTTCCGTGTTTTCACCGACGACGGTATCGCCGCCCACCCATACGTGAGAAATCAGCTTCACCCCGTCCTTCAGCTCGACCTGAGAACCGACGAAACAATACGGTCCGATTTCGACGTTTTCGCCTATTTTGGCGCCGTCCTCGATAATGGCGGTAGAATGTATCTGTGTCATAGTTTATTTCTCATCAAAAATCATTGCCGTCAACATTGCTTCGGTACAAAGGACATCACCGACCGTAGCCTCTCCGCGAAAACGGTAGACGTTGCGGCGCGCCTGTTCCAAAGTCAGATGCATTTTCAGCTGATCCCCCGGAACGACGGGTTTGCGGAATTTCACGGATTCGAGGCTCATAAAGAAGCAACCTTTTTTCACATCGTCCGGTTTGCCGTACATTTCAATGACGGCGGCCGTTTGCGCCATCGCTTCAACAATCAGGACGCCCGGCATCACCGGATTTTCCGGAAAATGCCCCGTAAACTGCGGCTCGTTCGCCGTAACATTTTTCAGTCCGATTCCTTCCTGTTTTTCTTTAATGATCGAAACCTTGTCCACCAATAAAAAAGGATAACGGTGAGGAAGCAGTTTTAAAATTTCATTGGTTCCGACTTCTATTATTTTATTTTCTTCCATTGTTCTTCCTTTTTCAGCGTTTAATCAGTTTTTTCAGCGTAGCCGCCTGACGCATAAAGTCTTTGATCGGAACGGCAGGCGTTCCCATCAGGCTTTCCATCGGTTCGACGTCGCGCATAACGCCGGATTGTCCCGCGATCTGCGCGCCGCTGCCGATATTCAAATGTCCGGCAACGCCGACCTGACCGGCCAAAACGACGAAATCGCCCAGATGCGTGCTTCCCGCAATCCCCGCCTGAGAAACGACCACACAGCATTTTCCCGTTTGCACGTTATGTCCGAACTGAACCAGATTGTCCAAACGCGCTCCGTCGCCGACAATCGTATCGTCCAAAGCGCCGCGGTCGATCGTCGTATTCGCGCCGATTTCCACGTCGTTGCCGATGATCACGCGCCCGAGCTGAGGGATTTTCGTGTGACCTTTCGGGCTCATGAAGAATCCGAAACCGTCCTGCCCGATACGCGCGCCGGGATAGATATAAACCTGATTGCCGGCCAGCGTGTACAACACGGAAGCGTTTTCACCGACGATGCAGTCGTCGCCCATGACGACATTATCGCCGATCACGGCGTTCGGGCAAATATGGCAATTTTTCCCTAAAGTGACGTTTTCGCCGATGACGGCGCCGGCGTCAATGCGGGATCCTTCGCCGATGACCGCCGTTGAAGCGATGACGGCTTTCGGGTGAACGATCGTTTTTTCCGCTTTAGGCGCCGGATAAAACGCCGCCGCGATCAAACCGTAGGAGCGGTACGGCTCTTTTGACAGCAGAACAGCCGTTTTTTCAGGCGCAGAAGCCGCAAAATCGGGGTGAACGATGCTGGCGCCGGCGTTTGTTTTTTTCAGATCGTCCAGATACTTCCGGCTCAGCAAAAAGCTGATGTCCGTTTGTCCGGCGGCACGCAGGGAATTGACGTTTTCGATTTGTATATCGGCATCTTCCGGTTTAAGAAGCTCGCACCCGCCGATTTCGGCCAGTTGTTTGAGCGTAAACGGTCCTGCTTTTTTAAAAAAACGACTGTCAGGCATTCCGATCTCCCGATTATTTGGATTTCTTGGACTTTTTATCTGTTTTTGCTTTGGACAAAGAGACTTTTTTCAGTTCGATCTTCGGCATTTTTTTATTGATGCGTTTAATGGCCTCTTCCGTAATATCCAATCCTTCCTGGATATAGAAAGCGTTTGCCGCATTCAAAATGGCATCGAATTCTTTTTCTTTGGCCAATTCCGCGACAACGGGATTAATTGCTTTTTCTTTAAAGGAAACAGCAGCTTCTATAAAGTTTTTCTGCATTTCAGCCGCAGCTTCCTGAGCACGCATTTTCAAATCCTGTTCGGCTTTATCGATTTCGTCCAACCGCTTGCCCAATTCGGTTTTAGAAAGTTCGGCGCTTTCTTTTTCCAATTTTTGTTTTTGTTCCAAAATGGATTTGGCTTCTTTTTCAATATCGACTTTTAAAACCGCCGCCAGTTTTTCGCGCTGCATCTGCAATCCCTGCAAAGCCGTCGATTTCTGAGCCAATTCCGGATCATTGATAAAGCCGATTTTTTCCGCCATTGCCGCGTCGGAAAAGAAAAGACAAGCCAAAGCGACTGAAAGTCCGATTTTTTTATTCATCTCTAAAATCCCCATCCAAAGTTCAAACGGAAATATTCCGTTTCATCAAAGCGTTCCTTTAAGAAAGGACGCGCATAGTCAACATTGATCGGCCCCAACGGCGATGACCATACGAAGCCGATCCCGATACTACCACGCAATTTTGAAGAATACCACATCTGAGTTGCATCAAAATCGCTTGGTTTTCCGACAATACCGAAATCAGAAAAGATTTTGCCCCTCATACCGAATTCGCTGGGCAGTCCCAACGGAAACATCAGCTGAATCCCCGCTGTCGCCTGCCAGTTGCCGCCCAAAGAATCATTTCCGACTTTCGATCTGGCCGTAACGCCGCCGTCTTCAAACCCGCGCAGCGTCGATCCGCCCAGAAAATAACGGTTATTCAGGCGTACTTTCTGCCCGATGCCTTTGATATATCCGGCGGAAGACGTCAATCCCAGCACCCACTTATCCGTCAGCGGAATATAGTATCCCGTGCTGGCGTCCGTCCTTAAATAGCGCGTGTCGCCGCCGAAACCGGCCAGGTCGTTCGAGAAAGAAAAGTAATAGCCGTCGGACGGATTATAGCGGTTGTCCAGATAATCCCAGAACAGCGTGTGGCTGACCATCGAGGTGATTGTCTTTCCTTCCTGCTCTTTCACGTAAATGGACGCGCCCTCTTTAACGTCCATGATTTTATCCTGTCTGAGGGTATATTTAACGGTATGGGACAGCTCTTCGGTATATTTCCAGCTCAAAGAAACGGAAGAACCGACCATTTCGGAATCGTACGAGCTTCGGCTGGAATAGTTGCGCGTCAGATAAAACACGTCAAAGCCCAAAGATAATTCCCGATCCAAAAACCACGGCTCGACAAAGCTGATATCAAACAACGTTTTCTTTTCCGCCACCGAAGCGGAAGCGCCCAATCTGCGTCCCGTTCCCAAAAAGTTGTTTTCCTGCAAAGAAACTTCCGCCAACGGCCCGTCATACGAAGACCACCCGACGCCCAACTTTAAAGAACCGGTCGATTTTTCGGAAACCTCCGTTTTTAAAACAGCGCGGTCGGGAGCGTCCTGAGATTGATCGATGTCCATCATTACGCGGTCGAAATAATTCAGATTTTCGATGCGCTGTTTGGATCGACGAATCTTGGCGGGACTGTAAGCGTCCCCTTCCGCGAACCGGAATTCGCGGCGGATCACCCGATCTTGCGTCCGACTGTTTCCCGTGATTTGAATTTCATCAATAAACAGGTGCTGTCCCTCTTTGATCTTAAATGTCAAATCGACAATATTTTCCCCTTCGCGCCTTTTAGCTTCGGAAGAAACGTCGACAAAAGGAAAACCTTTTGCTCCGACCGCATTAATCAAAGCCAATTCGCTGTTTTCGACTTTGACATTGTTATACCATTTCCCCGTTTTAACGGAAACGACGTCCGCCACCGTATCGGCTTCTAAACCTTTCAATTCGGAAACGACCTTGATATCGCCCACTTTGTAGCGCGGCCCCTCCTCGATCACCAAAGTCAGATAAAAATCTTCCCGATTCGGCGACAGTTCCGCGGAAGAGGAAATAATATTAAAATCCATATAGCCGTGGCGCAGATAAAAGCGGCGCAAAAGCTCCTGATCGTAAGCGAACCGGTCGGGATCATACGTATCCATGGACGTAAACCACCGATACCAACGGTTTTCTTTGGACAGCATTTCTTCTTCCAGCTCCGTCGCGCTGAAAGATTTGTTGCCGATAAAATCAATTTTCCGGATAAATGTCGCCTGCCCTTCGTCGATTTCAAAAACAACGTCCAGTCTGTTTTGAGACCGTTCGATAATTTTAGGTTCCACTTGCACGGAATAACGCCCGAGCCGCTTATACAGTTCAATAATACGCTCCGTATCCCGACGAGCTTTCGACCGCGTAAAGACCGAACGCGTCCGCAAAGTCAGTTCGTCTTCCAACTGTTGCGTTTTAATTTTTTTATTGCCCTCAAAAGCGATTCTGTTCACGATTGGATTTTCGACCAAATCGACTTTCAAAACGTTTTTATCCATGGATAAACGAACGTCGGCAAACAGTCCCGTCGAAAACAGAGACTTCAATCCCCGATCCAACTTTTCGTCCGAAACGGTATCGCCCGTGCGGATCATCAGATAGGTTAAAACCGTTTCCGGTTCAATGCGCATAATGCCGCTGATTTCAATTTCAGCAACGGTTTTCCTTTCGGTCGCCGCAGCAGACCAAAAAGGAAACAACAGCCCTGCCAACGCAAGAACGAACAGCTTTTTCAAAAAATCACCTAGCGAAACAAACGAACGAATATACGGACAATATCATTCCATGAAGTCACGATCAACAAACAAAGCAATAATGCTAAACCTATGTTCAGAGCCACATTTTGCACTTTTTCGTTGACGGGACGGCGAATAATCGCCTCCACCGCGTAAAACAGCAAATGGCCGCCGTCCAAAACGGGAATCGGCAATAAATTAACCAATCCGATACCGATCGAAACCTGAATGATGAACAGGATAAAACTGATAACGCCGCCTCTGGCCGCATCGCCTGAAGCCTCCGCTATGCCCAAAGGTCCGCGCATATCGTCAGCGGAACGCTGCCCTAATACAATCCGTTTTAACACCACTAAAGTGTCCGCCGTTATTTCCCATGCTTCCTTAACGGATTCAACAAAAGCCTGCGGCACGGTGACCGAACGGAAATGCTCCTGCGTCATAACGGCCTGAACGCCTAAAATGGCACCGCCCGTTTCCGGTTTTAAATGCGCCGTCAGAGAAACTTCTTGTCCGTCGCGCAAAACGGTCATATTTAAAACGCTGTCCAGCTGAACAAAGCGGCGGACTTCACTGAACTCATTTATTTTTTCACCGTTAATCATCAAAATCCGGTCGTCTTTCCGAATACCGGCGGCCTCTGCCGCGGATCCTTCGCTGACGGCGGAAACAACCGGCGGAACAACAATAATGCCGAAAATCGATAAAAAGATCGTCAGCAAAACAATCGCAAAGATATAGTTCATCGCCGGACCGGCAAAGGAAATCAAAGCTTTTTTCCATAACGGCTGATGCGGGAAGGAAACCTTTTTTTCCTCTTCCGTAAAATCCTTAACTTTCTCGTCCGCCTTTGCGCTGGAAGCGTCCGCGTCGCCGAACATCTGAACGTATCCGCCCAAAGGAATCAAACACACTTTCCATTCCGTTCCTTTTTTGTCTTTGCGGGACCACAAAACCCGGCCGAATCCCAAAGAGAACTGTTCAACTTTCACACCGCATCGGCGCGCCGCGAAAAAATGACCGAATTCATGCACGATCACGACCAAAGAAAGAACGATTAAAAAAGAAACCGGATAGACTAAAGATAATAAAGCGGACATTAGTTTTTAATCCTTTCCTCTATACAGTGACGAGCCGCTTCGCGCGCTTCGGCGTCCGCGGCGATCACTTCTTCAATCGTAGAAACCGGCGTCAAGGAAGAAGATTTCACAACCTTTTCCGCCGTACGCGCAATATCCAGAAAACCGATTTTCCTGTTCAGGAAAGCACTGACCGCCACTTCGTTCGCGGCGTTCATGATTGCCGTCGCCGTCTGTCCCTTCGCCAGACATTCTTTTGCCAGACGCAAAGCCGGAAAACGGGTTTCGTCGGGGTGCGAAAACGTCAGAGCGGCGATTTTCGTAAAGTCCAGTTTCGCCGTCGGAGACTCCATTCTTTCGGGATACGCCAAAGCATACGCAATAGGCGTGCGCATATCCGGCATGCCCATATGCGCCAGGACGGAACCGTCCTTATAGCCGACCGCGCTGTGCACGATGGACTGCGGGTGAACCAGCACTTCAATTTTTTCCGCCGGAAAACCGAACAAATGATAGGCTTCGATAATTTCCAGCCCTTTGTTCATCATCGTTGCCGAATCAACGGAAATCTTTGCGCCCATGTTCCAATTCGGGTGAGCCACCGCCTGCTCCGGCGTGACGTTTTCCATAAAGGCCAGATCTTTTTCACGGAAAGGACCGCCGGAAGCCGTCAGCAAAATCCTATCGACCGCCCCGCGGTGCTTTTCTTCCAACGTCTGAAAAATCGCGCTGTGTTCCGAATCAACCGGCACCAACGTCGTCTTATATTCTTTAATCGCTTTCATCACGATTTCGCCGGCGCAAACCAATGTTTCTTTGTTCGCCAAAGCCAGCGTTTTGCCGCGCTTAATCACTTCCATCGTCGGAATCAGCCCCGCCGCACCCACAATGGAGGACATCGTCCAGTCCGCGTCCTCCGCCGCCGCGGCTGCGACCGCCTCGTTGCCGGCTTCGACGCGGATTGATGTGCCGGACAACAGTTCTTTCAATTCCTGATACTTGGCTTTGTTCGCCGTAACAACCGTTTCGGCTTTTAACAAAACGGCCTGTTCTGCCAATAACGCTACGTTTTGATTGCCTGTCAATGCTTTTACCCGATACTTTTCGGGATAACGGCGAATAATATCCACCGTATTTTTGCCGATCGAACCGGTCGAGCCCAGTATCGTAATACTTTTTTCCGACATCTCTTACCCCCAGAAATTCAGTTCCGGATAAATGAAAACAATAATAATCACAACAATCGGCGCAACGGCCAGCAAAGCGTCCGTACGATCGAAAATACCGCCGTGTCCGGGAATTAAATCACTGGAATCCTTAACGCCCAGATAACGCTTAATCCAGGACTCGAACAAATCTCCGCCCTGAGAAACAGCTCCCAATACTGCCGAAACAATCATGACCGGCTCATAAGAAGCGCCGCCGAAACCGGCGCAGGCGGCTCCCCATGCGGCCGAAGCCAACATGCCGCCAATCAGTCCCGCCCACGTCTTTTTCGGACTGATTTTCGGACACATTTTCGGACCGCCGATCGTCTTGCCAAACAGATAAGCGCCCGTATCCATTGCCCATACCGTTCCGATCAGCCAGATTGTACTGATAAAGCCGTAATTCTGAAGCATAAAAGCCAAAGCGACTATCGGATAAACCGAATAAATCATGCCGAAAGCAAACAACTTTTTATGTTCAAGCTGCTGTTTTTTTGCCGCAACATACAAAACAACAGTCATCACCGCCGGCAAAATCCAGGCAACAAGAGGATCCAAATCCAAAATGAAAACGCTACATACCCCTGTAACGGCGATCAGCATTCCCAAAACGGAGAACCGCTTTAAAATCAGCTTTTCCCACTCCCAGCCCATAACCGTTAAAACAACGGCGCACAGCAGTTCAAACCACGGTGACCCGAAATAAAGCGCCAAAACAGGCAGTGGCAGTAAAATACACGCTGAAAGTATTCGCTGTTTTAACATCATAACTCCTTTTACACTTTACCGAAACGGCGGTGACGGGCGGCATATTCGTCCAAAGCCCCGTTAAAATCCTTTTCGGTGCAATCCGGCCATAACGTATCCAAAAACACGTACTCGGAATAGGCCGACTGCCACAACAAAAAATTGCTGATTCTTTTTTCCCCGCTGGTACGGATTACCAAATCGGGATCGGGAATATCCGGCAGATACAAAACGGAAGCGAAAGTTTTTTCATCAATTTCTTCGGGCTTTACTTCTCCGGCCGCGGTCTTTTGCGCCAAACGGCGCGCCGCGTCAATGATTTCCTCCCGTCCGCCGTAGCTGATTGCCAGAATCAGGCGCATTTGTTCCTGTTCCGGCGGCAAGTTGTTTTTTTCCAGTTCAGCCATCTGCCGCTGTATTTTTTCCGGCAACAACTCCGTGTGTCCTAGAAAAGAAAAGTTAATCCCTTTTTCGCGGAACGGCTTTACTTCTTTTTGCAGATATTCTTCCAGCAAAGAAAACAAAGCGTTTATTTCGCTCTGAGGACGATTCCAGTTTTCCGAAGAAAAACAAAATAAAGTCAAATAGCGAACCCCCGAAGACAAGCAGGTATTCGCCAGTTTTTCAACGACTTTAGCTCCTTCCCGATGTCCGGCCGAGCGCGGCAGATTATGCTTTTTCGCCCAGCGGCCGTTGCCGTCCATAATGACGGCGACATGAACGGGAACCGTTTGTTTTTCTTTCATCAGATCTGTTTGATTTCCTGTTCTTTAGCCTTCAGCATATCGTCCATTGCTTTAATTGTCGAATCTGTCAGCGTCTGAATTTCCGTTTCGTATTTTTTCTGTTCGTCTTCTGAAATTTCACCGTCTTTCTGCATCTTTTTAATGGAATCCATCGCATCGCGGCGAATGTTGCGCACGGCAACGCGCGCCTGTTCCGTATATTTCGCGGCAACTTTGGTCAGTTCGACGCGGCGTTCTTCGTTCAACGGCGGAATGGGAATACGGATTAACTGACCATCACTCATCGGGTTCAGTCCCAATTCGGAAGTGCGGATCGCTTTTTCCACGGATTTAACCAAAGAACGATCCCACACCTGAACGGACAGCATGCGCGATTCGGGAACACTGACGGTTCCGACCTGCGCTAAAGGAGACATCGCGCCGTAAGCTTCAACCATAATGCCGTCCAACAAAGCCGTGGAAGCGCGTCCCGTTCTTAATCCCGAAAAATCTTTTTTCAAAGAATCCGTCGTCTTTTCCATACGCGTGCGCGCGTCCTGTTTAACCTCATTAAAGCCTGCCATTTATTTCCTCCCTTATTCAGCGTCAGTAATAACGGTAAAAGCGCCTTCACCGTTCAAAGCGCGATACAACGCTTTTTCCCCGTGCATCGAAAAAACGACAACTTCAATGTTGTTGTCCCGAGCCAAAGCAATCGCGGCGGCGTCCATTACCTTTAACTGCTTAACCAATACTTCATCATAACTGACTTTTTCAAACCGTACAGCGTTTTTGTCTTTTTTCGGATCGGCGGAATAAACGCCGTCCACCTGCGTCGCCTTGAAAATCGCTTCACAGCCCATTTCCGCTGCGCGCAAAGCCGCGCCCGTATCCGTGGTAAAGAACGGATTTCCCGTGCCGGCCGCAAAAATAATCACACTGCCGTCCGCCAGTTTCTTTTTCACTCTGGGCTGAACGTACGGTTCGCAAATCGTCGGCATCATCACGCCCGAAACGACGCGGGCGGAAACGCCGATACGCTCCAAAGCGTCCTGCATCGCCAAAGAATTGATAACCGTTGCCAGCATGCCCATGTGATCGGCGCGGACTCTGTCCATACCGCCGGCGGCTCCGGATAAGCCTCTGAAAATATTACCACCCCCGATAACCACGGCGATCTGAACACCGGCTTCATGCACCAGTTTGATTTCCCGCGCAATCAAAGCGAGCATTTCTTCGTCCAACCCGAAGCTTTTATTTCCCATCAGACCTTCGCCCGACAGTTTCAACAGAATCCGTTTATATTTCATTTGATCGTACCTTAAGATTCTAAAAAAAACGGCGGGAATTAAAACGTCCCGCCGTTTCAAAAGTTGAATTACTTACCGGCTGCGGCAGCAACTTCCGCCGCAAAGTCCTCTTGTTTTTTCTCAATGCCTTCGCCCAGAGCAAAACGAACGAAAGCTTTCAACTCGACAGGAGCGCCGATTTCTTTGGCGGCTTCCGCAATGACGTCCTTAATCTTCTTTTTGTCGTCCATAATGAAGAACTGTTCGTTCAAAACGATTTCTTCATGGAATTTGCGAATACGGCCGATCATCATTTTTTCAATGACTTCGGCGGGTTTCGTCTTGCCCGTCTTGGCCTGTTCTTCTTTAATCTGGTCTTCGACGACTTTCTTTTCGCGGGCTTCCATTTCCGCAGGAACATCGGCGACGTTCAGGCAAACAGGAGCGGCAGCGGCGACGTGCATCGCCAGATTTTTGGCCAGCTTTTCCAAAGCGGCTTTATCGCCGGTCGATTCCAGAGCGACCAACGTGCCGATTTTGCCCAGACCGTCGGCAATCGCGCCATGCATATAACCGACGACGACACCGTCATTTACGGCAACTTTCGCGCAGCGGCGCAGATTCATGTTTTCGCCGATCTTCGCGATCAGATCCGTCAAAGCGCCCTGAACGTCTTTTCCGTCGGCAAAAGCGGTCGTCTTCAAAGCTTCGACATCGCCGTTGCCCTTCAGAGCGATTTCCGCCGCGGAAGCGACAAAGTTCTGGAACAATTCGTTTTTGGAAACAAAGTCGGTTTCAGAGTTGACTTCGACAACGACGCCTTCTTTGCCGGCCGTTTTGACGGCGACCAGTCCCTGAGCAGCGACGCGGCCGGCTTTCTTGGCGGCGGAGGCCAAGCCTTTTTTACGCAGCCAGTCAACGGCTTTTTCAATATCTCCGGCGGCTTCGGACAAAGCCTTTTTGCAATCCATCATGCCTGCGCCCGTCTTTTCGCGCAGTTCCTTAACAGCGGCGGCTGTAATTTCGGCCATTTATTTTTCCTTTCAAAACAATATCTTATTCACATAGGAATGGCGACAGAACCAGGCTGCCGCCATTCAAAAAGCTTTTAAAAATTAAGCTTCGGCTTTTTCTTCGTCAGCGGCGGCTTCGACTTCTTCCACAGCCGTTTCCTGAGCGCCCAAATCGACGCCGGCAGCAGCCATCTCAGCCTGAATACCGTCTAATACGGAGCCGGACACCAAATCGCAGTACAAATTGATCGCGCGAATCGCGTCGTCATTGCCCGGAACCGGGAAATCAATGCCTTCGGGATCGGAGTTCGTGTCGCAAATCGCGATCACGGGAATTCCCAGACGTTTGGCTTCATGCAAAGCCAGACCTTCTTTCAGCGTGTCAATAACGAAAATCAAGTCCGGACGACCGCCCATATCCTTAATTCCGCCCAGAGAACGATCCAATTTTTCGCGTTCACGGGAGATGTTCAGCTTTTCCTTTTTGGTCAGACCTTCAAATTCGCCTTTTTCCTGTTTGGAATCGATTTCTTTCAGGCGACGGATCGACTGGGAAACCGTTTTCCAGTTCGTCAGCGTGCCGCCCAGCCAACGATGGTTGACATAGTACTGACCGCAACGTTCGGCCGCTTCGCGCACCGGCTGCTGAGCCTGCGTCTTCGTGCCGACAAACAGAATGCGTCCGCCCTGAGCCGCCGTATCACGAACGGCTTGCATCGCGCGGTACAGCATCGGAACGGTTTGCTGCAAGTCAATGATGTGCACATTGTCGCGCGTGCCGAAAATATATTCTTTCATTTTCGGGTTCCAGCGACGCGTGTTGTGACCAAAATGAACGCCAGATTCAATCAGCTGACGCATAGTAAATGTAGGAAGTGCCATTTTTATTACCTCTTTTCCGGTTAAACCTCCGCAGGCAAATGAGCTGAGAGACCCATTCCCTCAACACCGGAGCGAATAATTTTAAACAAAACAATCCGCCGACACCTGCGTGTGAAATCATGGACATTTCTATCCTGCTTTTTCTTTTTTGGCAAGAGATAATTTATAAAACGGTTTCAGTTCTTCGATTTTATCAGCGAGTACAAATATCCGCTGTATGCCGACATTAATACGGAAGCGATTAAAAAAACGAACGTCACGCCGAACGTGTCCATAAATAAAGCCGTAAAATCGGCACCGAAAAGTTTTTGAAAAAGATGATATACGCAAAACATTACCGATATTGGCAAAAACAAAAAGAACAAAGACAGCACGGCGAACATAATGTTAATCGAACGGGTCATTCTCCAGGCTTCCCACCACCCCAAAGTCTGATCTGCGGCTGTCGCAAACACTCTGAAAATAAAGCGCACGAAAAAATACGGGAATAAAACGGCCGTCCCTATCATAAACAGATACCCGAGCATATCAAAAAGAGGCAGAAGATACTGTGCGATCGAAAGCAACGTAAGCGTAAGCAACGCCGATAAAAACAAAGAATAAAACGCTGTGGAAAGACCTTTGAAGAAATATCGCCACAGCTTTGCGTCCGGTTTCGGAATAAAAAATTTCTTTTCCGGATCCCCGTCGCCGAAAAAAACAAGCTGTTGCGTACGCAACATAACGGATAAAAGAAAAAAAGAAAAAGAACCGGCTATCAAAAAAAGCATATAAAAATTAATTCCATATATGGGCTGAACCGTTTCCCTCAAATAGAACAGCGGGAAAAATTTCGCCAGAATCATAACGGCTATCAACGCCGAAAAAGGAATTGTCAGCAAATAAATCAGCCGCTGACGGTTAAATAAAAAAATGAATGTCGGTTTCAGCAAAGACAGTAATGTTATAGAGTTAATCATTATAATTCCCGCACTTCCAATACGCCTTGTATCTTAGGCAACGCTGTTAAAACTTCTGACGTTAAAGCATACCTTTTTTCACAAACAATTTCCACTTCCCATTTATCGATCAGCAGAGTCAAAAAGATCTGACTGCGTCCGGCGGGAAGTCCGTCCAACATTTTTTTTATCGACGCCACGGCCTCTTCGCGATTCAAAACAATCATAATGCCGCCTGCCGTTTCGGAAATCACGTCGTCCAGATATTCGACATGCTGTAAAATCATGCGCGGTTCGTCATTGCCTTCCTCTTTTTCGGCATTAACGGTAATCAACAAAGGACGATCCGACTTCAGCAGTTCTCTGTACCTGCTTAAGTTATCCGGAAAAACGGTAAATTCAAAGCTGCCTGAAACATCGGAAACGGAAACAAAAGCGTATTTGCTGCCTTTTTTACTTAAACGTTCCCTGACGGAAGAAACCGTCACGCCCATCTTGACACGTAAAGAACCGGCATGAGCAATGTTTTTGACTATTTCCGCATACGTTGTCGCATTCAGGCGTTCCAGACTTTTTTCATAGCGATCAAGCGGGTGCGCTGACAAATAAAACCCTATTACGGAAGATTCCATTTTCAATCTTTCGTCCGCCGTCCATTCGGGAGCCGGCGTCAAAGCTATTTTTTCTTCGTTCGGCGTTTGTCCGAACAAACTGATTTGAGAGCTGGCTTTTTCTTCCGTCGACGCTTTGGCATGCTTCATCAAAAGATCCAGATTCGCATGCAACAGCCCTCTGTTTTTTTCCAACGTGTCAAAAGCGCCCGCTTTAATCCACGTTTCCATGCTTTTCTTGTCCAGATTAGCCGTTCCCATACGGTGAATAAAATCAGAAACGGATTTAAATCGGCCGTTTTTCCGCCTTTCTTCAACAACGGCCAGAGCCGCCCCTTCTCCGGCACCTTTCACCGCTGTCAGAGCGTAGCGCACGGCTCCGTTTTCAACGGCGAAATGAACGAACGAAGCGTTTACATCCGGCGGCAAAAGCTTGATTTTTAAGTGAGCCAGCTCTTTTTTATACAAAGCGAGCTTGTCCGTATTCTGCATATCGTATGTCATTGTCGCGGCCATAAATTCGACCGGATAATGCGCTTTCAGATAAGCGGTCTGATACGTCACCAGCGCGTAAGCCGCCGCGTGCGATTTATTGAAACCGTATTCGGCGAATTTTGCCATACGATCGAAAATCGCCTCCGCCAGACTTTTCTCTATCCCGTTTTTAACGGAACCGGTCACAAACTTTTCGCGTTCCAGAGGAATTTTTTCCTTAATTTTCTTCCCCATGACCTTGCGCAGACCGTCCGCGCCGCCCATCGTGTAGCCGCCCATCTTCTGAGCGATCTGCATGACCTGTTCCTGATAGATCATCACGCCGTAAGTTTCTTTTAAAATATCCTCCAGAATCGGGTGCATGTAGTCGGGATCTTCAATCCCGTGCTTGCGGTTGATGTAGCTCGGGATACTATCCATAGGCCCGGGGCGATACAAAGAAATCACAGCGATGATTTCCTCGAACGTCGTCGGCGCCAAATCGCGCAGGACTTTGCGCATGCCGCCGCTTTCAAGCTGGAAAATGCCGTCCGTTTCCGCCCGTTGCAACAACGCGTAGGTATCCGCGTCCGTCAGGCTGATTTCGGAAATTTTCAGTTCAGGTTTGCCTTCTTTGGCAATGCGGCTGTTGACCATGTCGACGGCTTCTTGAATCACGGTCAGAGTCTTTAATCCCAAAAAGTCGAACTTGATCAGTCCCGTTGATTCGACGAATTTCATATTGTATTGCGTCACCGGCAACTCGGAACCGGAGCTTAAATCGCGGAACACGGGAACGATTTGATTCAAAGGTTTTTGCCCGACGACGACCCCCGCCGCATGCGTCGAAGCGTTACGATACAATCCTTCGAGCTTTTCAGCTAAAGACAGCAGATGGTTCACCTGCGGATCCGCTTTGCGCATAACGGCGAATTCAGGTTCGGATTCATACGCTTTTGCCAACGTCATTTTCGGATCCGGCGGAACCATGCGCGCCAGCTTGTCCGCAATAAAATCCATTTGCAGCACGCGCCCGACATCGCGAATAACAACTTTGGCCTGCATCTGACCGAACGTGATGATCTGCGCCACGCGGTCGTGACCGTATTTTTCGCGGACGTACTCGATTGTTTCGCCGCGCCGGGTCTGGCAGAAGTCCACGTCGAAGTCCGGCATATTCACGCGTTCAGGATTCAAAAAGCGCTCAAACAGCAAATTCAGTTTCAGCGGATCCAGATCCGTGATTTTCAGCGACCACGCGACGACGGAGCCCGCGCCGGATCCGCGCCCCGGCCCCACCGGAATGCCGTGCGCCTTCGACCAGCCGATAAAGTCCGACACGATCAGGAAGTAGCCGGAAAACTTCATTTTGATAATGACGCTTAATTCGTATTCCAATCGATCCTGATACGGTTTGCCGGTTTCGGCTTTTTGCTCTTCCGTCATATCGGGGGTGAAAACATGAATATTCAGGCGGTCAATCAATCCTTTGCGCGCGCGTTCCTGAACAGTGACCGCTTCCTGCAGCTCGCCGACGGTCCTTTCCTCCAACTGTTCCTGAACCGTCTTGCCCGTTTTGGGATCATCGGTCAGATAGCCGCGGATTTTTTCATACATTTCCTGTCGGGCTTTTTGTTCGTCATCGCCAATCGGATCGCAATCGGGATAAATCGGCAAAGCGGGTTCGTGAAACTGCACCATAAAGCCGCATCGCTTGGCGATATTGACGGTGTTTTCGATCGCTTCCGGCAAGTCTTCGAACAGCGCGACCATTTCTTCGGGCGATTTGAAATAGTACTCGGGATTCAAACGGCGACGGTCGTTGACGATAACGTGCGTTTTTTCCTTGATACACAGCAAAGCGTCGTGCGCTTCAAACATATCCCTGTCAACAAAATACACTTCGTTTGTCGCGACCAACGGCACATCGTACTTATACGCCAGATCAAGGAAAGCCTGCTCGGTCTTTTCCTCGTCCTCCGTGCCGTGACGCTGGATTTCCATATAGAGCCGCTTCGGGAAAGCCTGCATCAGAAGCTTTAAAGCCTCTTCCGCCTTTTCCGTTTTTCCCGCCAGAAGAAGCTTGCCGACAGGTCCGTTCACCCCGCCCGTCAGACAAATCAGACCGTCCGAATACTCTTTCAATTTATGATAAGGGACATGAGGCTTTTCATCAGACGGCGTGAACATGTACGCCTGCTCCGACTGCATGCGCAGATTGCCGTATCCCGCTTCGTTCTGAACCAATAAAACGATGTCGGACAAGTTTGCGTCAGGATCTTTGGCGTTAAAGCGTTTTTCTTCCAGACCTATATCTATGCATGCCTGAATCCCGATAATCGGCTGAATGCCGTGCTCCTTACATTCAGTCGACATTTCAAACGCGCCGAACAGATTGTTGGAATCCGTCATTGCCACAGCCGGCATACGGTATTGTTCGCACAATCCCGTCAGTTTTTTGACTTTAACGGCTCCTTCCAGCAAAGAATACGCCGTATGCACCCGTAAATGAATGAACGGAGACAAAGGCAAAACGGAGGAAGAGGCGGCGTCCTGCGTCATGCGCTACACCTGAACGAAGCGTTGTTTAAAAGCGATGCGTCCGCTCATGCCGAGCGTGTCAAGTTCTTCCAGTTTGCCGTCTTTCAAAGCGATCATGCGATCCATACGGTCGGCCAGTTCCGGGTTATGCGTTGCAATCAAAGCGGACAAGCCCGTTTCCCTGACCACATCAACCAAAACGTTGAATACGTTTTCCGACGTCATCGGATCAAGGTTGCCGGTCGGTTCGTCCGCCAACAGCATGTGCGGCTTGTTGGCCAAAGCCCGGGCGATCGCCACGCGCTGCGCTTCGCCGCCCGACAGCTGCGCCGGACGGTGTTTTATTCTGTCTTTCAACCCCATCTTTTCCAACAGATGTTCCGCGTATTCGATTGCTTCTTTTTTCTTTTTGCCGGCGATCATCTGAGGAATCATCACGTTTTCCAACGCTGAAAACTCGGGCTGAAGGTTATGGTTTTGATAGACAAACCCCAGATACTCCCGCCGCATTTTCGTGCGCGTGTCGTCGTCCATATCAGAGCTCGGAATACCGTTTAAGAACACTTCGCCTTCGTCGGGAGCCTCCAACAATCCGGTCACATGCAACAGTGTCGATTTGCCCGCGCCGGAAGGTCCGACCAAAGCGACCGTTTCCCCTGAAGCGACCTGCAAATCTATGCCGCGCAGAACGTCGATAATGCTTTTGCCCTGCACATAGTGCCGACGAACGCCTTTCAGCGATAAAACGGGAATGGCGGGCAGTTTCGCCGATGTTTCAGTCTGATCATTCATAGCGCAGAGCCTCCACGGGATCCAATCTCGCCGCGCGCCAGGACGGATAAATCGTCGCGGCGAACGACAGGAACAAAGCCATAATCACGACGGCGACGACTTCGACGGGATCGACTTCGGCCGGCAGGCGGGAAAGGAAATAAATTTCCGCCGAAAACAGATCCGTGCCGGTCAGGCTTTCCAGAAACCGGCGGATATTTTCTATGTTGTCACAGAACAAAAGCCCGAAAATCACGCCGAACAGCGTGCCGAAAAAGCCGATTGACGCGCCGCTCATAAAGAAAATGCGCATCACCATGCCCCGCGTCGCCCCCATCGTGCGCAAAACGGCAATATCGCGACCTTTGTCTTTAACCAGCATGATCAGTCCGGAAATCATATTGAAGGACGCGACCAGAATAATCAGAGTCAAAATCAAAAACATCACGTTGCGTTCAACCTGAATCGCGTTAAAGAACGCCGCGTTTGATCTCTGCCAGTCGTAAACGCGCAGTCCCGCTCCGAGCTGGGAGGATATCTGTTTCTGAACGGACGGCACCAGATCGTGACGTTCCAGAAAAACTTCCAGATTAGTAACGGTTTCGTCCATATTGAAGAACTTTTGCGCGTCCGCCATCGGCATAAAGATAAAAGCGGAATCGTATTCGTACATACCGACTTCAAACGTTCCGCCGACGGTATAAGAGCGCATGCGCGGCACCGAACCGAACGCGGTCACAGTTCCCTTGGGCGAAATCAGCGTGATTTCCTCGCCGACGTAAATTCCCAGTTTATGTGCCAACCTATCGCCGATAAAAACGGTGTCCGGTTCGAAAAAAGCCTGCGGAGAGCCGTCGATTAAATTCTCGGACAGAATTTTTCTTTTCATAAAATCTTCGGGACGGATACCTCGAACAATCGCGCCTTGAGCGCTTCTGACAGAGCTGACCATGACCTGCCCTTCAATCAAAGGCATCACCATTTTAACGCCGTCAAGTTTCCGAGCTTTTTCAGCAAGTTCATCATAGTCGCTCAGCACGGCGCCTTGGATCGAATAAATCCCGATATGACCGTTCAAGCCCAAAACGCGGGAAAGAAGCTCCTGCCTGAAACCGTTCATCACCGCCATCACGATGATCAGCGTCGCCACACCCAGCACTATTCCCAAAAAGGAAAAAGCGGCAATGACGGACACAAAGCCCTCTTTGCGTCTTGCCCTTAAATATCGAAACGCCACCATGCGTTCAAAAGCGGAAAAAATCATCTGTTTTTCTGTCCGTTTTTATTTCGCCAACAAATTAATCGCTTCGTCCGGTGACAATTCTTTGCGTTCTCCGGTTTTTCTGTTCTTAATCTCAACGACGCCGTTCTTCAGCCCGCGGGATCCGACGATCAGCTGATACGGCAGACCGATCAAATCCATCGTCGAAAACTTCACGCCCGCCCGTTCGTCACGGTCGTCGTAAAGCACTTCGACGCCGGCTTTTTGCAATTTGGCGTACAGGTCTTCGCAAGCCTTATCCGTTTCCTCTTTGCCCGCCGTCAGATTGATCAGTCCGACTTTGAACGGCGCGACCGATTCCGGCCAGATAATGCCGTTATCGTCATGGGACGCCTCGATAATCGCGCCCATCACGCGCGATACGCCGATTCCGTAGCAACCGCCTTCGAACAAAACGGGCTTTCCGTCTTCGCCGGCAACAGCGACATTCATTGAAGAAGAATACTTTTTGCCGTAATAAAACACCTGCCCGACTTCAATTCCGCGCGCGCTCAGCAGATTGTCGCCGACAGCCTTCGCTTCAGCTTCATCATATTTTTCCTCGGTTGCCGCATACAGGCTTGTCCATTTCTGATAAAGCGGTTCCAGATCCGAATCGTAATCGATGTTTTCGTCAGGAATTTCCATCGTCAGATAGCGTTTGTCGCAGTAAACCTGCTCTTCGCCCGTGTCCGCCAGAACGATGAATTCGTGGCTCAAATCGCCGCCGATCGGCCCCGTCGACGCCTTCATCGGAATCGCGTGAACGCCGCAACGCGCAAACGTACGCAGATAAGCGACGAACATTTTGTTATAGGAATGTTTCGCGCCTTCATACGTCAGATCGAACGAATACGCGTCCTTCATCAAAAATTCGCGGCCGCGCATTACGCCGAAACGAGGGCGGACTTCGTCGCGGAATTTCCATTGAATATTATAGAGAATTTTCGGCGCTTCCTTATAGCTTTTCAGCTCGTTGCGCACGATGTCGTTAATGACTTCCTCCGCCGTCGGTCCGTAAACCAGAACGCGTTCGTGACGGTCGGTAATTCTGAGCATTTCCGGACCGTAAGCGTCGTAACGGCCGCTGTCTTTCCACAGCTCGGCCGGCTGTAACGTCGGCATCAGCAATTCCTGTGCTCCCGCTCTGTCCTGTTCTTCGCGAATGATGTTTTCGATTTTCTGCAACACCCGCAAACCGAGCGGCAACCAGATGTAAATCCCCGCGCTGCTTTGACGGATCATGCCCGCGCGCAGCATCAGTCTGTGGGAAACGATTTGAGCCTCGACCGGATTTTCTTTCAGGGTCGGCATAAAATAACGAGATAAACGCATTTTTCTT
The DNA here is from genome assembly GCA_017616015.1 of Alphaproteobacteria bacterium. Classification (GTDB taxonomy): domain Bacteria; phylum Pseudomonadota; class Alphaproteobacteria; order CAAGCB01; family CAG-977; genus UBA11549. The sequence goes on along the minus strand of JAFZYY010000001.1, from coordinate 80,089 downwards.
CTCTTATAGCAACAAAATTGATTTCAGGAAAAATTCCTGTTGGAACTTTAGGCAATCCGATTGAATTTAGCAATCTTTTTTATACAGCGTCCGGTTTGTCCAGAACCTGTCGGATTAAAGGAACCGTGACCGCCCGCTTTTTTTCCAAAGAAAGTTCGTCCGCGCGCTGCACAACATAAGACAAAGCCGCAAAAGAACGTTCCATATTTTTCAGAATATAAGTAATCACTTCGGGAGCGACGGTTAATTGACGATCGGCGAATTGCTTGATCAGAACCGCCCGCATCAGCTCTTCCCCGGGAGATTGAATTTGAATGCACGGCAACGCCTTCAGGCGAGTCATCAAATCCGGCAGTTTCAAATTCCACCCGGACGGAACCGTTTCCGACGTCATCAGAACAAAACCGTTCGTACTTTTAACCTGATTAAGCAAATGAAACATCGCTGTTTCATCAATCGGAGGACGAACGTCTTCCAAAATAATATACGGCGTTTCTTTATCCGTTTGCGCGCTCCAGGCGTCAAAAGAAACAAAGTCCGGCTTTTTTCCCGTCTTTTGAAAGACCGTATCGGCGAACAAACGCGCCAGATGCGTTTTGCCGCACCCTTTTTCCCCGAAAATAACGGCTCCGTGAAAACCGTTCGGGAAAGAATCAATCATCGCCACGGCCTGCGCGTTTTCTTTTGCCGTAAAGAAATCCGCTCTGCCCGTCAGCGATCTGACCGGCAGTTTAAGAGCCGTTTGATGGAAACGATCAGGCATTTTCACGCGGCCTTGCCGCCCCTAAATATAGGGCGCTTTCTTTGTATTTCTGAATGCCGAAACGTACCAATACGCCGATAATCGCCGCTGTCGGCACAGCGATCAAAACGCCTAAAAAGCCGAACAGACTCGCGCCGGTCAGCAAAGCAAACATCACCCAAACAGGGTGAAGCCCGACTTTTTCCCCGACCAGTTTCGGCGTCAAAACATTGCCTTCCAGCATTTGCCCCAGGAAAAACACGACGACAACGGCAACAATGTGTTTCCAGTCGTCAAACTGAACAATGGACAAACCGACGCTGGTGATAAAACCGATCGTCGATCCGACGTACGGAATAAAAGACAGAACGCCTATTCCCAAGCCGATCAGCAATCCCAGATCCAGACCGGACAATGTCAGTCCGACGGCATAAAAAATGCCTAAACACAAACAAACCGTCGCCTGTCCGCGCACAAAGCCCGAAATGATGTCGTTCATTTCCGACAACAGTTTTCTGATTGTCCGGGCTTCCTCTCTGGGCAACAACCCTTTAATGGCGCCGCAGAACTTATTCCAGTCACGCAACAGATAAAACGCGACGACCGGCGTGATCAGCAACACCGACAAAAGATTGATAAAAGCCATACTGCCGGACAAAAGCTTTTTGACCGTTCCCAACAACAGTTTCATACCGCCGGACAAATGTTCGGAAATCGTTTGCTGCAGACTGTCCGTTTGATTGGGAAACACTTTTTTCAACTCGGCGACATACGGTTCGATTCTGCCCCACAGCAAGCCGGCATAAATAGGCAGGTTGGACAGGAAAATGCCGAGCTGCTTCTGCACGATCGGGACAATGATAAAAAAGCATAACAACAAAACCAAAATCAAAACGGCGCAGACGACGCATAAAGCCGCCGTTCTGGAATGCATTTTCCGTTGCAAAAAAGAAGTCAGCGGATCCAAAAAATAAGCAATGGTTATTCCCGCGACAAAAGGTAGCAAAACAGCGCGCAAAATGTACACGCCTATGAAAAACGCGATAAAAGCCCCGCCCCATATCCACAATTTTTGGGTATTTGACATTATTTTTCCTTACGGTTTTCGGGTTTAGCCTTTTCTTCCGCGACGGGCATTATACTCGCTTCCTCTTTATCATTAAAGGAAGAGACGCCCTCTCCGAGAGGCAGATAAGACATTTGTTCTGCTGTCGTCAGTTTAAACACGCCGGAAGGCAACGCCGTCAAAGACAGCATGCGTTTGTTCATTTCTTTCTGCAGTCTTTCCATGCTTTCCGCGAAAAAGACCGTCAACTGCAACACGCCGGAACGCGCCGCCTGCAAATAATACGAACTGATCAAAGGAATTCTGTCCAGTCTTTCTTTAATGATTTCCCATTGCTTCAGGTTCACGACCGGCACCATCGCCACCAAAGAAGCGGCTTCGTTAAATTGCACCATTTGTTCGCTTTTCCAAACGCTTTCCAAATGGTCAACGACCTTTGCGACGGCGCGGGCGAAAGTCGTCGCCGTATTTTTAGTCAACGGAACGGAAAAAGAAAAATTAGGAATTTCGGAAGCGGTCGCTTCGTCCATGGCGCGTCCTTTGACGGTAAAAGTCTGACCGTTACGCACCAGCTCTGCAATCAGGATTCCTTCGGCCTCATAGCGCTTGGCCAATTCCTGAGCCGCAACCAAATCCCCCCGTAAAATCTGATCGACGGAAAGCGTTTGCGCGTCCGACAATTCGCCCAGCGGCACAAACAACGGAATCATATAACTTTCCGCTTTCCGGTTAATCCATGCCCGCAACCATGCATTTTCTTCTTCCCACAGAATGGGAGTGGCCGAAGCGGAACGTTTGTAAATCGGCAAAATCAACAAAAGCTTTCCGGAAGTCCTGACATACGGCAATCCGTTCTGACGCAACAATTCTCTTACCGCTTCTGGATTAAAGCGCACGTCCAGTGTCGCCATATAACGCACGGCCGATGTTTTTTCATTGGAAACGCTGATATCCTGAACAAAGTTCAAAATATCGTCCGGCACCAGTTCGGGCAGCTGCTCCGCCGCATAAGCCGGCGTAATCCGCGCCATAACGACCATCAGCGCCCTTTTCTGACCGTCCTGCATGGCTTGTTCGCGGGCGCTGGCCGCGTTTTCGGCCGTCACGTCAATCTGAATGCCGCTGGCCGAAAACATTTTGGAATCAACCGAAGCCGCCTGTGTCCGACCGATAAACAGGACATTGAACAGCACCGCTGTTAAAACGGCGCAAAAACGAAAAATTTTCATCTCAGGCGGCTCCCGTTGTTTAACAATTAACCGACTATATCACATTCGGAGAAGAAGAAACCGATTTCGCGCGCGGCATTTTCTTCCGAATCGGAACCGTGAACGGAATTTTCGCCCATGGACACGGCAAACATTTTCCGGATTGTTCCTTCGGCGGCTTTTTCCGGATTCGTGGCACCCATCACTTCGCGGTAATGCGCAACGGCGTTTTCGCCTTCCAGCACTTGAACGACAACCGGTTCGGAAGTCATGAATTCGACCAGTTCGTCATAGAACGGCTTGCCGGCATGGACTTCATAAAAAGCCTTCGCCTGCTCGGTTGTCAGACGGACGCGGCGCTGAGCTACGATGCGCAGGCCGTTTTCTTCGATTACGGCGTTGATTTTGCCCGTCAGATTGCGGCGGGTGGCATCGGGTTTAATAATGGAAAACGTACGTTGTACAGTCATTTTATCCTCTATATGTTTTAAAAGTTAAACTCAGATGAGCTTCTTTATACCCGTCTCGGCGCAAGCTTTCAACCTACAAATTGTTTATTTTCGGGCGACGAAGCCTTTTATTTCCGCGTCCAGCAATCCCTTTTGATAATCGTTCAGTTTTTCAGACGCGGCCTTTAAGGCTTTTTGCACGCGGACGTCCCCGTTCTGCGAAGCCAGAGAAAGCCAGAAATACGCCTGTTCGTAATCCGAAGACATCAGAGAATAAACGCCTAAATCCCGCTGTGCCCGTTTTGATCCGTGGTAAGCGGCTTCGGTTAATAAAGTTGTGGCCGTTCCTTTCGGCGCGTCTTTGATTTCGCCGCGGAAAACCATTGAAGCGACCATATATCTGGCTTCGATCAAATCATCGGCCGCCGATTTGTAATTTTCAAAAGCGCGTTTATTGTCTTTTTCGACGCCCCAGCCGTTGTAATACATCTCGCCCAACAGGAAACGGGCTTTCGGATAGCCGTGTTCGCCGGGATAGATCAGATACTTGAACGCGTCTTCATAGCGTTTTGTTTCGAATAAGTGTTCGCCGACCTTCAGCGCGTGCGCATAGTCTTCTTCCGTTTTAGGAACTTTAGGCCCCCGGAAAACCGCCATAGCCAAAGCAAATCCCAGAATAAAGATCAATATTCCGCCCAAAACAAAGGCTTTATATTGAAGAAAAAAAACCTTCATGTAATAGAGGCGGTTGCTCATCGTTTATCACTTTAATCCTGAAAAATAACAGACTTATCATCAATCAAAAATTTTCTTTTGTAAAGGAATTGAGTTTATTTTTTGCGCTTAATCGGATACAGTCCGTTTGCTATGCTGGATATAAACGACATTACATTGCGGTTCGGCGGACGGCTGTTATTCGACGGCGCGTCAGCGCATATCTCCGACGGGCAGAGAGTCGGCCTGACCGGACGCAACGGAACGGGCAAGACAACGCTGTTTCGTTTGATTTTGGGAGAATTGGCCTGTGATGACGGCGACATTTCTATCACCAAAGGCCACCGCATCGCGACCGTCGCGCAGGAAATTCCGGACGGAAGCATCTCTTTGCTGGACTGCGTTTTAAAAGCCGACACGGAAAGAACGACCCTGCTTTCCGAACTGGAAAAAGCCGAGCAGGCTCAGGACGGCATTAAAATCAGCGAAATCCACGAACGATTGAACGCAATCGGCGCAGGCGCCGCCGAAGCAAGAGCCGGCGCAATTTTATACGGATTAGGCTTTTCCGCCGAACAACAAAAGCAGCCTTTAACCGATTTTTCGGGCGGTTGGCGCATGCGCGTCGCACTGGCGTCCGCTTTGTTCGTGCCGTCCGACATTCTGCTGTTGGACGAACCGACGAACCATTTGGATTTGGAAGCGACCCTGTGGCTGGAAAACTTTTTAAGCCGCTATCCCGGAACATTGGTCATCATCAGTCACGACCGTTCTTTATTAAACCGCCTCTGTACCCGCATTCTGCATATCGAAGCGTTGAAAATCCAGAGCTACGGCGGCAACTACGACGCTTTCGAGCAAACGCGCGCCCTGCAAATGGAAAACGATTTGAAACAAGCCGCCAAAACAGAGGAAAAAAGAAAGCATTTGCAGTCTTTCGTCGATCGCTTCCGCTATAAAGCCACAAAAGCCAAACAAGCGCAAAGCCGCGTCAAAATGTTGGAAAAACTGCCCGAAAAAGCGTTTTTATACGATTCTTCCGTTCTGCATTTCAAATTCCCTTCGCCGCAGGAACTGCCCTCTCCTTTGATCAAAATTGAAAACGGCAGTGTCGGTTACGGGGAAAAAGTCGTCCTGTCCAAAATGAACCTGCGCATAGATGCGGACGACCGTATCGCTTTGCTGGGCGCGAACGGAAACGGAAAATCCACTTTTGCCAAATTGCTGGCCGGCAAACTGAAACTGATGAGCGGCGAAATGTTTTCTTCGGGCAAGCTGAAAGTCGGCTACTACGCGCAACACCAAACCGAAGAACTCTCTAAAGATTTAACGCCGATTCAGCAGATGAAGCCGTTGATGAAAGACGCGACCGAAACACAAATCCGCGCGCATCTGGGCGCCTTCGGACTGACGCAACAAAAAGCGGAAACGAAAATCGAACTGCTTTCCGGCGGAGAAAAAGCCCGCCTGCTGTTCGCCGTGATGACAAAAGACGCGCCGAACATTCTGTTGCTGGACGAACCGACGAACCATTTGGACATTGATGCGCGCGACGCTTTGATCGACGCGATTAACTCTTATCGGGGGGCGGTTATTTTAATTACGCATGATCCGCACTTAATCGAGCTGACGGCGGACAGATTATGGCTGATTGACGGCGGGCGGTGCGCGCCTTATGACGGGGATATGGACGATTACCGCGCTTTGCTGGCGCAAAAAGCGAAAATCCAGGCCGCCGGAAAAACGGCCGACAAACAGGAAAAACCCGCCGTTTCGCGTAAAGACGAACGCCGCGAAGCCGCCGAAAAGCGGCAGCAACTCGCCCCCTTGCGCAAAAAACTGAAAGACGCAGAAAACAGACTGGAAAAACTGAACGATCAGAAAGGCCAAATCGAAGGCATTCTGGAAGATCCGACGCTGTATATGGTCGGCATGAACGCGGCTAAAGTTAAAAGCATGCAAATTTCGCTTGCCCAACTGGAAGCGGAAATTGATAAAACTGAAGAGGAGTGGTTGGAACTGTCTGCTGAATTGGAAGCGGCGCAATCGGAATAAACGGTATTTTCAAAACACGGGAAATAAAACAATGACTGCCATCAAAGCTTTTTTATCGGAAAAGAAAAATCGCCTGCCGTTATTTTTCATGGCGTTGCTTTTTATTTTGATTTTCTGCGCCGCATGGATCAGCGACGATTCTTTTGTGGCGATGCGCTCCGTCAAAAATTTTTTGCAAGGGCACGGTTGGCGTTACAACATTTCAGAACGGGTTCAGATTGCCACAAGCTCGCTTTTGCTGATTGTCATGACCGTTGCCGCGTTCTTTACCCGAGAATATTATTTCACTTTGATGTTTTTGAACATATCCGCGACGATGGCGGCTTTGTATTTGTTTTATTTTAAGCAGGAAAAATCCGTTAAACAGCTTGTTTTTTGTTCGATTTTATTTGTTTTCAGCGCCGCTTTTCTGGATTATGCCTCTTCGGGATTGGAAAATTCTTTCGGTTATCTGCTTTTTGCCCTGTTTCTGCTGAGATTTTTTTCAAAAACGGTCTTTGACGACAAAGATATTTTTTATCTGTCTTTATTGACGGGGCTGATTCTGCTGAATCGTATGGACACTCTTTTGATTGTTTTTCCGGCATGGGCTTACGCTTGCCTGCGCTGTTACGAAGGCAAAAAGAAACGCCTGTTTTTTCTTGCTTGCGCCGGATTATCGCCGTTTATCCTGTGGGAAATTTTCTGCGTCATTTACTACGGCTTTCCGTTTCCGAACAGTTACTATACAAAGCTGAACTCGGATATTTCTTTGGACGCCTATCTGAATCGCGGCATAAGTTATTACTTATATTCGCTTTTATTCGATACAATCACTTTATTCGGAATTGCGGCGGGACTGTTCGCGATGTTTTACAAACCCGCGGATTTCCGGTTTAAAACCTTAGGGATCGGCATTGTTCTTTACCTGCTCTATATTCTTTATATCGGCGGAGATTTTATGGGCGGAAGATTCTTTTCCGTTCCGTTCTTTATTTGCCTGTTTGTCCTGCCGTACAATCCGGAATGCGCCGTGTTCAATTTAAAAAAGAGCGCTTTTTTCATAATCGTCTGTTTGCTGACGACCGGCACATCAATCTGCGTTCATTCCGGCCCGGTCTGCCTTTTATTCAAAGATCAATGTTTGCTGGAAGAAAACGGCGTAGTGAACGAAAAATGGCTCTATGTGGAAGCCTATAAATATTTAAACGGAGTTGAAACGAAGGAAATGCCCATAGATTTCCTTTCCAAACAGAAAGGAAACGTTCAGATTTATTTCACAGCGGGTTTTAAAGCTTTTTCCGAGCCGGACATTCACATTATAGATATTTACGGATTAACGAATCCGTTGTTGGTTCGCCTGCCTTTGATAGATCAGGAAAACTTTCGAATCGGGCATTTTCTCAGGGCTTTGCCGAAAGGATATAAAGAATCCCTCATTTCCGGTAAAAATCTTATTCAGGATCCCGAAATCGCGGCCTATTATGATAAACTATACGAAGTCGTTTCCGGAGACATTTTTTCATTCAGGCGTTTTAAATATATCTGGGAATTAAATACCAAAAAACCGTTTCCCAAAGATCACTTATTCAAAAAAACAAGCTTGTCTTCAGAACAATACGAAAACATTCTGAAAAACTTTCAAAACAAAGTTCCTTATCCGGAATTTCTCAGATTGATTGCGGATAAAATAGATCTGCCCGTTTTACAAAAAGATCTGAAAAAATACGACTTTCATATAGATGATGAGCTTGTGATCAACCTTGAAAAACCATCTCACAGTTCGATTTTATCCGTTGATATGGAGAGGAGCACTTTCGGCTGTCAATTTCTTGGACTTGCCTTTTTCAACACGGAAAAGAAAGCCGTTACTTTGGTCAATATTCCTTTTTCGGAACAAATGAATATTGACATTCCGGAAGAAGCTCGGAAACATGGTTTCAACCAGATTTTAATAACAAAGAGCAACTGTTTGATCAACGACTTGTATTTATTGAAAAAATTTGAACTGATTGACTGAATTTTTTCATCGCCCCTGTCGGACGGCTTTCCTGCCATCAATTAAAAATTTTCTTTCGAAAAGAAATTAAGTTCCTTTTTTCGTTTTAATCGGATACAGTCCGTTTGCTATGCCTGCTATAAACGACTTTACGGTTCGGATTTCCGGACTAAAAACGGCGCGGTAAAAACAAAACCTGTTTTATGACAAGGAAAATCATAATGACTGCTGTTAAAATGTTCCTATCGGAAAGAAAAAACCGCCTGCCATTGATTTTTATGACCTTGCTTTTCGTTCTGATTTGCAGTGCCGCATGGGTGGGAGACGACGCGTTTATCGGCTTGCGCACGGTCAAGCATTTTTTACAAGGGCACGGCTGGCGTTACAATATTTCCGAACGTGTCCAAACTTTTACGAATCCGCTTTGGATTATTTGCATAACGATTGCCGCGGCCATCACGCGGGAATACTACTTTACCCTTTTATTTTTAAATTTAAGCACAACCGCCGCCGCTCTTTATTTGTTTTACTTCAGGCAGGAAAAATCCGTTAAACAGCTTATTTTTTGCTCGGTTTTATTGATTTTCAGCACCGCTTTTAAAGATTACGCCACCTCAGGATTGGAAAACTCGCTCGGATATTTGTTATCCGCTCTGTTTTTTCTGAGATTTTTTTCAAAAACGACCTTTGACGACAAAGATATTTTCTGTCTGTCCCTGGTAACGGGATTGACATTGCTGAATCGCATGGACACCATTTTGATTGTTTTTCCGGCGTTGTCTTATGCATGTCTGCGCTGTTATAACGGCAAAAAGAAGCGCCTGTTTTTTCTTGTTTTTTCGGGATTATCGCCGTTTATCCTGTGGGAAATTTTCTGTATTATCTACTATGGTTTTCCGTTTCCGAACACTTATTACACCAAACTGCAAACTTCTATTCCCTTAAACGAATATCTTATCCGTGGCTGGTGGTACTACGAATACTCTTTTCTGTTTGACATCGTTACCTTGTTCGGGATTGCCGCCGGACTGTTTGCGATGTTTTACAAACCCGCGGATTTCCGGTTTATCGCTACGGGAATCGGCATTGTCCTTTATCTGCTTTACATTCTTTATATCGGCGGCGACTTTATGGCCGGCAGGTTCTTTTCCGTTCCATTTTTCGTATCCGTATTTGTTTTCCCGTACAACCGTCTTTTATTCAAATCCGAAAAACAACTTGGATTTTCCATTCTTTGTTTGTCCGTGCCGATAACGCAGTTTTTAATATATCCGTCGACGTTATCTTGCTGGTTACCGTGGAATACCCGGCAAAATTGTTTTTTGGAAAGAAAAACTGTGGGAGACGAAAAACATTTTTGGCATAACATCACGCGAAAAAAAAAGATGACGCTTCGTCTTCCCCTTGATTTTCGCTTAAAACAAACAATGCCGGTTCGCTTTTATGCGACGGCCGGTCTTCTCCCCTTCAATAACGATGGAATACATATTGTCGACTCTTACGGACTGACCGATTCTTTATTGGCTCGCCTTCCCTTAAGATATGACAACTGGAGAACGGGACATATCCTCAGATCGTTTCCGAAAGGATACAGAGAAACTTTGTTGTCCGGAAAAAATATGATCGAAGATAAAGAAACCGCTCTTTATTACGACAAATTAAAAGAAATTATTTCCGCTCCGCTGTTTTCTGAAACGCGTTTCAAAAACATCTTTGAATTAAACGTAAAAAATAAGAGGCCGTCCGTAAAAAACAAAAACGCTTTTTACGTATTTTATCCGGACGCATTTTCTGTTGATTTTAATGAAATGAAACACGGCAATCTTCTTTCATTGGAAATGGAGTGCATCTCTTCCCAACTTGCTGTTTCTTTTATCAATACGAAAGAAAACGTTTCTTCCTTTGTTTCGGATTTTGTTCCTCCGTCAACTAAAAAGATTTATATCGAAGTTCCCGAAGAGATTAAAACTATCGGATTTGACCGGATAAAAATAGCTCCGCCCGTTCTCTTCGGAAAGGCCGAATTGATAGATTGACCTGTTGAAAACCGTTCAGACGGAATAATTATTCTTCGGCGGCCTGCGCGGACAGTCCCGCGAAAGAAACGTCCGGCCATTTTTCTTTGATTTTCTGCGGTAGCGTGTCCGCCAGATAAAACGCCGAAACGTTCAGCGTGTTATAGCTTGCATAACAGGAACACGCTGTCTGCGTTTCCGTTTTTCTTTCCGGAGAAACGGTGTATCCCACAAAAACGGCCAGAAACAGAATTGTCGCGATCCAGCCTTTTTTAAAGGCGGGCGGATTTAAGATCCCGCGGGCAAAGATATATTCCAGTATCAGATACGGAACCAAAACCATACCGAACAGCGCCAGACAACGATACCACGCGCTGTCTTTTATCGAAGAAACAAAGCCTGCCCAGGCAAAGGAGTCCCATTCGAACGGAGAAACATAACGGCCGGCAGACATGACGACGCCGAATTGAAGCAGTTGCAAAACGCTAAAAACCAGCAGGAAGCACGTTAAAAACTTTTTGCTTTTCACCAAAGAAAGCGACAGAGCCAAAGCCAACAGTATGCCTAATCTGACGGGATCCCAGCACGGCGCGAAAGATGGGTAAACACCCCCTAAAATCATTTCCGGCAACATCAGGAAAAACAAAATCACAATCGCGGCAAAAACGGCACGCGCAACATCAAACAGATAGTTGACCATTCTTTCTCCTATCAAAGAACTCATTCGCCGACGACGGCAAACAGCTCTTTTGTCTGTCTGAAAGGAATATCTTAAAACGAATATTTCCGAACAGAGGTTAATTCTTCACCTTTGTTCATTTTCAACCAAAACATTTAAGGAATTATAAACGCACACTTTTTTTACGATCGGCGGAAAGGATTACCGTTTTCCTTTAACCAGCAGAAACAACGTGGAACGCCCGGACGTTTTCAGGGAACATAATGTTTTTTCGTCTTCGGCGAACGGCATTTCGCTACCATCGCGGTTTTTCTTGTACTTGCGCAAAATCAGCTTTCTGCCTTTTCCCAAAGGAACCGACAGTTTGTCCCGCACGTTCCAGTCGGGTTTCCAGCTGCCCGTATAGTGATGCACGGCGTACGCGTCCGGATTATCCGTGCAGAAATAATAATACGGGTAAATATAGGCGTTTTCCGTGATTTTCACGCGTTCTTTCGTCACAAACGTGTCCGCGACGCCGTATTTTTCCTTAAGCACGCGGGTGAAGTACATCGGATTCGTCGTCAGGTTGAAGCTGCCGTCGGGACGCACAAAGTCGATGTCGTCGTAAACGGAAATCAAATCCCTGACGATCGGAGAGTCCGGCACGGTTCCGATCAACGCCGGAGAAATGTCGCGGCAGGATCCGCATTTTTGCGACCCGATGAAAAAGTCGAAATTCATAAAATCGTCCAGCGGTTTTCTGATTTCCTCGTCCGTGTCGAAGTAAATGCCGCCCTCGTTCAACAAAGCGTGCAGGCGGACGTAGTCGGACACGAAAGCCCATTTTTTCGCTTTGACGGCCTGCTTCAGATAGCGGTTATCCAGACCGGCCAGATCGGCGTCCGTCCATTCGCGGATTTCGTAATCGGGCAGGATTTTTTTCCAACTTTCGATGCATTTCAGCTCGACTTCGCCTTTCGGGCGGGGACCGAACCAGCAATAATGGATTTTTTTCGGTATCATTTGCCTTCTCCGACGGTTTCGACGATCAGACGCCGCCATAACTCGATGACTTTTTCGGGCGCGTAAGCCTCCATATCTTTGGCGGCGTTTTTGCCGAACGCCTGCCGCAACCCCTGATCCTGCATCAGACGACGCAGTTTTTTGGTGAAGTCCTCTTTGTCTTTGGCCAGAAAACCGTTATGCCCCTCAATAATCAATTCGTTGACCGACGGCGCGTCCGCAAAGCCTATGGAAGGCAGACCGCAAGCCATGCCGTCCGCCAAAGCCAGAGAAAAGCCTTCGTGCGCGGACGGGAAAGCGTGAATGTCCGCCTGACGGTAAACTTCCTGAATTTTCGGGTGATAGCCCTTGATATGGACGTTGTTTTCCGCGCCGTATTTCGCCGCCAGTTCCATTAATTCGCGCTCGTAGGCGGGATATTTCCGCATTCCCCAAAACTCCAGATGCCAATCGGGGAACTCTTTGAACAATTCCCCGAAAGCCTCCACCAGCAAATGATGACGCTTTCCCTCTTTTTCGATACGGGCGACATAGATGATTTTCTTTTTTTCGACGGACAGATCCGTGCGTTCCTCCGGCGGAATCTGCACGACTTCGTTCGGAATCGTCACCACGCGTTTCGGCGTGCAGAATTCGGCGATCGTCGGTTCGTATGATTTCATCAGAACGTGGAAAGCCGCCGCTTTATCCATCACCTGCCGGTAGATTTTGCGCATATAGGGCTTTTTACGCATCAGATTGCCCAGCATGATCGGCGGATAACCGTGCATCATCATGATGACGGGAACGTCATGCGTCTGTTTGTAAAGCACGTTCACCAGATCCACCATAAAGTAGCAGACAATCACGTCGGGCCTTTCTTCGGCAATCACTTGAGCAAAACGTTTTACCGGACGAAACAGCTTTCCGCGCAAAAAACGATAAAGATTAAAGAACGGGTTTTTAGTTTTTCCGTTAAGATTGATAAACTTTACACCTTCGTCCAAAGTCACGCCGGAGCCCTGTTTTTTGTAAGAATCGCATACGACGGTGACTTCGAAACCGATCCGATGCAGAGAATTAACGAACTGCGCCAGAAATTTTGTATTCAGGACGTTTCTGTCCTTGACGATCATGACTTTCATCGGGATTTCCTTAATGATTCGGCAAAAACCGCTTTTAATTTTTATGTTTTAGAGTAATCTACGGGAAAGTCAAACTAAAATGAGGAAACAAAAATGAACGTTTTGGTCACGGGCGGCGCGGGCTTTATCGGATCGCACACGGTGGACAAGCTGATTTCGGCAGGCATACAGACCGTTGTCATCGACAGAGCCGAACCGAAATATAGAAACGATGAAGCGATTTATTACCGTCTGGACCTGAACAATCCCGAAACGGAAAACGTTTTTAAAGCGCACGATTTTGACTGTGTAATCCATCTGGCAGCGCAGGCGTCCGTCGCCGTTTCCGTCGCCGACCCCGTCAAAGACGCCGCGGATAACGTTATGGCTTCCGTCCGCGTGATTGAATACTGCAAAAAATACGGTGTGAAAAAGATCATCGTTTCCTCCAGCGCGGCTTTGTACGCCGTGCCGCAATACCTGCCCGTCGACGAAAAACACCCCGTCAGTTTTTTATCGCCCTACGCAATTTCCAAACACACGATGGAAGAATACGTTCGGCTGTCCGGCTTGGATTATATCATTTTCCGTTACGCGAACGTCTACGGTCCCCGTCAGGATCCGCACGGGGAAGCGGGCGTCGTATCGATTTTCATCGAAAGAGCGCTTAAAGGCCTGCCGATTGAAATTCACGGCGACGGCGAACAGACGCGCGATTTCGTTTATGTCGCCGACGTGGCGGAAATGAATTGCCGCGCGGTAATTTCGCCCGCTTCAAACGTCGTGCTGAACGTGTCGACGAATACGCAGACCAGCGTCAACAAACTGTTTGAACTTATCAAAGAAAACACGGATTACGCGCTTTTGCCAATTCCAGCCCCGTCCCGTCCGGGCGATATAAAACACAGTGTTTTAAACAATGCTCTGGTTGCGGAAACGCTGGATTTCACGCCGCAAACGACTTTGGCCGACGGACTGGCCGAAACGGTCGAATTCTTTAAAAGGACGTATTAAACTCTTTTTTCTAAACATTTCAAAAAAATATGTGTAAAGTAGTATCAAAAATCAGATAAGGAGTTGTTATGAAAAAACTGCTTTATGTCTTATCCGCTTTGATAGCCTTGCCCCGCGCGGCCATAGCCAATCCAGCGTGCGCCGTCTGCACGGTCGCGATCGGCGCTTCTCTCGGCATTGCCAGAAAAATGGGCGTTGACGACAATATCGTCGCTTTGTGGGCGGGCGCTATGCTTGCGCTCGTCGGCTACTGGGCAATTTTGTGGTGCAACAAGAAAAAATGGTATTTTTGGGGACGCGACGCGTTGATGATGCTGCTTTCCGTCGGTTCGATCGGCTTTATATACGTTAAGGACATGATGTATATGCCGCGCCCGATTTTGTACGTGCTGTATCTGGATCCGTTCCTGTTCTGCGCCATTGCCGGCGCTTTGCTGTTCATCTATACGGAAAAACTGTATTTCTGGATGAAAGCGCGCAACGGCGGTCACGCGCACTTCCCGTTTGAAAAAGTCGTTTTGCCGCTGGCCGTTTTGTTCGGCGTCAGCGTTTATTTAAGCTATTATCCGATTTTGCCGGTATGACAACCGCAATCCGATTCCGCATTTAAGGAGGAAAAATGAAAAAAATAGAATCCGTAAAAGAGTTTGTCGAAAAGATTGATGCCAAAAAGAAAGTCAATCCGAAGGATTTGTCTTCGGATCAGGATCTGACGATTGCGATTATGAATCTGATTTCGATCGAAGAGCATCTGATTTTTTCGGGTGCAAAGACGGAAAAGACCGCTTTCTACGATTTAATCGAAGAAATCCGCGAAACCAGAAAACAGCTGATGCAGAAGGTCATTCCGGCTTACGAAGGCGAAGTCTGGTGCATTTCGAAACACTTATTGGCGTCTTCAATGCGTTTGATGGAAGTCGGCACGAAACAGCAGAGCCTGGGTAACAAAAAACAGGCCTACGATTTATTCAATAAAGCTTATGATCTCTACAGCTTGTTCTGGGGATTGAACATGAACATGATCAACCTCGACGACGTGAAATGGCTGGAAGATAAAGCGGAAGACATCAAAAAGCTGTCCGACAAAGTGGACGCCGTCATGGGAAAAACGACGACCGCCGCTCCCGCCGCCGCAGAAGCCGCCACAAACCATGGGGAAGAACCCGTCGGCGCGCTGGCTAAAATGAAAAGCTTTGTCCGAAAAGCGGTAGATTGCTGTATCGAATAAAAAAAAGCGGCTGAGAAATCAGCCGTTTTTTTTATGCCTTTTTATAACAGCGCCGCGAGTTGTCGCGTCAGTTTCAAAGCGCCGTTAAAATTCAAATGGTCGGAATCGGAAAAATCGTCGTCCGCAAAGCCCGTCGGATCAAGTAGCGCTACGCCGTGTTTTCCGGCGGCCTGCCTGATATCGGACAAGGTGTCCTCCCCCTGCGACAATTCGTTCAAAACGGCCGCGTAGTCGCTGCGCACGGGGGAATTTGCCAGAACAATCTTTATTCCCTTTTGTTCGCAAAAAGAAATGATATCGTCCAACAAAGACAGCTGGTTTTTATATTTCCGGTAAATCCTGAAGTGGTGTTCGACTCTTTCCCGCGTTTTTTGCGTCGAAGGACTGACGTGCAAACCGACGAAATCGTAGCCCTGACAGTACACTTTGCCGGCGCGCGGGGAAAGCCCGTTGATGATTTCGTCATAAAAGGCGGAATCGAAAGCGGGATTCAACCCGAAATCAAATTTCATTCCGATTTTCTTTTCCAATATCCGGCAATGCCACGCGTCGCCGCCCCGGATCAGGCTGAAACCGCCGTTATAAAAGGAGCACAGCAAAACGACATTCTTCAGGTTTTTGCATTTTGACGCGGCGAACTTTAACGATTCAAATGTTTCGTACAGGCTGTTCGCGTTAAACGCGTAATTATGCGCGAACATTCCTTCGGGAAAGGCGAAAGGAACCAATCCGAACTGAGCGTGACTGTCGCCCAGAAGAAGCGTGTCGATTTTATCCGCGTCTTCCAGCAATCCCCGATGCTTGTGCCAGACGCTGTCGAAATAGCCGGCATACGGCTCTATGTCCAGACAATGCCATTTCAGCTCCCATTTCTTGCGCAGGAAGCGACGTTTTTCCTTATTCGGAATCCAACACAAGCCGGCTTTAATGATTTCTTTTTTCAATCCCATCGGAATCCCCCGATAATTCAAAACCCCGCAAAGCCTTACTGCCGCGGGGTTTAAGAATGGTGCCGCTGGACAGAATCGGACTGTCGACCCCTTCCTTACCAAGGAAGTGCTCTACCACTGAGCTACAGCGGCGGCGCGAGCCTGAAGATATAAGAATTGCCCTTCCTATGCAAGCAAAAAATATTTTATTGATGAAGTTTGTTAAAAAATCCGATACTGTATCTGTCGGTTCAGCAAAGGGATTCCGAATATGTCAAAGTCCGCAGACAAAACAGAAAAACAAGCCGAAATGTTGCGCCACAATCTGGTTTTGCGCAAAAAGCAAATCGAAGAGCGCAATAAACTCGCCGCGGAAAAAAAGAAAAATTCCGACGGGAAAGAGCTTGCCCAGACAGGCGGAGTGGATTAAAAAAGATTAAAACTTAAAGTCATACGCTAAGGACCGGAATGGATCGTATTCGCATCATCGGAGGCACTCCCCTAAACGGCAGAATCAGAATCAGCGGCGCGAAAAACGCGGCGCTTCCGCTGATGGCCGCCTGCCTTTTGTCCGACGAGGACGTGACCCTGACCAACCTGCCGCATCTGGCCGACATCATGACGATGACGAACCTGCTCGCGCAGCACGGCGTCAAACTGACTTTGACCGATCAGGACGGCGGCGCGTTATGCTTTAACGCTTCTCATATTTTCAACCTGAAAGCCCCGTACGACATCGTGCGCAAAATGCGCGCGTCCATTCTGGTTTTAGGGCCTTTGCTTTCTCGCTTCGGCAAAGCGAAAGTGTCCCTGCCCGGCGGTTGCGCCATCGGCACGCGTCCCGTAGATTTGCATTTGTCCGCTTTGGAAAAAATGGGCGCGGAAATCAAAATCAAAGAAGGCTACATCGTCGCTTTCACGGAAACGGGCAAGCTGAAAGGCGCGGAGATCGTCTTTCCGAAAGTCACCGTCGGCGGCACGGAAAACATTTTAATGGCGGCGACTTTGGCCGAAGGGCGTACCGTCATCAAAAATGCCGCGCGCGAGCCGGAAATCACGGATCTGGCCGAATGCCTGATTAAAATGGGCGCGAAAATCGAAGGACTGGGAAGCGACACCCTGATTGTCGACGGCGTGGAGCATTTACATTCCGCAACGCATAAAGTCATCGCCGACAGAATCGAAGCCGCTTCCTACGCAATCGCCGCCGCCATCACGCGCGGCAGAATCGAGCTGACGGACATTCCTTTGAATCTGCTGTCCGCCGTGGCGCACGTTTTGATCGACATCGGCGTTTCGATCACCGAAACGGAAAACGGCTTCATCACCGACGCGCAAAACGCCTATTTAATCGGAACCGATGTGATGACGGAGCCTTATCCGGGCTTTCCGACCGACGTTCAGGCGCAATTAACCGCCCTTTTAACGACGGTCAGCGGCGCGTCTCTGGTCACGGAATCCATTTTTGAAAACCGCTTCATGCACGTTCCGGAATTGGCGCGCATGGGGGCGAACATCAACGTCCACGGCGTTTCCTCCGCGATTATCCGCGGCGTCCCCCGCCTTTCCGGTGCGGAAGTCATGGCGACCGACCTGCGCGCGTCTATGGGATTGGTGTTGGCGGGACTGGCGGCGGAAGGCGAAACGATCGTCAACCGCGTTTACCATCTTGACCGCGGCTATGAACATCTGGAAGACAAACTGTCTTCCTGCGGCGCAAATATCGAGCGCCTGCACGGAGAATAAACCATGCCGAAAACCATTATCGCCCTGCCCAAAGGCCGCATCTTAAAAGAAGCCGAACCGTTTCTGCTTCATACGGGCATACGGCCGGAAGAAGCCTTCTTTGACGAAGATTCCCGTCTGTTGCGTTTCAAAACGAACGATCCGGACGTCGAACTGATCCGCGTCAGGAGCTTTGACGTGGCGACTTTCGTGGCGTTCGGCGCGGCTCAGCTCGGCATCTGCGGCAACGACGTATTGGCGGAGTTCGATTATTCCGAAATTTACGCGCCGCTGGACTTAGGCATCGGCAAATGCCGCATGTCCGCCGCCGCCCCCGTCGGCTATACAACGGACGATCTGGCGCGCGCCGGTCACGTCCGCGTGGCGACAAAGTATCCGAACATCACGAAAAAATACTATCAGTCCAAAGGCATTCAGGCCGAGTGCATCAAGCTGTCCGGCGCGATGGAGCTGGCACCGACGATCGGTCTGTGCCACAGGATCGTCGACGTCGTTTCTTCCGGCGCGACGCTGAAAGCGAACGGACTGGTCGAAATCGAATCAATGATGGACATTTCCGCCCGCCTGATCATCAACCGGACGACTTTTAAGACAAGAACCGCCGAAATGACCGCATGGCTGGACAAATTCAAAGGAGCTTTAAATGACCTTAACGCTTGACATTCGCGACAAAGATTTCGAAAAGCAGTTTCAGTTGTTTTTAAATTCCAAGCGGGAAAACGCTCCCGACGTCGTCGCTGCCGTTTCGGAAATCCTTGAAAACGTGCGCAAAAACGGCGACAAAGCCGTGTTGGAATATACGGCGAAATTCGACCGGCTGAATCTGACGTCCGAAACGATGCGCGTCAGCGAAAAGGAAATCGCAGATGCCGTCGCCGCCTGCGACAGGGAAACGCTGGACGCGTTGTATCTGGCGGCGGAAAGAATCGAAGCCTTTCACGACAAGCAAATGCCCGAAAGCCACTTTTTCAACGATGAAACGGGCGCTTTGATGGGGTGGCGCTGGACGCCCGTCATGGCGGCCGGGTTGTATGTCCCCGGCGGCACGGCGGCTTATCCGTCCTCGGTGCTGATGAACGCGATTCCCGCCAAAGTCGCCGGCGTTCAAAGAATCGTGATGGTCGTCCCCTCGCCCGACGGAAAAATCAATCCGCTTGTTTTAGCGGCGGCGGACTGCGTCGGCATTGAGGAAATTTACCGCATCGGCGGCGCGCAGGCGATCGGCGCTCTGGCTTTCGGCACGGAAACGATCAAACCGGTCGACATGATCGTCGGTCCCGGAAACGCTTTTGTGGCGGCCGCGAAAAGACAGGTTTTCGGCCGTGTCGGCATTGACATGATTGCCGGACCTTCCGAAATTCTGGTCATCGCCGATAAAACGTCCAAACCCGAATGGACGGCGGCAGACCTGCTTTCTCAGGCGGAACACGACGTTTCCGCGCAATCGATTTTAATCACCGATGACGCGGATTTTGCAAACGAGGTGAAAGAGGAAGTCGAAAAACAGCTGAAAACTTTGGATCGGGAAGCAATCGCCCGCAAAAGCTGGGAGGACAACGGCGCGGTCATTCTGGTGGAAAATCTGGAGGAACAGGCCGGCGCTCTGGCGGACAGGATCGCGCCGGAGCATCTGGAATTAAGCGTTGAAAATCCCGAAGAGCTGTGCCGCCGCGTTCATCACGCCGGCTCGATATTCCTCGGTCACTACACGCCCGAAGCGGTCGGCGACTATATCGGCGGTCCGAACCACGTTCTGCCAACGGCCAGAAGCGCACGCTTTTCGTCGGGACTGGGCGTGCAGAGCTTTATGAAGCGCACGACGTTGCTTTCCTGCACGGATAAAACGCTGAAAGAAGTCGGCAAGGCCGCAGTTTTGTTGGGAAAAGCGGAAGGTCTGACGGCGCACGCCGCTTCCGTCCAAAAACGGTTGGACAAATAATTTAGACAAAACCACATTTTCCAAAGAAACACGGGAAACATAACATTAAAAAGTTAAAGTTCCCGCTGTATTTTCCTTGAATTTTTCGAAAAAATTGTCTATGCTTCCTCTAAATGTTTTATTTTTAGGAAAGGATTCGCTTGATGGCAGAAAACACAATTCCGCGGAAATACAATTATAAACTGAAAACCGGCGCCGTCGGAACAAACGACAATAATATGGCCAACATTTTATTCAGCATCAACAAGATGGAAACGCCCACATCTATTCAATCCGAAGAACAAGCCGTAATGACAGGATTGGTTAATGACGCTCTTACGTTGCTTACAGATTGCAAAGTTTTTCTCGATCGCTTTAATACGGCGCATAAGGATCATATCGATCAAACTTTATATCAGTCCGTATCAGATCTGTATTCGGCGGAACAGAAACGTTTGATGGACGCATTCATTCTTTTAACTCCGCCGGATCAATGTGCAGCACTGTTAACTGACAGTTATAAAAATATCTTGGCTACAGTTCCTTCTTTGCAAAAATTAGACGAACAGTCTATCGGCAACAAATAATCTTTTAATCGGAGATTTTATATTATGGAAAAATATCCTTTAACAAACGAAGAACTTTTAAAATTATCCCCCGAAGACAGACTCGAGTACCATATTTTTCATGAGCTTGCCGCTTTAGGTCTGGACAACTTCAAAGCCAAGGCTTTGGAAAGAATTAACGCGATGGGCGGTTTGACGCCGGAACAACGCGCTAAATTTTCTTCAGACGAATATTTAAACTCTGCCTTTGAAAGCGTTAAAGCAGCACAAAAACAAAACGAAGAAAAAATTATCGACCTCGCCGTAAAAAAATTGGAAAGCACCGTAAAATCTCCGGGAAGAAGAAAAAAGAGAGAAACAGCATCGACAATCGGAGAAAAAGTAGCTGCCGGCCCTGATTTGGTCATTTTAGACGGCGGCCCCGGAGCGGGAAAATCTTTCGGTTTGAATGTAACCGCCCAAGCATTAGGTCTTGATGAACAGCGCGAAGGCATTTTCTGTGCGGGAGCAACGGCCACAGCCGGAAAAGATTTGCGCGATGATATGACGCGAAAAGTTAAGGAAGAAGAAGTTACGGAAGAAAGGAAAAAAGACGACATCATTTCCAAACCGCAGGGAATGTACTCCATAAAAGAAATGATGACTAAAGGAACCGAGGGGTGGAACGCTTGGCAGGAAGCAAAGAAACAAAACCCTCCCGTTATTTTAATCGTTGACGAAGCCGGACTGTTGGACGATGAGGAATTGTGCTGGGTTTTAAACGAAGCTCCGGGAAGAGTTATTCTAGCGGGCGATTGTCGTCAAATACCGCCTGCAAAGGGCAATCAGCCGTTTGCCTTGTTAGTCGAAAGCATGAGAGACACTCCGGCTTACGTTAATGCGCCGTATGTTTACAGACAGGGATTGCTTGCTGAAAAAGCCATTACTTCCGGCATTTATAACGGCCAAAATAACAGTATGGAAGAAAACTGTTCCATTAATACCGAATTGGCCAACGATTTCTTAAAAGAAGCCATCAACGCCGGAAAAGGCAGCGGCATTAAGTTCGAATACACAACCAAAAACGGAGAAATCGGCGGACTTTCCGAATATATTGAGGAAACGTATACAGTCGATAATGCAGATAAAGACAAATATCCGGACAAAACGGAAAAAGAAATCAAATTGATGAAATTTATTGCTGATCTGGCTAAAGAAGCCGAGACAATGCATAAAAAAGACTTAAACAGTATTATTGAAGAAGGTCAGAAATCCGAACTCAATACCTACAGCAAAGATGAAGCGAAAGCAGCCGGAAAAGAAGAAGGCGATTCCAAAGAGCCCATCACGGATCCCAAAAAGATGACGCGCTATTTGGCCGCCGTTATGGTTTGTCAGAAAATGGGTGCCTGCGCTTATGACGCATTGGGACGCGTTGAAGAAGTGGAGCCTCAGGTAAAAGGCGTCTCCGCAAAACAACTTGCAGATGCCGAAGCGCAAGTTGAAACTTTCTATGAAACGGTCGCTCACAAATATGCTCAGACGGACATTTCAAAAACAGCGCAAGACATTGAAACGGCTTTTAAGGAATTGAAAGATCTGCGCGAACAAAACGCTGATCCGGAAAAAATCGAAAAAGCGGAAGGAAAATTAGCCGGGCTCACCGGAAAAGGTTTCAAAAAAGGACCTCTGGCAATCACGGTCACAGAGAAAGAAGCGGAAGACTTCAACAAAGCCGTCCGCGCGGAGCGTTACGGCAAAAAAGAAGGAGACGAACCGGAACCCCTGCATGTCGGCGAACCGATTATTTTCAAAGACGGAACGAAACGTTTAGCCACTCCGGCCGATGTGGAAGCCGCCCAGAAAAACGGCGGAATGCCGAAAGACTGCAAATTCGCCTATGCCTTGGATGCCAAATCAACGCAGGGTTTGTCGCATAGCGGCCCGGTTGAAATGCTTGTCCGGAAAGAAACGCAAGCTCTGTGGCAAGGCGGTGAAATTCTGGTCGGAGCAAGCCGTCATAAAGGAACAGCTAAATTTAAAATTCTTTTTGAATCCGGCGTTGACAAAGCGGCTTTCTATGAACAGTCCACATATCAATTCATTGAAGAAAGAAACATCTCTGCGGCTCAAGACGAACGATTAAAGAAAGCCGCAAAAGAAAGTTTGATACCGACAGATCAAAACAGCGCGAAAAGCAGCTCTCGGAAAACCGTAAATTTCAAAATAAATAAAGTATATACGCAGGCAGCTCAGGAAAACCCGCAGGTAGCGTCGTTGACCTCCAGAATAAGCGCTTTCGGCAATAACAACAACAAAATCTTAAATGATAAAATTATCCAGCAGAAAATAGACAATACCTACGGAAAATAGATACTGTCGTTAGAAATCTGTTATACAAAAAGCCCCTGTTTCACGAAAACAAACAAAGAAACGGGGGTTTTTTGTATTTTCTTGTTTTTAGGCATAAAAAAACGCTTATGTTTTTTTCTTAAACCGTCTACAGTAAAGAAAATCAGCCTTATTCAGTCGGAGGAACCATGAAAAAATTATTCGTCTTATCTTTATTCATCGGATTAATCGCTTCAAACGCGCAGGCTTTGGAAGTCATCAAACTGCCCAAGCCCCAAATCGATACAAAAGCCACTTTGTATGACGCGCTGAAAAATCGCAAATCCGTACGCACTTATGAAAAAAAGGATTTGGATATGCAAACGCTGAGCAATATTCTTTGGGTAGCCTACGGCGTCAATCGCGATGACGGACGGCGTACCATTCCGACCGCGCGCAACGCGAAAGACTTATCCGTCTATGTCGCGAACAAAGACGGCGTTTGGCTGTACAAAGCTGACGAAAATGAATTAAAACAGATGACGGCGGAAAACATCATGTATGCTTTCGGCACGCAAAGCTTTATGAAAGATGTTCCCGTCGTTCTGATTTATGCCGGCAGTGATAAAGATCACAACTTTTCCGTAATGCATGCCGGCTCCGCCTATCAAAACGTCGAACTTTACGCCGGCGTCACCGATTTAGGTTGCGTTGTGCGCGCCATGTTTGATAAGGAAGCCGTGACTAAAGCCATACAGTTGCCGGCCGGACAGCGAGTCATCGTCACGCAGGCGATCGGATACGAAAAAGAATAACACCCGCCATGCGCCGGCACATACCAATGCCGGCCTTTCACAAATAAAAATTGACAGATACGCCTATCCTCTTATAAAGATAGGTAAGGAGAGGCTTTTTGTTGTATGTTCTCTCCGTATAAAATCAACCTTTCGAATTATCAGGGGATTTTTATGTCTGGATTTATAACCGCTGGCGTTGCTTTTCTCGTTTTAATTTTATTTATAAAATTTAAACCGACTCTTTCCGAATCAGAATACAAAGAGCTGAAAGGAATCCCGGACGTTGAAGAAGAAGAGGAAAGCAGATCGCGTATTAAAAGCAACAGCGCGGCCAATTTGCTGATTCAGGTCATTGAAGACGGAACCGTCGAAGAAATCCAACAAACAATAGCAAACGGCATTGATATTCGGCAAAAAGTAGCCGGTCAGACTCTTTTGCATGTCGCCGCCAAAAGCAATACGAATCCCGACGTAATTCAATTCCTTTTAAATCAGGGAATTGAAATCAACGACGTGAATGAAGAAGGACAAAGCGCATTAATGTTAGCGGCCGCTTTTAACTCAAACCCCGACATAATCACAATGCTGCTTGAAAACGGGGCGGACAAAAAGATCAAAGACAAAACGAATAAAACAGCGGAAGATTACGTTATTTTAAATTCCTCTTTCTTCGGTACGGATATTCCGAATCAGCTTAAAATATAGCTTAAAACGCATTAAACAGCGGCATTAAACAGATCCCCGCGAACGTTGCCTGCAGAGCGTCCCGATCATGTCCGTACTGACGTGAAGAAGGAATAAGTTCTTCTATCGCCACATAAATCATCATTCCTGAAATGCCGGCAAAAACAGCGGCCAAAATCGTATCATTGATAAACGGCCGTAATATCCAAAAAGCCGCTAAAGCTCCTAAAGGTTCCGCTATTCCTGAAAGAAACGTATAAAAAACCGCCCGTCTTTTGCTACGGGAAGAATAATAAACAGGCATGGCGACCGAAATGCCTTCCGGAATATTATGCAGCGCCACCGCCGCGGCGACGGACAGTCCCAGAGAAGGATCTTTATAGCCGGCCATAAACGTCGCTATCCCCTCCGGAAAGTTATGCAGACCGATGACCGCCACAGACAGCATGCCGGTTCGGTACAGATTTTTATGGGGAGCTTCCCCCGTCTGAGCATCGAAAGCTTCATGCGGCACAAGTTTATCAAGCATCGAGGCGGCGAACACACCGGCCGACAAACAAAAAACGGCGGCCAAAACGGCTTGTTTTCCGGGAAAAGCGGTTTTAAAAAGAAGCTCTGCCTGAGGATAAAGATCCATAAAAGAAATGCCAAGCATCACGCCGGCGGCCAATCCTAAAGAAACAGACAGCAGACGTTCGTTCTTTGCGGAAGTAAAAAAAATTAACACGCTGCCCAGAACAGTCGAAACCCCTGCCGCTAATGACAGCAATAATGCAAAAGCGACAGGGGTTGAAAACATGTTACCTCATTTCATTTACTCGCACGGGCAAGCGCTTTTCTTTTTAACCGGAGCGACAGCAGCTTTTTTGGCTTTCGCTTTTTTCGCCGCCGGTTTAGCGGCAGGCTTTGCCGCGGCCGGACAAGGCGTTGCCGGAGCGCTCAGGCATTTTTGAATACACTTTGCCGCGGCTTCGTTCGGTTTTCCGTCTCCGCCGGACATGCCGATTTTGGCATATGTCAGTTTTTCAATCGCGTCTTTTTCTTTCTTGGCTTCTTCCGGAGTGATTAAGCCAAGATTCTGCAACATCTCGATACGCCGCAACGCCGTGGCACCTTCTAAAATATCGCGCGGCGGAGGCACCGCGTCCATACGGTAAAACGGATTAGACGGCAACAACGCTTCCAGAATGATTTCACGCTCGGCGGCATGTTCACGCGGCGTAATCGCGCGCATTTCCAATGCTTCGCGCAAAGCGTTCAAACGCCCGACAATCACGTCGCCCGTCGGTGACGGCAAATCCAATCCTTTAGCGGCGGGCGTCAGCGTATAAGGCAATAATCCGCCCAGATTAACGGTTCGACGCGACAGCCATTCGTCCGGCGTCACGTATTTTTCATCGCGCAAACGCGTAAAGATCAAAAAGCGCAGAACGATATTGCGATCGCCTTCTTCAAGCATATCCAATCCGCCTTTAATCGTTTCCTGTTCGTTATTTTTTTCTTTCACCTTTTCGGGCTGAGCCGGAAAGCCTGCCTGCGTAAAGACAGCCCGGCCTTCGGCTTTCGGATCGATAACCGCCAGCGGCGTTTGTGGCAGACTTAAAGCGGCCAATCTGTTCGCCGCGGTTTTCTTTAATTCCTCCGGAGGCAAATTGCGCATGGAGCCAAAGATGCCGACATCAGCCGTATCAAGGCTTGCGGCTTGCTCATACAGCGCTTTGGCCTGATTGGGATAACCCAGTCTTTCATACGACATGCCTGCGATAACCATTGCGTAAACATCGTCCGGGTGATTTTGCAACGCTTGCTGCGCATAATGAACGGCCTCTTCGTCATGGCCGGTCGACCAATGCAGGATAGCCTGCTCCGTCTTCGTTTTAAACAAAGAATCGCCCGGTGTCGAACAGCCGCAAATCAAAGTGGATACGGTTAAAACGGCGGTACTGACCGTTCCGGATAATTTTCGACGTATTTTCATAGTTTCCCCCATTTTTTCCGTAATTTTTCCCGATTGATCATAAACCATTGCATGGAAATGATCGCCAAAGCGTTGTTAAACCGGCCTTCCGCCAGCATTTTTTCGGCGTCTCCGACAGGCACGACAACAACGCGGATATCTTCATTTTCCGATGGCAAACCGCCATACTTCGCGACATGCGCCGCGTCAACCCGCCCGCAAAACATGTAAATCTTTTCGGAAAGTCCGCCGGGCGAAGAAAAATACGACGTAATCGGCTCCAAAGCCGAAACCTTTGCGCCGACTTCCTCTTCAGCTTCGCGCACGGCGACATGTTCGGGCGTTTCCCCCGCTTCGATAATTCCTGCCGCGCACTCCAAAACCCACGGATTTTCGCCCGCGATAAAAGCCCCTATGCGAATCTGCTCTACGAAAACCAACTCTTCTCTGTCGGGATCGTACAGCAAAACGCCGGCGGCATTGCCGCGATTCATGACTTCTCTTTTAACGACGCCGCTCATTTTTCCGTTATAGAGGGGATATTTAAAAGAATATTCGTCCACCCTGAAAAACTTTTTATACAGGGGAGTTGTTTTCACAACCTCTATATTTTCAAGCTTTCTGTCGACCATATTTTAAATTTTCCTCCGACGAAAATGGGTATAGTATAGAGAACAAAGATTAACAAAACTCAAATTTTTCAAGGAGCTCGCCTCATGGAAATATTAACCGCCGACCAAATGTATTCTGCCGACAAAGAATGCCATGCAAAAATCATGCCGGAAATACAGCTGATGGAAAACGCCGGTTTTGCCGCCGCCTGCCAGATTTCAAAGAATTATCGCAAAGCGCCCGTTCTGGTTTTATGCGGAACGGGAAACAACGGCGGAGACGGCTTTGTCGTCGCGCGCATTTTGCAGCAATGGGGCTGGCCGGTTGAAGTCGCTTTGGCCGGCAACGAAAAAAAACTGTCCGCCGGCGCGCGCATAAACGCCGAAAAGTTTCACGGTATTAAACGGCAGATGTCTTTCAAACGGTTAAAACAATTAAATAAAACAAGCGGACTGATCGTTGACGCCGTTTTCGGCATCGGTTTATCCAGACCGGTTCACAGTGACATCGCCGACTTTTTCAACGCGTTCAACGAAACCGATTTGCCTTGCGTCGCTTTGGATATTCCCAGCGGCATTCACGCCGATACGGGAGAAGTTTTGGAAACTGCTCCGTTCTGTGATATGACGATTACTTTTTGCCGGCCGAAAATCGGGCATTTTCTGTATCCCGGAAAAGAGTACGCCGGTCGGTTGGTTGTTTGTCCGATCGGCATTCCCGATGAAATCGTCAGACACACGGGAGTTTCTTTATATGAAAATACGCCCGGGCTTTTTGCTTTGCCGGACGCGACGCCTTACGATCACAAATATTCCCGCGGAGCCGTCCTGATCCGCGCGGGAAAAATGACGGGAGCCGCCCGGCTGGCCGCTCTCGCCTGCCGTCGCGCGGGCGCCGGACTGACCGCCGTTTCCTGTTCGACACAGGCTTATCCGGTTTTTGCGGCGGACACGGCGGGCACGGTGCTTCAAACGGCGGATACAGCTGAAGTCTTTGCCGGTCAAATCACTTCGGACAAAATCTCCGCCGCCGTCATCGGCATGGGAGCGGATAAAGAAGACGATACTAAAGCGTTCCTGCATCTGATTGCCAATACCGGAAAGCCCTTTGTCGCCGATGCGGGAGCTTTGCCGTTTATTAAAGGAATACGCAAACGCGCCAATGCCGTTATTACGCCCCACAGCGGCGAATTTAACCTGCTGTTCCCCGAATTGAAAGGCGAAAACAGACTGTTTCAGGCTTTAACCGCCGCCAAAGCCTTGGGGTGCACGGTCGTTTTAAAAGGCGCCGACACGATTATCGCCTCACCGCAAGGAAAAGCCGCTATCAATTCGACAAACTGCTTTGATTTGGCCACCGCCGGTAGCGGAGACGTTCTGGACGGCATCATCGGCGCCATGCTGGCGAAAGGCCTGCCGCCTTTTGAAGCCGCCTGCGCAGGCGTTTGGCTACATTCCCGCGCTGCGGAAAAAGCCGGTGAAAATCTGATTGCGGAAGATATTATCGCTTGTTTAAAAGAGTGACGCGTTACCGCCCCGGACACAATGAAAATGAAGGGGTAATCTTACCGCCCGATCCCCTGATATTCAAAACCCAGCCGTTCGGCTTCGGCTTTATCCAACAAGTTGCGCAAATCGACGATCTTCGGCGTTTTCAACAGCGTTTTAAGCTTTGCCAAATCCAAAGATTTGAAGTCAACCCATTCCGTTAAAACAGCCAGAACATCGGCTCCCTTTGCCGCCTCATAAGCGTCCGAAGCATATTGAATTTGAGAGCCGACCAGCTTTTTGGCCGTGTCCATCGCTTTCGGATCATAGGCCGTAATCGTTACGTCATGTTTCAGTAACGCCGAAATGATTTCCATCGCGGGACTTTCCCGGCAGTCGTCCGTGCCGCCTTTAAAAGCTAAGCCCAATACGGCGATTTTCGGTTTTGAAACGCCTTCCGTCGCTTTTAAAATCCGTTCGGCCATTTCGACTTTGCGCGCGTCGTTTTTGCGGATCGTCGTTTCAATCAGCGACATTTCCACGCCATAGCCTTTTGCCATGTACGCCATCGCGTTTGTATCCTTCGGGAAACAGGAACCGCCGTATCCCGGCCCCGGATTCAAAAACTTAGCGCCGATGCGCGTGTCCAATCCCATACCTTTAGCGACTTCGTACACGTCCGCGCCTGATTTTTCACAGAAATTCGCCATCTCGTTAATATAGTGGATTTTCATCGCCAAAAATGCGTTGGAGGCATACTTGATTGTTTCCGAAGAACGGCGTTTGACAAACAGCATATGCGCTTTATCGCCGAACGGAGCGTATAATTTCTTAATCGTATCGGCCGCCTTTTCCGTGTTCGCGCCGACAATGATGCGATCCGGATTGAAAAAGTCGTGCACGGCAAATCCTTCGCGCAAAAATTCCGGCAGGGAAACGACGTCAAAATCGGCTTCGGGATTGACTTCGCGGATAATCTGTTCCACGGCATCGCCCGTCCCGACGGGAACCGTGGATTTATTGGCAATCACCGTATAGCCTGTTAAATGACGGGACAGTTCGCGCGCGGCGGCATGAACATATTTCATATCGGCTTCTTTAGTAACGGGGTGCGGCGGCGTTCCTACCGCCAGAATAACGATATCCGCGTTCTGTACGCCTTCTTTCATATCGGACGTAAAGTGCAGTTTACCTGCGGCGACGTTTTTATGGAACAGCTCTTCCAACCCTTCTTCAAACAACGTAATTTTTCCGGCTTTCAGAGCGTCGATTTTTTCCTTAATGGCGTCAATGCAAACGACATCGTGCCCCAATTCCGCCAATCCGACGCCCGTCGGCAAACCGACGTAGCCCGTTCCGATGATTCCGACTTTCATAACGTTTCCTTCAGTCAAAAAATTTCTTTGATTCAGGTTATACGTTTTTCCGCGTTTGCGTGCAAACTTTTTTATATATTCCGCGGTAATAAAGAAGGAAAGATATTCCTTGCGCTATAAAAGGGACTCCCGTAAAATAAGGGAAATTTTAACCTTTTACCGGAGAGATTACCTTGCAGACAAAAAAATTTCTGGCGGCTTTAACGATCGCCTGCTTAACGACACAGACTGCTTTTTCGGCTCCGACCGTCATTTCTCAGGACGCCGTCAAATCTTTAAACGTCACCGTGTACAACAACGGCCTGGGATTGGTCAAAGACACGCGTTCCGTCTCTTTCACTCAAGGGGAGAACATTCTGTCCTTTCGGGGCGTGTCCGCGCAGATTCAGCCTGAAACGGCTTTGCTTGAAGGGTACGGATTAAAAATCAGAGAACAGAATTTCGATTTCGACTTGCTGTCGCGGGAATCTCTGCTGCGCAAATTTATGGGCAAAAACATTCAGGTCATTGAATCGCATCTTGCCACCGGTAAAAAGACGATTGAAGACGCGCAGATTTTATCCGTTGACGCGGGATTGGTTTTAAAAATCGGCGACAGGATCGAAACGGACTATAACGGTCGCGTGATTTTCCCTGACGTTCCGGCGGATTTGTATGACCAGCCGACTTTATCCATCAACGTTCTTGCGGCTCAGAGCGGCACCCAAAATGTTGAACTGAGCTATCTGACAAACGGCCTGACATGGAAAGCGGACTACGTCGCCGAATTGAACGATGCGGAAGATCAAATCAACCTGAACGGTTGGGTAACGCTGACCAACACGTCCGGCATCGCTTACAACAACGCCAATATCCAGTTCGTAGCGGGTTCGGTCAATCGGGTTCGTCCGCTTCGTCCCCGTCCGATGATGAAAGCCGCCCGATCCATGGCGGTGATGGAAAACGCAATGGCGGACGGCATGGCGGAAGAACAGCTGATGGATTATCATTTGTATTCTCTGGGACGCACGACGGACATCGCGTCCAATCAAACAAAGCAGCTGGCTTTAATGTCCGCGTCCGGCGTAAGAGTTCAGAAAAAATATAAATTCACCAATATCGTCCCGACATATCGCGGTTCAAACGGTTTCGGCGAATTTGAAACCAACGCTCAGGTGCTTTTGGAAATCGACAACAACAAAGCGTCCAATTTAGGCTTGCCTTTGCCGGGCGGTATTCTGCGCGTTTATAAAGCGGACAGCAGAAAGAATATGTTCTTTGTCGGAGAAGACAACATCTCCCACACGCCCGAAAACGGCAAAATCAAGCTGAATCTGGGCAACGCGTTTGACGTCACCGTTCAGGGGAAAGAAACGGCTTACACGGCTTTTTCAAACAAAGCGTATGAAGCAAGTTATTCTCTTACCTTTAAAAACGCGACGAACAAGCCGGTTTCCGTAAAATACGTTCAAACTGTTTCAAACCAATGGACGATTACGGAATCTTCCGCTTCTTATCAGAATCTTTCCGCGCAGCAGGTCGAATGGACGATTAACATTCCGGCCAAAGGGCAGACCGTTTTGAATTACACCATACGGGTAAAGAAGCCTTAAGGTGAAAATGTTAAAAATCTTTCTTCTGCTTGCTTTCTTTTCACTGCCGGCCGCCGCTCAGGACTATCTGAGCTGGCAGCCGCTGGAAGTGACCGCCGTTGAGGAAGATGAGGAAGAAGAAAATAGCGAAAAGAAAAAGATCGATCTTTCTTCTTTTCAGAACGCGAACCAGCGCGTCAAAAAAATGGTGATCGATTTAAAAGAGAGCCTGGCCGGAAAACCGAAAAAGAACGAACGAAAAGTCCAGGCGGTCACGCATGAATCCATCTATTCCGCTATCGTCGAAATGATAGAAACGTCCTATCCCGGCGGATTGGAAGCCATGGTTGAAGCCAACGAACGAATCGGAGATGAAATCTATCAATTAATCATGGCTTTGCCCAAATACGCCTATCAATACGTCGGCCCTTTCATTCACGACATGCCGCATGTTCCGGATCGCGTTTTAAACATTCCCGGCATCAAAGAAACAAAAGGAAAGCTTCCCACGCGCATCGCCCCGCAGATGCAGGAATACGTGAAAAAATACGGCAAATACATGTCGACGCATTTTTATATTTATCTGATGCCGGAAGCATGGGCTACCCCCGAACGGGAAAAGCGCATTTATAAATACGACAAGATTATTCCGATTAAAAACGGCAAACCGGAAGGATTGTTTAACGTAAACGTCCGTTCCATCTTTACGAAATACCGTATGCCCGATGCGGAAAAATACAGAACGGGAGAAGCTTTGGAAAAAATTTTCCGGCCGCAGACCCCCGCCGGTCAAGTCACGCCGACATCTTCAATAACGGAAGGCGACGTCGAAGCCGCTTTGGCGTCGTTTCAAAGCATTGAAGAAACTCTTGGCACAAACAGATTTGATAAGTTTCATACCGCCCTGCGCGATATGGCGCTCAGCGATAACAATTTAATGGGGGAACTGCTTAACCCGATGCAGACGCTTGTCGACAAAATCAACCGCCTGCCGGAAAAGGAAAAATTCGCTCAGGCCGTCGCCCGGCACGGTTTTACGCCCGAAAGTTGGGCGCTGACCGTCGATAAAATGATTAAAGCGCGCCGAGTCGCGAAAATGAGCCCCGGTATCGCGCTGACTTTGGCCACATGGCGAAGGCTGAAAAAGCCCCCGAAATATTTTGACATGTTAACGCCTTATAACAGGCAGGTTTCCTGGGACAGCATACAGCTTTTTTTAGGCATGTATTCATCGACGCCGGAAAACGTGCTTGCAGTGAAAAATTATGGTGATAATATCCGAAAAGCTTTTTCGGCTAAGGATATGATGTTTATAGAAACGCCCGTCTTCGGCATTTTTTAGCAAAGGAAACACAAATGGGTTGGACTGACGAACAAGTTGAAGAACTGAAACGCCTTTGGGACAAAGGATTAACCACCGGAGAAATCGGCAAAGCTTTAGGCGTATCCAAAAATGCCGTCGTCGGCAAAGCGCATCGTTTAGGGTTAAACAGCCGCCCCTCGCCTATTCGACGCGGGGACGATGACGTTAACAGCGCGCCCGAAAACACTGAAAAAGCAACGGCAGCAAAAAAGAAAAAAACGGCGAAAAGCGAACCCGCAAAGAAAAGTCAGGAAAAAGAAAAGAAAAAACTGTTTACCGTGAACGACTTGACTTCATCTTCCTGTCGCTGGCCGATCGGCGATCCGAAGGACGAAGATTTTCACTTCTGCGGCAAAGAAGCTTTACCGGACAAACCTTATTGCGCAGAACACGCCGCAATCGCATATGTTTCCGCAAAAGCACTAAGATAACTACTGCCCGTAGGGGGGAAACGCCCTCCCGGCGGGGGATTATATCCTGCCGATTAGCGCAATTTTAAAACTGATGCCCGTACGGCTAGTACCTGCCCGTAGGGGGGAAACGCCCTCCCGGCGGGGGATTATATCCTGCCGATTAGCGCAATTTTAAAACTGATGCCCGTACGGCTAGTACCTGCCCGTAGAGGGGGAAACGCCCTTCCGGCGGGGGTGGCGGCGCCACAGGCATAACGCCTTCCCGGCGGGGATTAGATTCTGCCAATCGGCAGAAAAAATAAAAAAGCAACAGAAAAAGGCGGGATAAAAATCCCGCCTTTTGAAATAAAGAATAACGACTATTTATAGAACAGCGTAAGACTGGATGCGCTTCCGCCCGTGCCGCACCCTTTTGTTGCGGCTTCAAAGGACAACGGAATATCGGCGTTTTTAGTATAGCCTACCGCATTTCCGTCCCCCGGTGACGCAGTCCGGGTAGGAATTGCCTGATTATTAGTCGGAGTATATTCCGTTTTTTTAGCTTGTACGGCTATCAAACCGGACGCCGTATCACCCCACCCCTGCGATGCCAAACGGACACAGGCGTCTGAAGGCAAACCGTTGTACGTGACGGCGAAAGCTCTTTCGGAACGCGACATATCATCTTTCGTAACCATGATTTCGATGGTACCGCCGTACGGATTCATCGGGGTTGAACAAGCCGAGCTGTCAGGGCAGTTTTCATCGGTCAGAATACCCGCCGCGTAAAGAAGTTTCGGACCGCCATCAGTTGTCGTATCCAAACCGTCATAGTTTTTCTGAGAAGAAAATAGCGTACGAATGTTTGTTACCATCGTCTGAATTTGGTCTGTCGTTTTGCTGACTTTAAATTTCGACATCGCCTGAGAATATCCCGCGATACCGCCGACCGATAACACGCCGTTAATTGCCAGAACGCCCAGCATTTCGATCATGGAACGACCGGATTCCTGTGTATGAATGTTTGTCATGATAATCCTCCATTGCTGACTTTACCTTTATTCTAACAACCAAAAATCCATAAAAACAAGCCTGTAAAACCTCATATATGATATGCCTTTAGTTATATATTCTGCCGGAAAAATAAAAAAAGGCGGGATAAAAATCCCGCCTTTTTTGAAACAAAGAATAACGACTATTTATAATACAGTGTCAGACTGGACGCGCTTCCGCCCGTACCACACCCTTTTGTTGCGGCTTCAAAGGATACGGGAATATTGGCGTTTTTAGCATAAGATACGGTAGCGCCGGCCGTTGCCAAAGCTTCGGCAGGAATTTGTTTGTCGTTGGTTATGGTAGTCGTTGTGCTTTTAGCTTCCACAGCAATCAATCCGGACGCCGCATCGCCCCAATTCTGCGATGCTAAACGGACGCAGGCGTCTGACGGCAAGCCGTTGTACGCGACAGCAAAACCTCTTTTGGAACGAGACATATCATCTTGCGTATAATTTATTAAGACCGTTCCTCCATACGGATTCATCGGGACTGAACAAGACGAACTGTCAGGGCAGTTTTCATCGGTCAGAATGCCCGCTGAATAAAGAAGTTGCGTATTGCCCGTAGTCAACCCGTCATAGTTTTTCTGCGATGAAAACAATGTACGAATGTTTGTTACCATCGTCTGAATTTGGTCTGTCGTTTTGCTGACTTTATATTTCGCCATCGCCTGGGAATATCCCGCGATACCGCCGACCGATAACACGCCGATAATTGCCAGAACGCCCAGCATTTCGATCATGGAACGACCGGATTCCTGTGTGTAAATGTTTTTCATGATACATCTCCATTTTTACTTAAATTTATTTGTAATTATTTATATTTACTCTGTTTTATTAAATAAAACAATATTATAAAACATCATAATTACTATAACAAAAGATATATTTCACTACTCTGATTTTTGGATTTATTCTCTTCACTTTTGCCCTAAAAAGCTGTATTTTCTTGGAAAAATTTCTTTTATTCAAAAACAGAAAGCTTCCGTAATGACACAAGCCGATATATTCCGCAAAGCGTTCTATCCTCATGTTTCCAAAGCTGAATGGAGCGACTGGCACTGGCAGTTGGCTAACCGGCTGACAACGGCGGAACAAATAGCGCGCCTGTTCGCGCCAAATAACGACGAATGGCAGTCATTGCGGCAAACGAACGCCTTTCCGACCGCGATCACGCCTTATTACGCTTCCCTGCTGTCCGAATCGCCTTTACGCAAAACAATGCTGCCTTCTTTAATGGAAAAGAATGTTTCACCCGGCGAAACAGACGATCCTTTGGGCGAAGAACCTTGCATGGTTGCCCCCGGTCTTGTTCACCGCTATCCCGACAGAGTATTATTTTTAGCGACGGAATATTGTTCCGCTTACTGCCGTTACTGCACGCGTTCCAGATTGGTCGGACGCCATGCCCTTTGCCATGACGGCACACCGCTAAAATCCCGTTGGGAAAAAGCTCTGGACTATATTCGTTCTCATACGGAAGTCAGGGACGTGCTGGTTTCCGGCGGCGATCCGCTGACAATGAGCGACGAAGCGCTGGATTATCTGCTGAAAGCCCTGCGGCAAATCAAACATGTCGAAATGATCAGAATCGGATCAAAAGTCCCCGCCGTTTTACCGATGCGCATTACGCCCGCTTTGATGAAAACGATAAAGAAATATCACCCCGTCTTTTTCAGTCTGCATTTCACGCACCCTGACGAAATGACGCCGGAAACAATCCGCGCCTGCGAACGCATAGCCGACGCGGGCATTCCCGCCGGATCGCAAACCGTTTTGTTAAAAGGCGTCAACGATGACGCCGAAACGTTAAAAAAACTGATGCATGAATTGTTGAAAGCGCGCGTCCGTCCCTATTACCTGTTTCAATGCGATCCGATTGCCGGCTCCATGCATTTCCGAGTCCCCGTTTCCAAAGGCATAGAATTAATCAACGCTTTGCGCGGTTATACTTCGGGATACGCCGTTCCGACATACGCCATCGACATTCCGGGCGGCGGCGGAAAAATTATCATTAACGATCAGCGTTGCGTCGGTCGTGACGGCGATTTTCTGCTGTTGAAAAATTTTGAAAATACAATTTACCGCTATCCCGATCCTTTGCCGGAATAGCGGCGTTTTAAAACAAAAGCTCTGCGAAAATCAGTTAGCTTCTTTAATATCGGCCAAAGGTAGCTTGGACACATGCCGCACGGAAGCCATATATTCCCGAACAATCCCTTTTGTCGGATTTTCAGGCGTTGCCTCGGAAAATTCAGCGACCAAAACGGAAGAAACCTCCTTTAACAGCGGGCTGACTTCCGGGTGAATATAATCCAATACAATCATCTGATCAGCCGTACGATAAAACAAAGCGTGGTCTTTACCGTCAAAAAGCATCTGCGGACGATCCGGACTACCTTCGCGCGCCTTTAAACAAAACAGCAAATCCCCTTCGGCATTTACCAAAATATCATAGAAGGCTTCTGTTTCAACGACGGTGTCGGCCATTTAATTTCTCCGTTTTATCCAACCTTAACAGAAATACTAGACCAAAAAATTCTACCTTATCAAGAAAAAAGCGCAATTATTTCGCTTCGCTTACGGAAGCAAACGCCGTGTTTTTCTTTGTATTATAGCGGCAAGTATACCGCATCTTGGTTTTTTCGCCCTTATTGCCGATCAACTGCGCGGCATCTCCGAACAGCGTAATGTCATCTTTCAGCACATCGACTTCATAGCGGTTGAATTTGTAGTCTTTCGCAGATACAGTCCATTCAAACCGTCCGGGCATTTCTTTTGCGACGGCTCTTTCGCAAACTTCCTGTGTAACTTCCTCGAACTGTTCGTAGTATGAATTCTTTTTCATATTGATTTTGCGGCATTCTTCTTCGGAAGAGCATACCTTTGTCGAAGCCATATTCCGCTGCATAGCCTCCGCGTCGTGCTGACGGCGCGCTTCGGAAGCGCGCTGAGCTGCGGCGACTTCTCCGTCTATGCAGAATTGAATTCCGACTAATTGCAGGGACAGCGTCAGCGAACCGACCACCAAAGCAATGCCTACCAACTGCAATGTCGATAATCCCAAATCTTTTGCTTTCTGACGGAACGTATAGCCGCCGCCGATAATTCCGCCGACAATCAAAATCATCAGTATCTTGGATAAAAACGATCCCTGAGCCGAAATACCGGAAAACATCGCCAAAGTCATCAAGCCGAAAATTCCGACAAAACCGTATGAAAATATCGGATACGAAAGCGCTTTCAACGCGTCGGCTTTATGTAAAAATCCGACTGCGCCGAGCCCCCCGAAAAACAAACAAAGCAGGAACATCTTTCCGAAAGCGCCGAGCATCGAAAAAAGCGATAAAAACAGCAAAAGCACGATCAATATGCCGATATACGCTATTCCGACACGGATGGCAGCATCTTTGTTTTGAGCCAAAAGCGTTTTAAAATCCCCTTTAAGCAAGGGTTCTATGTCCTGTTCCGACAACAACAAAGCTTTTTTGGTCTTTTCCTGAAGGCTACACATTTATTTTATCCTTTGATAAATCAGCTTTCCGAATATTTTATCCTTTTATAAATCGGCTTTCTAAAGAAAGCATAAAAAAATGAAAAATGCAAAAAAAATCTGTCAACCGCCTTTAAGTAATCTGCGTTTTTCCCGATCCCAATCGCGTTTTTTTATATCTTCGCGGCGATCCACGGTATTTTTGCCGACGCCGAGTCCGATTTTTACCTTGGCGATCCCGCGCGCGTTAAAATACAATTCCAAAGGTATCAGCGTGTATCCTTTCCGCGCTACGGCGCCGATCAAACGCTTCAATTCCTTTTTCTTCAGCAGTAATTTTCGCGGACGCGCCGCCGAATGCTTCATATAGCCGATCGAGCCGTATTCCAAAATACTCGCGTTGATCAAAAACAATTCGCCGCCTTCCGCGGACGCATACGCTTCGTTAATGCTGGCGCGCCCCAAACGAAGGGACTTGACCTCAGCGCCCGTCAGCATCAAGCCGGCCTCGACCGTTTCTTCTATGGCGTAATTAAAATGCGCCTTTCTGTTTTTCGCAACAGTCCCCGTGCTGATCATCGTTGATTTTTTGGAAGCAGACATTTCCTTATCCTATAAGACCGGCGGAACGTAACGCGGCTTGAACCTTTTCTTTGGACTGATCTGAAATTTCACATAGCGGCAAACGAACGGAGCCGTCCCCGTACCCTAATAATGAAGCGGCGTATTTCACCGGACAGGGGTTCGTTTCAATAAACATGACTTCATGCAACGGCCACATCAAATCGCGCAAACGTTCGATTTCCGCCCAATTTTTTTCCCGCCAGGCCTGATGCAGAGCAACACACAAAGAAGGAGCTATATTCGCCGTAACGGAAATACAGCCGTCCCCGCCGTGCGCCAAAAAAGCGACAATCGTTGCGTCTTCGCCGGAAAGAACGGAAAAGTCCTTTTTTTCGACCGCCACTCTGATTTTCAACGGGCGCATCAGATCCGAAACAGCATCTTTAACGCCGACAATCCGAGGCAACCGAGCCAGCCGGGCTATTGTCTCAACGGCCAGATTAACGCCCGTCCGACCGGGAACGTTGTATAAAATAATCGGCAAGTCGCAAGCGTCATGCACCGCGGAATAATGTTCAAACAGTCCCTGCTGGGTCGGTTTGTTATAGTACGGCGTCACGATCAAAGCCGCGTCGGCGCCCAGCTCTTTGGCCACCTGCGTATTTTCGATCACTTTTCCGGTGTTGTTGCTTCCCGTGCCGGCAATTACGGGAACACGGCCGGCTGCCGTCTTGACACACAACTCAATTACCTGTTTGTATTCTTTCGCCGTCATGACAGCGCTTTCCCCCGTCGTGCCGCATACGACAAGACCGCTTACGCCGGAAGAAATCTGGTGCTCTATCAGGCGACAAAAAGCTTCGGCGTCAATTTGCCCGTTATCAAACGGCGTTATTAAAGCGGTATATAGTCCTTTGAACATGTGGCCTCCTAAAGGAAATATCTTTTTAAATTAACCGTATCTTAAAAGAAATCCTTCAAAAATAAAAGCGGTATAATCTTTTGGGAAAGGAAAAAATCAAGTGAAACGTCATGTTTTACTGCTTGGTTGCGTGACAGCCTGTTTTTTTCTTGCGCAAGACCGCGCCGCAACGGCTTCTTTGCCCGTTTCGCCCGACGTTCAGGCCATCAAAGCGTCCGCTGTTCAGGATTATGCGACGGCTCAGTCCGTTGCAAAAAAAGCCGCAAATCCCCTGTTGGATAAACTGATCGAATGGTTTCGCCTGACGGATACAAAGCAAAGCATCGATTTCCGACAAGCTGAAGCTTTTATGAAAAAAAACCAGAATTGGCCGCGCGTTTACCTGATCCGCAGAAACGCCGAAAGCGCCATTCTGGCAAACGGTTCAAAAAAAGAACTGGAAGCTTGGTTTAAAAAATATCCTCCCATTTCGCCTCAGGCCGTTTTGGCTTACAGCGATTTATTGTTAGCGCGAAAAGAATGGGAAAAAGCGATTCCCATGTTGCACGCGCTGTGGGACCAAGGCAATTTGTCCGAAGATGAAGCGGAAACAGTAAAAGAAAAACTTTCTTTCCTGCTCGACGAACGCGATTTTCAGTACCGCGCGAAAAAATTGCTCAATGATCGAAAACCGCTTCAGGCGCGGAAGCTTTTTCCTTTGATTGATCCGGATTCCCTTAAGCTGAATCAGGCGCGCGCCGAATTGATTTCCAATTCCGCCAATGCAAAAAAAAGCTTAAAAGAACTTTCCGAAAGCCAACTGAACGATCCTGATTTGATTTTCGATCAGATACGCTGGCTGCGTGTCAACAAAAAATATGCCGCCGCCGCAAAACTGTTTGAAAAAGTGCCGGCGGCAATACAAAATTCTTCCCGCTGGTGGGCGGAAAAAGCCCTTTTAATCCGGCAATTTCTGGCTTCGTCGGATTATCAGGAAGCGTATACGCTGGCCAAACATCATCATCTGACTTCCGGCGCCGATTTCGCGGACGCGGAATGGACGGCCGGCTGGATTGCCCTGCGCAATCTGAAAAAGCGAAAAAACGCCGTACAGCACTTTGAAAACATGCTCTCCGTCGTTTCCTCCCCCCTCAGCGTCGCCCGGGGCGAATATTGGCTGGGACGCGCTTACGAAGAAATGAACGATGCCGTTCAGGCAAATGCGCACTACAGAAAAGCCGCTGAAAAACAAACGACTATTTACGGCCAATTAGCAACGGAAAAATTAACCCGAAAAGAATCTTACCCTCCTCTTCTTACAGAAAAAGAAGTAAATCCGGAATTGGTTGAACAGCTCAAAAAGTCGGAACTGTTCAACGTGATGAAACTGCTGGAAGAAGCGGAGCAACACGAAACGGCCGATTTATTCGCCACCAAACTGTTTTTAGACGCTTCGTCCCCCGAAGAAATAACCGCTTTGGCTCAGGCGGTTATCACCGACCTGAACCGCGAAGATCTGGCGGTAACGATTGCCAGACGAGCCAGGCAAAACAATATAAATATCGTTTCTTTGGGATACCCCGTCCGCAATCTGAAACATGACGAACGTACGGAAACAGCCTTGATCCTGTCCATTATCAGACAGGAAAGCAGTTTTTCCCCGCACGCCGTTTCTTCCGCCGGCGCGCGCGGCCTGATGCAGGTTATGCCTTCCACGGCGAAACAAATAGCCAAGAAAAAGCGCAAAGCCTTTTCCGCGCAAATGCTTAACAGCGATCCCGATCTGAATGTCGAATTGGGTAGCACTTACTTTGCAGACCTGCTGAAACGGTTCAACGGATCGTATGTCCTGGCCATCGCCGCTTACAACGCCGGACCGACAAACGTCAACAAGTGGCTGAAATCGATCGGGAATCCGCTGCACGATATAGATCCTATTGATTGGATAGAGCGCATTCCTTTCGGCGAAACACGCAACTACGTTCAGCGCGTTTTGGAAAACCTGCATATTTACAGGCGTTACCTGAACTACCCCGAAACCGAATTGTCCGGCTGGTTCCAGAAAGAAAATCAAAGCTTGTCGATAACTTCAGGCGACGTTAAATAGCGCTTTGAAATTTTCCATTTCCCGACTGCGTCCCGCACAAGCGGATCGGAAACGTCTTCAAAACGCCACCCTTTTTTCAGCAAGCGTTCAACCGCCCACTGATTTCCTTTCACCGAAAGCAAAACAACGCAAAACATCAGCAAATAGCCGATTGCGCTGTCTATCGGATTATCCGCCTGTCGCATGGCGGCTTCGTATTCGGCAACCGTTGTCGCCGCCAAAATCTGTTTCACCTGCTGATAAAAGAAAAAAGCCTGTACGGTCGACAGAAAAAACAGTCCCCAAGCCCATGCCCACAACCGTTTGGAAAACAGCGGCAAACCGAAAAAACTTCCCAACAGTAAAATCTGCCAATTAAAGCCCGTCGTCATTTCGATTTTCTCGTCGGTATCAGGATTAAACAGACGCAGCTTCGGCGATTTGGTCACGCCAAAAAAAATCAATTTCAAAAAGTCTTTCATGCGCACAGCCTTTATTTATATTTTTTTACCGTTATATACCGAAAGGCTCTGCGGCTCAAATCATCTTTTGTTTGTCTTTTTCCAAATCGTAAAAAGCGACCAGCCTGTCCAACATACGGTTAATCGCCAGATAAACCATCTGATACGTTCGGCGAGATCCTTTGTTTAAAATCGGATACTTAATCAGAAAATCGCGAACGTTACGTTCGTCC
Source organism: Alphaproteobacteria bacterium (assembly GCA_017616015.1). GTDB lineage: Bacteria > Pseudomonadota > Alphaproteobacteria > CAAGCB01 > CAG-977 > UBA11549. The sequence goes on along the minus strand of JAFZYY010000001.1, from coordinate 38,332 downwards.
CGTAAAAAATGAAGCGCATACACACCGTACGGCTCTATGTATTTTAAAGCGCGCAAATACCTGTCCGCCGCATCACAGCGAAAATCCGACGCTTCCGATTTTCCGCCGCGGCCTGTCACAAACAGTCCTTCATAATTTCTGGTCGTTCTTTGAAAAAAAACAGACGCCTGAAAATCCCTTATAAATAAAGAAGCCGCTTTCACTCTGTTTTCGGCAATCGGAAATTTTCCCAGTTTTCCTTTTTTATACAATTTCAGCAAAACGGATTCGTTTTTTCCGTCACACCCTTCAAGCGCGGCCAACACTCTTTTTTCCATTTCATCTTTCCTTTCCGATTGTATAAGCCTTTTTATCACAAATCGTTTATATAATCAATAACAAATAGTTAATTTTATTCCGTGATAAACTATGCCACTATAAAAACCGATGTTAATTCTGAAACAATTAGGAACCAGCCATGATCGGAGAACGGTTAAACCAACGACTTTCTGAATTGGGATTAACTCAGCAGCGCGCGGCGGATCAGCTTGGCATTAGCCAAAGCAGATTGAATCAATATTTAAAGAACAAACGCGAACCTGACGGACAAATGTTCTGCAAAATTTGCAATACGTTCGCCGTTTCGCCGAATTGGCTATACGGTTTTGAAAACAACTCTCCGGCAGAACTGCCGAAAATAGATAAAACCGCTTTAAAAACCGCCGTTTTATTTTTAAAAAAATATGAAGAACGTCACCAAAAATCTTTTTCAGCCGAAAAATCGGCTCGGATCATTACCGTTGTGTACGACATTATCGTGTCGGAATCGGCGGAAAATGCTCAAAAAGCCTTAGACTGGATAATAGAGGCCGCCGTATGATAAAACAAGACAACCGACCACAACAAGATTCCTTTAATACAAAAATAGATTTTTTAAACGATTTGCTTAACGACAACGCTTCCGACAATTCTCCCGCCCCGCAGGAAACGGAAAAAATCACATTCATTTCCGTTAACGGAAATAACAATATTATCACTACGGAAAAATCACGATGCTCACCCCGGCTTTACGAGAGAAAAATTCCCCTTGTAGTCGGAGCAGTGCTTTTTCTGCTCTTTTTTTAACCCATAATTCCATTCATAATTTTAAAGAAGACGCAAACACAACCAAAAGTTGTATACTTTCCGTTCCGGAAGCGGAGCTCCTGAAAAAATGGGTACACCAGACGGCACAGCAACAAAACCGGCACCCGAATTCCGTTTGGGCAGACCTGAGAAGAAAATACGGTTTTCATTCCTATAAAACGATTGATTGCCAGACCATAAAAAAAATAAAACACGATATAAGTAATCATACGATATATAATAAAAATGATTACATTAATTAGAAAAACAAAACAATCAAATGTATTATATATTAAATGACAGAATGACAAAATAATTAAAAAAAGTAACATAGTCGCCGATAAAGAGTTCAATCATCAGTAAAAACTCTTTCTATACATATATGTATTTCTTTAACAGTAAAGGAGAACGCTATGTTACTTAAAAAAGTTCTTTTAGGAACTGTCGCTACCGCCATCGCCTTATCAACATTCTCAACGACGGCCAAAGCTCAAGACCCCTGCGGAGACCGTCCTTATATGGCGATCAGAAGCGCATTATCCATGCTTAAAAACCATATCAATAAAAACGCCTGGGAAGGAAGCGTCGCCGCCGGTATGCAGTTAAATCAGTTCCGGACAGAATTGGAATATATCTACCGCGATAAAATCAAAAAAGACACCATGGGCGGACCTCATACGCTGGGAACAATGACCATGCTGGTGAACGGATACTATGACATCAAGATGGGATCGTCTTTATATCCGTACATTAATCTGGGCATCGGTGCTTCCAGATTAAAACAAAAAGATTTCGACATGTTCGACCACACCGACTACAAATTTTCGTGGGGCGGCGGCGTCGGCATGGGTTATGACATCATGCAGAATGTGACCATTGATTTGGGCTACCGTTTTCTGGATTTAGGCAAACAGGTAAAATCCAACGAATTTTACGGCGGTTTGCGTTTTTCTTTTTAGCTTCGGCCTTAAAAGAACAAAAGCCGGAAACATTTTGTTTCCGGCCTTTTTGTTGTTTTTTCCCTTTTTGAATTGACTTTCATTTTCAGATTTATAACATATAGTTATAATTTAAGAAAAAAAAGCCATGTCCGACCACGATACAGAAATTTTAAAGTTGGTATTGAAAAAAGAAAACGATTTTGCAAAAGAAATCGCTCGTCTGGCAGATTTGGCGGAAACAAGCGATTTAGTCTCCGGATTATCGGAATATTTATCGGGATTAAGCGATTTAAAAAACGATTTTTTATTACCTTTGCAAAAAGAATGCTCCGACGATTTTGAAACCGCCGAAACTTTTTTAGCGGACAAATACTGGTACTGTCAGCGCACTTAAGCGGAATGAGGCAACGGATCAAACTGTTCGTCTTCCGAAACGATTTGTTCTTCGGACAACGCGACTTTTTCTATTTTAGTTACGGACACTTCGTATTGCTGAACGATTTCGGAAGAATCTTCCGGCGTTTCCAAAAAGCGCACTTTCTGCGCCTTTGCCAAAACAGAGATAAACTCGTCCGTCAGGGCGTCGAGCAAAATCACCTGCCCCGGCCGTCTGAGCAGAAAAGCCTGACTGCCGCCGTCAAACAGAAAGCGGGGATTCTGCGGCTGTCCTTCGTAGCTTTTAATCGTAAAGCCTAAAATGCCGTCAGCATCGCGAAAAACAAAATAGTTTTTATCCAGAATGATTTTTCTCATCTTTTTTTCCCTGTTTCCGGAAGTTTCAGAATAAACTCATATTTTTAATAATTGGTTACCGATGCGATTCTTTAGTGTCTTTTTTCTTTCAAACGGCTTACACTTGGTAAAAAAGGATTGGAAACATGCCTTTCAAACGAATCTCTTTATTTGTCTTTTTCTATATCGTCATTACGGCGTTGCAATATCTCGCCAGCATCGACGGCCTGATACACATATTGGGACTGCATTGGATTTTTGCCGGATTTGCCGCGATATTGCTGTTTCTTGTTCCGGCGCTTGGCCCGGCAACCGGTTTTTACGGCGCGATTGTCGTTTGGAAATGGCCGATTATCCCCGTGCTTTTTTTGTTTTTCTGGCCTTACTTTGTTTACGGGGCTTTGGTTTTGTTCGGCTCGGCCAGACTTCTGATGTATTGGAAGAACACGATTTGGCCGTTTTATTCGGGAAAACGCTTCAGATTTCGTAAAGACGACATAGAGCCCGAATTCAACGTTAAAGAAAACGCTTCGACGGATCAAACCATCGAAGCGCATGCCATTGAATATAAAAAACCGGAAGAATAAGCGATTATTCTTCGCGCAGAATTTTGGCCAGCTTATCCAAAATGCCGTTGACGACCTTGATTTCGGGCGCGCCGTAGAAGCTCTTTGTCAAATCAAGATATTCCGTGATAATGATCGCCGTCGGCGTTTCGGGAAAAGCCATCAGTTCGGCAACGCCCGCCTGCAAAATCGCTTTCAAAGTCAATTCCACGCGCTCCGCCGGCCATTCCTCGTTAAACGAAGAGTTTACCATTTCATTGATTTGATCGGCATTTTCGGCATACGAGGACAGGATTCCCGCAAACAGCGTCGGCTCGGCCGGCATAACGGGAACAAAAGTTTCCTCTCCCGTCAGTTCGTTTTCGTCAATGACTTCCCGGCCGACAGAGCCCGTTATGAATTCGCGCGCGATTTCATCTATCGTCTTTTCGCCGAAAGCGTATTGATACAGCGCTTGCGCCGCGGCCAAGCGGGACGAGCTGCGGTTAGTTTTCATTTTTGACATTTTCTTTTCCTTCCAACGGGCCGGCTTCCGCGACGGCTTCCAGACTGCTGATAAACGCTTTAAAGTCTTTGGCTTCTCTAAAATCGCGGTAAACCGAAGCAAAGCGCACATACGCCACAGGATCAAGACCGGACAAAGCTTCCATCACCATTTCGCCGATTTGACCGGAAGGGATTTCGTTTTCTCCGGAAACTTCCAGCTGGCGCTGAATGCTGTTGACGATCAATTCGACCTGCTCCGAGCTGATCGGACGCTTTCTGACCGCGATCGTAATGGATCGTTGCAATTTGTCGCGATCGAACGGCGTCTTGCTTTTATCCTTTTTAATCACCGTCAGTTCCCGCAGCTGGACGCGCTCAAACGTCGTAAAACGCGATCCGCACGCCGGACAAAAGCGTCGGCGGCGAATGGCGGAATTATCTTCGCTGGGGCGGGAATCTTTGACCTGCGTTTCCTCGAAGCCGCAAAACGGACAGCGCATTTATTCCTCCATCAGACCTTCGTAAATCGGGAAGCGGGCGCACAATTCCAACACTTTTGCCTTAGCTTTTTCTTCAGCGACCGAATTGTCGTCTGGATTGGCGGACAAGCCGTCCAGAACGTCGCCTATCAGATTGGCGATCAGCTTGAATTCCTCGGCTTTAAAGCCGCGCGTCGTCCCCGCCGGCGTTCCCAAACGAATGCCGGAAGTCACCGTCGGTTTTTCCGGATCGAACGGAATGCCGTTTTTGTTGCAGGTCATATGAGCCAACTCCAGACTTTTTGCCGCCTGTTTGCCGGTCACGTGCTTGGAACGCAGATCGACCAGCACCAGATGCGTGTCCGTTCCGCCGGACACCAAATTCAATCCGCGAGCCATCAGCGTTTCGCCTAAAACTTTCGCGTTCGCAACGACATTTTTGGCATATTCTTTAAACTCGGGCTTCAACGCTTCACCCAAAGCGACCGCTTTAGCCGCAATAACGTGCATCAAAGGCCCGCCCTGCAGTCCGGGGAAAACCGCCGAATTGATTTTCTTGGCCAGATCTTCGCGGTTGGTCAAAATCATGCCGCCGCGGGGACCGCGCAAAGTCTTGTGAGTCGTCGTTGTTACGATGTCAGCGTATTTCAGCGGATTTTCATGCACGCCGCCGGCGACCAGCCCCGCAAAATGCGCCATATCCACCATTAAAATCGCGCCGACTTCATCGGCTATCGCTCTGAATTTTGCGAAATCGACCGTGCGGGGATACGCGGAACCGCCTGCGATAATCAATTTCGGCTTGTTTTCTTTAGCCAGACGTTCAACCTGCTCAAAATCTATCAAACCGTCTTCCTTGCGCACGCCGTACTGAACGGAATTAAACCACTTCCCCGACAGCGCCGGAGCCGCCCCGTGCGTCAAATGACCGCCGGCGTCCAAAGACATGCCCATCAGCGTGTCGCCCGGCTGCAACAAAGCTAACTGAACGGCGCCGTTTGCCTGCGCGCCGGAATGAGGCTGCACATTAACGAATTCGGCATCAAACAGTTTTTTAGCCCGTTCGATTGCCAGATCTTCGGCAATATCGACGAACTCGCAGCCGCCGTAGTAACGCTTGCCGGAATAACCTTCAGCATACTTGTTCGTTAAAATCGTGCCCTGCGCTTCCAGAACGGCTTTGGAAACGATGTTTTCGGAAGCAATCAGTTCAATCTGATTTTGCTGACGGTGCAATTCTTTCAAAATGCCGTCATACAAATCGGGATCCGCCTGCTTTAAAGAGGTTGTGAAAAACGGGTTTGTCATTCTGTCGTTTCCTTTCAGCACATATGAGACAATTTTTCGACGCGGCGGGCATGGCGATCGCCCAGGAAATCCGTCTTTAAGAAAATATCCGCGCATTCATAAGCGACTTCGACGCCGGTTGTCCGGCCGCCCAGAACCAGAACATTGGCGTTGTTATGCTGACGGCACAGTCTGGCACCGAACGCGTCATGCACCAAAGCCGCGCGGATAAACGGAAAGCGGTTGGCGACAATGCTGATTCCGATTCCCGTGCCGCACAACAAAATGCCGCGGTCGGCTTTTCCCTCTTTGATCGCGTCGGCCATCAAAGCCGCGATATCCGGATAATCGACGGACTCTTTGGTATGCGTTCCCAAATCCAGAACGTCGTAACCGTCTTTTTTCAATTTTTCGACCAATAAATTTTTTAAATCAAAACCGCCGTGATCCGAAGCGAGAGCAATCTTTTCAGCCATAATAAAATTCCTTTCAGCATATTTTTGATGTTTAGTAGCACAATCAAACGATTTTGACTAGGATTGATTGTTCTTTTTAATGACATATTCCAATTTTTTTCTGGCCATCATTTTCAAAGACAGCATCGGCGTGTTCTTGGGAGCCATAAAAGAAACCTCCGTCCCCGTCGGCACATGAATCGCCGTCACTTTCAACGTATTGCCGATTGCCGTCATCTGCATCAGAATTTCGTCATTCCGATCCATTGCCGCCTCCGCTATTTCAATACCGATACCAATTTATCATACGGCATGACGTGCGTTACGGGACCAAGGCTTGCCAAAGCGGGTTTTTGAGAAAAAATCTTTTCGGCCAAAGACTGCACGTCTTCAACCGTCACGGACGCTATTTTTCCCAGAATTTCTTCCTTCTCAAGCAATCTGCCGAACGTCAGCAAGTGCGCGGCGTTTTGTTCGCAACGCGCCGTCGGGTGTTCCAAAGACATCAGAACGCCCGCTTTCAGCTGCGCTTTTGCGCGGATTAATTCTTCATCTGAAATTTTTTCGTTTCTGATTTTCAGAATCTCATCGCAAACGGCCGGCATCAGTTCCGCCGTTTCCTCTTCGCCCGTGCCGGCGTAAATGCCGAACAAGCCGCCTTTCGTCGCCGCCGCGTTAAAAGAATAAACGGTATAAACAAGACCGCGCTTTTCGCGGATTTCCTGAAACAGACGCGACGACATGCCCCCGCCGAAAACGGTGGAAAGAACGTGCGCCGTATAGTACTCGTCGTCAAAAATCGAAACGCCCGGAAAACCCAAAACCAGATTGACCTGTTCCAACGGCTTTTCTTTGCGCGTTTCGCCTCCCCGATAAACGGGATCCGGCGCGGTCAAGCCTTGTTTGTCCGTCATCGAACCGAAGGATTTTTCAATCAGGCGGACGAAGTCCTCATGGTTGATTTTACCACTGGCCGCCGCCACCATTCTTTTGGGCGTATAGTTCGTTTTCATATACGAATCAAGCGTTTCCCGACTGATTCCCGTGACCGTTTCAACCGTCCCCAAAACAGGGCGACCCACCGGCTGATCCGGGAAAGCGCATTCCTGAAAATAATCAAAGACTATATCGTCCGGCGTGTCGTTAGACTGACTGATTTCCTGCAAAACGACCGTTTTTTCCCGCGCGAATTCTTCCGGATCGAAGGTCGAGTTCTGCAAAATATCCGCCAGAATATCGACGGCCAGCGCCGTATCCTCTTTCAAGACTTTGATATAGAAAGAGGTCGTTTCCCGCGACGTGCACGCGTTGATATATCCGCCGACGTTTTCGATTTCCTCGGCGATCTGACGCGCCGTTCTGGTCGTCGTCCCTTTAAATGCCATGTGCTCCAATAAATGAGAAATACCGTTGATTTCGGCCGGCTCGTACATCGCGCCGACGCCGACCCACACGCCCAAAGCCACCGTGTCCAGCTCGTCCATCGTATCCGTGACGACACGCATTCCGTTCGGCAGAACAGTCATTTGTTTTGTCATTGATTTCAAGCCTTTCTTTGAGCCGTTTCGATAAAGTATTTAATCGCGTCCGGCGTATTCGGCAAAACCGTAAAGTTTTCGCGTCTGGTCATCAGGTCGGATAATTTGGACGGCAACGCGGGCGTTATGCCTATCGCTTCGCGCACGGCAATCGGAAACTTAGACGGGTGAGCCGTTGACAGAACGACGGTCGGCGCCTCTTTCTCATAGAATTTTTCCGCAGCGGCAAAGCCGATGGCAGAATGAGGATCGACAATTTCATTTGTAGCCGTATAAACTTTCCGGATTTGATCTTTCGTTTCGTTATCGGAGCAGCTTGTTCCGGAAATAATATTTTGGATTCGATTCAGAATTTCCGGCTTGACGCTGTAAATCCTTTCATACTTGAATTTTTCCATCAGACGGGAAACTTCCGCGGCATTGCGATCGAAAACATCGAACAAAAGCCTTTCAAAATTGGAAGACACCTGAATATCCATTGACGGGCTGATGGACGGTTTCACTTCGCGTTTTTCCATAACGCCCGTTTTCAGAAAACGGGGCAGAATATCGTTTTCATTGGATCCCAGAACCAGTTTTCTGACAGACAATCCCATACGCTTGGCGACATAACCGGCAAAAATATTGCCGAAATTACCGGTCGGAACGGCGAAAGAAACTTCCCGATCGGGCGCGCCCAAAGCCAGAGCTGCATGGAAATAATAGACGACCTGAGCCATAATTCTGGCCCAGTTAATGGAATTTACCGCGGACAAGCACTGTTTTTCACGGAAAACTTCATCGGCGAACAACGCTTTGACTATCGCCTGGCAGTCGTCAAAAGTTCCTTCCAAAGCGATATTATAAATGTTCGAAGCGCGCGTCGTTGTCATTTGCCGGCGCTGTACTTCCGAAACCCGGTTATGAGGGTGCAAAATAAACACGTCGAGATTCGGGCAACCTTTGCAGGCTTCAATCGCGGCGGATCCGGTATCTCCCGATGTTGCGCCCAAAATCGTGATATGCTTGTTCGATCGTTTCAAAACGGTATCGAACATTCGGCCGACGATTTGCAAAGCATAATCTTTAAATGCCAGAGTCGGCCCGTAAAACAGCTCCATCACCCATAAACCGTCCCCTATCTGCTTTAACGGAGCTACCGCGGAATGAGAAAAATTGCCGTAAGCTTCTTTGGCCATTTCCGCCAGATCGCTTTTGCTTAAATACCCTTCGGTAAAGGGAGCCATGATTTCCGCCGCCAATTCGGAATAAGACAACGAACGCATTTTGCGCATTTGCTCTCTGGAAAACTGCGGATAGTTTTCGGGAACGTACAGTCCGCCGTCCGGAGCCAATCCTGCCAATAAAACATCTTCGAAATCAATAGCGGGAGATTTGCCGCGTGTACTGATGTATTTCACAATTTTCTCCGTTAAAAATATACTTCGCGCTTATTGTATATAAATACAACTCGTATATAATTACAATATCAAAGATTTTCATCTTTATAAGGAAGAATTTAATATGGAAAAGAAAAAAATCGCCGTTGTTTTATCGGGCTGCGGCGTTATGGACGGATCCGAAATTCACGAAGCCGTTACCTCTATGCTTGCGATTGAGCAACAAGGCGGCGTTTATCATTGTTTTGCGCCTCAGGGCGAACAAAGAGTCGTCATGAACCACGCGACAAAACAGCCTTCAAATGAAATCAGGCGCATGCCGGCGGAAGCCGCCAGAATCGCCCGCGGAGACATTTCTTTGCTGAGTTCGTTCAAAACGGCCGATTTCGATGCCGTTCTTTTCCCCGGCGGAATGGGTGCCGTCCTGAATTTATGCGATTTTGCAAATCACGGCAAAGATTGTTCCGTCCACCCTGACGTCGAACGCGTTGTCAAAGAAATGCACGCGGCCGGGAAACCGATTGTCGCTTTATGTATCGCGCCGGTATTGATCGTCCGCATTTTAGGCAACGTTACCGTGACGATCGGAAACGATCCGGAAATGTGTCTGGCGATTAAAGCAATGGGCGGCACGCCGGAAATCTGTTCGGCGGCACAGGTTTGCATAGACAGGAGAAATAAAATCATCACGACGCCCTGCTACATGTTGGATAAAAGTCTGAAAGAAGTGGCGCAGAGCACGACCAATGCCGTCAAAGACTTGATGGAAATGCTGAAATAAATATTTAAAAAGCCTCGTTATCGAGGCTTTTTAAATGTTTTAAGGAATCCCTTTTTCGTAACGGCGCATGTGTTCCATTTGTTTCTTTTGCTGTTCTTCCTGTTCTTTTTTATTTTTCTTGATTTTTTCGACCACCTTAGCAGCCAGCGACTGCCCGTCTTTAATCTGATCGGGCGTCATAGAGCGCAACAGCCTCTCCAAATCAGGAGAGACTTGCACTAAATCGGCGGCGTTCGGAAATAAAGCCGACAAAGAAATCACCTGCCACGCGTAAGCCTGCGCCGGATCGGGGTACTGATACGTATAAACGGAAGCCAGCTTTCTTTGAGCTTCAACGTAGCCCTGCTCCGCCGCTTTTGTCAGCCAAAAGATCGCTTTTTCGTTATCCTGAGGAACGCCTTCTCCGTTGGCATACAATTTTCCCAAAGCGGCTTCGCCCTGAACCAGTCCCGTTTCGGCGGCGATCTGATATAATTCCGCAGCGCGCTTCAAGTCCCGGGGCACGCCCCGTCCCGTTTCAGCCATCTCGCCCAATGTCAAAGCGGCTTCGGCGTTTCCCTGTTTGGCGCCCAATTCCAACCATTCGACATTTTCATTAGCCGTTAACGCCTTCGCGTTTGATTTTCTGGACTGTTTATAAATGACGTTTAACTGAGTCATGGCTTCATTGGCGCCTTTGGCCGCCGCCATTTCGTACCATATCTTGGATTTTTTCAAATCCTTGGGAATGCCTCGGCGACCGAACTGGTAAATCCTGCCCAACATTACCTGCGCCGGAGCAAATCCCTGATTCGCGGACTTTTCCAAAACGGACACGATTTCCTTGTTCGGGTGCAACCCGTCCGTTGAAGCGTCATATATTCTTGCCAGATAATATTGCGCTTCCGCATTACCGGCATCTGCCGCCGCTTTAACCCAGAGTTCGGCTTTTCCCAAATTCTTTTCCATTTCGAAATAATGTTTTCCGAGCGCGGTCGCCGCTTCAATATCGCCGTTTTTGGCTCTGGCTCGCAACACGTCAATATCAGCGTCCTGTGCCCGAGCAGAAAATACCGATAACAGAAAAGTCCCGAAAAATATTAGAGCAGACTTCATTATTTATTCTCCGATTCCTTTTCAGGGCGAGCTATAAATTCGTCTGAAAAAGGTATAACTTCCGTCGTTACCGTCCACAAATGCGTTCCGTCCTTATAAACGCGAACCTTAGCCGGTTTCCACCAGGGCGGCGTAATCGAATCCGGCAGTTCAAAGCGCTTGAAAGACCCCATATTCTTAGGAAAACGGGTAAACGGATCGATAACGACCTGATCAAATCGGGAAAGCGTTAAATCCGTTTTGGCTTGCCTTAAATTCGTTCCGCCTAAATTCGATCCTGATAAATCGACGTTCCGTAAATCCGCTTTTGAAAGATCCGCCGTCCTCAGATCCGTTCCGGTTAAATTCACATCGTGCCCCAGATCGCGCTCAATTTCCGGATCCGTCAGAATATACAGCGCCATCTGAACTTCGGGCGGCAACGGCGAATACGGCTTAAACAAATCGTTTTGCGAATCCCAGGGACTTTTATGTTTAATAAACGCCGCTAAAATATCGACCTGCGAATTTTCCAGTCTTTTATCTTTTTTCGCGATACAGCCGATTGTACACAAAGCCCATATCTGATTTTCTGTTTTTTCGTTCGGATTACTTAAAAACGTCATCGCCCGAACTGCCAGATTTTGATTGGAAGCCCGTCCCAACAAACGCTCTTCGCATGTCCTTTGTGAACAAATATAGCGATCCGCGCTTTCGGCGGGTTCGATCTGCCCTGAGTCCAAAGCAACATCATACGCTTCTGTATTTTCCTGTTCCAAAGCTTCGGGCAACTGCGTTTTTTTGTCGATTTTCATTTGCGTCAGCTTTTCAATCGGCAAATCGGACAGCGGTTTTAAATTCACATTACCGAAATTCGCTTTATACAAGGTTACATCATCGAGAAAAACATCTCTTCCGAAAACGACCGAACGAAAATCCGCATACGACAGCTGAGCTCCGTTAAACGACGTGTCTTCAAAAAAAGCTCCGTAGAAATAAGCGTTTTCCAAATCAGCGTTTTTCAGCACGCAGTTTTTGCAGGATACTTTTCCGAAATTGGCTTTTTCCGCCTGCATCTGATCCAAAATAACATTATCAAAACCGGACATCGTAAAGTCGGCGCGCGGCGCGTGCAATCTGTATGCCCGAACGTCCTGCCAGCCGGTGTTCTGCAAAACGGCATCGGAAAAAACACTGTGAGGCATGACCATATTTCTGAATTGCGCGTTTTGCAAATCCGCATCGTCAAATTTGGCAAAAGGCGCTTTCGAACGATGGAAATGACTGTATTTCATGCGCGCTTTTTCAAATGAAACACGAGAAAGATCCACATTTCTGAACAAAACATTGTCCATCAGCGCCTGATTAAAGAGTGCGTCCGATAAATCGAGATCAACAAAAGTAGCTTCCTGAAAATAAGACTTTGAAAAATCGGCTCTTTTCAATCTGCCGCGCATAAAATCCACTTTTTCAAAATTGATTTTTGTTAAATTCAATGCCGGACAGTCGTTTCTTTCAAAATCCGTTTCCAGATATTCCACGGCCATTTGAACGGCCGCGTGTACGGGAACATCGTTATTAATCGGCGTATAGTAGACAACCGGCCACGGGTGGCATTTTCTTAAATGGGCAGCCACGGCCTCTTTCATATCGCAACTTGTTTTATTATCGGTCAATCGTATATTCGCGGAAAGCCAGTACAATGTCGGCAACACAATCGAAGCTCTCATGTTGCATTTTTCCAGCTCGCCCAGAATCCAGCCCGTCCATTCCGCCGTATTGAAGGGGCGTCTTTTCCGATTGTCCGCCGGCGGTTTAAGCGGCGTAAACGAAACCACAAGGCGTTCTTCCGCGGCTTTTTTTATTTCTTTTGCCGGCTGAGTCATCGGAAAAATGCGAAGCTGGACGGGTAAAACGCTTTCCGGCGTTTTCGGCTTAAATTTTTTCTTTTGTTTTCCCCGAAGTTCCTCCGGCGGCAAAATCAAAACGCGGGTCGGCACTACAATCTGATTGGCCGCCTGCTCTAAGGGAATGCCGCCTTTGTCATACAATGAAACGCCTACTTTAGTCGGTATGCCGTGTTTTTGCTGATTAGGATCTTTTTGTGAAATATTGTCTTCGTTCATGCCCGCCGAAATCCCCTTCGGCAAAACGGTCGGAACGGCTTCCTGCACGGAAGTGACCTTACTATAGTGTTCCGCCGGCAAGAAAAAAACGACGACGTTTTTCGGCTCGACCGCAGCAATGACAACGGAGGAAATCAAACAAAAAACGGTTATCAGAGCATATTTAATCTTTGTGGACATTGCGCTCCACCGTCGGCAGACCGCGCTTTAACCAGCGGGAAATACCGTAATTCAAAATGCTGACGTCAAAAAAGCCTTTTTCCTTTAAAGCGGTGTACGCCTGAAAAACTTCGGGTTCGTCGTGCAGACCGATGATAACGACAGGCGTTTCCTTAAACCCGACCAGTTTATCGGCGGTATCGCTCATGCGATTCATAAAAGCTTCAAAGGGCAAATTAATCGCGCCGTCAATATGGCCGAACATGCCGTAAAAATCGACCGACGAGCGCAAATCAATCATCAGCATGTCTTTTTTATCGGACATCTGCTTTTCCAACGCTTCCGGTTCGATATAAACGACGCCTTTGCCGCGCATCATACGCCGGATATACGGATAGGCGTAAACCAAAATAAAATAAAGCGCCACAACAGCCGCGACGATATAGCTGAACTTATAGAAAAGGAGAACTGCGATCGGAGCAATCAAAATAAGAACGACGTTTCCATTCATTTCTTTTCTCGCAAAAAAATTACGGTTGGTGTAAGTATAATGTTATCTTTAAGGTATAACAACAAATTGTTTTTTTTGAAGAGGATAAATTTATGACACAGCGGCCGGTCACGGTTGTCGGAGCGGGATTGGCGGGGTGCGAAGCCGCCTGGCAGATTGCGAAAGCCGGCATTCCCGTCGTTTTAAAGGAAATGCGGCCGAAAAAAATGACGCCCGCGCATAAAACGGACGGCTTTGCGGAGCTGGTCTGCTCGAATTCCCTGCGATCCGACGACACCGTGCACAACGCGGTCGGTTTATTGCACGAGGAAATGCGCCGGTGCGGTTCTTTGATCATGGAAGCGGCAAAAGACTCAGCCGTCCCCGCGGGCGGCGCTCTGGCGGTCGACAGAGCGGCTTTTTCCAAATTCATCGAAGAAAAACTGAGGGCGAATCCGCTTGTCACGCTTATCCGCGAAGAACTGACCGAATTGCCCGATGAAAAAGACGGACCGTACATCATCGCGACGGGCCCTCTGACGTCGCCGGAATTGGCGGACAAGATTCAGGCTCTGGCGGGCGGAGAGGAGTTGCTACACTTCTTTGACGCGATCGCGCCGATCGTTTCGGCGGATTCGGTCGATATGACGAAAGCATGGAAGCAGTCGCGCTACGACCGCGGTGACGGGGACGATTACATCAACTGCCCGATGAGCAAAGAGGAATACGACGCCTTCATCGACGCTCTGTTGGGCGGGGAAAAAATCGCGTTCAAGGAGTGGGAAAAGAACACGCCGTATTTCGAGGGCTGTCTGCCGATCGAAGTGATGGCGGAGCGCGGACGGGAAACGCTGGCGTTCGGTCCGATGAAACCTGTCGGCCTGACCGATCCGAGAACGGGAACGCGTCCGTATGCCGTTGTTCAACTGCGCAAGGAAAACAGACAGGGCACATTGTTAAATCTGGTCGGATTCCAGACAAAACTGACCTACGGCGAGCAAAAAAGAATCTTTAAAATGATTCCCGGACTTGAAAACGCCGAATTCGTCCGATTGGGCGGCATTCACCGCAACACGTTCATCTGTTCGCCGAAAGTGCTGGACGAAACGCTACGGCTGAAAGCACGGACGAATATCCGTTTTGCGGGACAGGTCACGGGCTGCGAAGGCTACGTTGAAAGCGCGTCCGTCGGTTTAATGGCGGGGCTGTTCGCCGCGAAAGAAGCATTAGGACAAGCCATCGTCCTGCCACCCGAAACGACGGCTTTGGGCGCGATGCTGCGTCACATCACCGTCAACGCGAATGAAGAATGCTTCCAGCCGATGAACATCAATTTCGGATTGTTCCCTCCCCCTCCTCTTCCCGAAGGAAAGCGCAAACTGAAAGGGCTCGACCGCAAGCGCGCGCAAAGCGAGAGGGCGTTGCACGATTTAGACTTATGGATACGCGAGGCGAAACTCAATGGCTAAAGAAATCAAACGCACCAAAGACGCGGACGGCGAAAACTTCCCCGTCGGCTCGAAGCTGATTCCGGCAAAGTTCCGCCCACACGTGATGGCTTTTTACGATTTCGCACGGACGGCGGACGACATCGCCGATTCGACGGAAATCGACACGGCGGAAAAGCTGGCTCGGCTGAACAAACTGGAAAAAGTGCTTTTGGGCGAAACGGAAGCCGACGATGAAACGCGTTGCGCCGCCGCTTTGAAAAAAAGTCTGGAGGAAACGAAAGTGACGACTCAGCACGCACTCGATTTGCTGAAGGCGTTTCGTCAGGATTCCGAAGGGCACACTTACCGCACCTGGGAGGACGTGATGGCTTATTGCCGTTGGTCCGCAGGCAGCGTCGGACGGTATATGCTCGATTTGCATGAGGAAAACCCGACGGCTTACTGGCCTTCGGACGCGTTGTGCGCCGCGCTGCAGATGAACAATCACCTGCAGGACTGCAAAGAGGACTATTCCGAAAAAAACCGCGTTTACCTGCCGCTTGATTGGTTCAAAGAAGCGGAAATCACCTATAAGGCGCTCGGCGATTCCGAAGCCTGCGCCGCGCTGAAAACCGTTTTCGCCCGCGTAACGGACGCGATTGAAAGTCTGTTGGTCGAAGGGTCGTCTTTGCCTTTGGTGACGGTCAACCGCGGTCTGCGCATGGAAGTCTGCGTCATTTTCCGTCTGGCGCAACGGTTGGTCAGACGGTTAAAAAAACAAGACCCTCTGAAACATAAAGTCGAACTGACGAAAACGGATTGGTTTTTCGCCGCGCTCTTAGGTGTTGTCGGCGGATTAAGAAGAAAGAAAATATCATGTCTGAAGAAAAAAGATCTGAAACCGCCGAAAGAATAAACGCGCAGGTCGTTGAAATCGTAAAAAACTCCGGTTCTTCCTTTTATCCGGCGATGAAGCTGTTGCCGAAAGAAAAGCGCGACGCGATGTTCGCGATTTACGCTTTCTGCCGCGAAATCGACGATATCGCCGACGAGCCCGCGCCGTTGGAAGAAAAAAAGAAAAACCTGAAAATCTGGCGCGAGGACATCGACAAAATCTATCGGGGCGAAGAACCGGAATTGATTGTCGCCAAGGCGTTGATTGAACCCGTCAAAAAGTTTTCCCTGCCCAAGGAAGAATTTATTGCGCTGATCGACGGCATGGAAATGGATATTCCGGACGGCATGCGCGCGCCGACCATGACGGAATTGCAACTTTACTGCCGCCGCGTCGCCGGAGCCGTCGGTATGTTGTCCGTGTGCGTGTTCGGCGATTTTTCCCCGACGGCGCAACGATTCGCCATTACGCTGGGCGAGGCTTTGCAATTAACGAATATCCTGCGCGACATGGACGAGGACATGGAGCTCGGGCGGCTGTATATGCCGGCGGAATGTCTGGCAAAAGCGGGCATTGAAATCACGGACGACACGCCTTTGAGTCAGGTACTGAACAGTCCGAATCTGAAAATCGCGCGGGAAGAACTGGCAAAACAAGCCGCCCTGCGCTTTACGGAAGCCGACGCCGCTTTGTCGGAGCTGGACGGCAAACAGATGAAACCCGCCGTCATCATGAAATGCGTCTATAAGAAAATCTACGACATCATGGAAAAGCGCGGTTGGGACGTTTTGACGCCGCGCGCGAAACCGTCCAAAGCGTTCAAGATTTTCACCGCCCTGCGCGTTTTTGTTTTCGGGAAATAAAGCATGACCGTTTACGTCGTCGGAGCAGGCATCGCCGGACTTTCCGCCGCTTACACCCTGACGAAGACGGGCGTTCCCGTTGCCGTTTACGAAGCAGCCGCGCGCGCCGGCGGACGATGCCATTCCTTTTTCGACAAGAAACTGGACGCTCTGATTGACAACGGCACGCATCTGATGCTCGGCGCAAACACGGCATTGTTAAAGATGCTGGCGGACTGCCCGACGAAAACGCCGCTGAAAAGCGTCGGAAACAGCTTCACTTTTTACCGGAAAGACGGAACGCCTTTTCAAATCGACACGGCGAAACCGTTTTCGGTCTTAAAGCATATCGGAAAGGTGTATCCCCTGCTGTGCGAATCGGTGATGAACACGCCGGCAAAACAAGCCGACGCGACGATGTTTCTGAAAACGGCGTTCAAATGTTTCGGTCAAAAAAACGGACAAATCTATCTGGCTTATCCGTCTTTGACGGACAGCGTGATTGCTCCCGTCGTCGATTTTTTAAAAAACGGAAACGTCCCGATTTCATTCGGAAAAACATTAAATAAAATCGAAAAAGACAGCCTTTCTTTTTCCGACGGAACAGAGATTTCTTTAACGGACAAAGACGCCGCGATTCTCGCCGTTTCGCCGTCAGCCGCCGCGCGGCTGGTCGAAAATGTCGAAAAAATGCCTTGTCAGCCGATTGCGAACATTCACTTTAAAACGGACGTTTCTCTGCCCGACGCTCTGCCCGTCATCGGCCTGGTCGGCTATGCGGGACATTGGGTATTTTCGAAAAACGGCGTTTTGTCCGTGACAATCAGCGCGGCGGAGGAATTACTGAAAAAGCACCCTGCCGACGAATTGGCAAATATTGTCTGGCGGGAATTGCAAAGCGTTTTAAAAACGGATTTGCCCTTGCCGCCTTACCGCGTCATAGTCGAACGACACGCGACGTTATTGCAGACGAAAGAAACGAACAGACGCCGTCCCTCCTCTTTTTCCGATTCCGTCATTTTGGCGGGGGATTACACGAAAACGGGATTCCCATGCACGATCGAAGGCGCCGTGCGCTCGGGCGTTATCGCCGCGAACAGGGCTTTAAAGAAAATCTCCGAAAGTTAGCTTTACTTCTTTGATAAAAAACGGGAAAATATTTCAAATTTCATTATCAAAGAAAGGAACATCGTCGTGTTTGAATTACCTAAACTGCCGTTTGATTTGGAAGATTTGGAACCGTTTATGTCCAAACAAACGCTTGAGTTTCATCACGGAAAGCATCATCAGGCGTATGTGACGAACCTGAATAATCTGATTAAAGACACGGATCTGGCAAACGCGGATTTGGAAACGATCATCAAAGAAACCGCGGGAAAAGCCGATAAAGCCGCCGTTTTCAACAACGCCGCGCAGGTCTGGAACCACACCTTTTTCTGGAATTGCCTGAAACCCGCGGGGGGCGGCGCTCTGCCCGAAGGCGCGTTCAAAGACGCCGTTCTGCGCGTTTTCAAAGACGAAGGAAAATTCAAGGACGAGCTGAAAGCCGCCGCCGTTTCGCAATTCGGTTCCGGCTGGGCTTTCGTTGTCAGGGAAAACGACGACGTCAAAATCATCAAAACGTCCAACGCGGACACGCCGGTCGCGCACGGATTAAAACCGCTTTTAACGATTGACGTCTGGGAACACGCCTATTATCTGGACTATCAGAACAGGCGCCCCGATTACGCGCAAACCGTGATCGACAAACTGATCGACTGGCATTTCGCCGCCTCCAATTTCTAAAACAAAGACCGGTTGTCAAACCGGTCTTTTTATTTGTCATCGTCCATATGGCGAAAACGGACGAACAAGCGATTCGGAGAATCGGATTTCGGCGCCAGCGCTTCCGCGGCTTTTTTCTTGGCTTCCGCCAAATCTTCCTCCAAACAGTAAGCGTGCAGTTGCTTTAACAAAACATAGACGTGATATTTGACCTTGTTCCATACGCCCGAAACGGGTTTTAACCGTTCGTCTTCCGAATGAATCTGCCAATCGACCAAAGAAAACAGCGACTTGATCGAATCCATTACCAGGTTCAACAGCCTTGATTTGAAAGAAACATAGATTTGCGGCGCGTCCTGCGATCCCGTCGGCGCCCCGATAGGCCCACCCATTTCCTTCAATTCCTCGGGCGTCGGCGTTTCGTGACTGAGTTCCAGAAAACGCGCCAAAGAAGCCAATGTCTGCCCTTGCAACAAAACGGACACGATGACCAAAAAGAAAATCACGTTAAACAGATAGCGCGCCCCTTCAATCCCGCTCATCAGCGGATACGTCGCCAGAATAATCGGCACGGCGCCTTTCAACCCCGCCCAACTGACGAACAGTTTTTCACTTCGGGTATATTCGCTTTTGGCCAAACAAAGGAAAATCGTCACGGGACGCGCAATCATCACCAGACAAACCGTCGCGCTTAAAGCCGTGCCGAAAACGGCTCCCAGTTCTTTGGGATTGACGAACAGACCCAGCGTCAGGAACATCAGAATCTGCATCACCCAGGACAGTGCCGACTGGAACTGAATAAACGGATTTTTATAGGGATAAGACGCGTTTCCCAAAACAATGCCCGCAATATAAATCGCCAGATAGCCGCTGCCGCCGACCAGCTGCGTCAAAGAAAAAATTAAACAAACGACGCTGACGCCGAAAACGGGATAAAGCCCCTGATAAACAAAGGAAAACTTCTTTAAAAGCGCTAAGGCGCACACACCCAACCCATAGCCGAGAACAACGCCCAGTCCCATTTGCAAAAAAAGCATGACCAACAAATGAGCGGCTGAAAAATGATTCCCCGCCGTTAAAAAAGTAATCGCGCCGACGGATAAAATCACCGCCATCGGGTCGTTGCTGCCCGATTCGTATTCCAAAAGCGACTTTAATTTGTGATTGTTCAGATACAGTCCGTTCGTTCTTAAAATATTGAACACGGCCGGCGCGTCGGTTGAAGACAGAATAACGCTTAACAGCAAAGCCATAGGAAAAGGCATCTGCAGCAAATAATACGACAGAGCAAACATAATCGCCGCCGTCAAAGCGACACCGACGGTCGCCAGCAAAGTCCCCCGCCCCAGAACGCTTTTGACGGAAAGCCAATTCGTTTCCAATCCGCCGGCAAACAAAATAAACGCCAGCGCGAAAGACCCGATGTAATTGCTTAATTTCGCGGAATAAAACTGAATCCCCGCCCCATCGGATCCGGCAATCATACCGACGGCTAAAAAAACAAGCAGAGACGGAATGCCCAGTTTACTGGAAATTCTGTTCGCGAAAACGCACATCAGCAATAACAGACCGCATAAAGCCATGAAAATTTCCAGCGTCATCTTAAAATCCCCGTCTTTTTAGATACTTACACTTCAAGTGTACGTGATTCGTTTTCTTAAACAATTTTTAATCTTGTTATATTCTTCTGATTATCAATCAACGATTGATTTTCAAATCGCAAGAATTAACAAAGAGTTAATGTAACAAATCGTAACAAAGCTTGATTTGAAAAAGACAGACTCGGTTGTTAAAACTATAGGATAGAAAGAATTTCCATCAAGAAAGGGCTTTAACATGGAAAAATATCAGCAGAAGACAATCAAACATGAAATTTCATGCGTTGGCATCGGTCTGCATACGGGGAATAAAATTTCCATGACCTTAAAACCGGCAGACGTCAACACCGGCATCGTGTTTCACAGAACGGATCCCGCCGGACAGGACGCCTACATTCCCGCGCATCACGATTACGTCGTCGACACGCGCATGTGCACCTGCATCGGAAATAAAGACGGCGTTAAAGTCGCGACGATCGAACACCTGATGGCGGCCATTCACGCGATGGGCATCAACAATATGCTGATCGACATCGACGGCCCGGAAACGCCCGTCATGGACGGCAGTGCGGTTCCGTTTGTTTTCTTACTGGAATGCGCCGGCACGAAAGTTCAGAGCGCCCCCTTGAAAGCGATAAAAATTCTGAAACCCGTCACCTATAAAAACGGCGATAAGGAACTGACCCTGCAACCGTCTGAAAAAGGGCTGAAAATGCACTTCGCGATTGATTTCCCCGCTTCCGTCATCGGTCATCAGGAAGCCGACCTTGACCTGACGGCGTCCAATTTCAAAAACATGTTCAGCCGCGCCCGCACGTTCGGTTTCCTGCAGGACATCGAAATGTTGCGTTCGATCGGTCTGGCGCGGGGCGGTTCTCTGGACAACGCCATTCTGGTTAACGACAACACGATCATGAACAAAGACGGCCTGCGTTATTCCAACGAATTCGTCCGTCATAAAATGCTGGACGCGGTCGGCGATCTGTATATGTCCGGCTACACGTTGATCGGAGAATTTTCCGGCAGCCGTTCCGGTCACACGGACACGAACGCCCTGTTGACGGCTTTATTCGCCGACGAAAGCAATTATGAAATCGTCGATATGGCTTCTTATTATTCCTCTTTAACCGAAGAAAACGACGACGATAAAGAATTCAGACTGGAATGCGCTTAAGCGTTTTTCAGCTTCCCGTTCAGACAAGAAAAACCTTCGCACAGAAGGTTTTTCTTTTGGATAAAAGGTATTGAAATGAGTGTTAAACGGATTTGTTTGTTTGCCGCTTACAGTTCTTCGGGAAGGATTACCGACTACATTATATTTTATCTTAAAAGCCTGAGTGAATTCGCCGATATTTTCTATTGCGCCGACAACGATTTTATCGATACGGAAATCGATAAAATCCGTCCTTTCGTCAAAGACGCTTTCTACGGCAGGCATTCCAAATACGATTTCGGATCATGGGCAAAAATAATTGATAAAATCGGGTGGGATAAAATAGCCGAATACGACGAACTGCTGTTGGTCAACGATTCCTGTTTCGGGCCTCTTTTTTCCTTATCTTCCGTTTTTGAAAAAATGGACGGCGTTGAATGCGACGTATGGGGAATTGCCAAAAACAAATTTCTGATGAGCTTTTTTTTATGCCTTAAAAAGAATGTTTTTAACGATACAAAGTTACGTCAGTTCTTTCAGAAATTAGAATCTTCCGACAATAAAATCGTTTTTCTGGACTATGAAAAAGAGCTTAACGATATTCTGGAGAAACACACCTGCGCGGCTTTTTTAGATAAGGAAACCTTAAAACAGCTTTACAAACAGAATAAAAAATTCGTCAGAAAAAGTTTGCGCTCCGTTTTTCCGTGGCCTCTTCGATGGTTTTTGCGGATACGCACCAATAAACTTCGTTTATACGATAACGAAGCTCTGCTTTTGCCGCTTTTGGGCTTTCCTTTTTTAAAGAAAGCCGCTTTTCTTAACGCGACATCGCTTATTCCGACTTACGGATTAAAGTTTGTGAAAAACTGTACGGATTACGACCCGACCCTGATTTCCAGCATCCTTCCGAAAGAATGCACCGGAAAGCAAAGATTTTTGAAATATCTTTCGGAACGCGTCCGCCTGATCATTGAACGGAATAAATATCACCTAATGAAGCATTTTTCCAAAAACATTCCCAAAAGGTGACTTTATTTTCGGGTTAATCCATAGAAACGCTTACCGTCTTTTTCTTTTCGGCTCGCACAACGAAGTTGTTTTCAATCACAGTCAGTTTCTGCAACAACATTTTATTGTACTGCTTGTTCAGAATCGTTGCCGGACGATATTCCCAATTTGAACCGGTTCTAATCAAAGCTCTCTGCAATTCCCAGCGATAATTGAAACGCTGTCCGCTTAATTCTCTAATTTGTTCCAATTCTTCGGAAGAAAACAGGTTGTTGTCCAGATTGTCAATCTTGTCCGCATCTATCAGGATCTTGACGTTTTCGGCCGTACTTAACAGCTTTTGCTGCTGATCGCTGGATAATTTCCCCACGCGGTTTTCAACAGCGTGAATGAACTCCATGCCGGAATCAAAACGTTCGCCCTTTAACGAGCTCAGTTTACTTGCGGAAAAGCCCTCCGCGACAATGCGGTCAAAAACCTTTTCCGACATCAAATACGTCTTGGGAATATAAACTCTTTGATCGAACACGTTTTGCATAAAGAACAACGCAAAGAAACATATCACAGCCGCAATTACCGGCGTAATCACCCAGCCGCACATAATGCGGACGACAACGCTCCATTTGATGCTCTTAGCCGCGCCTTTGCACAATCCAATTCCGATCACCGCGCCGACAACGGCCTGCGTTGCCGAAACGGGTACCAAAGGAATGACCGGCAGATTATGAGACGCCAGGAAAAATTCCAACCCTTCGGAAGCGAAGATAAACAACACGCAGGACTGTGCCAAAACGACCACCCAAGCGGCAAACGGAGATAACGGCATCAATCCCTTGCCGACCGTTCCCATCACTTTATAAGAATACGTGAAAACGCCGACCGCCGTCGCCAAAGCGCCGACAAAGAACAACTGCTGAACGGCGGAAATATGGAAGCCGCCCAAAGAAAGATCGGTAAACGGAGCAACTGGCACAAACACGCCGACAACGTTTGCCATGTTGTTCGCGCCCAGAGAATACGCACCGAAAGCGCCGGTTAAAACCATCGCGATGCGCGTGCAGGCGTCACGATAAAGCAGATGTACTTTGACAAAGCTTAACAGGTATTTGAAAAGCATATACAAAATCGCCGCAAACGTACCGGACAGCAGAGGACAAGCCACCCATGTCGAAGCGATGCGCACGATGGAATTAACGTCCGTTACGGAATCCGTAAACAGGTTCCACCCGATAATCGCGCCGACGACAGCCTGAGAAACGGAAACGGGCAGACCGAATTTAATAATGGAATAAACGGTGAAAGCCGCGGCAAACGTCGTGACGAAAGCGCCGCCGATTGCGTTGATTGCCCCCAAACTGCCCAAAGTATACGCTGCGCCGACGCCGCTGATCACGGCACCGAGAGCAATAAAGATACTGCAAACAATCGCCGCCGTTCTGAATTTCACCATACGCGTGCTGACGGCGGTACCGAAAATATTTGCGGCGTCATTCGCCCCTAAAGACCACCCCAGAAACAAACCGCTGGAAAGGAAAACTACGCTTGAAGCCCCCATTTAACTCCCCTTGCTTTTTTAGTTATCGCGCTTGATCACGTAGATAGCCAATTTGTCCGTAATATCTTCCGCCATATCCGCCAGATTATCGATCATTTCGATAAAGCTGGTCACATGCATTTTGTTCGCCAGCGGCAAATCCGACGAATAAATGGCGCGCTTGATTTTCGTGCCGATACGATCGGCTTCGCTTTCGTAAAAACGCACTTTATGAATGTAGTCGCGGCAGGAGTTGAAGTCGCGGAAGAACGTGCGCGCCGCAATCGTAATCTGTTCCACGGAATTTGTCACGGATTCGACAATAGCCAGAACGTCGGGCTGTAATGTGGAGGGAAAAACGGGCTGTTCAATCGTAAAGCGGTATCCGCTGGCGTCATAGGCGTTTAAGATTTCGTCCAGATCCTCCACCAAACTCAACACGTCTGCGCGCAAATCGGGAATCAAATTCTGTTCGTACAAACCGGTTTCAATTTCACGGCGCAATTCGTCCGCGCGGCTTTCGATATGACCGATTTGTTCGGCATGCGTAACGAAATCCTCGGTCACGCCATGTTCCAAAAAGACATGAATCGCTTTTCTGTAAATCAAACCCGCTTCGGAAATACGATCGAGAAACTCATCGATTTTGTTTTCCAAAGCCCGGCTACCGGAGAACATGGAAAGACCTTTGGATAAATTCATTTTTCCCTCACAAAAAAAACAACCGCGACGATCGCAGTATAACCCTTTGATTAAACGATTATCTTAGCAACAGGTAAAAATATTGTAAAGCGCTAAGCAAAAATAGGCTAAAACGCCTATTTTTGTCTGCAAGCTCAATGAGCCTTAGCGAATGAGGACGTCGAAAGACGTCCGAAATGAGTATTAGGCGGAATTGGCGGGGGAAAACGATCCCGAATAAACCAAAAAACTACTTTTTCGTCCGCACCAAACGGTAGGAAAACATCACGACAAAGAACGTCGCGAAGAACATCGCCGCGCATAACGCGTTCACGTCCGGCTGAATGCCCGTCCGAACCATCGAATAAATCTTCAACGGCAGAATTTCATAATTCTTTCCGCCGACGAAAAAGCTGATAATCACATCGTCAATCGATAATGTAAAGCTCATCAGCCACCCGGCGAAAACAGCGGGCACAATCAAAGGAATCAAAATAAAGCGCACCGTGTCGACGTCGGAAGCTCCCAAATCGGCGGCGGCTTCCGCCAAATCCCGACTGACCCCTTTCAGACGCGCCAAAATCGTGATTGTCACAAACGGAAAACAAAACACCGTATGGGAAAGCAACAGCGTTGAAAAGCCTAAAGGTATTCCCAAAATAACGAAAATAACGACAAGGGAAATTCCCTGAATGATTTCGGGTGACAGCATAATAACGGACAAAGATCCGTACACGACTTTCTGCCCGATAAAGCGATACCGATGCAACGCCACCGCTATCACGGTTCCGATCACCGTCGAACAGGTCGCGGCGGCGGCGGCCAGAAATAAAGAGCGAAAAGCGGAATTGATCAGGCTTTTATCCGCAAACAGCTGCTTGTACCACTGCATCGTAAAGCCGTTCCATGTATCCGCGGACGCCGAATCGTTAAACGAAAAAACAATCGTGACCAACAACGGCACATACAACAGCAGATAAACCGCCGAAACGTACAGGTATTTGAAAAAGCGTCCTACCATATCGGCTGCTCCTGATCCACGGAATTGCCGCTTTTATAGTACAAGTGCAGCAAAAGCAACATGAAAAGCGTCAGCGCGATATTGATCGCCGCGCCGACCGGCCAGTTATGAACGACCGTAAACTGATCGCGGATAACACTGCCGACCACGGCGGAATCTTCCCCGCCCAAAATATCCGCGACATAAAACAACGTCAAAGCCGGCAGAAAGACCATTATGCAACCGGCAACTATCCCCGGCGCGCTGATCGGCACAACGACTCGAAAAAACGCCGCCGTAGCCCCTGCTCCCAGATCTTCGGCCGCCTCCAAAAGGCTCCTGTCCAATTTTTCAAGCACGGCGTACAGCGGCAAAATCATAAAAGGCAGCAAAGTATACGTCATACCGATAAACACGGCCAGATTGGTATAAAGCAGCTTTAACGGCTGAGAAATAAGGCCGCATTTGATTAAAAAGCTGTTGACGATTCCGCTGTCGCCTAAAATGGAAATCAGCGCATAGTTTCTGATTAAAGAGTTCGTCCAGAACGGCACAATGATCAGCATCAGAAACAAAGCGCGGTATTCTTTTGCAAAACGGGCGATGAAATAGGTGAACGGATAAGCGACGAGCAGACAAAACAGCGTAGTGCAAAAAGCCAGGTTCAGCGACTTTAAGATCACCGTCAGCAACTTTGTGTCCGCCAACGCCCTGTAATTCTGCAAATTCAGCGGCAAGCGCAACATCCATACGGGATCGCGGGATAAAAAGCTGGCCAGCAACACCAGCAAATTCGGTGCAAACACCATAATGCCGAACCAGATGAAAATGAAATACAGCACCGCTTGGCGGCAGAAATTATCCGCGGATTTAAGCATCAGGCAGAATGACCTCCCAATCCTTGATCCAACTGACGTTCACGACGTCGTTGACCGCGTAAATGATATCGGGATCGTCCTCGTTAAAAAACTGCGTCGCCATAACCATGTTGCCGCCGGCCGTCTGAATCCACAAATCGATCGTGCGTCCTTTATAAACCAAAAAGCTGATCACGCCGCGCAACGCGTTTTCGGGCGCTTCGGCTTCGGGATCGTTGACTTTGCTGACGACCATGTCTTCCGGACGCAACAACACTTTAATTTTGGCGCCGCGCACGACTTCAAACGTCGTCGGCTTGCGTAGCCGGTAAAACATGCCTTCCACAATCGTTTCAAAGTCGTTTTCCCCGACTTTGATGACCATACCGTCAAACGCGTTGATTTCGCCGACAAACTTCGCGACGAACATATTTTTGGGTTCTTCGTAAATCTGAATCGGCGTTCCGATCTGTTCGATCAGGCCTTCATTCAGCACGGCGACACGATCGGACATGGCCAAAGCCTCCTCCTGATCGTGCGTCACATAAACGAAAGTCACGCCCAAATCACGTTGCAATTCCTTCAATTCGATCTGCATTTCCTGACGCAGACGGTAATCCAGAGCGGACAGCGGTTCGTCCAGCAAAAGAACTTTCGGATTATTGATGAAGGCGCGCGCCATCGCGACACGTTGCTGCTGTCCGCTGGACAATTCGGAAGGATAACGCAGGTAAAACATATTCATCTTGACTTTTTCCAGCGCACGGAAAACTTCCGTTTCGATTTCCTCTTTGCCAAGCCCTTTCATTCTTAATCCGAAAGCGACATTGTCGAACACCGTCATGTGCGGGAATAACGCGTATTGCTGAAAAACCGTGTTAACCATGCGACGGTTGGGCGGCAGATGAGAAATTTCCTTGCCGTTCATGATCACTTTGCCGGTCGTCGGGCGTTCAAAACCGGCGATCAAACGCAACAAAGTCGTTTTTCCGCACCCCGATGGTCCCAACAGAGTCAAAAATTCGCCGTCGTTAACGACCAAATCTATATCGTCCAGAACCTTATTCGCTCCGAAAAATTTGGTAATATTTCTTAATTCCAACAAGGGAACGGAAGGCTTTTCCATGCTTTTTCCTGTCCTTATAAATCAAAGCGGCGGGCGCCGGCAAAAGTTATATACTACATTACTTTTAACAGAAAGATTTTTTTTTGCAAAGAACGCTTTCAAAAAAAACGAAACAAGATAAAATGTACCTGTTTTTATCAGGAATGGAACTAATGAAAAAAAGCAGCCGGTTTTTGCGCATGTTGCGTAAAAATTTTAAAAGAAAAAGACCGAAAACTCATTCCTCTCCGGACGTATTCCCCGTTAAAGGGTGCGTTTTAAAATGCAATCTGGGCGTCGTACTGGAGCATACCGGTCTGTATATCGGCGACGGAAAAATCGTCAGCCTGAACCGGCACAGCCAAATCCGCATCGAAAACGAACGGAGTTTTTTCCCGCCCGGCACAAATCCGGAGTCTAATCGGATTTATACCGCCTGCTACGGAAAAACGGACGAAGTTTTATCTTCTTCCGCAATCGCGCTCCGAGCGAGGAAAAAAGTAAACCAGCAAACGCCTTACAATGTTTTGTTTAATAACTGCCATCGGTTTACGACCGGCTGTATTACGGGAGATTTTGAAAACGACGTCGTTTCTTTTTCCCAACTGGAAGAAGTTATCCTGGCGCATCAGGAAAAACTGCACAAAATGCCGTGGTGGCTCCGTTTGAAGAATTTCATTTTAAGAATACCCGCCCCTGAACCGGCGAACACGTTCAACTGGCGTCCCGTTAAATTCAAAAAGAAAAAAGATTAAACGAGTTCGTGTTCGTTGTCGCGTTCGCGCAGTCCGTCAACAATGAAGCGCGTGTTCGCGCGTCTGACTTCTTCGCGTTTTTTCTGTTGCAAAGAGACTCTCTGATCTGTTTTCTGACGACCTTCCGCATCGCCGAGCAGATGTTCATAATCTTCGCGAATGCGCTGTGCATGCTGCATCGTGCGCTGAGCCCTGATTTGAGAAGTCATTTGCGTCGCATATTGCGAAACGTATTCGGCCGAATGTGCGTTTTCGGCTATGTTTTCAAAGAGATTTTCCGCTTTTTTCGTTTTGCCGCTTTCATAATAAGCGCGCGCGATCAAAGCCTGTGTCTGAGTGTTTTCGGGATCAAGTTCTTTCGATTTTATCAAAGCTTCAAAGCTTCTTTCCGGATCAAGCGGCCGCGTCAAAACGCCGATAGCCCGATATAAAGAAGCCGCCTGCTCCAACGCCGGCCGGCATACATCGCTGCGATGAGAGGAAGAAGCCCTGTTCATCGTCTCCACGGCCTGCCGTTCCAAATAGCCCAACGCGGTTTCGTATTCGCCGCGTTTCAGCGCGCTCAGCGCCGCCTTTTGCTCGAACTGAGGATCCATTCCTATGACGGCGCCGTTCTTCTGCGCGTTTTCATTCTTCTGCAGGAAAAGCGTCATCGCTTCGATCAACGGCTGCAATTCCATTAAAGGCACCTGCTCCGTCGTGCGGGAAATTAATGATTTTGCTGTTTGTTCTTCGTTCAGTCCCTTTTCAAGCAAAGATGAAATCTCAAGCGTCAGTTCTTTGTATTTTTCTTTCAGCTGTTCCAAATCTTCGCGTTTCAGTCCCAGCTCTTCCAATTCTTTTTCTTCATGCGTTTTAGGAACCGGATATTCTTTTTCGTCGAACATCTCAAACAATTCATGCAACTGTTCCTGAGCCCGGCGCAACTCCTCCTCTTTTAATTTTTCGGCATTCTGTTTTTCGTCGTTTTGTTTTTCCTGTTCAGCGTTGCCCGCGCCGCCGCCGGCATTTCCCTGCGCGTCAGCGGTATTTTCCGAAGAAGCAGGAGCCGGAGCCGACGCTACGACGGAAGAAGCGCCCTGAAACAAACCGCCGCCGAAAAGCTTGGCGCCCATTCTGACCAGCAAAGCAAGAACGATTATCCCGCTCAGCGGGCCTATATACCCGGACGCAAACGGAGCCACAATTTCCCGAATTCGATCAAACACACCGAAAATGTCAAACGGAGAAGACATCATTTTTTATTTGTTTTCCGATAAACAGTTGCGTTATTTTACGAATAACATTAGGTTATCTTTATTTTACGAAACATGCCAGAGTTATTTTTCTTTTAAGAGCCGAAAAATGGGGTATTTGTCAAAACGCAAATTTGAAGAACGGGAACACTTCTTAATTACGGGACTGGTTTTCTTAATTCCCATTCTGACGGTATTATGCACGCTGGGACGCAGTTTAAACTGGCGGCTGGACTATCTGGGCGAATTCAAAATGCAAACGGCCGGCCTGAGTTTTATTCTGTGTTTCTGGTGCCTGTTTAAGAAAAACTGGGAAAAAATGTTTGTTTTTCTGATTTGCGCGGCGCTGAATCTGATATTAATGGCGTCCCACTCCTATTTAATGCAAAAAAAATCGGATCTGCCGGAAGATTCGCACGTTTTTACCGTAACGTATCAAAATATGAAAGGCGCGGACGATCACATAGATCTGGTTCAAAAAATGATGGAAAATCTTAATTCCGATCTGGTTTTATGGACAAACGTTCCCGTCAAGATCTACCGTCATCTGGAAAATTTAACGGGTCCCTATCATTTGCAGAATCAAACGTTGGATACAACGGGAAAAATGAAACTGATTTTTGCCAGAACCCCCGGTGTTGACCGCGGGGAAACTTTGGGCGAAGACAGTCTGTGGGTTTCCCGTGTCGTTGAAACGCGTAAACTGACTCTTCTGCTTGCTTTCTTTGATGATCCCTGGAATGAAAAAAATTATACGAAAACAAAGCAAAAAGTTTTCGAACTGGCCGATTTTGCCCGAAGCCGGGACGAGCCGGTTGTTTTAATCGGTAATCTGGGCGCTTCGGCATGGAGTTGGCTGTTAAGCGATTTGGAATCTCACGCGGGATTGAAACCTCAAGGGAAAATATGGGCTTCCGGAACGAACATGCCGTTTTATATCCGCCGGCCGATCGATCATATCTATACGCACCCGGGAATAGAAACGGCGGATATAAACACGTTTGACTGGCTTCAAACCGACTACGACGCCATTACGGCGGTATTTAAGATCGCGCCTCTGCGCAAAGAAATCGAGTTTCTTGAATTACAGCCTACTCTGGACGAAGCAGAACTCCTGCAGCCTCCCACATAAGCTTGGCCTGCTTTTTAAAGTATTCCGCAGACGTCCTGTCCCCGCTGGATTCAAAATAGAGGGACGCTTTATACCAATATTCGGCGGCTTTCTGCTTTTGTCCTTTTTTCTGCGCGATCAGCCCCAGATTACTGTAATCCGATGCCAGCCCCAGACTGCGATGCAGCATTTCTTCAATGCGCATGGAATCTTTGAAAAAGCTTTCCGCCCGATCCCAATCGCCGCGGCGCAGGTATAAAAGCCCGAGCATGGCCGCCGTATTAGCGTTTTCGGCTTTTTTATTTTTCTCTTTAAAAAAGACCAGAGCCGTCGTCAAATACTGTTCCGTTTCTTCGTCCGTATTATTCTGTTCCACCCGCAAGCCGCCATAAAGCAAACGATTTGCCGCCATTTCGAAATCATCGCCGGACTCCACGGCCTTTTGTACCGATAAAAAAGCGGTTTCCAACGCTTTTTCGTCATCTCCCATGGACTGATAAACCAATGTCATATCATTCAGCAGACGACTCTGCATGGACAATTCGTTCTGCCGTCCAAATGACTGAAACCCAGCCTGAAGCGCGTCCAGCGCCCGTTTAAAATCCCCTTTGCGCAAACAGCACAGTCCGACCTGTCTTTGCAGGCAAGCCGCGTCATAGCTGTGTTTTTCATCGTGTTCCAACAGTCTTAAGGCTTCGTTATGTTGCTCAAGCGCCAATTCGAATCGGTCTTTTCCTTCATAAACCATGCCCAAATTGCCGAAAGTTTCCGCCAAAAGCGCGCTCCATTGATGCTTTTCGGCCAGATTTTTCGCTCTGTAATGCGCTTCTTCCGCGCTTTCAAAAGCGCCGGCCAGACGGTAGACCATGCCCAACCGGTTCGCGGCGCGGGCGTATTCGAAATCTTCCTCTTCCTTTTCAAAGACGGACAGCGCCATCGTCAGCTGTCTTTCCGCTTCGGCCAGATTGCCCTGATTCAAAGAAATCATTGCCAAATCCGCGTACGCTTTGGCAAACAGCAAACGGTTTTTGCGCCAATGCATCAGGGAAGACAGACGCAACCGGGGCACGCCGTTTTTAAAAGAAAAGAACCTTCCCTCCTCAAAAATCTTGGTCAAAGCCTCCTGCGCTTCGTCATAACGCTGAACATCAACCAAACAACGCCCCAAAATCAGCCAGTTTTCAATATCCTGCGATTCTTTCTGGCAGATAATGCGGTAATTTTCGATAATTTCCTGCGTTAATATATACGATTGATTCATACTCTGCCTTATATAATAACCTGTTTGCTTTTAGGGTAACAAATCAGATGCCGAATGTCGTTCAAAAAATCAGAAAAACATCAGCCAATCCCAATTTAATCGGAGCTTTATGGCTGTTCGGCTCTGCGGTACTGTTTCAAATTTCATACAGCGCCGTTAAATTTACAAGCGAAAATTTAAGTTCCATTCAAATCGTTTTTTTGCGCAGCCTGTTTCAAATACTGCTGATATTGCCTTTCCTGTTCAAAACAGGATTCGGCGTCATGAAAACGCATCAATATAAAAATTACGCCTGCCGCCTGCTTTTCGGCGTGACAAACATCGTGCTGACCTTTTACGCTTACAGACATATGCATCTGGCAACGGCGACTTCCATCGTTTTTACCCGCCCGTTATTCACGATTCCTCTGGCGATCATCATGCTGAAAGAACATGCCGGCTGGAAAAGAATTCTGGCGACGATGATCGGCTTTATCGGCGTTTTGATCGTCTTAAATCCCGGTCCGGTCGGATTAAGCCTGGCGGAAACGGCCGCTTTGGGCGCGTCGTTTTTTCTGGCTTTGACCTATATTTATATCCAACGCCTGTCCCATACGGAAAACCATTTAGCCATGCTGCTGTATTTCGGCATAGCCTGCTGCCTTTTAACCGCGTATCCGGCTTATAGCCTGTGGGTGCCGTTCGGATTAAAAACATTGGGGTGTGTTTTCGTTATTGCCGCCGCCGCCACCGCAGGACAGTACTTTGTTATCCGAGCCTATCAAGTCGGCAAAGCCACCGTCATTTCGCCGATTGATTATTTGCAAATCCCTTTGTCCGCTTTTATCGGTTGGTGTTTCTTTCACGAAGCACTGTCTTTACATTTTGTCATCGGAGTCATTATCATCATTACGACCAGCGTTTATATTCTTAAACGCCAGTCAGGTGACTGATGACGCTCACAATTTAACAGCGAGGTTTTTACATGACCGTATCTGCTCTTTCTTATCAAAAGTTATACAGTATCTGCGATTTGGATTTTTTGTCTTTTGAGACAACGCGCGATTTGGAAGATCTTAATCAACCTTTGGGACAAGAGCAGGCAATCAATGCCATCAATTTCGGCATCAGTATGGATTCCTACGGTTATAACCTGTTTTGCATCGGAACGGAAGGAACGGGCAAGTCTTCTCTTGTTCGTCAGATTTTATCCAAAGTTTCCAAAAAGCGCAAAACGCCTGACGATTGGTGCTATGTTTACAACTTTAAAACGCCTTACAAACCGACAGCTATCCGCATGCCCGCGGGAAAAGCGAAAGTTTTTGCCAAAGCCGTCGACAAGCTGGTCGAAGAAATACGCGTGGCTTTGCCCGCCGTTTTTGACGGCGACGAATATAAAGCGCAGTTAAAAACAATCGAAGACACTTTCCGGGAACAAAAAACCCAATATTTCGACGAAATTCAAAAGCATACCTCCGGCAAAAACGTTTCCGTTCTGCGCATGCCCGTCGGACTGGTCGTTGCGCCGACAAAAGACGGCGACGTGCTTAGTCCGGAAGCTTTTGAAAAGCTTCCCGAAGAAGAACAGCAGGAAGTGTTGGCCGAATTAAACGCGGCGCAGGAAGAACTGGAACACGCCGTTCACGACATTCCCAAATGGGAAAAAGAACAGCGCGAACAAATTCAAAAACTGAACGAACAATTTGCTTCTCTGGCCATCAAGCATTTAATCGACGAACTGAAAAGAAAATATCGCCGCAATAAAAGCGTGACGGTATTTTTGCGCAATATGTACGACGATATTATTGAAAACGTCGATATGTTCCTGGACGACGACGAAGAACAGCCGCAAATGCAAATGCCGGCTGACGAAGAACAGCCGCTTCCCATGATGCCTAAACAAAAATCGGACGGTTTCTTCCGCCGTTACAAAGTAAACGTTTTGATTGATCATTCTGATAAGAACGGAGCGCCTTTAATTTTTCTGGATCACCCGATTTTAACCAATTTGATCGGGCGCATTGACCGCCAGCAGCAATACGGCGCTTTGATTACCGATTTTAACATGATCAAGGCAGGGGCTTTGCACGAAGCCAACGGCGGTTTTCTGGTCATTGAAGCCAAGGATTTATTAAATCAGACTTCGTCCTGGGACGCTTTAAAACGCGCGCTCAGATCGAAAAAAATCACGATGGATCCGCCTTCCGCTGACGGAATGATGACAACGATTCTGGAACCGGAAGCTATTCCTTTAAACGTCAAAATCGTTTTGCTTGGCGAACCGGAGCTGTACTACATGTTGGCGGAAAACGATCCCGACTTTACGGAATTGTTCAAAGTCGAAGCCAACTTTCTTCCTTATATGGAAAAAACGCAGGAAAATGTTTCCAAATACGCCCGCTTAATCGCGACGCAAGCCCGACGCAATCAGCTGCGCCCGCTGAAAAAGGAAGCAGTCGCCCGTTTATTGGAACACGCTTCCCGTCTGGCGGAAGACAGTCAGAAACTGACAGCTCATATCGCTTCTATCAGCGACCTGATCCGCGAAGCAAACTATTGCGCCATGTCAGACAATAAATCGCCGGAAATCACCCGGGAGCACGTCGAACAAGCGATTAAAGCAAAAATAAAACGCTCCGACCGCATTCAGGAAAGAATGACGGAACAGATCATGCGCGGATCGGTTTTAATCGATACGGACGGCGCTGTCGTCGGTCAAATCAACGGACTGGCCGTTTTGGAATTCGGACAAATGTCCTTCGGAAAGCCCAGCCGCATCACCTGCCTGACGCGCATGGGATCGGGCGGCGTAATTGACATTGAACGCGAAGTGGATTTAGGCGGTCCTTTGCACACCAAAGGCGTCCTGATCTTATCCAGTTTTCTGGCTTCCCGCTTTTCGCAGAACGCTCCGTTGTCGATGGAAGCTTCGCTTGTTTTCGAACAGTCTTACGGCGAAATCGACGGAGATTCCGCTTCCTCGACGGAACTGTACGCGATGCTGTCCGCTTTGGCAAACGTTCCAATCCGGCAGAATCTGGCGGTTACGGGCTCGGTCAACCAGTTCGGACAAATCCAGGCAATCGGCGGCGTTAATGAAAAAATCGAAGGCTTCTTCGATATTTGCCGTCTGCGCGGATTAACCGGAAAACAAGGCGTTTTAATTCCGAAAACAAACGTCGTCAACCTGATGCTGCGGCAAGACGTCGTTGACGCCTGCAAAGAAGGGAAATTCCACATTTATCCCGTTTCCACGATCGATGAAGGGATCGAGATTTTAACAGGGCTTCCCGCTGGCGAACGCGACGCGAAAGGACAATATCCGGAAAACAGCATTAACGGAAAAGTTCAGGAGAGGTTGGATCAATTTCTGGCGCAAAATCTGGAATATCGCCGGCAAACCCACTTGCCGCCGAAGAACAAACTTTAGCAATAAAAAAAACTCCCGCGTAAAACACGGGAGTTTTTTTATTATTGAAACAGACAAATACAAAATACTTTAGCGGCCATCGCTTCCTCTTGACTGAGACGGCGCGCGATTCTGCGTCTGAGTCGTCGTTTGAGGCTGGCTTTGCGGCTGATGAATTTCCTGTCCTCTGTTATTATTCCGTCCTTCTCCCTGCAAGCGAGTTGATATAGCACCCGCGCGCTGCGAATTAGGAAGATCTGCCAGCCGCGGATCCTGTTGCAACAATTGATAAGCTTCGTTCAATAATTTTCCGACATTCTGCTCTGTTTCCTTCGGATGGAAACGTCTGTAATGAAGAAGTCCGTAAAGTCTTTCTCCGAAACTTCCTCCGGATGAACTGGGAACAGCCTCCACTTCAGGAACAGAAAGGCGCGCTATATTTTCCTCAATATTTACTTCCATTTGCCTTAACGGCAACGTTTCCAGAGGCTTATCTTTCAGCTGGCGCATTTGATAAGCCATTATTTCATCCTGATGCGCCGCAATATATTCGTCTCTGCCCATCGTGTTATAAAGCTGGCGTTCTTCCCTTTCTATCAGTATGGAAACAGCCTGCTCCATATTAACCACATAGCAGTCATGGTCTATTCTGTTATTAGATACTCTCTGAGTTGCCCAATCTGGATAAGGTTGTCCGTGAAGTTCAAAGTTAGCACAAGAAAACAGCGGCTGGCCGTCTTTATCGACCCCTGCGAACATTGTCGCATGGGTTTCATTGCCGCTCCGCACCATAACCAAAGAGCCGATCGGAATAGTGCACGGTTCTCTGCCGTTATTATATCCTTCAAGCAACATCTGCCCTAAAGTTTGTTTTGCGGGATCCTGCTCTTTAAACGGAAATGTTTTTATACTTTGCCCGCATTCGTTAAACGCCTCGTCCCCATTCGTTTCAAAGTAACTGACTGCGCCGTAACAGGAAATTCTGGGACTGCCGCCCCAGCCGGTTTGATAATTATTCCCGTTCATAAAGTTTTGGACTTTATCTTTTCCCATAACCTCTTCTAAAGAAGTCCAATAGGTTCCCATACAATACGCAAGCAAATCGCCGTTACGGGTGCCGCAACAAGGAACTTCTCTGATTACGGCGGCTTTATTGTGTTTTCCTCCTGCCAAATCGATACGATCGACACGGCTTTCAAAATTTACCTTGAATTCCTCCATTATCATGGCGGCACGTTCATTTGCCACCTGAGTTACGACATCTACTTCCGTTTCTGATTCTGCAGCCATGGAAAAAGTTCCTTATAATATTACTTTACTTTGAGTATATCAGAATGCCTCGTTTTTTCCAAGAGAATGGTTCTTTGTCAAGAAAAGTTCATTTTCAGATTTAGCGATATAAAAAACTCCCGCGTTTTACGCGGGAGTTTTTATTGTTGAAACAACTAAATACAAAACGATTTAGCGACCATCGCTTCCTTTTGACTGCGTCACTGTCTGACTCCTCGGCTCTGCTGTCGGCACCGCAGTGTTTCCTGCCGACGGACGAGGCGGCGGCTCAATCCTTTCCATTCCCTCCAGTTTTAAGCGTTCCGAAGGTCTCAATGTTCTGTCGCCGGTAGCCAGTGTCGTCGGCTGCTCACCTTGCACTTGCCGATAAGCATCAGTCAATCTGGCCGAAACATTCTCTTCAGAAGGTCTAACCACAGCAGGAGCAGGTTCCGGAGCTTCTTGTGTTTCTACGGGCGTCTGCGGCGTTTCTACAGGCGCATTCTGCGGCTCCTCTTCTCTCGGATGGAAACGTCTGTAATGAAGAAGTCCGTAAAGTCTTTCTCCGAAACTTCCTTTAGTAGAAGTCGGAAGCTCAATCTGTTCGCGTTCAGGAAAGACCAACGGTGTTTCCGGAATATCGATTCTGTCTATCCGTCTCGGCTCAATATGTATAGGCGTATTTTGCAATTGCTGTAATTGATATGCTTCTATTTCGGATTGATGCGCCGCAATATATTCGTCTCTGTTCATACTGTTATAAAGCTGGCGTTCTTCCATTTCTATTTTTACAGCAAGTGCCTGCTGCATATTGACCACATAGACATCGTGATTTTCCGCTCGGTTTCCTCTATCTCCGAGTTTTTGGTTTGCCCAACTCGGCATAGTCTCTCTGATATGTTCATTGTTCGCGCAGGAAAACAGCGGTTCGCCGTTTTCATTAAAGCCCGCAAACATGACCGCATGAAGCAAGCCGCCATCACGCCGCACCATAACCAAAGATCCGATAGGAATAGTTCCGTCTCTGTATCCTTCCCGCAACATTTGTCCGACGGTTTGTTTTGCAGGATCCTGCTCTTTGAACGGAAAATCCC
Organism: Alphaproteobacteria bacterium; assembly: GCA_017616015.1. Lineage (GTDB taxonomy): Bacteria > Pseudomonadota > Alphaproteobacteria > CAAGCB01 > CAG-977 > UBA11549. The sequence continues at coordinate 752 of JAFZYY010000001.1, read as the reverse complement.
GCATGCTTTGGCCGCAATTATTAAAATCTTCGTTTGTATTTGTCTCGAACCAGTTAATCGCGGCGTAAGTTGATATATGAGGACTGCCTCCCATATGTGTGTAGTTCGGATCGTCCTTATTCATGAAATTACCAGGATTTTTTTCACCCATCACGGCTGTCAAAGAAGTCCAATAGGTTCCCATACAATATTCATAAATACCTTTAGAGTCCCCTTTACATTCAGGAACATATTTCTGCATCAAAGCCACAGAGCGTCCCATTGTTCCTTTATCGGTTATAATGCCGCTGATACGCTGTTCGAAATCACCCCAGTTGCTTGGATCCCTAGGATCAACGCCAAAGCCGGCCTTACCGACGAATCGAGCCATCATTTCGGTAGCTCTCGCCTCGGCCACCATTCTTACTACATCTTCTTCCTCCTGCACGGGAGTTTCTGTTTCTGTCGGATCGGTTGTCATATGAGCCTCCTATCCCTATGTTATTTTATATTCAGTATAGCAGATAACTCCTGCTTTTTCTAAAGAAACACGCCGCTGTCAAGAAAAGTTCATTTTCATTTTAAACAATAAAAGAACTCCCGCACAGAATGCGGGAGTTCTTTTATTAAAAACCAAAAGCCTTAACGCCCTCCGTCTTTTACCGGAGCATAGCTCTGTGTTTGAGTCGACGTTTTGCTTTTAGTAGACGTATCGTTCGTATGAGTTGACGTGCTTGCTGTCAGTCCCTTCTGTTCATTGTCCACCAGGCCGT
>JAFZYY010000020.1 GCA_017616015.1 Alphaproteobacteria bacterium | reverse complement strand
TTGCCAATTTAATCAAATTCGTTTTTGCTTCGGCATTCATCGGGTGGTCTTCGCGGGAAACCAAAGTCTGAATGGCCGTCCATAATTGCAGGTTTTCATCTAAGGCAAGCGTTAATCCGGCTTTGTCCTGATTCTGGCGCGCCTGAGAGATGTTCGTCGCGGAACGCAACAAGGCCAAAGCGTCTTCCTGGGGCAATGTAAGTTGTTCTGTCATTAGTTGAGTCTCCTTTCAAGTGGGTTATAAAATGATAGCACATTTCGGGGAAGAAAAGGGAGAAAAAAGTTTCTTTCCCGAAACAAAGATGTTTAGAACGGACTGATAATATCCAGTACCTGTCGTCCGATACGCGGCTGCTGAACGTCGCTGATCGTTCCTTTGCCGCCGTAAGCGACACGCAGCTCGGCAATTTTTTCAGATTTGATTGTATTCAGCGTTGAAATGTCTTCGCGGCGGATAATGCCGGTTATGTGCAGTTGGCGCATTTCATAATTGACGCGGACTTCCTGCTTGCCGGAAATCACCAGGTTTCCGTTCGGCAGGATTTGCGTAACAACGGCGGCCATCGTCACGTCGATCTTTTCCTTTCTGTCGATCGAACCGTCGCCGGTGATGTCGCGGCTGCTGGAAATGTTGAACAGGTTGGACACGTCCGCGCCGTTGGGTAAAATTTTCCCGGCGTATTTTTCCAGTCCGGCCAAAGCGCCGATACTGACGCTGTCTTTATCGTTTCCGCGCTTTTGTTCGGACTTGTTTTCCAGCAAAGCTTTGTCGGAAATCACGACCTGAACGGTCAGAATATCGCCGACCTGCGCCGCGCGCTGATCTTTAAAAAAGCCTTTGGAGCCGGGGCGCCACAACGAATTCGCGTTGACGTAAGGCGTCTGCGGTTCCGGCATCGGCATATCGATCGGCGTGTATCCTTTTTCTTTTGTCGGATTTTCGATTTTAGACAGTTCGGGTTCTTTGCCGACGTCCGCCAGACGGCCGAAGTAGGCACAACCTGCCGTGTTGAAAACAAGCGCGGCGATGAAAGAGGTTTTCGCCATTTGTTTAAGGGTTGTTTTCATCATGATTTTCCTCCTCTACGGCTTTTTGCCGGTGGTGTGAATGGAAACTGTTTCGGGACCCGTAACCGTCCCCTGAACGACGGTTTTGCTCTGGGAATTCATCACGCGGACAGTGTCGCCCAGACCGCCGTTTTCAAGCGCTTTTCCCTGCGCGCTGAGTATAATGCCGCCTTTGGCAAAGTTCAGCGTGACGATTTTCCCTTTGGCGACCATGACCTGCGCGCGCACGTCGTTCGTTTGTATCGTCTGACCGGAGCGCAAAGGCCGTTTGACTTCTTTGCCGATCAGGTCTTCCGCTTTGGTTTGATCCGAAGCGCGACCGCTTGCTTCCTGCGCGACGCGTTTGGTTAAAATATCGTCGGCCGTGATGATCTGCCCCGCTTTTAAATCGCGCGCGGCGACGGGAACCTGTATGAACACTCTGACTTTGCCGGCGAAACTCAGCTCTTGTTTCTTTTCGTCATTGACAAAAAGGCCGAGCCTTGCTTCAAACTGCCGTCGGGCGGGATTGTATTCGCTGTGTGCGGGTTCCAGGCGCCAAACAGATTTAACAGGCACCAGGATCGGAAACTCGTCCTTTTGAAAAGTCAGTTCCGCATTGTCGGGCATACCTTGCGCTTTTAATTCTTTCATCAGTATCCGGACGACTTCGTCTTTATTGATTTCCGCGGCTTCCCGGCGTACGGTGACGGAATTTTTGTCGTTAGCCGCTTCCCAGGCGATTTTATGCGTTTTCGCCAGCTTTTTCAGCCATTCCGCGGTTAAAACGGCTTCTTTTCCCAAAGCGGGCGCCGGCGCCGCGACTTTTTTATCCGTTTTATCGTCCAGTCCCGAAAACAAATCGCCCAAACGAATATATTCGTCCGTAACGGAAGATTTTTCTTTTAAAACGACGGGTAAAGCCTGCAAATCGAATTCCGCTTCCGCCCGCACTGAGGACGGGAAGAAAAAAACGATTGACAAGAGAGCGATAAAGGGCAGGCTTTTCATCGTGTTAATCCTTATGATTTCAACTGGTTGATTGTGGCCAGCATCTGATCCGCCGTCGTAATGACTTTGGAGTTCATTTCGTAAGCGCGCTGGGCGGAAACAAGCTCGGTGATTTCGGAAACGACATTGACGTTGGAGTTTTCCAGAAAGCCCTGCAAAATCGTCCCGAAGCCCAAAGCGCCCGGCATATCGGTTGTCGGATTGCCGGAAGCGGTCGTTTCGATGAACAGGTTGTCTCCGATAGCTTCCAGACCGGATTCATTCATAAAGTTCGCGATTTCCAGCTGACCGACGTTGGTTAATTCGGTTTGTCCGTCCTCTTTGACCCATACTTCGCCGGAGGGGTTGATCGTAATGCCGATTGCGTTTTCCGGAATGGTGATGCCGGGCTGGACGGTATAGCCGTCGGACGTGACCAAAACGCCTTCGGGGCTGACCTGAAAGGCGCCGTCGCGCGTATAGCCCGTGCCGCGGTCGTTGGGCAGTTCAATCTGGAAATAACCGTTGCCCTGAATGGCCAGATCAAGCGTGTTGTTGGTATTTAAAACGGATCCGTGTTCGGAGACGCGGTAAACGGAAGCCGTTTTAACGCCGAGACCTAACTGAATGCCGGAAGGAACAATCGTTCCCGTGTTGGAGGAGTTGGCTCCGACGCGGCGCATATCCTGGTACAGAAGGTCGTGAAATTCCGCCCGTCTGCGCGAATAAGCCGTTGTGTTCATGTTTGCGATGTTGTTGGAAATAACCTCAACATTCGTTTGTTGTGCCAACATTCCCGTTGCGCCGATATGAAGTGCTCTCATGACAGTGCCTCCTTAAAAAAAACTCTTAACCGCCGGCTCTGGCGTAAACCTGCAAAGCGTTCTGACGACGCGAATGCTCCGTGTCGATCATCATCTGAATGTTTTCGTAAGCGCGTTGCAGCTTAATCATATTTGACATTTCGACGACCGCATTGACGTTCGATTTTTCAATCATTCCCTGTTCCAGATTCGGGCGAACGACGGTCATCGGGTTGTTGTCCATGTTTCTGTAAAGTCCGCTGTGCGTGGCGCGCAGCCTTTGCTGATCGGCGAACTGCACCGTTTGAAGCGTTGCGACGGGGCCGTTTTCCGTTGAAATCGTTCCGTCGCGCGTGACGTTGAATTTCGTTTCTTCCGGCGCGATGAAAATAGGCTGGTTGTGCTCGTCCAGAACAGGATAGTTGGAAGCGGTGACCAGCATGCCTTCGTCGTTGAGCTTCAGTTGGCCGTTACGGGTGTAGCGAATGCCTTCGGGGGTTTCGACTACAAGATAAGACGGGCCGTGAATAGCCAGATCGAAAGGGTTGCCGGTGGCGGAAAAAGCGCCTTCGGTAAAGTCGCGGACAATACCGAAATCATGAACGAAAGCCAAACGGTCGTCGATTAAATGTTCGTCGTTTTTGCTTTTGGACAGGTACTGCGTGAAGTGCGGCTGAACGCCTTTGTACCCGGTCGTGTTGACATTGGCCAGATTATTGGCGACCATATCCAACTGGTTCCATAATCCGGTTTGTCTGGACAGTGCGATATAAAGCGTATTTTCCATGTTTTTTCCTCCTGTTAAGGCGGACCGATTAATCTCTGTGAAACGAAATGCATAAACCGTGCCAAAATCTAAAATCTTGTCAAAAGGCAAAAGAAAAATTATTTTTGCCTATAACCTGTTATTAACCAAGACGGCGTATAACTGTAATCAGTGATTTATAAGGAAGGATAACTATGGCCGAAGAAAACGAAGAACAACAACCTCTGCCGGAAAATGAAAATCAGCCGCAGACGGTTGCTCCGAAAAAGAAGATATTGTTGCTTTTGCTGCCTATTTTTTTAGTAGTCGGAACGGTGATCGGTCTTTATTTTTCGGGAATAGCCGATTCTTTTTTGGCGGTTGACGCCTCAAAAGAACCGGAAAAAGCCTCTTCGGAAGAAAAACAAGTCAATTCGTCGTCTATTTTTTTCGACGTTCCCGAGATTTTGGTCAATCTTTCGGTGAAACCGGGACAAAAGCCGATTTACTTTAAAATAAAAGTGGCTTTGGAAATGAATTCCGCCGCCGATTCCGAACAGGCTGAAAAAATGTTGCCGCGTATCGTCGACAGCCTGCAGTTTTACCTGCGGGAAATGCGGCTGGAAGAAATTCAGGGTTCTGTCGGCACTTACCGGTTGAAAGAAGAAATCAACAGCCGGTTAAACCGTATCCTTGCTCCGATTAAAGTCAACGATGTTTTGTTCAAAGAAATTTTGATTCAATAAAAAGGGTGAGAAGTGTATGGCTCAGGATCAACAAAATAATCCGACCGACGCAAATCAAACGGCCAACCCGTCTGATGCCGGCGAATTTGATCAGGGAAATCAGAGCGTTTCCGATATTTTGAATCAGGACGAAATAGACAGTCTGCTGAATAACGGCGGCGATTCGGATAATCAGGCGGGCGTGCGCGCTTTGCTGAATACCGCGACGGTATCCTATGAACGTCTGCCGATGTTGGAAATCGTTTTCGACCGTTTGGTGCGATTGATGTCGACAACGCTGCGCAACTTTACGCAGTTTAATATTGAAATCACGCTGGAAGGCATAGATACGATGCGCTTCGGCGATTATCTGGACGCCGTGGCGCAACCTTCCATGATGTCGGTCTTTAAAGCGGAGGAATGGGATAACTCGGGTCTGATGACGATAGACTCCTCTTTGATTTATACCATCGTTGACGTTTTGTTGGGTGGACGCCGGGGAACGGCGGCTATGCGTTTGGACGGCCGGCCGTATACGGTGATTGAACGCAACCTGATCGTTAAAATGGTGCATCTGGTGCTGTCCGATTTGTCCGCGGCGTTCGATCCGTTGTCTCCGGTGACGTTCCGGTTCGACCGGTTGGAAACAAACCCGAAATTCGCGATGATTTCGCGTCCTTCGAACGCGGCGGTTTTGGCTAAATTCAGAATTGATATGGAAGATCGCGGCGGCAGAATCGAATTGCTGTTGCCGTACGCGATGCTGGAACCGGTTCGCGAGCTTTTGCTTCAGGGGTTCATGGGGGAAAAATTCGGCCGCGACAGCATTTGGGAAAACCACCTGGCCGAAGCGCTGTGGGTTAGCGAGGTCAATCTGCTGGCCGTTTTGGATCGGCAAATGACTTCGTTGAAGAATGTTTTGCAGTGGAAGGTCGGCACAAAGCTGTTATTGAACGCGACGCCCGATTCCGATGTTGAAATGATTTGCGGCGATATTCCGATGTTTTACGGGCGCATGGGACGAAAAAGCGAACATATCGCCATTCAAATCGAAGATAAAATTAAACGGCAGAAGGATTAAAGCCCATGTCGATTGAACTTTTCATCAATATTGTCGTTATTTGTTTGTTGGTTCCGACAATTGTTTTTGCCGTTGTTTTGAATAAACGGCTTGAAATTTTACGTAACAGCCGCGCGGATCTGGGGCGTCTGATCGAAGCGTTTAACGACGCGACGACACGAGCCGAATCCGGTATTCCGAAGCTCAAACAGGCGGCGGACAGCGCGGGCGGTTTGCTACGCGATCAAATTCAAAAAGCGCAGACTTTGCGCGATGATATGGCTTTTATGATTGAACGGGCGGAAACGGCGGCGCAGCGTTTGGAAAAAGCAATGAACGCGGCTCCGAAAACAGTCCGATCGGACAATTCGTATCGGCAGGAGCAGGAACCCGCTCCTGCTCCTGTAGAAAAAACGGGCAGATCCAGAAAGAAAAAAGTTTTGGCGGAAAATCCCGAAGATTTAATTTCTTCGGCGGTTTCGGCGGCTCAGGATATTTTGCGCGATACGGAAGGAAATCATTCGTCAAAGCCTGAAAAAAGGTTTTCCGCTTTCCCCGAAGAAGATTTCGGGACGGATCGTTCGGAAGCGGAACGCGAATTGCTTAAAGCGTTGCAGTCGATGCGTTAGGAGTTTTTAAAAAATGAAACAAAACAAAGACACTGCCGCAAAGCATAACGAAAAAACAAAAAAAACACGTTCGGCTAAATTCAGATTATTGCCGTTGGTTATTTTCTTTTGCGTTCTGATGTTATCCGTTCGTGTCGGCGTTGTCTGGCGCAGTATCGTTGTGTCGGGAGCTCCGGAAGTCCGGGAATCTGCTCTTTCCGTAACGGCGGTTCAGGCTCAGGCGCCGGCGGCACCGGCGGCTTCAGAATCGTTGTCCGCTCCTTTGAAAGAATTTCAGTCGGGCGAAAAAACGGTCGATATGAAAGATAAAAACGGCAAAAGCTTTTCCCAATCGGAACTGGAAATTTTGCAAAAACTGGCGCAGCGCCGTGAAGAATTGGATATCCGGGAACGCAGTATCGAACAAAAGGCCGGCGTTTTAAAGGCCGCCGAAGCTCAGCTTGACGTGAAAATCGCTAAATTGAAAGAGCTTGAAGCGGCCATTAAAGATTTAATCGGCGTTTATGATGAAAAAGAAAAAGCAAGACTGACCAATTTGGTCAAAATTTATTCCACAATGAAACCCAAAGAAGCCGCACGTCTGTTCAACGATATGGAAATGCCGCTTTTGGTGCGTGTGTTCGAACAAATGAAAGAGTCCAAATCCGCGCCCATTTTGGCTTTGATGGATTTGAGCAAAGCAAGCGCGTTGACTGCCGAACTGGCGAATAAAAAGAAACTGCCGGGATACGAAGACGCCGATACGGAAGAAAAAAAATAAAAGCCTTCAGTGCTAAAAGAGCTTTTATAAATAATAAATATCAATTAAACTGCCGCTTTATATCTCATATGAGGGTGTAAGATGTCTGTGAATAAAGAAATTTCTGTTTTGATTGTCGATGATTACCAAACGATGCGGGGCGTAATTCGTAATTTATTACGTCAGCTGGGGTTTCATAATACAATCGAAGCCGGCACAACCGATGAAGCGATGCAGGCGTTAAAAGAAAAAGAATGCGGCCTGGTCATTTTCGATTGGCTGACGGGCCCTATGTCGGGGGCTGATTTTTTTAAGGAAGTTCATAAAGACGAGAAGCTTAATAAAGTGCCGTTTATTGTTGTCTGCGCGGAAAGTAACCAGGAAATAATCGCGGATATTCATCAGGCCGGCGTCGCCGATTTTATTGCCAAACCGTTTACGGAAGCGACGCTGAAAAAAAGAATGATTGCTTTATTCGGCTCTTTTTAAAGGATCTGACGGACGGAGCGCATGAAGGGATTTAAGATAATCACGGCGTTTTTTTTGCTTTGGCTGACTGTTATGCCCGCCATTGCCGCTGTGATGCCGCCCCCCGATCTGTCTGTTATTCAGCGTGAAAAAGAAACGCAACTGGTCTTTTCATGGAAAGCGCCGGTTAATTTTACGGAAGAAAAAAGGGAAGGACAATATTTGCTGTCTTTTCCGGTTCAGGTTTCCGGTGCCGTCGATTCTTTGAATCAAATTCGCGCGGCGCTGCCAAGCCAATGGCGCGGCATAAATTTAACGCAAAGCAAAAAAGGACTTCTTTTTTCCGTCTCTTTGCCTGAAAACGGTTCCGCGCGGGCGCTGAAAAAAGGTAAAGGCAGAGTTATTCTTGTTTCTCTGTCCGAAGCCGCTCCCGTTCTTTCCGAAACGAAAACAAAAACCGAACCTGCGTCCCCCGTTTCTTCCCAATCTCCCGAAAAACAGATTCAGAAAAAACAGGAACCGGTAGAAGAAATCGTTCCGACCCCGGTCTCTCCCGAGCCGTTGCCTGAAGAAAAAAATGATAAGCAGGAAAAGCCGTCTGCTCGGGAAGAGGACGCCAATCGAAAGGAATCGGCGCAAAAATCTGAAGCGGAACAAGTCGATTTATCTCTGATTCCGTATACGGAAACGCAAACGAATATTTCTTTGACGCTTTCCAATCCGCAAAGTTTCGATAATAAAATCGAGGGCTCTGAGAATATGCCAACGGACAATGTTTCCGGTTACAGGGCGGCAACGCTCAGCTTTCCGTGGTCCAGAATGACGGGCGTAGCGACTTTTCGTCGCGACGGGTATTTGTGGATAGTCTTTGATCGTCAGGGCGATTTTGACTTTTCATTGGAACGCGAGCTGTACAAAGATATTATTTACGAAATGATTCAAATTCCGCACTCGCATGCGACGATTTTCCGACTGGTGACGGCAAAAGGATATAATCCCAGTCTGCGTCGCGAAGGGTTGTTGTGGATTGTCGATTTGATGTATCAGCCGATGCGCGCGCGCCAGCCGGTTGACTTGATTTTGCAAAGAAAGACTGCATTCGGTCCCCGCATTTTTATTCCGTTGGACGAATCTCCGTATGTTTTGCCGCTAATCGATCCGGAAATCGGCGACCTGATGTATATTATTCCCGTTTTTTCCAGAGGAAAGGGCGTGTTAAACGCGCGTTCGTTCGTTGACGCTTCTTTTTTACAGACGGCGCAGGGAATTGTCATTATACCGAATATTGAAGAGCTGAACGTTTATTCTTCGACTTCCGGAATTGAAGTGCGCGGTCCCAAGGGCGGTCTGCGTTTTTCTTCGGAAGATATTTTATCTTTTTTGGCAAAATCAAAGATCAGCAGAAATCCGTTGTCTCAGATTTTAGACGTGGCGGCCTGGGGCGGAACGGATGCGGAAAATTATGTTTCCATGCTGAAGCCTCTGCAAAAAAAAGTTGTTGAAGCGGACGAGCAAAATAAAGACATTCAGCGCCTGATGCTGGCGCGTTTTTATTTCGCAAACGGTATGTATCCCGAAACATTGGGCGTTTTGCGCATGATTACGACCAATGAAGAAATGGCTTCGTTGCCCGGAGTGATTGCTTTGCGCGGTGCGGCTAATTTTATGATGATGCGCTATGACGAAGCGATGAAAGATCTGTCGGCGCCGGTTTTGAATGATGACCAGGCATGCAAATACTGGCGAGCGGCAATTTTGGCAGCGACTTCACGCACGCCGGAAACGTATTTGCAGGTGATGAAAGATAATATGGCCATTTTGCAGGCCTATCCTCAGCCGATTAAGACGCGTCTGGCTTTAGCGGGATTGCATGCCGCCGTCGCGGGAGGAGACGAATTCTCCATTCAGAACTTTATGGAAGCGGCGAATAATTCCGGCAATGCGTCTTCGGAAAATGATGAAATAGCATTTTATCACGCTTTGTGGCAGGAATCGACGGGCATGTATAATTTGGCTCGCGATGAAATAAAGCGGTTGGCCGAAGGAAAAAATTTTTATTTTCGCGCGATGGGTGGATTGGAAAAAGTGCGCATGGACTCGCGCGCGAAAGCAATTACGCCGCAGGAACGCATCGAAGAATTGGAACGCCTTTCTTACGCCTGGCGCGGCGGCGAATTCGAATATAACCTGATGACGATGCTTGTGGCGGCTTATCAGGAACAAAAAGATTTTGCTCAGGTTTTGCATATTCTGAAAGATATGCGGATACGTTTCGGAGATTCTCAGGAAAGCCAGAAAATTCAGCAGATGATGGAGGATATTTTCCAAAAACTGTATCTGGGCGACGATGAAAACATTTTGCCGCCGGTTAAAGCGATTGCTCTGTATGAGGAGTTCAGGGAGCTCACTCCTCCGGGGGAGAGAGGAGCTCAGATTGTCCGCCGTCTGGCGGATCGTCTGGTGTCGATAGATTTGTTGGATCGCGCTGCTTCTTTGCTTGAAGAACAGCTCAGGCAGCCGATTGGCAATAAAGAACGCGGATTGGTCGCTACGCGGCTGGCTCTGGTTCGTCTGTTGAATAAAGAGCCGGAAAAAACATTGAAAGCGTTGGGGATCAGCGATGATAAGTCGTTTCCCGACAAATTGCGTCAACAGCGTCTGCATATTCGGGTCAAAGCGTTGGCGGATTTGAAAAAAACAGACGAAGCGATTGCTTTGCTGGCAGACGATGATTCCGAAGCGGCGAAACAACTGCGCGCTGAAATTTTCTGGCAGGCGCAGCAGTGGGATCAGGCGGCCGACGCTTTAAAAATGCTGATTAAAAAACCGCAGCCGAAAGTGCCTTTAACGCCGCAGGAAGCTCAGCGCGTTTTGGATTGGGCGGCGGCTCTGCGTCTGGCCGGCCGGCCCAAAGTCGTGATGCGTCTGCGGGAAAACTTTATGCCGTATATGAAAGAAACGGCGTTGGGACAGGCTTTTGATTTTATTACAAAAACCCCGCAGCAGGGGCTGATGGATTACAGGCAGGTGGCTCAGGAAGTCGAATCAGCCGAAAGCTTCCATACATTTGCCAAAGAATACACAAATATCATTAAATCTCAGGGATTAAGCGAAGCGGTGCGCTAGGAGACAGTATGTTTGAGGCTTTTCAGGAAAGTATTCGGCGCGCGGCGGAAGCTGTTCAGGCAAAGTACGACGGCTTTACGGATTCGGTTGATAAGCTGAATAAAGATATGCTCGAAATTCGGGATATGTTTGTCACGACCAAAGATATTATCGTTTCGATCTTTTCTTTTCTTGGTCAGGAAACAACGATTTTACTGTTCTGTACTTTTTTGTTTCTGTTTGTTGCCAACTTAATTCCTTTTTTGTTTTTAAGTAAAAAAGCGCGCTATTTTATAGGAATCGGCTTCGGAACATATCTTTCGATTTCTTTCGGCTATACATTCTGGTCGTTAACCAAATACATATTTATTATGCTTTCTCCTCTGCTTTTGGAATATCTGCTGGCGCTGTTTTTCAGAAAGGCGGGCAAATATTTGTGGGCTTTGTTGAAAAAAACGGCGATAGGCCTGTGGAAATTGTTGAAAGTGCTTTGGCGGAGGCTTTTGAAAAAGAATAAAAAAGACGAAGAAAGCGAAAAAACAAGTTCTCAAACGGCAAAAAATCTATAAAATAAACCCGATACTTAACAGGAATTAAGTATCGGGCTTTTGAAGGTCTGTCTTCCTTTTCGGTTGAACAACGAACGCTTTTAGCAGGAGAGTTGTCGTTCAGCCGGAACAGAGAAAGAAAATAACAAAATCTTTTTTAGGGTTGTTTCAACGATCTTAAAAAAGCGCTTTTGTTACTCTCAGAAGGATAACTCCGGAATCGGAACTTTTCAAATAAAAAGTTCTTTTTCGGAAATGCTTTTCTGCTTTTCGGAGATGGCGGACCTTTTTCTCGGAGAGCGGAACATTATGGAAGGTATAACAAAAAATGAGGCGTTTCATCAGCGATTGGCGTTGCTGATCGGAACTGATGAACCGTTTCGTTGGGCAAAACGCATGGGAATACCCAGCGCGACATTCGCCAGAATTTGGAACAATTACGACATTCCCAAACACGAACATCTTTGTCGCATCGCACAACGCTGTGCCGTTTCTTTGGATTGGCTTTTGATGGGGAAAGAAACATCTTCTTCAGATAAAGATCAATTTGTTTTTGTTTCTCTTATCGGTCTGGCAAATTGCGGTATAGCTCAGGGGTGGTTTAACGAAGCGGAACTGTCGAATTGCGTCTTATTGCCGTCTTTTATGGCGGAAGACGGCGCTTTTGCCGTTTTATGTCGCGGCTGTTCGATGATTCCTGCGGGTATTAAAGACGGCAACGTGTGTCTTATTTATCCGAATCGACCGGTTGAATTCGGAAAACCGGCATTGATTCGCACTAAAACTTTTTCCAAGGGCAAAGAAATGTCCTTGTCGACAATCAAAATACTCGAATCGGAAGACGAAGAAACGATTTCTCTTTGCGGTTGGCTGGAGCCCGATGAAACGGGAGCGCAAAGCATGTTTACGGAAAAACGATCGAAAAGCTGCGTTACTCTTATCGCTCCCGTCGGCAATATCTTGCCTGTGAATATGCCGGGGACGGAACTTAGAGCCGCGCGGGATATAGACAAAGAATTACTTGCGGACTGTTTGGAAACACTCCATTCTCTATATGAGCACATAGACTCTGAAAAATTTGCGCAAGCAGTGCTCTTTTTATACGAAAAGACTCGGGAAAACGGTTCTCCGGATATGAAAACTATCAAAGCGTTAGCGGAAATTATCGGCTCAAAATCCAGAGATTCCAAATCTTAAAAAAAAGGTGTTGACACAGAGATAGCTGAAGGTATAAGAGTCTTTTTTGCGCCCTAAAAAAGGGGGCGTGGGAGATATTAGCGATAGTGGATATGGAGAGAAGAGATATACAGGCAGCGGCTGTTTAGAGATGGTCGATGTATCGTGTATATTTCAGACGAGGAAGTAAGCAAGGCCTATGCTGC
>JAFZYY010000019.1 GCA_017616015.1 Alphaproteobacteria bacterium | reverse complement strand
CAAGGGTTCCGTTGTTTGCTATCGTCAGCCCCGAACCGACATTCCCCGCGCCGATCGTCAGCTGTTTGGTCGCGTTGATCGTCGTGTTTGACAGAGCGACGTTTGAAGTCACGTTCCCGTCAATATGAACCGTTCCCGACAAGGTTCTCGTCAGCGTTCCGCCGGACAGCGCCAATATCCCGTTATTCGTCAGCCCCGTGCCTATGTTGCCTGCGCCGATCGTCAGTTTGTTACCCGCGGTAATCGTCACGTTGTTCAAAGCAACATTCGACGTCACGTTTTCTGTAATTTGCACAGCTCCGCCCGTCACTGTTTGTCCGAGCGTTCCTTCCGTTAAAGCCAATGTTCCGCCGTTTGTTACGGCACCGCCGATGTTGCCCGCGCCGATTGTCAGCGTCTTTCCGCTGTTAATCGTTATCGCCTGATTGATCGCCGCCGTTGTCGTCAGAGCTGCATTGATATATGTTCTGCCGGTTCCGCCGATAACCTGCGCGTTCGTCGTGCCGTTAAGCGTCAAATTGCCGTTGTTCGTCAGCGTACCGGCGCCGCTCATCGCGCCGACGGCGTTGTTTCCCGTCAGACTGACCGTTCCCGCGTTGACCAATCCGCCCAAAGAGTTGCCGCCGCTTAACGTCAAAGTGCCCGACGTCACGGAAACGGCGTTGCCAATCGTGACGTTCGAAAGCGCGGCCGTTCCGCCCGCAACGGTCAGGACGGAACCGTCGGCGGCAGTATTGCCGCTGAAAACGATACTTTGCAGGTTCAACGTAGCACTTCCTGCGACAGAAAATCCCGTATATCCGCCCATATTGATCGTCGCCGCGCTTGAATCCGATTTAGCGCCGTTGATCGTATACGTCCCTTCCGCCGTCGTTCCCAGATTTTCCGTCACGGTATAGCTTGCGGCGGACGTGCTGTTCGTCAGCGTCCGGGTTGCTTCGTCCATCGTATTCAGCAACTTTACCGTATCGCCCAAAGGCGTGACCGCTGTCGGCGTCCTGCTGTTTTCGGTAATGGTGAAAGCGAGCGTTTTATTATTCTCAACAGCCAGACTTCTAGTGACGTTGACCGTATATTCCGTCTCCGTGAAAGCGGTTTCCCAGTTTGCCGTCGTCGAAAGATTGTTTTCCGTATCCGCGATGTTCGTTGTTCCGTTGTAAGCGGTGTTAAGTGCTTCGGCCAAAACCAGCGTCGCGTTCGTCGTCGTACCGTTAAACACGTTCAGCGAGAAATTCTGTTGCGCAGAAAGAAAGTTCAGCCCGCTGATCGTGACCGTCCCCGTTGTAAAGGAGGTCGCCGTAAAATGATCGATCGTGCCGGCGACCGCATTCACGTCCAAAGAGACGGAAAAATTCCCGCCCGTCACCGTTCCGGCGGTAATTGAATCTATAGCTGAGTTTTGCATGTTCAGAACGGAAGAAGCCGCCGCGTTCAGATTGCCGCTGACGCTTCCCGTTCCTTTCAACGCCACGGTTCCGCTTAACGTGACATTGCCCGTAATCGCTCCATCTAAAGTCAAATTCGAATTTGTCAACGAAACGCGATCGCCGCTTGAATGAACGGTCAGCGTTGCGTTCTTCTCAACCGCTAAAACAGAATTTTCCGTAAACTCGATATCGGTGTGCGCGATCAAAGAAATTGTGCCGGTAGCTGTAATCGTTGAAGAGCTAATGGCAATGTCGCCTTTTGCCGCCGGAGAGTATGTCGAGCGGTTGACGATCGCCGAAGTGCCGCTCAGAGTCAAATTCGATCCGGTAATCGTCACTGACTGATCACCTCTCAGATTTGTGGCCAATGAGCTGTATGCCGTTCCAAGGGCGGCTTTAACGCCGGAGGGACTGTCGATATCCGCGCTTGAAGCGGGCCATGTATCCTGCAAATACTCCGCAATTGACTGTCCGCCGTCGAATGGCACGTTTAACGCCTCTTTTATCCCAGCCGGCAAAGCGTCATAGTCTCTGGTATCGGCGTTCCCGTTCATGGCTGTCAGAACGGCGCCGATATTGTTGACGGAAGAAGAGATTTGAGATTCTGTCAAACCGCTTAACACTTCGGCGTACGCTTCCGTCGATTGCGTCCAGGACAAATTCCCGCTACCGATGCGCGAAGCATTGTACAATTTGAATGTCTGACCGCTGATAACGGCGTCGCCCATCAGATCCGAGGAAACGGCGTAATATGTTCCGATGGTTGAATCGCTGTTGTAAATTCTCAAAGGAACTCCGAAAGAGCCGAAATAACGGTTTCCCGCGCTGTCAGTCACGTCCGAGATTGACGCGGCGCCCGCTGCGGAGCACAGCATCATATTGATGACGGCACATTTCAGCAACACCGTCCGATACCGCGCGGTCAGTTCTTTCAATGTAGTACGGGTCTGCTTCATTGTTCCCTCGTTTTCTCATCAGACAAAAAAGGCGACCGTTTCTTCCTCGGCCGCCTTTTTTTTATTCTTCAGAAACGCTGTTTTTGATGGAAGTGACGGCTTCTTTCCAATTTTTCTTCGTCGGCCATTCGTCCGGCTTCGGCAATGAACCGTTTATCTTCACACCGACAACGTACGTGAACTTCGCGCCGGTTTTATCTTTCACCGTCAGCGGAACATACAACCGCCCCGTCTGCTTGTCGGGTTCATCACTGCTTTTCAGATAGATTCGCAGGATTGACCATAAATCACCTAACCGGAGTTGAGCCTCCGGCTCTTTATCGGCGGAGGACTTATAGAATTTCAACGAGATTGAATCGACCGCGCGCCCCTGTCCGATAGCCGTTTCCTGCATTGATGCCGTACCGAACCGCCGCGCTACTTTAGACGCGTCCGTTTTTACGGAAACATATCTGAAACGGTTGACCGCCGCGATTTCCTTTCCGGACAGCGAACCCGTCTGCATTTCGACGGGCGCCTGATACAACGTCCAGGACAGCGGCTTTTTCTCGTTTGTCAAAGCGGAAGCGATCGCAAATACGTTTCCGGCCCAATCCGACGACGCTTGATCGGGGAACAAAGACAGCTGCTTATCGATCAAAGATTCTCCTTTATCTCCCGGTTGATCGGCTTTAGGTGCTTCGGCAACGACCGTTTTCAAAGTTTCCGCCAGTTTCCGCATTTCCTTCGGTGTCAGGGTTCTTCCCGTGTTGCAGTCGCGGCACAACGGGAAGGCGCTCATATCGTCCAACAGACCAAAAGAATTCTTTTTAGACTTCTTTTCCGCATCTTCCTGAGGGAACAAGGATCTTTTCAGTATTTCCTCATTCTCCCGTTTCAGCAGAGTCACACCGTTAGAGGAAAAGTCATTCCACCAGGATATTTGCCCGCGTTCTCCCTGTGTTTTCAGACTGAAGAACGTCGTTTTCAATTCCTTATCGGTCAGTGATGTCAGACGCTTCCACGCATCTTCGGCGCTGTCGGGCAGATCCGCCCAAGCGTTCACCATTTTCTGCGCCGCGTCCGTATACAGCGGAGTCAACATTTTGACCTTGTCGTTCAAAAGCGCGATATATTTCGACTTTTGTTTTTTGACATCTTCGGAAAGCGCCGTTTCATCAACGCCTTTCAGAATATTCAGGCTTTGCATATAAATCGACAGCAACAGCGAATTGATCTTAAAGGCTTTTACGGTAACGGCGCGCTTTTTGAAGTCCGCCCACGAAGTCTGCTCCGTATAGACATTTTCGGGATAGGTTCCCCAGTAATCCACAAAGCTCTCCAGATACTTTTCGAACGCTTCGAGCTTATCCTGATAATGTTCGCAGTCGTCCATAAACGCCGCCGATTGTTCCTTTTTATTTTTCAAAAAAGAACGGGCGATGGAAAACACGTTTTCCAGCATTTGTTTGACGGTTTCCGGATTGTACTGATCGGCAAAGGAAAATTCGCCCAGCGTTTCCTGCGCCAATTCCGGCGAAAAGTCGAAAATGTTTTTCTTACCGGAGTTTTCGGCGATAAACGCGTCCATTTCCGCTTTGCTTAACGGCAGTTTCTCTATTTCATGATGCAGAACTTTATATCTGTCCGACAACGCCTGAAGAACCAGCATTTTCCGAATATCCGCCGCCGCCTGAGCGATCTCGTCATTTTCGGCGTACGGACGCGCGACAGCATCGAAGCGATCAAGCGTATCTTTGGTCATTTGCTGCGTTTTCAGCCAGTTTGTTTTGAAATCGGCGCTTTCGATTTCTTCTTCGCTCAACGATTTCGCTTTTGCGGCTTCGGCATAAAACTTGTTCAGAATATCGTAAAAATATCCGGAAACACCTTCCTTTTCGCTGCGTTTCCACTGATACAGCGGCGTGTTGCGCAAATCGTCGATTTGTTTGTGCAGAGCCTTAATTTCTTGCGCCAAAGAAGAAACGGCCTTCTTTTCCTCTACCTTGATGATTTTACGCCATTCTTCCGGATTCCAGTTCACCGTCATGAATTGTCCCGCGCGTTCTTCGGCAAAGTCAAAGTCGTCGCGTAACATGTTTTCATATTGCTGGCTGTAATAGCGCAACAGAAGATTGACGGGTATGTTTCCGTACATAAAGGACTGATCTGCCAACAGGCTTGTTTTGCTTCCGTCGTCTTTGCCGCCGATGTGCGAGGGCAGAGAGGCGCGAATATCGTCAAGAAGAACATTCGTTTTTGCAATATCTTTTATTTGTTCGCGCAGTAACTCGTTCCATTTTCTTAAAATGCCGTTCAGTTCGTCATCATTGAAAACCTGTGTTGATTTTTCCATCAATTCCGACAAAGCGGCATCTCTTTGCCGTATTTCGTTTGACAAATGGATCGCCGAACGGATTTTGGCATAAGAGGATTCCGGATAAGCATTCAGACGCTTCCATGCTCCGATAACGGATTTCAGCCCCGCTTCCTGCGCGTTGATGAAATCTTCCGAGTGGATATAGAGCGGATCCATCGTGTTTGTATATTTTCTGTCATAGCGCGGCAGGAAAGACGAAAGTAAATTCATCACATCGTTTGATGTGCTGGGTAAAACGTATGTCAGCATATCTTTTAAATTAAACTGACCGGACATCATAACGGAAGCGTAATTTTCCTCTTTCACCATATTCAGTACGGTAAAAGAATCAATGGCCGCACGCTTGATTTTATCCAGCCTGTCGTCCGTTCCGGCGGCGGACAGTTTGTCGCCGACCGCATGAATGACGGGCATTCTGACCATCGTTCCGACCATTTGGTTGAAGATGAACGCTTCATCTTTATGTCCGATATTGCTTTCGCCGAAAACGGTAACAGCCGCCGTTTTAAATCCGAACGGAACTATATTCGGCGTTTCCCTTTCTCCGAACAGTTCAAAAAAGAACTGCAAACGGGAAATTTTTTCGTTTTTGATCGGATCGGCGTTCAGCTCATAGTTTCCGTCTTTGTCTTTTCTGATCAACGAAGAGGAAAACACATCGCCTTTAGCAAGCATTTCCGACAATGTCGTGTAATATTCCGCCTGCATTTCCAGAGAATCCCGCAAAACATTTTTGCTGAAACGCGCCGCGGACAGCCAAACAATTCCGACGGACAGCATGGCAATACAGAACAAATACTTGGGAATATTCCGTTTTATTTTTTCACGGACGGTGAAAAACGCATTCGGAGACGGACGGAAAACGATTTTGCTCAGCAAATCGCGGATAAAGAACGGACGGAAATGCGGGTTCGGTTCGCGCGGAACCGGCGCGTCTTCGACTTTCTTTTCGCACAAGCGCGCAAAAGACGGACTGAACGTAACTTCGCCGTCCTTTGCGGAAGTGAAGAACACCCCTTCCAGAACGGCGTTGTCTGCGCCGTGAAAATTACCTTCGCCGAACAAGGCGCGTAAATAGATGTTCAGGTTTTTATACAGTTCGTTGAAGTTTTCGGGAAACATATAAATTTTTCCCGTCACTTCCATTCTGTTCGACAAAGTCGAAAGCTTCGTCGCCACGTTCTTTGACAGCATGCTTTTTTCACAGCCCGAACGCAGACGGAGAATCAGATTTTCCCAGAATGTTTTAAAGGAATCCGCCTTATAAACCCCGTCCTCGTTGACCCAGCCGAAAATCTGGAAACGCAGATCTTCGTTGATGCCCATGACGTATTCGTCAAAGCCGTTGATCATATCGGTTTTTGTCACGACGACATAGCACGGCAGATTCATGCCGACCGTATGCAGCAACTGTCCGACTTCCGTCGTCATCAGCACAGCTTTCTGCTGGGAAAGCGCCTCATCGTCCGCCAGCAAAGCATCAGCGGGAATTGTGATAATGAGCCCTTCCAGAGGTCTTTTAAACCGCCTGCGGTACAACAGTTTGCAGATATAGCTCCACTCCGCGCTGCTGCCGTTCAACCAACGGTCGAAAAACACTTTTCCGTTGACGTCGCAGACGACCGCTTTTGCACCGAGCCACAAGCGTAGCGCCAGCCCTCTTTTTTCGTCCTCCCCGACAGCTTCCTCTTCGGCGGAGGGAATCATTTCCAATTCACTGTTGCGCAACAGTGTCGATTTTCCGGAAAACGGCTCGCCCACCAAAGCGAACCACGGCAGTTCGTACATTTTGCGGTTGTGCAGGGAAAGCATCTTCATTCCCTGTTTGAACGCGTCGTTAATCGTGATGATCTGCCCCGAAAGAGCCTGTTTGGCCTTCTGATGTTCGGTTCCGCCGCGCACCAACTGTGCCAGATGGTGCCAAATCATCAGATCTTTTTTGATTTCGGTGGTTTCTTTTATTTTCAGCCGCTTACGTTGGATCTTGCGGTATAAAGGCAAAATCACAAAGAAAATCAAAACCAGAACGACCAAAATCCCGATCACCCAATACAGCCAGGTCGGAATGGAGGAAACGGAAGGAATAGCGCCTGCGGAAGGCATAGCATTTTTTACCATATTATTCATTGTTTATTCCTCCGCCTCTTTTGAAACAGAACTTCCTTCAGACTGTTCCGACTGTTCGATTTGTTCAAACTGTTTGTTCTTCTTATTCGTACGCATCGTTTTCGGAATGGAGTTTTCCACCGCCGAAGCCAAAGCGTGCCTGTATTCTTTCGTCGCGCCCAGAAACTCCGACAGGTTGATTCCGAAAGCCACCGTCATAAAAATAAAACATAAAAGCATCACAAACCTGACGGTTCTGAAAAAAGACGGTTCCTTTTCAACCGATTTGCTGCGCTTTTCCGGATTGATCGGCGTCAAAACCTCGCCGGACACGTCGAATTTCGATTGCGAAAAACGCGACGCGCAGACCTTCATTCTCCGTTCGACATAAGCGGGGTCATTGCGATGGATTCCGTCGAATCCCAACCCCAGCATCGTGTAAAAAAGCTCCAGACTGTCAGAAGAATCGGGATCGTCCAATGCGTCAGCCAACAAATCGAAAAACTTTTCGTCACCGGAAAGTTCGTTATACTTGCGCGCCATTTCGCGCCATTCCCCCGCAAACGGGAAACCGCCCTCCTTGACCATATAGTCGACGAAGAAAACCAGCGGTCTTTCCATTCTGGCGAATTCACGTTCCAACACCGGACTTTTGGACGCATTTTCCTTTGCTTCCGCCATCAGTAAATTGATCTGACGTAAAAAAAGATCCTTGTCCGGCGCGTTTCCGGCGCGGGTGTATTGCCAATAATCACAAACGCAAGCCAATATCGGACGACATAATTTTTCCAGATTGCCGCTCATATTCCGTCTCCTTTTAATTTCCGTTGACGACCGTTATAAACAGCGACACTTTCAAATTCGGGAACAAATCGGCGGCATAGTCAATCAAAATGCCTTTTTCCGTTTGAATGTCGCGCCATGTGGACGGCGTTTCGGACACTTGCAGCTTAAACCATAACGTATCGTTCAGCGTCGGCAGGAAACGCGGCGGATAACGCATTTCGGATAATTTGATACCGCGGGCGCGCAACATCTTCGCCGCCGGATTGATCAGCTTGAACGTATCGCCTTTTTCCAAAGAGGAAATAACCTGACGTTCCGCGGCAGAGCAATGCACCGCCAGATAGTATTCCTTTGCCTTGACGATATTGTCCGTCGTCAAAGCGGTATACAAATAATTTCCGTCCGGCGTCGGAGCGAATTCCAAACAAACGTATCCGGCTCCGCCTTCAACCATAATCATCGAATAAATATCGTTGATGATATCATTGAACTGAGCGGCGCAATCCAAATGGTCATAGGCTCCGATTTGCGCGATTTCGTTCATCGGATGCATACTTCTTAATTCTGCCAGATAAGAACGCAGCTCCAGATATAAATCAAACGGTGAAAGATTTTTCAGCAAAAGCAGGGACGACAGCCTGTTTTCATACAAATTCAAAACGCGCAACTGCATCATATTGTAAGCGTTGATACCCGAAAACGCCTCCGGTTTGAACTGCGCGACCGTCAGATCGTTCAGCAATTTGTCGCGACAACGTGCCGTTTTATATAACAAATCGGAAGCCGTTTTGCTTAAAGCGCAATCCTGTGTCAGCACCATAAACGGCGGAATATATTTTTCGTCAACAACAGGCTCTTTTTCCGATCCCTGACCGGAAACCGTCGTCAATTTTAAAACCGGCAACACCTGCATATCCGTTTGATTGTCGAACTGCGTGATCAGTCGGGCGTTGATTCGTCTGGTCACAACTGAAATTTCGTTGTCGCCCGAGTTTTCATCGCGCAGGGAGCGCTCCGCCGTTGAAAATAAACGCTTGGCGACGGCAGACGTCCCGTCCGACAGATTGGCGTCAAATTCCGACCACAGCGGCACGGCCAGATAAACCATAATGTCCTCGGAGTGCTCTTTTAAAACCGGAGTTAAATCTAACGGAGCCAGAGCCACATTTCCCGGCATGCTGATTTCCGTTCCGTCCGGCATGACGGCGGAAAAACGCTTTACGATCACGCGGGAAGAGGATAAGGCGTCCATATCTATTTCAAAATCAATCAGGCCGTAAGGATACGGCATATACGTCGTTCTGTTTTTGCGTCCGTATTTAAAAATCGACCGTTGCAAATATTGTAAATGTTGCGGCTGTAAAAACAGTCCGTTCGTCCAATGCAAAATCTCATCAAAACGCATTGCTATTATCCTTTGTTCCGTGAGGTTGATTTTTTATACGTATTTTCTTTAGGCTTTTCTTCAGCAGCCTTCTTTTCGGCAGCCTTCTTTTCGGCAGCCTTCTTTTCGGCAGCCTTCTTTTCGGCAGCCTTTTTCTTGGCGGCTTTCTTTTCTTTAGCCTCTTTTCGAGCTTCTTTCTTCTTTATTTTTTCCGCCTCTTTTCTCTTTTGTTCGGCTATTTTTTCGGGATCGGTCGGTTCTTTGAAAATCCGAACGATACTGCCCGGTTTGGCTTCCACGTACAAATCCTTATGGTGCATAAAGCCGCTGGACATATCCAAAATCAGAATACGGGGATCTTTGCCTTTTTCTTTTTCGTCCGCTTTGCGGGGCATATTGGCGATGACGGCGATTTTTTCGGGTTCTTTTTCAAGCCACTTGTCCCACTGGGGCACATTGTATTTCATCGTCTGCGGCGCGGTCTGCTCGGCGGAAAACGCGAACGTATACGGAGACAGGCTTTCACGCATGGCGTTACCGACCGAAAAATAGCTGTCGACATTGGCTTTTTTCAATTCATCGGCTTCTTCCGCCGTCACCGCCGCAACATCAATTTCAACGCTGGGGTAAATGGAATAGTATTCTTTGATATTTTCCGACAGCCCCGCCTGAACCGTCATGCGTGTCGCGCAACCTGACGACAAAGCACAAAAAACGGATAACAATGTCAATCCCGCAAATTTTTTCATTCCTTTATTCCTCTTGGTTTTTCGGCTCTGGTTTCCAACGCTTGTATGCGGAGGAAAGATTCTTTTTATCAGTCGCCGCCATTGTAGCCGAATCTTTCTCTTTTTCAATATTTTTAACAGGAGAAATATCCGTTTCGTGCGGAGCTTCCCCTTCAAAAACACTTTCGTCCCAGTTGCTTTGTCCCGTCAGGACTTCAACTCCCAGGTTGAAATAATGTTCATAGCGTTCCTTCAGTTTGCGCGTGCCGCCTTTGTGCAAAGCGCACATCAGCAACACCTGACTTAACCCGTTCGCCGCTAATCCGTTCGGCGTCGGGATAACCTGATCCTGTTCGGGATCAGGCATCAGGTTGCCGCCCGCCCAGAACGCCGTCAACGAAAGCAGTCCGGCCGGCGTGTCAGGACATTCGTTGCCGATGTCCAAAGCCTTTTTCGCGTTGATTTCGTCGGGCGAAACAATCCAGCGGTAAACCGCCTGCATCGCGTTGTCGCTGATTTTCTTTTCGTGTTCGGGAACCTTCGGCGGAATGACCGCGTGAATCGTGTCCAGCGTTTCCTTGCGCACTGTTTGCAGCTGAGCTTCCAACTGTTCGGAAGCGACGAAAATCGGCGATTTCGGATCGACCGGCTGAGGATTCTTTTCAAATTCCAACGCTTTTTTGAACGCCTCGATCGGATCGATGCCGTTTGCCTGTTTGAAAATGTCGAATCCGTATTGGACGGCTTCTTCGACTTCCGACATGATTTTCGGATCAATGGCTTTTTTTAACTCGTTCAGTGCCGCCTTGCTTTCCTCGATTAACCCTAACACCCTGTTGACTCGTGTCATATCGGGTTTCGGCGGTTCGACTTTGGCAAAGTCGGGGATTTTCGGTTCAAAAGACGTTGCAATGCTGTCAATGTCCCTGTCCTCGGCGGGAACTTCCTCCAATTCCTCATACAGCGACAGGACGCAGCGATACCCCCACCACACGGCGGCGCGCCGGTGCGCCATGTACGCCATCAGCTCGCACGCGCATTTCCAGCGTTTCGCGTCCGCAAAGTTCCAGACGATTTCCTCCGCGTCCGTTTTATTCGTGAAAAAAGACAATAAATCGGGACGGATTTTGTAGCCTTCGATATTGCATACGTCGTTAAGCGATTTATGCCTTAACAGGACAAAGTGCCTGTTCATCCATTTAAGTTTGTCAGACATTTTCCTTTATCCTTTAAGTTATTTTCAGCGCTTTGACTTCAATATCGGACGCGCCCGCTTTCGTTCTGACCGCTTGGGCGCCCGCTTCCGCCGCCGTGGCTTCGCCGGTCGAGGCTTTTGCTTCGGTTTCGGCGGCTTTGATATTGCCGTCCTGCGCCGAAACGCCGTCCTTGGACAATTTTCCCTCCGCTTCGGAAGCCGCCGTTTCCGCCTTGCTGATTGCGACATCTTTTTCGCTGGGCTTCAAAGTTGTGTCACCTGTCAGATTGCTGTTCTTGTAGTTTGTCGTCGACAGCATTTTGATGCCCTGCTTCAACGCCGCCGTCAGCAGCGTGGTTGTCGCCATCGTCGCGATCGGAGTGACCGCGGCTTTAATCGCCGCCTTTGTCGTTTCGTCCAACGCCATCTTACAACGCCTCCAATTCCGCTTTTGTATCTTTGTCTTTTTCTTTGCTTGCAAGGAACGACTTGTATTCAAGCATGATGATGCCTGCCGCCGCCTTGCCGTACTTGTTAATGTACTTCAACGCCTTGTTCGCCGTATCCAAGCTGTCTTTCTTCGGTTTTTTGCCGTTTTCCGCGATATCTTTGTTTTGCACCGCCTCATCGTAGGCCGTTTCCGCCTCATCGTAAGCGGTCTGCTTGGTTGCGACATTTTCCTGCTTGGTTTTCAGATCGTTAAGAGCGCTGTCATATTCGCTTTGCTTAGCGTTGCGGGCGGTCTCTTTATTCCGGTATTCCTGCTCCGCATTAACGTAGTTCTGAGAAGCCTGTTCCTGTGCCGCGCGGTTTGCCTCGGACGGATCATCGGCGTATCTTCTGGTCGCTTCTTCGGTGGCGCGGTAAGCATCGTCTTTCGCCGTTCTGGCGTTGTTGAGTTCGGTATCGGCCGTATCCAACTCGCCTTTTTTGGCATCGGCGGCCGTCTGAGCCGTATCGCGTTCGGTTCTTGCCGTTTCCAGTTCGGCTTTTTTCGCGTCCGCTTCCGTACGTTTCGTATCGGCTTCCGTCTTTTTGGCCGCCACTTCGTCCCGATAGTCCTTGGATTTGTTTTTGTTAGTCACCGCCTGATCGTGATTGGCCTTGGCGTCGTCGTATTCTTTTTGCGCCTTGTCGCGTTCGCCTTCCAGTTCCGTTTTTTCTTTTTCCAGTCTCTTTTTGGTTTCTTCCGCCTGCTGTTTTTGTTCCGGAGTGGAAGCGGGGTTGTTGATAATCGACTCCTGATCGGCGATTTCCTTTTGTTTTTCGTCGACCTTTTGCTGTGCCGCGTCGCGTTCCGCCTTAGCTTTGTCCTCAAGCTCTTTTGTTTTCTGCTCCATTTCATTGGCTTCCTGTTCGCCAAGTTTGGAGTTCGCCTCGACACTGATGCCCGCCAACGCCTCTTTTGCTTTCTGTTCCATGATGGACGCCTGATAATATCCTTTGGAATCCATGACGATATTGGCGTTCGGCGAAAGCGAAATGGTCGCTTCGTGCAACATCGCGTCCAAAGCCGAAGAGATCATCAATCCCTGCAACGTCATCTGAATCGTGCTTTCGACAATATCGAAGGCCAGCGTCGCTTCCATGCGGTAGTCGTTCACGTAGAATTTCTTGTCGGTTGTATCGTAGCGGGTCGTGTATTGCTTGTAATATTTCTTTTCGACGACGCTACGCACGTTGCTGATAATGGTGGAAATCAACGTCAGAACTTTGGAAACGACGGCAACTCTTTTTGCCGACGGACTTTTATTGCCGGGTTCGCTTGCGCCCGCGTCTTCGGAAAATTCCTCGCTGATTTTGTCGGCCAGAGAAATCACTTTTTCCAGCTGATCCGTGACTTCGCTGCCCTTTATCTCGCCAAAAGTGTGCTTGAGGGAAGAACGCGGAATGGAAACGATATGGTTCAGCGTGTCCATCACGCCCTGCAAGAAGGAAAGCGCGACCGACGTCGTCGTTGACGCCCCCATGGAAACGGCGCGGCCGGAAATGTCCACACCGCCCATTGACATCGAAATGCTGCTGCCGAAGTCGTCCTCAAATGAAACGGAATTTCCGAAAGAACCGGATAATTTTTTGCCGTTCATGGAGACTGAGCCGTTTTGCGATACGGAAAGTTCCGCATCAAACGGTCCCTCGCCTTCCTCGACGCCGTCGAGTTTAGCGGCGCTTAAAGAAACGCCTTCGGGCGTAATGGAAACTTCCGCGCCGCCGACCCTTAATAAAATGCCGTTGCGGGCGTCAATGACGACTTTGTTGTCGGCGTTGATGAAAACGTCGCCTTTATTGAGCTCGTCTTCGTCAAGAGCGCGTTCCTTTAAATCGCTTTTGATATTGCCGGAAATGGTGACCTCGTTTCCGCTCGCATCTTTTTCCTTTTCGTCTCCGATCAGGAATTTCGATTCGATCGACACGCGCCTTCCCTTCATTTCGTTCAGGTTTTGCGCGTTGGACGTCACGTCGCCGGTTGAAGAGATTTTGACCTGATCAATATACGGGAAATATCCTATTTCATCTGTGCCGTCGTCTTTTTGGCCGACAACGGCCTCTTTCGAAAGGGTCGTGTTTTTCAGATTTTCATCTTGCGTCTGCCAGCGGGAAGGTTCCTTGTAAAATCCGATTTCGGAATAGGATTCGTCGCGTTCTTCGTCGGAGACGTTCGCTCCCGTCTTTTTATAGCGCAGAACCTGACCTTCCTCGTCAAAAACGTCCGTTTTTTCCTTATTGTTCTCTTTTTCGGAAAACGGGTTTTCCTCGCTGGGCAGATAGCTCATCAGATAATGCGCCGCCCCTTCGACCGCGACCAGCACTTTTTCGCCGACGCGCGGGAAACGGTACATGCCGTTCATCTCGCCACCCACAGGAAGCGTCAGACGGACTTTCGCGGGCTTTTTTTCGGCAGAAACGACATCGGCAGCATCATTTTTCTTTTTTATCGCGTAAAAAGAATACATATCTTCGCTTTTGATATGCTGACCAACTAAGCTTTCTTCAACCTTCTTGCCGTCTTTTTCAACGAGTTTTTCCGTTTTGCCTTCGGCATTGGTAACGATCATTTCCTGTAAAATCATTTTTTACATCCACGTCGGCTTCCAGCGTTTATACACAGACTTAGGATTCTCCGCCGGTTCTTTCTCCGGAATATCCTCCTGTTCTTCTTCCATATCTTCCGACAGTCCGGCCTCCATTACTTCCTCGGGATCTTCCTCCGGTTCTTCCGGTTCAGAGGAAGAAGGCGATTCGGCGTCGTGCGGCGCTTCGCCTTCAATGACGCTTTCGACCCAGTTGTTTTCTCCGGTCAGCACGTCAACGCCCAGCTTAAAGTAAAGTTCGTAGCGTTCTTTCAGCTTGCGCGTACCGCCTTTGTGCAAAGCGCACATCAGCAACACCTGACAGATGCCGTTCGCCGCTAAGCCTGCCGGAGTCGGAACGACCTGATCCTGTTTGGAATCGGGCGTCAAATTGCCGCCTGCCCAGAACGCACAGTAAGAAAGCAGTCCCGCCGGCGTGTCGGAGCATTCGTTGCCGACTTCCAACGCCTTTTTCGCATTGATTTCATCGGGCGCGACGATCCAGCGGTAAATCGCCTGCATCGCGTTGTCGCGCACTTTTGCTTCGTGTTCGGGAACTTTCGGCGGAATGACCGCGTGAATCGTGTCCAGCGTTTCCTGACGCACCGTCATCAGCTTGGATTTGATTTCGTCCGCCGCCTTGAAGATCGGAGAATTGAGGTCGATCGGATAGGGATCGGACGGTTTTGCCGCTACCATTTTCAAAAGCTCCATCGGATGATGTCCGTGCACCTTTTTAAATTCCTGAAAGGCGAGCTCCAGCCCGTCTTCGACCATTTTCAGCATTTCGGGATCCGCCTTTGCCCGCATTTCCTGATACTCCGCCTGCATTTTGGCGATTGACGCCTCCATGTCCGCGACCCGCGCCGGATCAGGTTTCGGCGGTTCGACCTTGGCGAAGTCGGGAACCTCCGGTTCAAACGACGTCGCGATGGAGTCGATGTCGCGATCTTCGGCGGGAACGATCTTCAATTCCTCAATCAAAGACAACAGGCATTGATACCCCCACCACACGGCGGCGCGGCGGTGCGCCATGTACGCCATCAGCTCGCACGCACATTTCCACCGTCCGGCCTCGGCAAAGTCCCAGACGACTTTTTCCGCGTCCGTCTGATTCGTGAAAAACGAAAGCAGGTCGGGGCGGATCTTATAGCCTTCGACGTTGCAAACGTCGTTCAAGGTTTTATGTCTTAACAGGACGAAGTGCTTGTTCATCCATTCCAATTTATCGGACATTTTCTTTTATCCCTTAGGTTATCTTCAACGCTTTGACTTCAATATCGGACGCGCCCGCCTTCGTGCGGACCGCCTGTGCACCGGATTCCGCCGCCGTCGCTTCGCCCGTCGAGGCTTTCGCTTCCGTTTCGGCAGCTTTAATGTTGCCGTCCTGCGCGGAAACGCCGTCTTTGGAAAGTTTGCCTTCCGTTTCGGACGCCGCCGCTTCGGATTTGCTGACGGTCGTATCCTGTTCGGTCGGTTTCAGGTTTCTGTCGCCCGTGACGTCTTCTTCTTTGACATTCGTAACGACCAGTTCGGAAATAACCGCCACCGCCGCCGCCGTAAGCGCCGCCGCCCCCATGGACGTGATGATCGGCGTAATGAGGTCCTTGATCTTTTTTTGAGTGTTGTCGTCCAGACTCGAGCCTGTCGCGTCCTTCGCCATATTCATGGCGTCTGTAGTATTATCTGCCATTTAAAGAGCCTCCAATTCCTTGCGAATATCTGCATTAACGGAAGATGAATGTTTGAATCCGAAAACTCCGCCGACACCGGAACCGCCAAGAATAGCTACTGCAGCAAAGACTTCCAATGCGATCCACCACCAATCCTGTCCCTTGAATCCTTTCCACAGACCGCCGAAAAACGTCTCATCAACTCCCGCCAGCGCCGAGTTGGCTTCAAACTTATCTAGAGTCATCGCTTTGAATGTTTTTCCGGTTTGATACAGATTGCCGTCATAACTCATCAATATACTCGACGCATGCATCCAGTTCTCATTAGCGGTATTCAGTAAGACGAAATTCGTCAGGATCAGTCCGTATTCGACGACCATCAACGCGTACGTCAATCCCGCGCGGCCGCCTTTTTTCTTGTCGGTTTGGGAAAGAACCACCCCGTCCAAAGCCATACCGACCACGCCGAGTAGCGTAATGATCAGATCCATTATACCGACCAAAGTGCCGGCTTTGTCCTTCGCGAATTTTTCCATTGTGTCGAAGCCCCAGTGAACGCTGACGATCGCGCCCAGAATACCCGGGGCCATCGACACGTAAGACGGCAGTTTGTTACCCAAAAAGCTGCCGGTGCCGTCACCCTGCTCCTGTGCGATGCCATAGGCGCCGGAAACGACGTTCGTCGCGAACGAAGTGCTCGCCGCAACGCCTTTAACGACATACGACGCCTTGCACAACGAACGCAGTCTGATATCGGCGCCCGTAACGCGCACAACACCGCCAAAGCTCGTGATGTTTCCGCCCCAGGCATCAGTCAACATGAATTTATACGCCGAATTGATGTTGACCTTCGTTCCGAACATCGTCACCCCGTCGCGGGAGGACAGCGTCAACGACGTGTCCCACGAGTTGACGGTGGAAGCGGACGTTCTTCTGGAAATCAGGGAAATGCCCGTCGAATCCATACGGATCATCGAATTGCCCGCCATGATTTCGATCGTGTCTTCCGCTTTTAAAACGATACGCTTTTTGGCGCGCATCTGAATGTCGCCCGAAAAGAACGACGGATCCTGATCGGAACGATCCTGTGGCAGGGAGGGGAACGCATTCAGATCCAAAGCCGTTTTTTTATCCTTCAGATTTTGTTTCTGTTGGGTTTTGCGTTTTTCAAGATCGTCGCCGTAACCCGCGAACAACCCGATACGCTTTGCCGCCGTTTCATTATAGTTCTGCGCCCGCGTTTCGATGTCGCCCGTGGACAACACTTTGATCTTATCAACGATCGGCAGATCCGATTTATCCTCTAATTTTTTGTTGGTGCCCTCCTCTTTTTCCTTCCATTCGGTCGTTTCGGAATAAAAACCGATTTCGGAATAAGTCGAATCGGAGGTGTTTTGCCCCGTCTTTTTATAACGCAGGACCTGCGCTTCCTTGTCGAAAACGTCCGTTTTTTCTTTATCTGTCTCTTTGTCCCCTACTATTTCTTTCGGGGAAAACGGATTTTCCTTTGTCGGCAGATAGCTCATCAGGTAATGCGCCGCTCCTTCGACCGCGACCAGCACTTTTTCGCCGACGCGCGGGAAACGGTACATACCGTTTAAATCGCCGCCGACAGGCAGCGTCAGACGGACTCTTACAGGCATCTTTTCGGCGGAAACAACATCAGCGGCGGCATTTTTCTTTTTAACCGCGAAGAAGGTATACATATCTTCGCTTTGAATGCACTCACCGGCTAAACTTTCTTCAACATCTTTATTGTTTTTTTGGACGATTTTTGATGTTTTTCCTTCACCGTCGGTAACAATCATTTCTTGTAGAATCATATTTTACTCCCTCGTCGGCTTCCAACGCTTATACACAGGTTTAGACTTCTCCGCCGATTCTTCTTCCATATCTTTCGACTGTCCGGCCTTCTTTACTTCTTCGGAATCTTTCTCCGGTTCTTCGGGGTTATAAGAAGAAGCCTGTTCAGCGTCATGCGGTGCCTCACCTACGACAACGCTTTCGTCCCAGTTGTTTTTGCCCGTCATTACTTCCACGCCCAGATTGAAGTAATGCTCGTAGCGTTCTTTCAGCTTGCGCGTGCCGCCTTTGTGCAAAGCGCACATCAACAGCACCTGACAGATACCGTTTGCCGCCAAGCCCGCAGGTGTCGGAATAACCTGCTCGCCTTCGGGCATCAGATTACCGCCCGCCCAGAACGCGCAGTAAGAAAGCAGTCCCGCCGGCGTGTCGGAGCATTCGTTGCCAACTTCCAACGCCTTTTTCGCATTGACCTCGTCGGGCGAAACGACCCAGCGGTAAATCGCCTGCATCGCGTTGTCGCGCACTTTTGCTTCGTGTTCGGGAACTTTCGGCGGAATGACCGCGTGAATCGTGTCCAGCGTTTCCTGACGCACCGTCATCAGCTTGGATTTGATTTCGTCCGCCGCTTTGAAAATCGGGGAATCGCGGTCGATTTCATGCGGGTCCTGTGCCAATTTTGCCGTC
Organism: Alphaproteobacteria bacterium; assembly: GCA_017616015.1. Taxonomy (GTDB): domain Bacteria; phylum Pseudomonadota; class Alphaproteobacteria; order CAAGCB01; family CAG-977; genus UBA11549. The sequence continues at coordinate 110,984 of JAFZYY010000019.1, read as the reverse complement.
AGCATATCCATCAGTTCCATCGGATGATGACCGTGAACCTTTTTAAATTCCTGACAGGCAACTTCCAGTCCGTCTTCGAGCATTTTCAGCATTTCGGGATCCGCCATTGCCCGCATTTCCTGATAATCCGCCTGAATTTGCAAAATCTGCGCCTCCATTTTCGCGACCTGCGCGGGATCGGGTTCGGGCGGTTCGACCTTGGCGAAATCGGGAACGGTCGGTTCAAACGATGTCGCGATGGAGTCGATATCCCTTTCTTCGGCAGGAGCGATTTTCAATTCCTCAATTAAAGACAACAGGCATTGATACCCCCACCAAACCGCCGCGCGTCTGTGCGCCATGTACGCCAACAATTCGCACGCGCATTTCCAACGTCCCGCGTCCGCGAAATTCCAAACGATTTCCTCCGCGTCCGTTTTCCCGTCAAAGAACGACTGAATGTCGGGACGAATCTTGTAGCCTTCGATTTTGCACACGTCGTCTAATTCTTTGTGTCTTAACAGGACAAAGTGCCTGTTCATCCATTCCAATTTATCGGACATTTTCTTTTATCCCTTAGGTTATCTTCAACGCTTTGACTTCGATATCGGACGCGCCCGCCTTCGTGCGGACCGCCTGGGCGCCGGCTTCGGAGGCGGTCGCTTCGCCCGTTGCGGCTTTTGCTTCCGTTTCGGTGGCTTTGATGTTGCCGTCCTGCGCGGAAACACCGTCCTTGGAAAGTTTTCCTTCCGTTTCGGACGCCGCCGCTTCGGATTTGCTGACGGTCGTTTCCTGTTCGGTCGGTTTCAAATTCGTATCACCGCGCAGGTCGCTTTCCTTGACGTTTGTAACGACCAATTTGGTAACGACCGCCAAAGCGATACCGGTCAACATCGTCGCTGCCACCGAGGTAACCAGCGGCGCGACAATTTCCTGAATCTTTTTTGTCGTATCAGCATCCAGACTTGTGCCTGTTTTTCCCGCTAACTCATTTGCCTGTTTTCCGGCTTCCGCACTAAGATCAACCATTTAAAGTGCCTCCAATTCTTTTCGTATCGACGCATTGGTGGAAGATGAATGACAGTATCCGACGTAAGCGCCCGCACCGCCACCGGCAATAAGGACCGCCGCAGCGGCGGCACTTTTCAAAGCCAATTTCCAAAACTCGCCCTGCGCCTCTTTTCCGAACACCATTCTTGCAAGATCCGCCAAAAACCAAGTGTCCGCTCCCGCCGTCGGGGATTTTGCGTTCACTCCGCCGACGGCGGTTTCTATAATAGACGTTCCGCTCACATACACATTGCCCCCGCTTTTCAACAGTACATTCCCCATGTGGACCCAGCTCGGGTTGGCGACTTCCAACCGGATAAACTGCTGCATGATTAAACCGTATTCAGCGATCATCAGCGCCAACGCCAATCCCGATTGCCCGCAATTTTTCTTGTCGGTTTTAGACAAAATGACCGATTCCAAAATGGTATTGACCAGACCGAGCATCGTAATCAGAAAATCCGTTAAACCGACGATCGCGCCGGCGGTATCATCTGCTCTGAGCGATGAAGCCGAATTGAGATTCCAGTTGACGCCGACGACCGTTCCCGCAACTCCCGCGCCGATTGAAAAATACGACGCCATTTTATTGACCGTTGAGCCGTCGCCCGTTCTGTTCCCCCGTTCCTGATCGATCCCCATACTGACCGAAGCGACATTCGTCGCAAAAGAAGCGGACGCCGAAACGCCTTTGACGAGATAAGCCGCTTTACACATCGACATCATTCCCACATCCGCCCCCGAAAGGCGCATAACGCCGCCGACACTCTGGACCGTTCCGCCGAAAGCGTCTGTCAACGCGAATTTATATGCCGAATTGATAGCGACCTTCGTTCCGAACATCGTCACGCCGGCGTTGGCGGAAAGTGTCAGCGACGTATCCCATGCGTTGACGGAGGATATGGACGCTTTTCTGGAAAGCAGGGTAATGCCAGACGAATCCAAACGAATCAACGAATGGCCCGCAATGATTTCGATCGTGTCTTCCGCTTTCAGAACGATACGGTTTTTGGCGCGCATCTGAATGTCGCCCGTAAGGAACGTCGGATCCTGATCCGCGTAATCCTGCGGCATAACGGGAAAAGCCTCCAGATCCAAATCCGTTTTTTTATCTTTCAGATTTTGTTTCTGTTTGGCTTTGCGCTTTTCGATGTCGTCGCCGTAGCCCGCGAATAAAGCGATACGCTTTGCCGCCGTTTCGTTGTAGTTCTGCGCGTGCGTTTCGATGTCGCCCGTGGAGGACAGTTTGATCTTGTCGACGACGGGCAAAGTTTCGTCGTCGCTCTTCTTTTTCCATTCGGTCTCTTCGGAATAAAAACCTATTTCGGAATAAGTCGAATCGGAGGTGTTGTCGCCCGTCTTTTTATAACGCAGAATCTGCGCCTTCTTATTGAAAGCGTCCTTCTTTTCTTTTTCGGGAGAGAACGGCTTTTCCTTCGTCGGCAGATAGCCCATCAGATAATGCGCCGTCCCTTCAACCCCGACGACGACCTTTTCGCCCACGCGCGGAAAACGGTACATACCGTTTAAATCGCCGCCCAAAGGCATCATGATTTTAACTTTCGCCGCCTTCTGCTCGGCCGTCGGCGTCGAAGATGACGGATTTACCTTTTTAACCGCGTAAAAAGTATACACGTCCTCGCCTTCGAAACATCTCCCCGTCAGATCGCCGTCTTCCGGCGTTTCGGTTTTACCTTCACTGTTGGTGACAATCATTTCCTGCAGAATCATGTTTTACTCCTGATCCGTGGGTTTCCAGCGTTGATATTTAGTCTGTTTTTCTCCCTCTTTTCCGGTCGGTTTAAAAGAAGAGGAAAGCTCTGCGTCGTGCGGCCTCTCGCCTTCGGCGACGCTTTCGTCCCAGTTGTTTTTGCCCGTCATTACTTCCACGCCCAGATTGAAGTAATGCTCGTAGCGTTCTTTCAGCTTGCGCGTGCCGCCCTTGTGCAGAGCGCACATCAGTAATACCTGATTGATGCCGTTTGCCGCCAATCCCGCGGGAGTCGGAACGACCTGCTTGCCGCCGGGCGTCAGATTACCGCCGGCCCAAAAAGCGCTGAGCGAAAGCATGCCCGCGGGTGTTTCCGGACATTCGTTGCCGATGTCCAAAACTCTTTTCGCGTTGACTTCATCAGGTGCGACGATCCAGCGATAAACCGCCTGCATCGCGTTGTCGCGGACTTTCGCTTCGTGTTCGGGAACCTTCGGCGGAATAACGGCGTGAATCGTGTCCAACGTTTCCTTGCGCACCGCCTGCAACTGAGCTTCCAGCTGATCCGCGGCTTTGAAAATCGGACTGTCGGGATCGACCTGCTGCGGTTTCTTGTTTTTATCAAGAGCCATTTGCAACAGCTCCAGCGGCGTCATGCCGTGTTGCTCTTTAAACAGGTTGAACGCGTGATCGAGGCTTTTTTCCACCAACTCCAGCATTTCGGGATTCGCCTGCTTGCACATTTCGGCGATTCCCCGTTTCATCGCTTCAAACTGTTCTTCGGCTTTTTTGATTTTTTCCTGATCCCCCTTTGGCACTTCGACTTTGGCAAAGTCGGGGATTTTCGGTTCAAAAGAAGTCGCAATATTGTCGATATCCGCCTCTTCCGCGGGAACCTCTTTCAGTTCCTCAATCAAAGATAAAAGGCACTGATACCCCCACCAGACCGCCGCGCGCCGGTGCGCCATATAGGACAAAAGCTCGCACGCGCATTTCCAGCGTCCCGCGTCGGCGAAGTTCCAGACGACTTCCTCCGCGTCCGTTTTGCCGTCGAAAAACGACTGAATGTCGGGACGGATTTTATAGCCTTCTGTTTTGCACACGTCGTCAAGCGTTTTATATCTTAACAAGACAAAGTGTCTGTTCAGCCATTTAAATTTATCTGACATGATTTTCCACCCTTCTTTAAGTTATCTTCAACGCTTTGACTTCGATGTCGGAAGCACCCGCTTTCGTGCGCAAAGCCTGCGCGCCGGATTCCGCCGCGGTCGCCTCGCCCGTTGCGGCTTTCGCTTCGGTTTCGCTGGCCTTGATGCTACCGTCCTGCGCGGAAACGCCGTCTTTGGACAGCTTCCCTTCCGTTTCGTTTGCCGACGCTTCCGATTTGTTGATCGTCACCTCTTTTTCGCTGGGCTTCATATTCGTGTCGCCCGTCACGTCGTAGCGCTTGTAATTGGTCGCCGTCAGCTTTTTCACGGCCGCCGTCACCGCCTCAACGGTCAGCATCGTCGCCGCAGAGGTAATGACGGGCATCACCGCCGCTTCGATAGCGTCCTGTAAAACCTGTTGATCTTCAGAAGAGTTTGCCATGTTACAGTTCTCCTAACGCTTTTTTGGTATCTTCCGTCAGCGAATCCGTGGCGAAAGAGGCGTACATGCCGATTTCGGACATGACAAAGGAAACAGCGTCTTCGGCATGCCGGTCAAAGGCTTTTCCCGCAAACGCTTTCACTTTTTCTTTTGTAGTGCTCGGCGCTGGTGCGCCGCCTCCGCCGTTTGACAGATCAAGCCCCCCTGTGCCCGCAGCGACCTGTTCGGCATTCAATGAAGCCTGATAGTAATCTTTGGAATCAAAGGCGATAGCGGCGTTGCTTGTCAGCTTTATCGTCGCCTGATGCACCATGCCTTCGTACGCGGAGACCAACAGCATACCGACGATAATCGCTTGCAACGTCGCATCAATGATCGTACAGGCCAGCAGACAGTCTTTCCGACGATCATCGTTACAGTATTTCTTCTTCGTTGAGTCGTAATGCAGACAGGCCAGAGCGTCGAAATCCTTGATCAGCACGTTTTTGATTTTATCGAATATTTTATAAATGACTTTGACGACCCTGACCGCCGTATCCAGATTAGACGCGTCGGGATACGAGATATTCTTTTTGCAAAAATCGGGATATTTAAAGACGCCGCCGAACAAGGAATTGATCGTCTTGATCTGCCGGCTGGCCTCAGCGGCCGATCCGTCCTCATTTTCGGTATCCGCGCTGAGCGGAACGGAAGCGATCTGCGCAATCAGACTCGCCAGACCGACGACGGACTTATCTATCGCCGAAAGCGTCGTCATCGCGCCCAACGAAACGGACGTTCCGTTGACGGAGACCATTCCCGTTTCCAAATCGAAGGCGCCGCCGAACGCGTCGGAAAATGAAACGCCGCGGTTGAAATCGCCCGACATGGATCGTCCCGTCATATCGACGCCGCCCTTCACGGACAGCGACAAAGAAGCGTCAAACGGCCCTTCGCCCACAGGAGCTCCGTCCAGTTTTCCGGCTTTTATGGAAATGCCGGACGGCGTTATGGACAAAGTGCACCCTCCGACCTCAACGGCAAAGCCTTCGCGGGCTTTCAGGACGATGCGCCTGTCCGCGTTGAGGAACAAATCGCCTTTGCCGATCGTGTCCTCTTTGACGGTCATTTCCTTAACGGACGACGTTCCCGTGCTGTCTATATTGTCCGACGTCAGAAATTTCGACTGGAGCAAGACGCGCTCCCCGTCCAGCTTGTTGAAGTTTTTCGCTTCGCTGACGATATCGCCCGTCGAAGAAATTTCAACATTATCGACGTAAGGATAATACTGTTTTTTGGTACTGTTATAGGTGGAATCGGTTTCATTCTTCAAAGAAGAATCGCTCGTCGGCCATTTGGTGTCTTTTCTCCTGAACGCGATTTCGGAATATTCTTTGCCCGAAGCGTTTTTTCCCGATTTTTTATAGCGCAGGACAAGCCCTTCTTCCTTAAAATCGTCCGTTGTCGAAGAAAACGCGTTTTCCGCCGTCGGCAGATAGCCCATCAGATAATGCGCGGTCCCTTCGACCGCGACGACGACTTTTTCGCCGACGCGCGGGAAACGGTACAGACCGTTCAGCTTGCCACCCAAAGGCATCATGATTTTGACTTTTGCCGCTTTTTTTTCGGGAGACGGTGTCGACGAAGCGGGGTTCACTTTCTTAACCGCGTAAAAAGTGTACATATCCCCGCTTTGAAGGCATTGCCCCACTAAACTTTTTTCAGTCTTTACTCCTTTGCTTTCAACAATCTCAGATGTTTTCCCGTCAGCATTGGTGACGATCATTTCCTGCAACATCATGCTTCACTTCTCCTTAAAACGACGCATTTCGGACAAAAGCGCTTGTCGGACTGGGCGCCGTAATTCATTGCAGAGAACGAAATTTCCGTAATCTCCTCGTTGCCGTTGGCATCGGGCGAAACAGCCAAAGTCGCCGGCCATTTCGCGCGGCAATGCGTTTGCGTTTTCGTCACCATAGCCGAAACGGACGCGTTGTTTTTCATGCCGTAGAAATGCGCCAGCGTAAACATTCGGCACGGCGTCAGCAACAGATTGTCACCTTTGCCCGTCCAGACGTCTTTTTCCAGCTGAAACGCACAGTATTTTGCTTTCAGAATCAACGCCACGTCATCATCAACGGATTTTTTATCGACGTCGCGCGCATAGCCGTGAAAGTGCGACGTATAGACGCGGCGTTTGTCCTTGTCGTCCGTCTTGCCGACTTTCCAGTCGTAAGAACCGACGTTGGAATTCGGATACGTTTCCTGCAGCATCACACCGTCATAGCCGTCCTGCCGCTTCATCGACCAGTTGTCCAGTTTCCAAAGATTTTTTTCGCCGCTTTCCGTGCGGAAATCGAATTGCGACACGGCGGGAACCGAACGACCGTCCGAATAAGCGATCTCCGTCCAGTCGGGAAAACGCTCGCCCGCCGAAAAATACAATTCCGTATTTGCCAAACTGTTGGACGCCGCTTTCAAGTGTTTGAAAGAAAAGCTCAATCCGTACATGGACGTCAGACGTTTCAGAAAGTCGTAATCGGATTCCTCGTCCTGCTCGTAAATGCCGAAAGCGTTGAACGGACGACGGGAAACGAAATCCTCCGAAAAGTTCGCGCTCAGCTCCTGCCCCGCGACGATTTCTGACAAAACGTCGACCGGCGTCTTGCGATTATACACGGCTTTGCGCGTGATGTGCTTCAGCTTGGCCAAAGGCGGCTCGATTTTCAGACGGTACGAAAAGCAATCCGCTTTATCCGAAGCGTAAAACACGCCTAAATGCTCGATTTCCGTAACGATACCGCTGAACCAGCGCGTGCGTTTCTGTGTCGCTTTGGACAGCCGCTGCGTAATCGACAGAGTCACGTTCAAAAATAACGCCTCGGCAAGCTGTTCGTAGGTGTACGCCTTGTCCGACAACACCAGCACGTCGGCTTCGTAGAGATCGGAAATGGCTTCCTTCATCACAACGTCATACACATAAAAGTCCTCAAACTTGCCGCCGGCAAACTTGATATTCAGCATTTCATTCACGGCTACGGGCATTTTTTTATTCCTTAAACGATTTCATTGACATTCGGACAAACAAGAACCGCGGTTGCGATCGGCGCGCCCAAAGCGGGCGGGGAGATCCCCGTCACCAATGAGCCGAGATTCGCAATCGGCCGTCCTTTTGCCAGTTTGTTGATCGCGGTCGTCATCGTGACCGCGCCGATGCACATCGGTCCGGCGACCGCGTCGCCCATACAGGCGACGGGTAGCCCCTTGACCATTGTGGTGATCCCGCCGGGACCGAGAATAACGTCTCCGGTCGCCGTCAGGTTCGCTATTGTTGCAACAGGTGTGGGCATGGTTACTCCTCCTTGTTTTCAAACTCATACGTAAATTGTTCGTCTTTCGCGTCAACGACAGCTTTCTTCAGCGTATGTCCTTCCATCGTGTTGCGCAGGAACGACGCGCTGATTTCAGGCAACAGGTCGTTGTTGATGATCGCATCAATCAGACGCGCGCCGGACGCCGCGTTGTTGCAACGACGGATAATTTCGTTGCGCACGTTGTCCGTGTAGGTCAGCTCGGCTTTGTAGTTTTCCTTGACGCGCTTGACGACTTTCGCCAACTTCAAATCAATGATGTTGTACAAAGCCTTTTTGCCCAACGGATAATACGGAACGATTGAAATACGGCCGAGCAATGCCGCCGGGAACACTTTCATCATCGCGGGACGAACGGCTTCCTCCAATGTTTCCATGCTGGGCAGATTGTCCTCGTCCTCGCACAAATCACAAATTGCGTTGTCGCCGACGTTCGTCGTCAACAAAATGATCGTGTTGCGGAAATTCACCAGACGACCGGCGCCGTCCTCCATCTGTCCTTTGTCAAAGACCTGGAAGAAGATTTCGTGCACGTCCGGGTGAGCTTTTTCGACTTCGTCAAGCAAAACGACGCTGTACGGTTTGCGACGGACGGCTTCGGTCAGAACGCCGCCTTCACCGTAACCGACGTATCCCGGAGGGGCGCCTTTCAGCGTGGACACCGTATGCGATTCCTGGAATTCGCTCATGTTGATCGTGACGATGTTCTGTTCGCTGCCGTACATCTGTTCCGCCAACGCCAGAGCCGTTTCCGTCTTACCGACGCCGCTGGGCCCCGCCAGCATGATAACCGCGATCGGGCGATTCGGATCGGCCAGAGAGGCTCTCGCCGTCATCACGCGCTTGGCGATCAGGTCAAGCCCGTGTCTTTGTCCGATGACGCGCTTGTTCATTTCATCGCCGAGGTTCAGGACGGATTGGATTTCATTCTTGACCATGCGTCCCAGAGGAATTCCCGTCCATTCGGAAATGATTGTCGAAACAGCCTGCGTATCGACCTGCGGCAGAACGAGCGGATCGTCGCCCTGCAATTCCGACAGTTCCTTTTGTTTCGCGATCAGCTGTTCGCGGATTGTGTCGGTGGAAGCGCCTTCCTCACGCAAAGAATCACGCAGTTTTGCGCATTCGGCGACGACGGCTTTTTCTTTGGCCAGACGGTCTTCCAAACCGGCTTTCTTTTCGTTTTGTTTGGCTAATTCAGCATCGAGTTCCGCCAATTTTTCCTTATGATCGCACCCTTCGCCTTCCTCGCGGGTCAGGATTTCCTTTTCCAGTTCAAGAGCCGAGATTTTGCGCTTGCAGAATTCGAGTTCAGCCGGATCGGAATTCTGGCTCAACGCCACACGAGCGCAGGCGGTGTCCAGAATGCTGACCGCTTTATCCGGCAATTGACGCGCCGGAATATAGCGGCGGGACAGCTTCACGGCAGCGGACAACGCTTCGTCCAACACCAGCACGTTGTGATGTTTTTCCAACGCGCCGATCATGCCGCGCATCATCTGCGTCGCCTTGTCGTCGTCCGGCTCGTCCACCAGAATGTTCTGGAAACGACGGGTCAAAGCCGGATCTTTTTCAAAGTATTTGACGTATTCAGCCCAGGTCGTCGCCGCAATGCAGCGCAGTTTGCCGCGTGCCAAAGCGGGTTTTAACAGGTTCGCCGCGTCGTTCTGTCCCGCCGTGCCGCCGGCACCGATCAAGGTGTGCGCTTCGTCGATGAACAGAATAATCGGCGTGTCGGAGGTCTGCACTTCCTCAATGACTTGTTTCAGACGGTTTTCAAATTCGCCTTTCATGCTCGCGCCCGCCTGCAACAGACCGATGTCCAAAGAACGCAGGATCGTTCCTTTTAAGCAGTCGGGAACGTCGCCCGCCGCCAATCTCTGCGCGAACCCTTCGACGACGGCGGTTTTACCCACGCCGGCGTCACCGGTCAAAATCGGGTTGTTCTGACGACGACGCATCAAAATATCGATAATTTTGCGGATTTCGGCATCACGGCCGACAACGGGATCGCTCTTGCCTTCTTTGGCTTGCGCGGTCATATCGACGGTGTAGAGCTTCAGCGCTTCGCCTTTTCCCATCGCCGCCGCGCTCATCATCTGTCCGGCCTGTCCGGTCGCTCCGCCCTCACCGGTAGCAACAACGGAGGTTTCGCCCGAAGCGGAAACGATGTCTTTAAACTGTTCAACCAGCAAATCGCCGTTAATGCGGATAAATTCGCCACTCATATCGTGCAACAGGCGCGCGAGCTCCGGCGACTGTTTCAAAGCGCAGAGCAAATGCCCCGTGCGGATCGCGGTTTCCCCGAACACCAGAGAAGTCGTCATCCACGCTTCCTGCACGGCCATCTGAATCGTTGAGGAGAAATCGCTGATCGAGCTCGCCCCGCGCGGCAAAGCGTCCAGAGCGCGCGTCATGTCTTTGGCGATTTTAGCTTCGTCCAGAGCGAAATGCTTGATCGCCGCGTGCCAGTCGGTGTTTTCGCTCATCAAAATCTGGTTCACCCAATGCACCAGCTCGACATACGGATTACCGCGCGTCTTACATAAAATGGTTGCGCTTTCGATCGCTTTGTAAGCCGCCTGATCCAATTTTGAAAAAAGCTGCACTCTTTTTAATTTTGCCATAGATTTTTCTCCTGCTGTTGAAACGAGGCTTTGTGATTTTTGGCATAAATCCTCGAAGCCTTTATTGTAATTTTAGTATTTTCATTGTCTTTCAGACGTCCTATCAGGAACCCCTGCCCCAAACGAACGCCTTTATCTTTTCCTTCGAAACGGACTTCGGGAATGGTTTTCCCGATAACAATGAACGTCAGTGAATATTCGAGCGGACGATCCAGATAAGCCGTCACGATCCTGTTAATCACATCAAATCCTTTTCTGCCCGGCACCCATTTGCAACATTCGGCAAAAGAAACGGGGCCGACTTCGATTTCAAATTCCCGCGTCGCGCTCATATACGTGCGCCCGAGCTGAATATTTTTCCCCAAAACGCTTGTTTCCCGGTGCCCCAGATGACACCTCGCGTTTTTGGGAATATCGTAAGAGGAAACAACAAAGTCTTTAACGACCAAATCGACTTTCATCACATTGCGCAAAATCTCTTCCAGAGAGGAGCAGCTTTTAACGGAACGCCCGAAATGATTGGCGTAATTTGCCGTCAGATACGGGAAAGTTCTGTTGACGGAAGACATATCCGACGGCGTCCCCGCCAGAGCGCGGACGATGTCCGTGATTTTGTCGTCGTCGGCACGGTCGAAAGAAACAGCCTGTTCGTTTTCCGCCCAGGCGCGATAAAACAGTGTCAGAAAGCGATGGTTGATGATATCCAGAAACCGCCGCCACGTCTGGTCGTAGTAATTATGGGAACGCTGAAAGACGTAATCCGTAAATTCCAAAGGCATCGGACCGTTCACGCCCAAAAGTCCGAAGAAATACGTCATAATTAATGCTTCGGCACTTCCGTTTCCCTGACGGATTTCCGCGACCTCCGTCGGCGGAAAATGCAGATAGGGCGTCTGACCGAAACGCACGTTTTCCTGTGTCGGACGCGCGGCTTTTCCCAGACGAGGCAAATCCGGCCGGCCGTTTCCGATGCGCCGCACCAGTTCGAAAAAATCCGGAGCCCCTGTTCCCGTTCTCAGCCGGCGGGACGCTTGCTTGACTAATTTTCCAACGTCTTCCATGTTGCGATATGTCCCGATTGCTGAGAGGAAAATTCAATTTCCAATAAAGAGTTAAGCGGCGTAAAGGATTTAAACAATTCCTTTAAAACCAAAGCGAAAATATAAACACCCGTTCCCGCGAACGACTTTTCATTCAAAACGCATCTGACTTTCCAGCCCGGTTCGAAAAAGACAACGCCGTTTCTGATAAAGCGGAATGTTTCCGGTTCGCTTGTCAGAGCGACGATGCCTTCCGTCATGCGTTCCGTTTCTTCCGCCGAACGAATGGAATAATTACTCAAAAGCGTCCGCAGCATATCCAACGGCACGGAACCGTCCTGCCACAACATTCCGGATAAATTGAAAACGATATGGGCGACTTTTGCCCAATCCGACGATCCACCCGTTGAAATCAGCGGATAGGAAGGACGGGAAGGCATAATGACGAACGATGCCGACAAAACGGCGGCTTCCGAACAGGAAAGAGGCGTCTGCTCCGTCAGTAAAAGCGGCAGATCCCTGTTCGTGCAGATCAGATCTGCGGAAAATTGCGACGCGTCGAACAGGCTTTTATCCCGTTCCGTCAAAGAAACAAACACTTCCGTTCCCGTATAAGAGCTTCTCTGCGTCGCTTTGCGGTCGAACAGACTTTTCGTCCTGTGCTGAGAGAAAAAGTTTCGCTTATCGTTTTCGGCATCTTCAAGGTCTTCATCGTAAAAATTGGAAGCGCTGAAAAGCGTTTCGTTGCGTTCGTTGAAAAATTCAAGCCTGCGGACACCGTACACTTCATAATCGCGAGGCGCCGTGCGGTCGGCAATAATCTGAAATTCGTAAGCGTCCTTATCCAAAAATGTTCTGTCCGAACGCTTTTTAAACAGGTTCAGCACGGGAACGCAATTCGTTTTCACCGTCTGCGCCGTGATTTCATTGACCAATTCGGGTTCGCGGCGACCGAAGGTGATCAGCAAATCAAACTTGTTCGTTTTTTCGGTAAACAAATTGCCGATATTTTCCAAAGAAACAAACTTGAAAAACGAAGGAAAAGACAAGAAGCTCTGTAAAACGTGCAAACCGTTCAGATTCCCGCGCATATTGCCGTATATTGTCTGAGCCGAAACGGCCGGAGACACGAAGCGGACATCGGGCAACGCGATAAAATTTTGAGAATCCGTTGAAAAATAGACCTGTTCCGTTTCCGTCTGAAGTTGCCGCAACAAAAGGGAAGCAACCGCGTCCGGCAAATTCAAAAACAGGAAAAGAGATGAAATGTTCAAATCGGTAACAGGGCGGTTGTTAACCATTTCAAACGTGATTTTCAACGCGGCGGCATGAGTTTTATCTATATTGAACCGGGAAATGTCGCGGGTAATGTATTCCGCCGCCTCGATGCGCAGCGGAGAAAGCTCCGTTTTCCAAACGGACGTGAAACGGCACGGCGTATTGACGGAAGGAACAAACCCGTCGAAAATGCTGTAAGCCGGTAAAGGAAATCCGTGTCTTACTTTATCGTTTTCAAAATCGATGTTTGCCTCGACAACGGCGCCGGAAACAATCGGATACAGAGCGTCGGGAACAACGGAATTCAAAACGGATTCCAACAATCTTTTATGACCGTCGTCCAGTTTCTTTTCAACGCGCGCCGCCAGAAAAGCCGTGCCTTCCAACAATCTTTCCACATACGGATCGCGGCAATCAAACGAGGATAAGCTCAAACGGGAGGCTATTTTCGGAAATTCCTCGGCAAACTCCGCGCCCAAAGTGCGCAAATATCCAAGATTGTCGCGGTAATAATCCAGAAAATCCATACAGTCCTCCGCCTTTTATTCCTGAGAGCTTTTTAAATAGGAATTTCCCGTTTCCAAATCCAAACGGGAAATGAAAACGATTTCCTCGCTTAATTCCGCGACATCAATCATTCCCGAAATCTGAAATTCCAGAACGGATTTTGTTTCCCTGTCGTTTTGGGACAAAGAAACCTCTATCGTATCGGGATTCAGGCGCGGTTCAAAAATTCTTAATTGATGCATAATATGCTCGCGGATTGTTTCTCTGTCGTCCATCGAGCATACCTTTCCGCAAAAATCCGACAGCCCGTAAAGCAGAACGGAATCGGCCAGTTCTGGATATTTTTCCAAATCTGCCGCTTGCGGATGGGATCGGGAATTCAAAATCATTTCGATATTATCAAAAATATCTTTTTTCAGCTGTCTGATCGTGATTCCCTGCGAATAGTTTTCTTTCTTTTCATCAGGGGCAAAATCCGTCAGACGGCGCAACAAACACGGCCAGTATTTTGCGTCTTCTTTGGATTTAACAGTTTCTTTTTCCATACTTCCCCCTGAGAAAGACATAAGAGGAAAGCCGTAAAAATACGGCTTTCCCCTTTATCGCGTAAACGATTAAGCGTTGGCGATCTGGTCGAAAGCCGCTTCGATCGCGCCGTCCTTGGTGTTGTCCGCCTTAATCGGGGTAACTTTCCAAGTCAGTTTACCGACAACCAACTCGACTTCTTCAATGATTTCGGCAGTGCCTTCGCGTTCAATCGTCTTGACTTCAGCTTTGGCAACTTTGACGTTTTCCATCTTGATTTCATAGACGGGAACCTGAGCACCCGCAATCGCGCGGCAGCTGGCGAATTCGGCTTTAGCGATCTTCTGGCCGTTCATGCAGAACTGCTGCAGCTTCGGGGTCGCCTTGTCGACAGCATGCGTAAATCTGAACGGCAGGAACTGACCGCGTCCGGCGACATCGGCACCGCGCTGCATCGTGACATTCTGCATTGCACCGTGATCAATTTCGAAAACTTCGATCCAGTTTGCGTGTCCTTTATCTGCAGACTGTCCGTCAATACCTTCTAATTTCAAAAAGAAATCAACCGCCATATTTTTTTCTCCTTCATTTCTAGAGTTGTTCAAATTGCGGCTTTTTTTTATCACGCAAAGAAAAGCCGCTTAAAAAACTTTTATTTCGCGCCGCTCGGCACTTTGGTGACCAGACGCAGAGAGGTCGTCAGACCTTCCAGCTGGTAGTGCGGACGCAAATAGAATTTTGCGGAATAGTAACCGGGCTGACCTTCGACCGAATCCACTTCGACCTTGGCTTCCGCCAACGGATATTTTGCTTTAACTTCTTCAGACGCGTTCGGGTCGCTGGTCACATAGTTGGAAATCCAGTCGCCCAACCAACGCTGCATATCCGCCTTTTCCTTAAAGGAACCGATCTTGTCGCGGACAATGCACTTTAAGTAATGCGCAAAACGGCTCGTCGCAAAAATGTACGGCAATCTGGCGGACAAAGCGGCGTTCGCCGTTGCGTCCGGAGAGTCGTATTCTTTCGGCTTGTTGACCGTCTGGCCGCCCAGGAACACGGCGTAGTCCGTATTCTTCCAGTGAATCAGCGGCAGGAAGCCGTTTGCGGACAATTCGGCTTCGCGGCGGTCGGTAATTGCGACTTCGGTCGGGCACTTCATTGCCACACCGCCGTCATCGGTCGGGAACGTGTGGGTCGGCAGACCTTCGACGGCACCGCCCGATTCAACGCCGCGGATATTTGCGCACCAGCCATAGGTCGCGAACGAACGGTTAATGTTCGCGCCCATCGCGTAAGCGGCGTTCATCCAGTTGTATTTATCGCTGGAGCCGGCTCCCGTATCTTCTTCAAAGTTGAATTCCTCGACGGGATTCGTCTTTGCGCCATAGGGCATACGGCTCAACACGCGCGGCATCGCCAAAGCGACGTAGCGGCTGTCGTCCGATTCGCGGAAGGAACGCCATGCGGCATATTCCGGCGTGCTGAAAATCTTGGTGATATCGCGCGGATTCGCCAATTCCTGCCAGGAGTCCATATTCATAATGGACGGATCGGCGGCGGAAATGAACGGCATGTGAGAAGCCGCCGCAATTTGCGCCATTCCCTTCAAGACTTCCAGATCCGGAGCGGTATGGTTGAAATAGTAGTCACCAATCAGGCAGCCGTACGGTTCACCGCCCGCCGTGCCGTATTCGTCTTCATACAGCTTTTTGAAGAGCGGGCTCTGATCCCAAGCCGTACCTTTGAACTTTTTCAGGCTCTTGGCGACTTCCTGTTTGGACACGTTCATCACGCGGATTTTCAGCGTTTCGCTGGTCTGGGTGTTGTTAACCAGATAGTTCAGACCGCGCCATGCGCCTTCCAGTTTGGAAAAGTCTTCGTGATGAATGATCAGATTGACCTGCTCGGAAATCTTCTTGTCCAGTTCGGCAATTATGCCTTCAATCGTCTTGATCGAGTTATCGGACACCAGAGCCGTGTTTTCCAAAGCCTGACCGACCAACGTTTTCACCGCGTTCTGAACGGCGGAGTTGGCTTCTTCCGACTTCGGCTTGAATTCCTGATTCAGGAGCTTTTCAAAATCGGACATTTCGAGCGTTTCGGCGCTCAAAGAATCAATTTGTTGTTGTGCTTCGTTTGCCATTGATAAACACCTTTTCCTTCAATTACTTATCCGCCTTTTCGGCATCAGCCGCGGGAGCTTCCGCCGCTTCCTTTTCCTTGGCTTTCTGAGACAAAGCCTTCATCAAAGCCGGATCTTCCAAAATCTTGTTCAGCAATTCTTCCGCACCGGATTTACCGTCCATATAGGAAAGAAGGTTTGCCAATTCCTGACGCGCTTTCAGCAGATCCTTCAGACCGTCCACCTTGGAAGCGACAGCAGCAGGAGAGAAATCGTCCATGCTTTCAAACGTCATGTCGACCGCCAGATTGCCTTCGCCCGTCATCGCGTTCGGGACATTGAAAGCAACGCGCGGCTTCACGCTTTTCAAACGATCGTCAAAATTGTCCGCGTCGATTTCCATCATTTTGCGGTCTTCCAACTTGGGAAGCGGTTCGGCGGGCTTGCCCGATAAATCGGACATCACACCCATGACGAACGGCAAATTGACCTTTTTTTCCGCCCCGTACAGTTCAACGTCGTACTCGACCTGAACGCGCGGCGCTCTGTTTTTACCGATAAATTTCTGACCACTGTTAGAAGCCATTTTCTTTCACCTTTACTTCAATTAACAAAACTCAAAACCTAAAGCGACTCGCCGTTATTTTCGTCCGGACGAACCCCCAAAATATCCCGTCCGCGAGAAAGCGCATCAGGCGCGATATCCGCCAACAAATCCATAAAATTCATTTCGGACAAGCGCAACGCGCGTTCAATCAGATAGGGAACGGGACTGGTCGGTTCTTCCGCACGGAAGTACTCAGCCCCTTTTTTCAACAGCAACAAGGCCTCGGCGCGAGTTGTCGCCTTAAAAGAAGCCAAATCGCTGAAATTGTTTTTAACCGTCGCTCTGACGGGCGCCACGACAGAAGAGGGCGCGGTAACCTCCTCCGCATTTCCGGCGACTTCGGAGGAAGCAGCCTCTTCAAAGGAATCCGTAAACTTGGCGTAGAACACGTCAAAGCGTTTCAATTCCTTTTGTAAAGCCGACATATTCAAAGAATATCCGCCTTCCATTTTTTCATTCATGGAATTGCAAATTCCTTCGACGTTTTCTTCAATTTTTTGAATCAATGCGGCGCGCGCCTGAATTTTTTCGACGGGCAGGCTCATCATTTCCGCCGCGATCAGCTTGGGATCGACGGGTTTTTCGCTTTCCAATTCCCCGTTGGAAATCATCACGTCGCGCATCGTGTACGGCAATTCGGGCATCAGTCGGATCGTGCGCAACTTGGACAGGAACATGATCGGGTCGTTGAACGCGCCCGGCTGCGGCGACAGCATCGCCATAATATTCAATCTTTCCAACGGATCGTTGTCGTCGTCGGGATCAAGGCGCGGATAAAAATCGTTCCACATTTCCCCAATCAGCCAGCGAACAATCTCTAACCCCTCGGCAAATCCCTCAAAACCGTTCAGCTCCGTTTCGGCGACGCACAAATACGCCGCCACACGCAGATCACGCGTTTTTTTCCACAGCTCCAGACAATTCTTTTCCAACTGGCGATAATCCGGCTCTTTTCCGGCATCTTCATCGGCAACCGCCAGATTTTCCAAATCCAGATAAAGTTGATCGTATTCGGGGTTTGCGCCGGCAGAGTCGGCTCCGTCAATCGTTTTCATTAAATCAGTCGCCGTAATCACGTTTTTTCTCCGTTTCTGAAAACTTCTTGTTAACTTTTTTTACCACTATAAAAAAAATATTACAAACATAAATTGAGTTTCACCATCTTCCATCAGAGCTTATACAAAGGGATAAATATCAGACAATATTTATATACCCCATGCCTGTATTATGTATATCGCGCACAGCTCAATTAATCGGGCAACTTTTTATTTCAACCTTTAATATACCCCCCCCTGCATTAACGGCATTTTCCAAACGCGCTCTAAAAGAAAATAAAAACAAGATATAAAAAAGAGGGGTCAAGTCCCCTCTTTAATATGCTATTGTCCGAAATATGCTACTGTCCGATTATTTTTTTCAGCTTTTCGGCAACTTCTTCAACGCTACCCGTGCCGTCAATCGTTTCCAGCAATCCTTCATGCTGATAGTACGGCAAAACCGGCGTTGTCATCATTCGGTACGTTTTTAATCTGTCCACAACCGTCTGCCAGTTGTCGTCCTGACGACGCAGAAAATTCGACCCGCCGCATTCGTCGCATTTGCCGAACACTTTTGTCGGTTTCAGCGTGTCATGATACATCGCGCCGCAGTCTGCGCACGAAAAACGCCCGATAATACGCTGAATAATCATATCGTCGGGGACTTGAATCTCGATAACGTGATCCAGCCGGCGTCCCTTTTCGAACAAAAGTTCGTCCAAAGCCTTCGCCTGCGGTAAAGTCCGCGGATAACCGTCCAGAATAAAGCCTTCCTTGCAGTCTGGTTCGTCCAGACGCTCGGAAATAATGGCAATAATCATTTCATCGGGAACAAAATTACCCTTGTCGATCAAAGCCTTCGCCTGCAACCCGATTTCCGTTCCGGCGCGTCCCGCATTGCGCAACATCTCGCCGGTCGACAAGTGTGGTATGTTTAAACGATCACGCAGCAAACGCGCCTGTGTTCCTTTACCGCCCCCCGGAGGAGCCATTAAAACAAGGTGTTTGCCGTTGCTGATCACTTCAGGTGTCCCTTAAGCTTTGCCTTTTTCATCAAGCCTTCATACTGATGCGCGATCAAATGAGACTGAATCTGCGTTGCAAATTCCATCGTCACGGACACAACGATCAGCAGAGTCGTTCCGCCCAACACAAACGGCACAGAATATTTTGCAATCATAATTTCAGGGAAGCAGCAGATTGCCGCCAGATAAGCCGACCCTAAAACCGTCAGACGGGTTAAAACATAATCCAGATACTCAGCCGTGCTTTTACCCGGACGAATACCGGCGATAAATCCGCCGTGACGCTTCAGGTTGTCCGCCGTATCTTCGGGATTAAACACCACCGCCGTATAGAAAAACGTAAAGAAAACAATCAAACCCGCGTACAACGCCAGATAAATCGGTTGCCCGTGCGCTAAAATTGTAGACAAAGTCACAATCCAGTCGGCGCTGTTGCCGCTTTTCACCGAAAAATTCACAATCGTCATCGGCAACAATAACAATGAGCTGGCAAAAATCGGCGGAATAACGCCCGTCGGATTCAGCTTCAACGGCAAATGAGAGCTTTCGCTGTTCAGCATACGACCGCCCATCTGACGCTTCGGATACTGAATCAAAATGCGACGCTGAGCGCGTTCAAAGAACACAACAAACCAAACCAACGCTACCGCCGTAAACAAAATGGCAAACAAACCGACCGTCGACAAAGAACCGGCTCTGGCCAATTCAAAAGTCTGCGCCAATCCCATCGGAATACCGGCCACAATACCGGCCGTAATAATCAAAGAAGAACCGTTGCCGACACCGCGCGCGGTTATTTGATCGCCCAACCACACGATAAACATCGTGCCGCCCAGCAAAGAAACAACCGTTGTGAAACGGAACCACTGCCCCGGATTGATGACGGCAGACGTTCCCGCGGAACCGATCATCGCTTCCAGACCGATGGCTAAACCATAGGCCTGAACAATCGTAATCAATACTGTCAGATAACGGGTATATTGATTCATTTTGCGCTGTCCGGCTTCACCTTCTTTTTTCAACGCGATCAAAGACGGGATAACGGAACCGGCCAGCTGTACGATAATCGATGCCGAGATGTACGGCATAATATTCAAAGCGAACAGCGTCATACGGGACAACGCGCCGCCGGTAAACATATTAAACATTCCTAAGATGCCGCCGGCTTGTCTGGTAAAAATATCTTCCAGAACAACGGAATTAATCCCCGGCAGAGGAATAAAAGTGCCTAAACGGTAAACAACCATGGCTCCCAATGTAAAAAGAAGACGTTTTTGCAGGTCTGTCGCTTTAGTAAAAGTTTCCCAACCAAATCCGGTCGCCATTTTATCAAACTGAGAAGCCATTGTTTTTCTTTCAATAAAATTTTTAAATTTCAGACACACAAAAGAGGGGAATACCCCTCTTTTGTTTTTTTCAAGTGTAATTACTCGGCGATAACAACCTGACCGCCGGCCTTTTCAACAGCCGCTTTCGCCGCAGTTGTCGCGCCCGCGACTTTGATCGTCACCTTAGCCTTCAGCTCGCCGTTGCCCAGCAAACGCAAACCGTCATGGGTCTGCTTTAAAACGCCTGCTTTACACAAAACGTCGGCATCAATTTCTTTAGCCGCGTCAATAACCCCCTTGTCAATCGCCGCCTGTAAACGACCCAAACTGATTTCCGCGTATTTGTTCGCGAAAATGTTGTTAAAGCCGCGTTTCGGCAAACGACGGTACAGAGGCATCTGACCGCCTTCGAAACCGTTAATCGCCACGCCTGTACGAGCTGTCTGACCTTTGCCGCCGCGTCCGCCGGTTTTGCCTTTGCCGCTTCCGATACCGCGGCAAATGCGCATACGGCTTTTACGGGCGCCGTCATTATCACGAATTTCATTCAGTTTCATTTTCTTAACTCGCTTTATTTCAATCGGTGTGCACCGTCCGGTCAACCGCACAGCGCACAAGCCGCTTAATCTTCAACCACAGTCACCAGGTGGGCAACTTTTGTGATCATGCCGCGTACAGCCGGAGTATCCTCCAAAACTCTTTCGGCATTCATCTTTTTCAGCCCCAGTCCCAACATCGTCGCACGCTGAACTTTCGTCGCGCCGATCACGCTGCCGGTCTGTCTGATTTTAATTGTTTTTGCTGCTTTCTTAGCCATTATCTTACTCCTTTACAGCAGCCGCGTTTGCGCCGTCACGGGCAGCGACGACGTCGCCGACCTTTTTACCGCGCTTGGCAGCAATCATACGAGGAGAGTTAACGGTCTTCAAAGCCGCAAATGTTGCTTTAATCATGTTGTGCGGATTCTGAGAACCGAGCGATTTCGCGACAATGTCCTGAATGCCCATTGTTTCGAAAACAGCGCGCATAGGACCGCCGGCGATGATTCCCGTACCGGCGGGAGCCGTTCTCAAAACGACTTCACCGGCGCCGAATCTGCCGCGAACGTCATGATGCAACGTCCGTCCTTCGCGTAAAGGAATGCGGATCATTTCGCGCTTTGCTTTTTCGGTTGCTTTACGAATCGCTTCGGGGACTTCGCGCGCTTTGCCGGAAGCAAATCCGACGCGGCCGCGCTGATCGCCGACAACCACTAAAGCGGCAAAAGCCATACGGCGACCGCCTTTAACGGTTTTAGCAACACGGTTGACATAGACGAGCTTGTCAACGATTTCGTCCATTTCACGATCACGTTCGGCGTGAAAATCCACACGCTGATCGTTTTCGTGTTCTTTATCGCCGCCACGGCGGCGTTCTGTATTAGGTGTGCGTGCCATAATTACTTTCCCCTAGAATGACAAACCAGCTTCACGAGCCGCTTCCGCCAAAGCTTTGACACGGCCGTGATAAACATATCCGCCGCGGTCAAAGCAAACTTCTTTGACTCCGGCTTTCAGAGCACGTTCCGCGACCAGCTTGCCGACAACAGCAGCGGCAGCAACCGTGGCACCATTTTTAACGGAGGCCTTGACTTCCTTTTCCGTCGTCGAAGCGGCGGCTAAAGTCTTGCCTTCCTTATCGTCGATAATCTGCCCGTAAATATGCTGTCCCGAACGGAATACGGATAAACGCAAACGTCCGGCGGATTTACGCCGCAGGGAAGCACGGGTACGGATACGACGGCTTTCAAACTGAATTCTTGCCTTACTCATTTTCGTTCCCCTTTACTTCTTCTTACCTTCTTTACGCAGGATATATTCACCCTCGTATTTAATGCCTTTTCCCTTGTACGGTTCGGGCGGACGTTTTGCGCGGATAACCGCGGCAAACTGACCGACCTTTTGTTTGTCGACACCGGTGATTTCAACGTTCGTCGGCGTAGCACAAGCAACTTTCAATCCGGCGGGAATTTCAAAATCGACATCATGGCTGAAGCCTAAGCTCATCTTTAAGATTTTGCCTTGAACCTGCGCTTTGTAACCGACGCCGTTGATTTCCAATTTCTTGGAAAATCCGTCATGGACACCTTTGACCAGGTTGTTCAGACGGGCACGCGTCGTTCCCCAGGAAGCGCGGTTGATGCCTGTTTCGGATTTACGCGGAGAAACCCACAGTTTATTTTCTTCCAACTTCAAATCGACATCATCAGCTGCCGTATATTCTAATTCGCCCAGTTTCCCTTTGACGGTAACATGCTGACCTTTCAGATCAACCTTGACATCGGCGGGAACAATGATGGGGTATTTACCAACACGAGACATGTTCTTAATCCCCTTTCTTAGAATACTTTGCACAAAACTTCGCCGCCGACATTGGCTGCGCGAGCTTCGTGATCCGACATAACGCCCTGCGGCGTCGACAACACTGAAATGCCTAAACCGTTGTAGAACTTCTGCAAGTCCTTAACACGCGAATAAACACGGCGGCCCGGCGTGGAAACGCGAGAAATCTCGCTGATGACCGGACGGCCTTCATAATATTTCAGTTCAACTTTAATTTCGTCAATGCCTTTGCGGACGTTCACGCGCGAATAACCGCGAATGAACCCTTCACGCTTTAAAACGTCCAGGACGTTTTCACGTAACTTGGACGCCGGCACCGTAATGTCGCTCTTACGAGCCTGCTGACCGTTACGAATACGGGTCAGCATATCTCCCAACGGATCGGAAAATGACATGGTAGTATCTCCTTACCTAACTTACTGTTACCAACTAGACTTAACCATGCCGGGAATCTGACCTGCGGAGGCCAAATCCCGCAACACAACACGCGACAGTTTGAACTTGCGGTAGTTACCGCGAGAACGACCTGTCAGTTCGCAACGCAAATGAACGCGGGTGAAGGAAGAATTGCGCGGCAATTCAGCTAACTTCAGCACGGCGTCAAAGCGTTCCTCTTCAGAAACCGAGCGGTCTTTGATTTTAGCTTTAAGAGCGGCACGACGGGCTTTGTATTGCTTAGCCAGACGTTCGCGTTTCTTATTGCGTTCAATAGCACTTGTTTTTGCCATATCTTTTTACTCCAATCGCTCTAGTTTTTCGCAAACGGCATATCAAAACCCGCCAAGAGGGCTTTCGCTTCCTTGTCGGTTTTGGCCGAAGTGCAGAATACTATATCCAAACCACGGACTTTATCAACAGAATCGTAATCGATTTCCAAGAAAACGATCTGTTCCTTTAAACCCATAGCATAATTTCCTTTGCCGTCAAAGCTTTTATTTGAAATTCCGCGGAAGTCGCGAACACGCGGCAGAGCCATCGTGACCAGACGATCCAGGAATTCATACATGCGTTCGCGGCGCAAAGTCACTTTGCAACCGATCGGCATGCCTTCGCGCAGCTGGAAAGCGGCAATGGATTTTTTCGCATACGTTACAACGGGTTTCTGACCGGCAATCGCCGTCAAATCACGAACGGCGGATTCAACTGCTTTGCGGTCTTTCACGGCGTCACGGCCAACACCCATGTTGATAACGATTTTTTCCAAGCGGGGAATTTCCAACTGGTTTTTATAACCGAATTCTTTTTCCAGCTTGGGACGAATAACTTTTTTATAATGATCGTAAAGTCTTGCCATATTCCCTACTCCTATTTCTTCACGGGGATAACTTTGCCGGACTTTTTCGCAACGCGGACTTTTTCGCCGTCAACAATTTTAAAGCCGATGCGAGTCGCCTTTCCCGTTTCGGGATCGATTAAAGCCACGTTGGAAACGTCAATCGGAGCTTCCTTAGAAATAATGCCGCCGGCATTCGTCTGGGAAGGACGAGTATGACGCTTGACCATATTTACGCCCTGAACGACAACTTTGTTGTCCTTCGGCATGGCGCGCAGGACTTCGCCCTGTTTGCCTTTATCACGACCGGTCGTTACAATGACCTGATCACCTTTTCTGATTTTCATTTTGACCCTCTACTAAATTACTTCCGGTGCCAAAGAAATAATCTTCATATATTTCTTTGCACGCAATTCTCTTGTCACCGGGCCAAAAATACGCGTACCGATCGGTTCGCCGTCTTTGTTGATCAGAACGGCGGCGTTGGAATCAAATCTGATTGCGCTGCCGTCCGGACGACGGATTTCCTTTTTGGTACGAACGATTACTGCGCGGTGAACATCACCTTTTTTGACACGTCCGCGCGGTATCGCTTCCTTGATAGAAACAACAATAACGTCGCCGACAGATGCCGTCTTACGTTTGGATCCACCTAATACCTTTACGCACTGTACTTTGCGTGCGCCCGAGTTATCAGCGACATCCAGGTTGCTTTGCATTTGAATCATGGGATAAATCCTTTACTTTCCCGATTAACCGGCATCAACCAGCACTTCCCAAGTTTTTGTCTTGGAAAGAGGAACACATTCGCGAATGCGAACGATGTCGCCTACTTTGAACTGGTTGTGCTCATCATGAGCGGCGTACTTTTTGGAACGCCGGATAAACTTTTTATAGATCGGGTGCATAACGCGGCGTTCGACTTTGACGACGACCGTCTTATCCATCTTATCGCTGACGACAACACCCTGTAATATACGTTTGGGCATCTTTACTTCTCCTTAGACACCGTTTCGCGTTCAGTCAAAAGCGTTTTGATCTGAGCCACTTCGCGCTTTACCTGACGCATACGAGCCGTATTTGTCAGCTGACCGCTTGTCTGCTGAAAGCGCAGATTCATACTTTCTTTCTTCAAAGCAATGATCTGTTCATTCAGTTCATCATCGGTTTTGGCGCGCAAATCTTTAATTTTAGCCATAACCTAAGCCTCCTCTACAGTGCTGCGGGAAACAAAGCGAGCTTTGATCGGCAACTTGGCGGAAGCCAATTCAAAAGCTTCGCGCGCGGTTTTTTCCGGCACACCGTCAATTTCAAACATAATGCGACCCGGTTTAACGCGGCAAACCCAGAATTCCGGATTACCTTTACCTTTTCCCTGACGAACTTCAGGCGGTTTCGCGGAAACGGGCACATCGGGGAACATGCGCAACCAGAAACGTCCCTGACGTTTCATATGACGCACGATCGCGCGACGAGCCGCTTCAATCTGGCGAGCCGTTACACGTTCCGGTTCCAAAGCTTTCAGACCGAAAGAGCCGAAAGCCAATGTCGTTCCGCCTTTGGCAATGCCGTGAATACGGCCTTTGAACTGCTTGCGGAACTTTGTTCTTTTAGGACTTAACATCTCTTACATGTCCTTTCTTAACGTTGAGCGTCCGACAGACGTTTATCCTGCGCCATCGGGTCATGAGCCAGAATTTCGCCTTTGAAAATCCAGACTTTGACGCCGCACGCACCGTATGTCGTATGCGCGGTCGAAGTTCCGTAGTCTACATCAGCGCGAAGCGTATGTAAAGGAACTCTTCCTTCTCTGTACCATTCAACGCGGGCAATTTCAGCGCCGCCCAGACGGCCGCCGCAGTTAATGCGGATACCTTCCGCACCCTGACGCATAGCGGACTGAACAGAGCGTTTCATCGCGCGACGGAAGGAAACACGACGTTCCAACTGCTGCGCAATGCTTTCAGCCACTAACTGAGCATCGAGTTCCGGTTTGCGGACTTCAACAATGTTCAGGTGGACTTCGCCGCCCGTCATTTTCTGCAATTCGTTCTTTAACGCGTCGATATCCTGTCCTTTTTTACCGATGACAACACCGGGACGCGCAGAATGAATAGTGATACGGGCTTTCTTTGCCGGACGTTCGACAATAACACGGCTGATACCGGCCAGAGCCAGTTTCTTTTTCAGGAAATCACGGATTTTGAAATCCTCCTGAAGCTGCTTGGCATAATCAGCATCAGCAAACCAACGGGAATCCCAAGTACGGTTAATTCCCAAACGTAAACCAATCGGGTTAACTTTCTGCCCCATTTTAACGGTTCTCCTCGTTTTCACGTACAACAACTGTCAGGTTGGAAAACATTTTCTTAATACGACCGGCACGGCCGCGAGCGCGGGCATGCCAACGTTTCATCACCAATGCTTTGCCGACAAAAGCTTCGGCAACGATCAGCTTATCAACGTCCATATTATGATTGTTTTCAGCATTAGCAATCGCCGACTGTAATACTTTTTTCACTTCGCCTGCCACACGACGCGGAGAAAAGCTCAACTGGTTCAAAGCTTTTCCGACAGCCATGCCGCGGATCGAAGCAGCGACAACATTCAATTTGCGTGTGCTGCTGCGAATTGCGGAACCGCAGGCCATTGCTTTTTTAATTTCTTTTTTCGCTACCATTTTCTTAGCCCTTCTTGGCTTTGTTATCGCCTGCGTGGCCGAAGAACGTGCGGGTCGGAGCGAATTCGCCCATCTTGTGCCCGATCATGTTTTCGGTAACCAGAACAGGAATAAACTTTTTACCGTTATACACGCCAAAAGTCAAACCCACAAATTGCGGAAGAATGGTTGAACGGCGCGACCAAGTCTTGATGACTTCATTTCGACCCGCGTTGCGTACCTTTTCAGCTTTCTTGAGAAGGTAACCGTCAACAAAGGGGCCTTTCCATACGGAACGAGACATAATCTACTACCTCCTCATTAAGCTTTCTTCTTAGAAGCATGACGACTACGCATAATGAAGACATTGGTCTTCTTGTTTGTACGAGTCTTCTTGCCCTTTGTGCATTTACCCCACGGGGTGACCGGGTGACGACCACCGGACGTGCGGCCTTCACCACCGCCCAACGGATGATCAACCGGGTTCATCGCCACACCGCGAACGGAAGGACGAATACCCAACCAGCGGGAACGACCGGCTTTACCGCTGTTTTCATTCTGTTTGTCCGGATTGGAAACCGCACCGACAGAAGCCAGGCATTCGCCGCGTACCAGACGCAGTTCGCCGGAATTCAGACGCAACTGGGCATAGCCCGCGTCTTTACCGATTAACTGAGCGTAGCAACCCGCGGAACGAGCCACCTGACCGCCGCGACCGGGGTTCAGTTCAATGTTATGAACCACCGTTCCGACCGGCATGTTTTTCAACGGCATCGCGTTGCCCGGTTTGATATCGACCTTTTCGCCCGAAATGATCGTATCGCCGACCTGCAAGCGCTGCGGAGCCAAAATATAGGACTGTTCACCGTCTTCGTACTTAATCAAAGCGATGAACGCAGTCCGGTTCGGATCGTATTCCAAACGTTCGACCGTCGCGGCGACATCAAACTTGTTGCGTCTGAAGTCGATGAAACGGTAACGGCGTTTATGACCGCCGCCCATGCGACGGCTGGTGATACGACCTTGATTGTTGCGACCGCCGGTTTTGCTCAAACCTTCGGTCAATTCTTTAACGGGACCACCTTTGTACAGATCACTCCGTTCGACTAAAACGAGGTGTCTCCGGCTGGGTGTCACCGCTTTAAACGTTTTTAACGCCATCTCTTAAACCCCCGTCGTAAAATCAATATTGTTGCCTTCAGCCAAGGTAACAATCGCTTTTTTGAAATCGCTGCGCTTGCCGATTTCGCCGCGGAAACGCTTTGTTTTTCCGGCGATGCGAACGGTATTCACAGCCTTAACCTTAACACCGAACAAAGCTTCAACAGCCGCTTTGACTTCGGTTTTTGTCGCTGTCAACGGAACACGGAAAGTCACCTGACCGTTTTCGGAAACTTTCATGGCTTTTTCCGTAATGACGGGACGCAACAGCGTATCGTACATTTTTTCCGTTACTTTTACTTCCGGCTTACTCATTTCAGTCGAGCCTCCAAATTCTCGGCCGCTTCTTTGGTCAGAACCAAAGTGTCGCGACGCAAAATATCATAAACGTTAGCCCCTTGAGCCGGCAGAACGTCAATACCGACGATGTTACGGGCGGACAAAGAGAAATTGTTGTCCAATTCGGCGCCGCCGATGAATAAAGCGGAAGTCAATCCTTTTTCATTGATCAGACCCATCTTGTCCATTTTGGACAGCAGATCTTTCGTTTTGACTTCAGGCATTTTCAGAGCATCGACAACGACCAGCTTGCCTTCTTTGGCCTTGACGGACAAAGCACAACGCATGCCCATACGACGAATCTTTTTCGGCAGATCCTGCGCATGAGAACGCACGACCGGACCAAAGCAGATGCCACCGCCGCGGAACTGAGTCGCACGCAAGGAACCCTGACGAGCGTTACCCGTCCCTTTCTGCTTATACGGCTTCTTGGTTGTACCGCTGACTTCAGAGATTGTTTTCGTTTTGTGCGTTCCGGCACGGCGATTGGCCAA
Source organism: Alphaproteobacteria bacterium (assembly GCA_017616015.1). GTDB lineage: Bacteria > Pseudomonadota > Alphaproteobacteria > CAAGCB01 > CAG-977 > UBA11549. The sequence continues at coordinate 82,901 of JAFZYY010000019.1, read as the reverse complement.
CTGCCAGTTCACAACGCGGCTCAGGATATCTTCACGGACTTCAACGCCGAAGACGCTGTCCGCCAAGTCCATCGAACCGACGTTCTGGTTATCTAAATTGACGATATCGTGTTTCATCGCCATTATTCCTTCACTTCTTCGGAAGCCGCGACAGCTTCTTCCTTAACGGCCGCTTTGGCCTTTAAACCGGCCGGCATCGGCACGTCTTTCGGAAGAGCTTTCTTCACAGCGTCCTTAATCAAAACATAAGCACCTTCAAAGCCCGGAACAGCGCCTTTGACCATGATCAGACCACGATCGGCGTCCGTTGCAACGACTTTCAGGTTCTGGACGGTGACTCTTTCAGCGCCCAGATGTCCGGCCATTTTCTTACCCTTGAAGACACGACCCGGATCCTGACGGTTACCCGTGGAACCCAACGAGCGGTGAGAAATAGACACACCGTGTGTAGCTTCAAGACCGGCAAAATTGTGCCGTTTCATACCGCCGGCATATCCTTTACCGATAGATGTGCCGACCACATCGACAAACTGTCCGGCAATAAAATGAGTGGCGGACAATTCATCGCCGGGGTTAAGGACACAGTCCTCACTAACCCGGAATTCAACCAACTTGCGCTTCAGTTCGACACTGGCTTTGGCAAAGTGGCCGCGAACCGGTTTTGCAACACGGTTTGCCTTTGTTTTACCAAAACCCAACTGCAACGCGGTATAGCCGTCTTTGTCCTTAGTGCGGACAGAAACGACTTCGCATCCCTCAACCTTCAGCACGGTGACGGGAACGTGCGTCCCGTCTTCCGTAAAGAGGCGAGTCATGCCCATTTTTTCTGCGATAAGACCACTACGCATGGCTCTTTTATCCTTTAAAGTTTAATTTCAACGTCAACACCGGCAGCCAAATCGAGCTTCATCAAAGCATCAACCGTCTGCGGCGTCGGGTCGATAATGTCAAGCACTCTCTTGTGAGTGCGGATTTCAAACTGTTCGCGCGACTTCTTATCAACGTGCGGCGAACGGTTCACTGTAAACTTTTCAATACGAGTTGGCAAGGGGATAGGACCACAAATTTGCGCTCCCGTGCGCTTTGCCGTGTTTACAATCTCGCGAGTCGACTGATCTAACAACCGATGGTCGAAAGCTTTCAGGCGAATTCTAATATTTTGACTTTCCATAATCACTATCCTTATTACTCAATGATTTTGGCAACGACGCCGGCGCCGACTGTACGGCCGCCTTCACGAATAGCGAAACGCAGACCTTCGTCCATAGCAATCGGCGTAATCAGGCTGACTTTAATCTTCACGTTGTCGCCCGGCATAACCATCTCGACACCCGGCGCCAATTCGATCGTGCCCGTCACGTCCGTCGTGCGGAAATAAAACTGAGGACGATAGTTCGAGAAGAACGGCGTATGACGGCCGCCTTCTTCCTTCGTCAGAATGTAGCATTCCGATTCGAAAACCTTGTGCGGCGTGATCGACTTCGGAGCGGCCAAAACCTGTCCGCGTTCAACTTCTTCACGCTTCGTGCCGCGCAGCAACACGCCGATGTTGTCGCCCGCTTCGCCCTGATCCAACAGCTTGCGGAACATTTCAACGCCCGTGCACGTCGTCGTCTGCGTCGGTTTAATACCTACGATTTCAATCGTATCGCCTACTTTGATGATGCCGCGTTCAACACGACCCGTCACAACCGTACCACGTCCGGAAATCGAGAAAACGTCTTCGATCGGCATCAGGAACGGTTTGTCCTTCGGACGATCCGGCTGCGGAATGTACGTGTCAATCGCTTCCATCAATTTCAGAATGGATTCTTCGCCCAGCTTCGGATCGCCGTCTTCCAGAACCGCCAACGCGGATCCTTTGATGATGGGGATTTCGTCGCCCGGGAAGTTGTAGGAGGACAACAGGTCGCGGATTTCCATCTCAACCAGTTCCAGCAATTCGGGGTCGTCAACCTGGTCGACTTTGTTCATGTAAACAACCAACGCCGGAACGCCTACCTGACGAGCCAACAGAATGTGTTCGCGCGTCTGCGGCATCGGGCCGTCAGCCGCGGAAACTACCAGAATAGCTCCGTCCATCTGCGCGGCGCCCGTGATCATGTTCTTCACATAGTCCGCGTGCCCCGGGCAGTCAACGTGCGCATAGTGACGCTTGTCCGTTTCATATTCAACGTGCGACGTGTTAATCGTAATACCGCGGGCGCGTTCTTCCGGAGCCTTATCGATGTTCGCGTAATCAACAAACTGCGCTTCGCCCTTCTTCGCCAATACTTTCGTTATCGCCGCCGTCAACGTCGTTTTGCCGTGGTCAACGTGACCTATCGTGCCGATATTGCAATGCGGCTTCGTTCTTTCAAACTTCTCTTTTGCCATTTTTATATAACTCCAATTCTTTTCTAACCAGCCATTTTGGCTTTGATTTCATCAGCAACGTTCTGCGGCACCTCAGCATAGTGAGAGAACTGCATCGAATACTGAGCGCGGCCCTGACTCATGGAACGAAGCGTATTCACATAGCCAAACATAGAGGCCAGAGGAACTGTCGCATCGATCACACGGGCATTTCCGCGCTGATCCATACCGGCCACCTGACCGCGTCTGCTGTTCAGGTCGCCAATGATGTCACCCATGTAGTCTTCGGGGGTGACGACTTCAACTTTCATAATCGGCTCCAGCAACTTGGGCTTCGCCTTCGCGATACCTTCGCGGAAAGCCGCGCGGGCAGCGATTTCGAAAGCCATCGTCGAAGAGTCGACGTCGTGATAAGCACCGTCAAACAGGTTCGCTTTGAAGTCCGTGCAGGGGAAACCGGCAAGAACACCTGTTTCCAAAGCGGCACGCAAACCTTTTTCAACGCCCGGAATATATTCCTTGGGAACATTACCGCCGACGACGGTGTTCTCAAAGACGAATCCCGAACCCGGTTCCAACGGTTCGAAACGGATTTTGACGCGGGCGAACTGACCCGAACCGCCGGATTGTTTCTTATGCGTGTAGTCTTCCTCATAAACCTGAGAAATCGTTTCACGATAAGCCACCTGCGGCGCGCCGACGTTCGCGTCGACTTTGAATTCGCGTTTCAGACGGTCGACAATGATTTCCAGATGGAGCTCGCCCATACCTTTAATGATTGTCTGGCCGCTTTCGGCATCGGAAGCCACGCGGAAAGACGGGTCTTCCATCGCCAAACGGTTCAAAGCCAAGCCCATTTTTTCAACGTCGGCTTTGGTTTTCGGTTCGACGGCAACTTCGATAACGGGATCCGGAAAGTCCATCTTTTCCAAGATGGCCGGAGCGTTTTCGGCGCACAGCGTGTCACCGGTCGTCGTTTCTTTCAAACCAACCAGGGCGACGATGTCGCCGGCGTTCGCTTCTTTCAATTCTTCGCGGTGATTCGCGTGCATCAGCAACATACGGCCGATACGTTCTTTCTTATCCTTGACGGAGTTCAGAACGTAAGAACCGGACGTCATCGTGCCGGAATAAATACGAGCGAACGTCAGAGAACCGACGAACGGGTCGTTCATAATCTTGAATGCCAGAGCGGACATCGGTTCACCGTCATCAGCGCGGCGAATGATTTCCGCACCTTTCAGGTCTGTGCAGGTCACCGCGGGAATATCGACCGGAGACGGCAGATAATCCACAACAGCGTCCAACATCGGCTGCACGCCCTTGTTCTTGAACGAAGAACCGCACAGAACGGGGACGAAACTCATCGAAATCGTGCCTTTACGAATGCATTTCTGCAACGTTTCAACGGAGATTTCCTTGCCTTCCAGGTAATCTTCCATAGCCTGATCGTCCTGTTCGACAACGGTTTCGACCAATTCGGCGTGATACTTGTCGGTCAATTCTTTCAGATCGGCCGGAACTTCGCCGTAGCTGAAATCTGCGCCCAGATGTTCGCCGTTCCAAATAATCGAGCGTTTACGCAACACGTCGACAACGCCGACGAAATCGGCTTCAGCACCGATCGGCAACGTCATCACAATCGGAGTAGCACCCAAACGGTCTTTGATCATATCGACGGCGCGCAGGAAATTGGCGCCGATACGATCCATCTTGTTGACGAAGCAAATGCGGGGAACTTTGTACTTATCCGCCTGACGCCATACGGTTTCAGACTGCGGTTCAACGCCGGCCACGCCGTCGAAAACGGCAACAGCGCCGTCCAGAACGCGCAGACAACGTTCCACTTCAACCGTGAAGTCGACGTGCCCCGGGGTGTCGATGATGTTCAGGCGATGTTCACGCCAGAAACATGTTGTCGCCGCGGAAGTAATCGTAATACCGCGTTCCTGTTCCTGCACCATAAAGTCCATTGTCGCGGCGCCGTCGTGGACTTCGCCGATTTTGTGGGACTTACCGGTATAGTACAGAATACGTTCGGTAGTTGTCGTCTTACCGGCATCAATATGAGCCATGATACCGATGTTGCGATACTTTTCAATGGGAGTAGTGCGAGCCATTACACAAAACCTTCTTCTTAAAAATTACCAACGATAATGCGAGAAAGCTTTGTTCGCTTCCGCCATACGGTGAGTTTCCTCACGTTTACGGACAGCAGCGCCTTTATTTGCCAACGCATCTAAAAATTCACCGGCCAGGCGCTGTTCCATCGTCTGTTCGGAACGGGCGCGGGCGGCCGCGATAATCCAACGGATAGCAAGAGCCTGCTTACGGTCAGGGCGGACTTCGACCGGCACCTGATAGGTCGCACCGCCGACGCGGCGGGAGCGGACTTCAACGGCAGGTTTGACATTTTCCAAAGCTTCATTAAAAACCTTTAACGGTTCCTGCTTTGTTTTTTCGGCCACACGATCCAGAGCGCCGTAAACAATTCTTTCGGCGGTGGCTTTAGCACCGTGCAGCATGACACAATTCATAAATTTAGCAACGACCACGTCGCCGTATTTGGCGTCGGGCACAATTTCACGTTTTTCTGCAGCGTGACGACGAGACATAAATCTTCTCCCTTCTTATTACTTAGGACGCTTTGCGCCGTACAGAGAGCGGCTCTGACGACGGGTTGAAACGCCTTGTGTATCCAGCGTACCGCGAATGATGTGGTAACGCACGCCCGGCAAGTCTTTCACACGACCGCCGCGGATCAGAACAACAGAGTGTTCCTGCAGATTGTGACCTTCACCCGGAATATAGCTTAACACTTCAGCACTGTTGGTCAAACGAACGCGCGCCACTTTACGCAGAGCGGAGTTCGGCTTTTTCGGAGTCGTGGTATACACACGCGTGCAAACGCCGCGTTTTTGCGGACAGGCCTGCAAAGCAGGAGCTTTATTACGCTTTACGCGCGGTTTACGCGGACTGCGAATTAATTGGTTAATTGTAGGCATTAAATTCCTCTTTCCTAATCTAACCGTTACAACACACTTACTCGATTCCAACCTCCACGGTCGAACCGAAAAGCTAAACACATGGAAACGGCGGAAATCCGCCATTTTCAAACCCAAAAAGAGTAAAAAAAGCAGACTAATCCCCTGATTTTCCTACTCTATTAGGAAGTGCATAATTGCAAAAACGCCAGTAAGAGTCAAGGAAAATAAACGATTTTTTTGATTCTTTTCTTAAAAATTCAAATATTTGAAACAGACGGAAACGGGCGTTCGTTTTTTTCTTGCTTTATGACGGCAAACGTTTTTTAAAATCGGAGGTTTCCATTTTTAAGAGAATTTTCCCATGCCGCAACCGTCTTTAAACCCCGTTTTATCAGACAAAGACATCAAAGAAACAGCCGATTTGGCCGCAGTTATCTGGAAAGAACATTTCACGCCGCTGATCGGTTCCGCGCAAGTCGATTACATGCTGGAAAAGTTCCAGTCAGAAACGGCCATTCGGGCGCAAATTAAACAAGGATACCTGTATTTTGCCCTGATGCTCGGAGAAAAACAGATCGGTTATACGGGGCTTCGATTGGACACGGATTGCCTGTTTCTCAGCAAGCTGTATATTAAAAAAGAGTATCGGGGAAACGGATATTCCCGCCTGATGATCGCCGAAGCCGGAAAAATCGCGAAACAAAACGGAAAACCCGTTATCCGCCTGACCTGCAACAGACACAACGACGGTTCTTTGGCCGTTTACAAAAAAGCCGGCTTCCAAATCGTCCGCGAAGAAAAAACGGACATCGGAAGCGGCTTTGTTATGGACGATTATGTTTTTGAAAAAAGCGTTTAGCGCCCATGCGGCCCGTTAAAAATCCATGGCTTGCCCGGCAGGCCTTTTCCTTTTCCCGAATGCGGTCTTCCTTTTCCCGACCGATCCTTTCCTTTTCCTGAAGAAGGCGACATCGATTCGATCATCAGGTCAACGGTTCGTTCCTGCGTCATTCCGTCTTCCTGAAGCGGGCGAGACGAACCTTTACGCATTGCTATTAACAAAGCCTGTTCTTTCTTGGTTAACGGAGCGGCTTCTTTTTCAGAGGGCTTGCATAAAGCTTCATTGTCAAAGCGCAGTTCTTTTTTCACGCTTTCGGACAACTCCGGCGAAGCCAGCGCCCGAGCGATCAGCTCCGGATTGCTTCTGCGGTTTTTCTCGATAAACGCGGCGACCGTCACATAATCGCGCAAATCCGCATTTTCCGCGGTCTTTTCATCAATGATTTTTTGAGCGGCGGCTCTTTTCTCTTCATCAGAAGTAGTCTGAAGCACTTTTTCCGCTTCCGAAATATCTCTGCCGTTACAGAAATAACGGATAAATTTGGACGCGATTTTTCCGCGTTTAAACGTTTCGCGCATTTCAGGACTGAACGATTGAACCGTCTCGGCTTGCTTTTCAACGGAATCGTAATACAAAGCCTCAACGTCGGCGGGATCTTTCAATCCTGTCGCGCTCATGATCTTTTCGGCCGCCACTTTATGAATACCGCCGATCGGAGATTTTTCTATTTCGTCTATCCATCTCTGCGTTATCCGTGTGGAAGAAACGGGCAATTTATCAACTGTAACAAGCCACCCCTTCACGGCGGAAGAAATCGTCAGAATATCTTTTGTTCCCGCCGCCACGCTTATAGCTTTATCGCTGTTCAGGAAAGCGTCATAATCCGCCATATATTCGCCGCAGGTAACCGAAGCAATCTGCTCGTTTGTTAAAGAAAACGCGCCTCTTCCCGTCATTCCGGAAACCGGTTTGTGACAGATGCAGTCCGCCAAATCTTTGAAAGCTTTCTTATTAAGATAGAGATTTTCATAGCTGATAAGCCGATTGGTCTCTTCAAAAAAAGCGCGGAATAAAACGGAACGAGCCTCATCGGTTCCGTCTTCGAAATGTTTTTCGCTTTTTTGTTGACGGTAATATTCATCGGTAACAGGGTAATATTTCCGAAACTCTTCAAGAGGTTTCGGATCTCCGGCAGCGGCCCATTCGCAGGCAGCCTGATAGGCGAAAACCTGAGCGTCGGCTTCCTTTGCCCGATCCCATTTGATTTTAGACTGAAAATCGCAACCGAATTCGCTTATTTTTCCGTTTTTTTCACGAAAAGTTTGTGTCGCATGGCGCGCTTCATGAACCAATGTCGAACATAGTTTTTCATTTTTCGTTTTTATATTTAAAACTATTCTGTTTTGCGAAGGATATTGAACCCCGAAACCGTTTATGCTCTCCAAAGCGACCGTTGTTCCGTATTCCGCCAGATTTTTCAGCGTTTCCTGTCCGGTCGGAATCTCTTTCAGTTTTTCCAGAATCTTCGTTAATTTTTCTTTTTCTTCCTCATTAGCGTATTGGACTTTAACGCCCGCAATGACATCATCTATCAGCTTGCCTTCTTCTTTTTTCGGCTGATTGTATTGTGCCGAGATAACGTTTTCAGTCCCCATACTCTCCTACCTTGAGAAATGATTTTTCTTCATCTGAGCCAAAACGCTTTCATTGACCGTTGTTCTCTCTTTCGCGCGGTTTTCTTCGCGAACGGCCTGCAAGACGATAACGGAATGCGCCTGAGCCCGATAAGAACCGCCTTTGACTTCGCGTTTTTCCGCCGGCAATTTTTCCGCGCCCAAATGAGCTGTGTCAAAAGCGACTTCCCATTTCTGACCGTTCGGCGCGGGCGGCAGCTTGAAATCAATATCGCCGTCATGCGCGTTCATAATCACCATAAAGTCATCATCTGCCGGTTTGCCGTCTTTCTTCGTTTTTTCGCCGGCCAGCACATAAGACAGCGTTTTTGCATACGGCACCCAGTCGGTTCCGGTCATTTCCTGACCATCGGGACGAACCCAGGTAATATCCTTGGTTCCCTTGTCGTCAACGGGCTGTCCGTCGAAATAGGAAACGTTGCCCAATACCGGGTGGTCACGGCGAAGTCTGGTAATAAAGCCGATCATGTCCGCCGACTGCGCGTCATTTTCCGAAATTTTATCCCAGTTCACCCAACTGGTTTCATTATCCTGACAATACGGATTGTTGTTGCCGCCCTGCGAACGGTTGAATTCGTCGCCGGCCAGACGCATCGGCACACCGGCCGCTATCAGCAAAGTCGCTTCCAGATTGCGCACCATTCTGTTGCGGAATTCGTCCAGCTCTTCGTCCCGATAACCTTCATGTCCCCAGTTGCGGCCGAAGTTCTGATTAGCACCGTCCTGATTGTTCCACGGATTGGCTTCGTTGTGCTTTTGTTCGTAAGACCACAAATCCTTTGCCGTAAAGCCGTCGTGCGCCGTTACAAAGTTAATGGAAGGAGACTGCTCCGGCGCGTCCTGATTGCGCATATCGTCGGAAGCCGTCATGCGTTGCGCCATTTTGGCGGCGTAGCCTTCGTTACCGCACCAGAAGCGGCGCGTATCATCGCGGAAACGGTCGTTCCACTGCATCCAATTCTTTTGGAAATTACCGACCTGATAGCCGCCGGCACCGCAATCCCACGGTTCGGCGATCAGCTTGCATTTGGATAAAACGGGATCGTCCCTCAGCGCCTGATAGAAGGGGTGATCTTTATCGAAATCGCGATTGGCGGGTTCGCCTTCTTTTCCGCGTCCCATAACGGTTGCCAGATCAAAACGGAAGCCGTCGACGCCCATTTCCTCCGCCCAATAGCGCAAAGATTCTATTGCCAGACGGCGCGCCATCGGCTTGGTCATATCCAAAGCGTTGCCGCAACCCGTTTCGTTACGGTACTGGGATTGATCGTTCGGGTCATGCACAAAATAGTAAGCGCTGTCGATTCCTTTCAGCCCGATCATCTGAGAAAAAGCGTCCCCTTCGCCGACATGGTTATAGACCACGTCCATAATCACTTCTTTTCCGGCGGCATGGTAAGCGTTCACCATTTTCTTAAATTCGACCGGATCGCCGTAATCGGGGTGAGGCGCAAAATAAGCAATCGGCTCATAGCCCCAGAAATTGGACAGTCCTTTATCCGCCACGCCCTTGTCCGTAGCAAAAGCCTGAACGGGCAGCAATTCCACCGAAGAAATCCCCTGCTCGTCAATATATTTCATGACTTCCGGATTGGCCATGCCGGCGAATTTGCCTTTATCTTCCTCGGGAACGTCGGGGTGTTTTTTGGTAAACCCTTTCGTATGGGTTTCATAAATCACCGTCTGATCCCACGATATATTCGGACGTTCGACCGTTCCGACAGCTTTTAACGCTTCCGGATCCTGAATAATGGCTTTCGGCGCGATTTTACCCGTATCCACAGTGTTCATCGATTTCGGATCCCCGGGATTGGACGCCAGAAAATCATCGCTCCATTCAAATTCGCGATCCAACTGACGGGCGTACGGGTCTATCAGCAACTTATTCGGATTAAAACGCATGCCTCTGTCCGGATCATACGGCCCGTCCACGCGGTAACCGTAACGCATTCCCGGCTTCAGCCCCGGCACATAGCCCGACCAGATGCCGTCTTCCGACCGGTTAGGCAATTCGATGCGCGTTTCATTATCGTTTTCGTCAAACAGACAAAGCTCCACTTTCGTCGCATTCTCGGAAAAGATGGCAAAATTAACGCCCTTTCCGTCATAAACCGCCCCTAATTTTTCCGTATTGCCCGGAAGAATTTTGTTTTCAGCCATAGGAACACCTTTCAAAAATCGCGAGGATCTTCAAATAATAAAGAAATTTGGACATATTTTAGCGAAAACGGACAAACTTGACAAGATTTTTTTCATCTTATCTTAATCAATTACGACTTGAAAAAAGAGGCTTCGCTTTTTCAGGCTAACGTCTGTTTTGCAGATACCACTCAACCGTTTTAACGATGCCGGTATCAAAGTTTTCGTCCGCTTTCCAGCCCAGTTCCGTTTCCAGCTTTGTCGCGTCAATCGCATAGCGGCGGTCATGGCCGGCGCGGTCTTTAACAAACGTAATCAGGTTCTTGTATTTTCCTTCTTTGCGGGGAACTTCGCGATCGAGAATAGAACAAATCGCGTCGACGATCTGCAGATTGTTGCGTTCGTTGCGTCCGCCGATATTGTACGTTTCACCGGAACGTCCCTTATGATAAATCAGGTCAATCGCTTTGCAATGATCCAGAACGTACAGCCAGTCGCGGATATTTTTGCCGTCGCCGTAAATCGGAATGTTTTCACCGTTTAAGCATTTGCGGATAATCGTCGGAATCAGTTTTTCGCCGTGCTGTTTAGGACCGTAGTTGTTCGAGCAGTTCGACGTCGTCACGTTCATGCCGTAAGTGTGATGATAGGCTCTTACCAGCATATCCGAGGACGCTTTGGAAGCGGAATACGGCGAATTCGGCGCGTACGGCGTCGTTTCCGTAAAGAATCCCGTTTCGCCCAAAGTGCCGTAAACTTCGTCCGTGGAAATGTGATGGAAGCGGCACTTTTCATAGCCGGCTTTCACCTGCCCCGGCGCAGTCAGCCAATGACGACGGGCGGTTTCCAACAGGGTAAAAGTCCCCAGAACATTGGTCTTTACGAAAATTTCCGGTCCGGTAATCGAGTTGTCGACATGGCTTTCGGCCGCGAAATGAATGACGCCGCGAATATCGTGCTCGGCAAAGATTTTTTCGACCAGCTCCTTGTCCGTAATATCTCCTTTGATAAAGATATAATTCGGATTTTCTCTCACTTCCGCCAGATTGCGCTCGTCGGCCGCGTAGGTCATCTTGTCCAGATTGACCAAAACAATATCGGGGTGAGCCGCCAGAAAATACGGAACGAAGTTAGAACCGATAAAGCCGGCGCCGCCGGTGACTAAAATTTTTTCAGACATTTTTCCAAACTTTCCTGCCAATGAGGGACTTCAATTCCCAGAGCTTTAATTTTAGATTTGTTTAAAACAGAGTAGAAAGGCCGTTTAGCCTTTGTCGGATATTGAGCCGATTCAATCGGTTTGACACGGCATTTCAATCCGGACAGTTTCATGATTTCGCGCGCAAAGTCGTACCAACTGCAAACGCCTTCATTTGAGAAATGGTAGATTTCTTTTGTTCCGTCTTTGATTTGCGGCAACAAATCAACAATCGCCTTTGCCAGATCGGCGGCGTGCGTCGGCGTGCCGACCTGATCGAAAACAACGGATATTTCCTGTTTTTCCGCCCCCAGCCGACGCATCGTTTTGACGAAGTTCGCGCCGTAAGGACTGTACAGCCAAGCCGTCCGGACGATTGCGCACGTTTCCGCCGTTTCGGACAGCGCTTTTTCGCCGTCCAGCTTCGTGCGGCCGTAAACGCTGACGGGAGCTGTCGCGTCCGTTTCGACATAAGGTCTGCACCCTCTGCCGTCAAAGACATAGTCTGTTGAAACATGAATAACCTTTGCGCCCGTCAACGCCAGATTTTTCACGCCGTCCACATTAATCAAACGGCATTTTTCCGGCTCGTCTTCGGCTTTGTCGACCGCCGTGTAAGCGGCGCCGTTGATAATCGTGTCGATATTGTTTTCTTTTACAAAAGATTGAACCGCCGCCCTGTCCGTAATATCCAGACCGGCCACGTCAACGCTTAACGCCTGCGGCAGAAGAGCCCGCAGTTCCGTTCCGAGCTGACCGTTACACCCTGTGATTAAAAGCATTCTTTCAGCCTCGGCAAAACTTTGTCTTTTTCGGACAAGCAGGCGCTTTCGACCGGTACCTGCCAGTCAATTTCCAGCTCGGGATCAGCGCAGTTAATGCCGCCTTCGGATTCTTTGCAGTAGAAATTGTCGCATTTATACGCGAAAACAGCCGTTTTGGACAGCACGGAAAAGCCGTGAGCGAACCCGCGCGGAATAAACAGCTGCAAATTATTGACATCGCTTAATTCCACGGCGACATGCTTTCCGAAAGTATCCGACCCCGGCCGCAAATCGACGGCGACGTCCAGCACGCTCCCCTGCAAAACGCGAACCAGTTTTGCCTGCGCGTGTTCGCCTTTTTGGAAATGCAGGCCGCGAATCACGCCGTAAGAGGATTTCGACTGGTTGTCCTGAACGAAGCGGGCGTCTATTCCGGCCTCTTTAAAGACTTTTTCGTTATACGTTTCAAAGAAATAACCGCGGTCGTCCGTAAAAATACGGGGTTCAAAGATAACGACACCGGGAATTTTTGTTTCAATAAAAGGCATGTTCTAAATCTCCGGCGCTAAAATTTCACCGTCGGCCAGTTTCAGCAAATACTGCCCGTATCCGGTTTTGGCCATGATTTGGCCCTGCTCGCGCAGCTGATCTTTGGAAATAAATCCTTTCACGTAAGCGATTTCTTCCAGACAGGCAATCTTGATGCCCTTGCGTTTTTCGATCGCTTCGACGTAAGAGCTGGCCTGAATCAGGCTGTCGTGCGTTCCGGTATCGAACCAATCGATGTCGCGGCTCAACACGTTGACTTTCAATTTGCCGCGGCGCAGATATTCTTTGTTCACGTCGGTGATTTCATATTCCCCGCGGGCGGACGGCTTCAAGTTTTTGGCGATTTCGATGACATCATTATCGTAGAAATACAGCCCCGGAACCGCATAGTTCGATTTGGGGTGAGCCGGTTTTTCTTCAATACTGATCGCTTTGAAATCCTTGTCGAATTCAACGACGCCGTAACGCTCCGGATCCTGAACGTAGCACCCGAAAACGACCGCCCCGTCAGTAGTCTCGGCCGCGCTTTCCAGCTGTTGAGTCAAAGCGTGCCCGTGAAAAATATTGTCCCCCAGCACCAAAGCCGCCGGTTCTTTTCCGATAAAATCCGCCCCGATGACGAAAGCCTGTGCCAATCCGTTCGGCACGGCCTGCTCTGCATAGGAAATGTTCATTCCCAGATGCGAACCGTCCTTAAACAGCCGTTTAAATCCCGGCAAATCCATCGGCGTGGAAATAACCAGCACGTCTTTTATTCCGGCGCGCATCAGCAACGACATCGGATAATAGATCATCGGTTTGTCGTACACGGGAATCATCTGCTTTGACAAAGCGATCGTCGCCGGATAAAGTCTGGTTCCCGATCCGCCGGCCAGAATAATGCCTTTCATACATCAGTCTCCTTAAAAAATTTTTCTAAACGTACCACAGGGAAATATAAAAAAAAACCTCTATCCGACAAAAAAATAAAACTTTTTCTCAGTCTTGATTCCGATTCCGTTTTTTATCCGTTTTATCTTGTTTTCCCGACATGTTTCCATTATTATATAAAGCCTTATTTTATTAACTGAATGCTTTAGAGATTTTTAAAGAGGGAACCATGGGATTTTTGTCTGATCTTTTCAAAGGATTGCGCAACATACAATCCGCCAAACAGGAAGAAAAGGAACAGCCTTTTGACTGGCGCAAAGAACAGGGAGATTCCCTTTCTTACGGAACCGGATTTTCTTTCGCAAACAAAAAAGAATTTGAGGGCTGGCGGAGAATCAAACCGCAGGAAGGGGACGCCGAATTTATCGCGGACAGAATGAAGGATTATTCATTAAGAGCTTTGCATCTTTCCTCCGATTGGTCGAAAACGCCCGAAGAAACGAAAGTCCTTTCGACCGTTTGCGCCGCCCTGCCCGACAGCCACATCAAAGAACTGACGCTGAACGGAGATCTGACCGCCGAACAAAAAGCCGCTTTCTTTGAAGCTTTACCCAAAATGCATCTGCAAAAGCTCTCTGTCGATTTCAGAATGACTCCGGAAGAAGCCGAAAAATTCGGCCAGGCGATTTCCAAACTGCCTTTGCAGACGCTTCGTTTGAGAAATTCCTACAACGAAGAGGAATCCGTCCTGCCCGTTTTAAAGCGTCTGCCCGTTTCTTTAGAGCATCTGGACTTGTCCGGCTGCACAAACTGCACAGACGAATCCATGGCGGAAATCGCGCGTTACATCGGCCGGACGAATTTGCGCAGCGTTGACATGACGCAGACGCAGATCACGGACAAATACATTCCCGAAATCATGGAAAAGGCCAAAAATCCGGATTTGCCGCCGATTATGATCCAAACCATTTGGACAAAGGTTTCCAATCAGGAAGCCGTTGACGCCGAATTCCAATATCATCGCAATCAGAAAAAGATTCTCGACATCAGAACCGCGCAAATGGGCTGGATAACCCACCGCTACGTCGTCATGAACGACGGCGTCTCTCTGGGCGACGCACGCGCCAAACCCGAAGTGATGAGGGATTACGCTCTGGCCGGCCGTTTAACCGACGTCATGGATCGCGCGAACAAAGTCGGCAGACCGCTGACGACTGAAGAACTGACGACACAGGCTTCCGAATACGCCAGAACGCCGTTACAAATCGCGGCCGTCCGTCACGAATTGGATAAAGTTTTCGATCCGAAACACTGGACGAACGCGCAGGAAATGCAGAAAGCATGGGATTCCTTAAAGAATAATCCCAAATACGCGATTCAAATGGACGGCAAAGACGGCCGCCCGTCCTTTGAAGAAAACAAAAAAGCCGTTGAACGCAATTCTTTGGTCGCGTTAAAAACACAGGCGCTTGCCGCCAAACGGGATCGTTAAAAAAAATCAATCCGGAAAGCCTGCTTCGGCAGGCTTTTTCTTTTTTAAAAGAAACCGTTTTGATTCTTGAAATCGCTCCGCTTTTCGGGGTAAAAATAAAGAACGAAAGCGGACAAATGACAGATACTTTTTTTGATTTCAACCGATTAAATCCCGAGCAACGACAGGCCGTTGAAACGACCGAAGGCCCCGTATTAGTGCTGTCCGGCGCAGGCACAGGGAAAACAACCGTTCTGACAACGCGACTGGCGTATATCATTCGGACAGGAAAAGCCCTGCCCTTTCAATGTCTGGCCGTGACGTTCACAAACAAAGCCGCCAAAGAAATGCAGGAACGGCTGAACGCCATGATCGGCGAAAACAATCGCGTTTCGTGGCTGGGCACTTTTCACAAAATCGGATTGAAAATCCTGCGCAATCACCCCGAAAAAGTCGGACTGTCAAACGGTTTCGGAATATTGGACGCTTCGGATCAGGAACGATTATTAAAGCAGATCATGGTCGATTTTCATATCGATCTGAAAGACAATCCGCCACAGTATTTGCTGGATCAAATCCAGCGCCTGAAAGACAAAGGATTGACATCGGAACAAGCCGAAAAACGCGGCGAAGAGGATCCTTTGATTTTAAAATTATACAAAGCTTATCAGGAACGGCTACTGACGACAAACATGGTCGACTTTGGCGATTTGCTTTTATATTGTATCGAACTGTTTCACAAATACCCCGAAATTCTGACGGCTTTCCGCAAGCAATTTAAATACATTCTGGTCGACGAATATCAGGACACGAACGTCGTCCAGTATTTATGGTTGCGTCTGCTAACAAATCCCGAACACAACAATATTTGTTGCGTCGGTGATGACGACCAGTCGATTTATTCCTGGCGCGGCGCGGAAGTCGGGAATATTCTGCGCTTTGAACAAGACTTTCCGAACGCGACGGTCATTCGACTGGAAAGCAATTACCGCTCGACCGCGCCCATTCTGGCGGGCGCTTCCGGATTGATTGCGCACAACGGGAACAGACTGGGCAAGACTTTACACCCCGCCCCCGGCCGCGACGGAAGCGGCGATAAGATCAGCATCATCGGCGTTTGGAACGGCGATGACGAAGCGCAAAAGATCTGCGAGCTGATTGAACGGGAACAACGGCACGGCACTCCTTTATCCGAAACGGCCGTTCTGGTGCGGGCAAGCTTTCAGATGCGCGCGATTGAAGAGGCTTTGTTGCAATACGGCCTGCCGTACAAAGTCATCGGCGGCATGCGCTTTTACGAACGCGAAGAAATCAGAGACGTAACGGCATATATCCGGTTATTGGTTCACCCAAAAGACGACATGGCGTTTGCCCGCATTGCCAACAAGCCTCGCCGCGGTGTCGGAGACGCCGCTTTACTGACGATCCGACAAAGAGCGACAACGGAACACATTTCACTTTATGAAGCGGCTCAAATCCTTTTAAACGAAAAAGCGATAAAAGGCGCGGCGAAAATAGGATTGGAACGCTTTTTCGCCCTGTACGATTCCTGGCGAGAGGAAATGCCGGAAACGCCCGCTGCCGATTTGTTGCCCAAGATATTGGAAGACAGCGGCTATCTGGATATGCGCCGCAAAGAAAAAATGCCTGAAACGGAAGGACGGCTGGAAAATATCAAAGAATTGATCGGTGAATTCAAGCATACCTTTGATTCTTTTGACGACTATCTGGAATATGTCAGTCTGGTGATGGACAACGACAACGCGGCAATGACAGGGGATTGTGTCAGCGTGATGACGCTTCATGCCGCTAAAGGACTTGAATTTGAAACGGTTTTCCTTCCCGGTTGGGAAGAAAGCATTTTCCCGCATCAGAAATCGTTGGACGAAGGCGGTTCCAAAGCGTTGGAGGAAGAACGCCGTCTGGCTTACGTCGGTATTACGCGCGCAAAAAAGCACGTTTATATCAGTTTTGCAGGATCACGATTTCTGTACGGCAGACCGCAAAACAACCCGCCGTCCCGTTTTATTTCCGAAATTCCCGAAGAAAATGTGGAAATGATCACTATTTCTTCCGGATATAATTACGGGTACGGATACGATAAGGGCTATACAAACGCATCATATTCTTATAAAAAGAAGAAAAGCGCCGGTTATTTCGGATCGGATTTTGTCTCTGCCTTTTCGGTCGGAGCACAGGTTCGGCATGAAAAATACGGCTACGGAACGGTCATCGCCGCCAACGGCGACCAAACTGAGGTCGTTTTTGAAGACGGATCGACAAAGAAAATTTTGGCTGATTATTTGGAAAGCGTTTAATGGATACACAACCCGCAAGCAACTGGCAGATTTCTTTTGTTTTGGAGCCCGACGCCATTCCTTTTTTCGAACGCGCTCTGGACGGCGACAATACCGCTTTGCTGGCCTCTGAAATCGAAACCGGCGAGGATAAAGGCAAATGGAAACTCGACGCCATTTTTCAGGATCGTCCCGATGAAGCCTTATTAAACACCTCTTTAACTCTGGCGGCGCAGGCGGCCGGTATTCCTCTGCCCGCGTACCGGCTCAGCGAATTGGCGCAAAGGGATTGGCTGCGGGAAAACCTGATCAGCTTCGCCCCCGTTTCCGTCGGCCGGTATTACATTTACGGTTCGCATATTCAGGAGCCGCCGCCGAAAACAAAGCTGTCCTTAAAAATCGATGCGGCGACCGCTTTCGGATCAGGCGAACATTTCACGACCAAAGGCTGTCTGATGGCAATGGAGGAAATCTCGCGTTTCCGCCGGCCGAAAAACATTCTGGACATGGGTTGCGGTTCGGGCATTCTGGGACTGGCGGCGGCTTTGACGTTCAGAACGAACGTCATGGCGGCGGACATTGATCCGGAATCCGTCCGCGTCACAAAGCAAAATGCGAAAAACAACCGCCTTGCCCGCTATATCACGGCGCGCGCCGGCAACGGATACAAGCCGATCATCATTCGGTCAAAAGCGCCGTACGACCTTGTTTTTTCAAATATTCTGGCGCGCCCGCTGACACTGATGGCTAAAGATTTGGCCGCCGTACTGGCGCCTGACGGTCTGGCCGTTTTATCCGGCCTGTTGAACCGGCAGGAAGAATGGGTGTTAAGCGCGCATCGCCGCGTCGGACTGCATTTGAAAAAACGTTATCGCCTGGAAGGGTGGAGCACCCTGATCGTCGGCCGTTAAAAGGAGAAATTCATGGATAAACTGACTGCGCTTAGAGAATGGATGCTGGCAAACGGTTTCTTTGGTCTTTTGGTTCCGATGACCGACGAATACCAGAGCGAATACGTCGCGCCGTCCGCCAGACGCCTGGAATGGCTGACCGGTTTTACGGGATCCGCGGGAGAAGCCGTTGTTTTGCTTGACCGCGCTTTTTTATTTGTGGACGGCCGCTATATCCTGCAAGCGCAAAAAGAAACGAAAGCCGATCAGATCACCGTCATTCAAACGCCGAACGCCCGTGCCGGCGACTGGTTGTTTGCCGCATTGCCGAACGGCGCCAGAATAGGATATGATTCCTGGTTGCACACGCCGGACGAAATCAGGAAAATGGCTTCCGCCTGCGCGAAAAACGGCGCGAAGATCGTTCCTCTTCCGTATAATCCGATTGATCTGCTGTGGACGGACAAGCCGAAAGAAGAAACGCAATGGGCCGTCTTTTTACCCGAGAATTATACCGGACTGGACAGCACGTCCAAAATTGTCGATGTCACGGCGTCTTTGGGGATAGACCAAGACGACGCGCTCGTGCTGACTTCGCCGGAATCGATTTGTTGGCTGTTAAACGTGCGCGGCCGGGATATTCCTTACATTCCCGTCGTCCAGTCTTTCGCCGTCCTGTATAAAAACGGTACGCTTGACTGGTTTGTCAATCCGGAAAAGATTCAACCTCATGTACGCGCGCAACTCAGCTCTTTGGTCGAAGTCAAAGATCCCGAGCTGATGGCGGTGACTTTGGACGCTTTGGGGATCCAGAAAGCGCGCGTGCAGTTGGATATGGCTCTCTCTCCGGCATGGATTTACGAACGCCTGTCCGCCGCCGGCGCAATCGTTCATTCCAAAGAAGATCCCTGCCTGATCCGCAAAGCCTGCAAAAACACGATCGAACGCAACGGCGCGGTGAATGCTCATGTCAAAGACGGTATTGCGATGTGCCGTTTCTTAGCCTGGTTTGACAAGGAAGCTCCGAAAGGCGAATTAAAAGAGATGGACGCCGCGCGCAAAATTGCAGAATTCCGCGCGGACAATCCGCTGTACCGCGGGGAAAGCTTTGCCACAATCGCGGCCGCCGGCAAAAACGCGGCTTATATTCACTATCATACGAACGAACGGAACAACGCGCCGATCAGGAAAAATTCAATATTCCTGATTGATACGGGAGCGCAGTATCTGGACGGAACGACGGACATTACGCGCACGGTTGCCGTCGGCGAGGTTTCCGCCGTAGAAAAGAAGCGCTACACACAAGTCCTAAAGGGACATATCGCGATCGCCACGATCGCTTTTCCGGAAGGAACAACCGGTTCCCAGCTGGATATTCTGGCGCGTCAGTTTTTATGGCGGGACGGAGTCGATTACGCACACGGCACAGGACACGGCATAGGCAGCTTTTTAAGTGTTCACGAAGGGCCGCAAAGAATAGCCCGCGGCAATAATCGCATCGCTTTAATGCCGGGCATGCTGATTTCAAACGAACCGGGATATTACAAAGCCGACGCTTTCGGAATCCGGTTGGAAAACGTCGTCATGGTCGAACCTTTGCCGCCGGCGGAAGGGTCGGAAATTAAAATTCTGGGGCTTTCAACGCTCAGTCTGGCTCCGTTTGACAGACGATTAATCGACAAAACGCAACTGACGCCGCGCGAAAAAGCCTGGGTGGACGGCTATCACGCCCGCATTCGCAGAATCATTTCGCCTTTCGTCGACAAACAGACGGCGGATTGGCTGGCGGAAGCCTGCGCGCCGCTGTAAGGATTTTCAATGAGAGCGGGAATCACTTTTTTCATTTCGGGCTGTATTTTAATCATCTTCGGCGCGATCATGATTATCCCCGGATTTTTAGATTTTTCGGACGGAAACATCGGTTCCGCCAAGGCTTTTTGGCAAGCGGGCGGCGTAACCGTTTTTTCAGGCGCTTTGTTTGTCACGACTTTCTACAACAAGTACGAAAAACTGAGCGTGCGGGAAATGTACCTGACAACGTCGCTGGTATGGTTGTTGGTCTGCGCGTTTTGCGCCGTGCCGTTTTATTTCGGTCCCGATTCTTTGAATTATACGGACGCTTTTTTTGAAGCGATGTCCGGACTATCGACTATGGGCGCGTCAATGATCCGAGATTTATCCGTTCAGCCGCGCGGTATTTTGCTGTGGCGAGGCATGCTGCAATGGTTCGGCGGAGTCGGAATTATCTTTATCGCCTTGGGAATTCTGCCTTTGCTGCGCATCGGCGGCATGCAGCTGTACACGATGGAATCTTCGGACAAATCCGATAAATCTTTGCCGAAAACGTCACAAATCATCGGCATGATCATGATTATCTACGTAATCTTTACGATTATCTGCACAATCCTGCTGTACATATCCGAACTGGACTGGTTCGAAGCGTTGACCTTCACTTTATCGACAATTCCGACAGGCGGATTTGCTCCCAGAAATTCGTCGGCAATGGAATTAAACGCTTTTTCGCAATGGGTGATGACCTTTTTCATGTTTGTCTGCGGTATGCCTTTATTGGTTTCGTACTTTCTGATCAAGAAAAACTGGAACTCCGTCAAGAATGACACACAGATCAAAACGTACGCGTACTTCTATTTGTGCAGCACGGCAATCTTAACCGTTTATCTGATTCTGACTAAAGACATTCCTTTGTTCACCGCAATCAGATATTCGGCGTTTAACTTTATTTCCGTCGTCACTTCTTCGGGATTTTTAAACAGCGACATTGAATCCTGGGGCAGTTTTGCGGTAATGTTCTTCACGTTTTTACTGCCGATCGGCGCGTGTAGCGGATCGACGTCCGGCGGAATCAAGATATTCCGTTTTAACATTATGTACCTGTCGTCCATGCAGTATCTGCGCCGCAAGATTTTACCGCACGGTATCTTTATCGCCAAATATAACGGAAAACCGCTGACCGAAGAAATTTCGTCCGGCGTGTTCGTGTTTATGGCGATTTTCCTGTTGTCGTTTTTGCTGTCCGTTTTGTTGCTGGCGTTGATCGGATTGGATTTTATCACATGCGTCAGCGCGACTTTGTCCAGCCTGGGCAATACGGGCATCGCCTTCGGACCGGTCGTCGGATCCGGCGGCAGTTTCGCAAACCTGCCGGTCAGCGCGAAATGGTTGCTTTCTTACAACATGATGCTGGGACGTTTGGAATACATGACCGTATTCGTCCTGTTACTACCGTTAGCATGGCGCAAAGAAAAGAAAAGCGACAGTTCTACTTCTTTTTAGCTTCGTTTGAGGAATCGGCTTTATTTTTTGACGGTTCGGAGACATTAACCGCAACGCCGGACGCGACTTCCTCTCCCCATTTAGCGATCAGTTTAACCTGAGCTTCGCGCAAATTAACGACGCGCCGCTGATCGGACAATTCCAGAAAGCTTAAAACAACGGGAGGAATATAGCGATAGAGCAAATATCCGATAAACGCCGTCAGATAAATAATAAAGAAAGCCATACCGCTTAAAAACATCTCGACGGCGCCGTCCCATGTGTTGTTACCGCTGAACCATAAGCGAAACAAGTACGGCAAAGAGCCTGCGAAATTTAATCCGCCGATGCACAGCCACTTATATTTAAGTTTCGACTTGGAACTGGAATCGACGACTAAAGCCACCAATGTCGGTAACATGCCTAAAAACAGGAAAATAACCGTCGGCAGCATTAAATACATCATCGGGAACAGGATCAAAAACGAAAAGCCCGTGGTCAGAAGGGAATCTTTTCGTTTAGCATTTTGTTGCCTTTGTTTATCATCAAGCATGTTCTATCCCCTTAACAGCCGTGTCAGCAACAGCAGGAACATCGTTAAAACGGCAATGCCGAAACAAATAACAGCGGCAATTTGATTGCCGAGCATCAGCCCTTCTTCTTCGCGTTTTTCGCGGTTACCGTCCAAGAAGTCAATTTCTTCTGACAGCTTGGCGTATTCCTTTTTCGCCTGTTCAAAGTAACTGACGTCATACAAACGTTCCTGCTTATCGTCCAGAAAAGAACAAAGTTCCAAAAAATTTCCTTTTCGAATAACTTTGGGTAAATTTTTTTCCAGTTGTTGGCGTTTTTCAAGATTATGGTAACTGTTAATCACAGGAGCAACCATACTGCCGATCCAGCTGGTCAACGCATAAAGATGTTCCGGACCGAACATTTTTTGCAACGTTGCGAAAATATTCATAATGCCCTGAATGTGCAGACTTTCTTTAGGCGAATTCAGCCATGACATATATTCCGAAACCTTCGCGCCGAACTTAACGACAATAAAAGCGGCGATATGCCTGTCAATCGGTTCGGCTTTCTGAGCGTTTTTCTTGACGACGTCTTCCAAAGCCGGCAACAAATCCCTGATTTCATCGACATAGTCTTTAACAAGCAACGGACTTTGGCAGGGCAGACCTTCGTTTAAATCGTACAGCAGTTTTTCGATGCCCATTCCCATTGTCGGTTTTTGCAAAGTAATCTGCCAGTTCTTAATATTTTGTTCGGCGACCATATCTTTATGGAATTCATACCAGCTTTCCAAGTATCCGGTTGCGATCAATCCGACCAGTTTTTTTATTTTTTTATTGTCTTCGATACTCATTGCCAGCATTGTTCCCAACGCGTCTGGCAAAAACATGCATTCACGCACTCTCAACGGCGCAAGAGGATCCAAAATCATGCATGTTCTGGCAACGAAAAAGTCGTCCTGTTTTTCTTTTGTTGAAAAGCGCACCAACGCCATATCGATCGATTTTCGGATTGAGTCCGCAGTATCTTTATCGTCAAAGCCGCGTTCTATCCAGCTCAGAAATTTTTCCGAGCGGATTGTATCTATCGCCATATCCCAGTTTTTGGAAAAAGCATAAGCCAACGGCCGGAAAGAAAAATATTCGATATTATTAAACAAAAACGGACGCTGAGAAGCTTTTACCGCCCTTGCCTGCACCGGCGTCAGGCGTCGTCCGTCCGCCCATAACGTCGTTGACGACGTGTCCCAGCGTTGATTGATATTATCTGCCAGCAACCCCCGAAACAGCTCGATCAAAGCCAAAGGAACCCGTTCTTCGCCAATCAGTGTGGCGTAAGAACCTTTATAAATTTTCAGCTCCAGCAATTCTTCGGGAGAAAGGTTTTCAACCGGATTGTAACCGACACTCAAACAAAGCAACGTAGCCCCGAAAGCGTACAAATCATCTGCTGTCGTTCCGTTTCCTTTTCCCTCTTTCTGACACATAGAGGTTTCTATGGTTTCAAAGGCCGGGGGCTGATCGTATCCGGGCGGAGCGGAAATGCAATCGCCCCAAACGACTTTTGTTTTATCAGCGTCCATGTAAAACAGATTATCCGGCCGAATGGCTCTGTGCGTCAATCCGCGCACGGCCAGATTTCCTATTCCGACCAACAGCGGTCGAATCCATTTTGAAATTTTTTCAGCTTCTTCGTCCGGTAAAATCTTACCGTACGCCTTGGAAATCAGAACCCGTCCGCCTAAAGGCATTTCATACAGTAAGATCATAGTCTTACGATTAATCGGAACCCAAAAAGCCGATCCCGCGTCCACTAACGGAAGCAATCCGTCGATTTTTGCCCCGCTTCTGGCTTTGATATGGTCTTTTCTGATCGGCAATTTGGGATCGCAGACCAATGCGAAAATTTTATGTTCTGGAGCCGATATGTCTTCGGCCTGAAAAGCTTTGGCATTTGGCATATCCAATAAAGCCAAAGGTAAATTGAAGTAGACTCTGTATTTGCCGCGGACAAGAGAAAAATCTTCTTTGCGCGTTACAAAAGAATCAGTAGGAGCGGAAGACTGCGGTTGCTGTGTTTCTGTGTTCGTTTCAGCCATTTTTTCCTTCTGGTAAAAAAATAAGGGAAAGAAGCTTTCTGCTTTTCCCCTTATTTTACATGATTTATATTAAATAAAAAGTTTTTTTATTTCTTTTCGTACGGATCAATACGAATAATCGTGTCTTCGCGTTCCGGACTGGTGGAAATCATGCCGATTTTCACGCCCAGCAACTCTTCCAGACGAGCCAGATATTTCTTGGCGTTTTCGGGCAGTTTGTCATATTCCCGAATACCGAAAGTCGAACTTTTCCAACCGGGCAGCGTTTCATAGACCGGCCTGACTTCCGCCTGCGCGTTCATCTGCATCGGATAATAATCCAGCTTTTTGCCTTTGTGCTCATAGCCGACACACACTTTGATCTCGTCGAACTGATCCAGAATATCCAGCTTCATCACGGCCAGATTCTGCACGCCGTTGACCAAAATCGCCTGACGCACCAAAACGGCGTCAAACCACCCGCAACGGCGAGGACGTCCCGTCACGGTTCCGAATTCGCGTCCGACTTCGCGGATACGATCGCCGTCCGCGTCAAACAATTCCGTCGGGAAAGGACCGGAGCCGACACGCGTTGTATAAGCTTTGACCACGCCGATGACTTTGTCGATGTCTTTCATGCCGACGCCGGAGCCGACAGCCGCCTGCCCCGCGATCGTGTTCGAAGAGGTCACGAACGGATAGGTGCCGAAATCATTGTCCAGCATCGTCGCCTGAGCGCCCTCAAACAACAACGATTTGCCGTTTTTGAGCTGTTCGGACAGGATTTTCCATGCCGGAATGGCGTACGGCAAAATGAATTCGGCGATCTCGTCCAGCGTTTGCATCAGATCGGCTTTGTCGACTTCGGGCTGTCCCCAGCCTTTGCGCAAAGCGTTATGGAACAGCAAAAGATTATCAACTTTAGCTTCCAAAGATTCTTTTTCCGCCAAATCGCCGACACGAATGGCGCGGCGGGCGACTTTATCCTGATAAGCGGGACCGATACCGCGGCCGGTCGTGCCGATTTTGCCTTTGCCGGCAGCAGCTTCGCTCATCTGATCCAGCTCGCGGTGCAACGGCAGAATCAACGTCGCCTGATCGGAAATCTTCAACACGTCGGGAGAAATCTTCGTCCCCAGATCCGTAATGCGCTTCATTTCGTCGCGCAATGCCCACGGATCGACGACGACGCCGTTGCCGACGACCGACAGCTTGCCGCGGACGATGCCGGACGGCAGCAAAGAAAGTTTATAGGTCACTCCGTCCACGACCAGCGTGTGCCCGGCGTTGTTGCCGCCCTGAAAACGAACGACGACATCGGCGCGTTCGCTCAACAGGTCAACGATTTTCCCTTTGCCCTCATCGCCCCACTGAGCGCCGATGATTACGATATTGGTCATAAATTCTGCTCCTTACAAATGAACCAAGCTAAAGCGGCTCTATCCGTCCGCCCGTGTAAATACAATCGCAGTTTTGCCTCTGCGCCTCTTCCCGTCCGCCCTCTTTTAATCCGCAGACGGTGACAAATCCTTTTGCGCGCAATTCCGCCGCTTCTTTGAAAGAAACGTCAAACGGCACATAAATCCGTTTGCGGTCGTCGCGCTTTTCCAAAAGGGGTAAAATATCCTGTAAAAACAGCGTGATGCCGACGGCAGGTTCAAACGGTTCGCCCTCAATGCCGGCGAAATACCGTCCGCCGCGCCCCAATTCCTGTTCGCTCTGTTTTGAAAAGACGGAAAAGCCTATGCCGCAATGATATTCGAACCCGCGGTTTTCAAAAATATCTATCGTCAATGGCAGAGTGTTTTTTTCCTTTTTCAGCAAAGAAACGACTTCCGTCAACCGGCGGCATTCGGCGGCAGCTTCGGCAGGCAGAGATAACGGACGCAAAATATCCAGAACGCGGTCGCAATCGCCGAACGCCTGAAACAAAGAAGCAAAAAGATCTTTGCTTTCGCGCGTTTTTCTGTTCGTGTTTTCCAATATGGCCAGAACAGCGGAAAAATCCTTTTGATTCAGCGAAAGAAGCATTTTTTCCCGATCTTCGGGATCAATCCCGAACGCCCGGCACAAAGCCGGAAACATCGTCGGCAAATTCAAATCAAACACGAAATGCGGCACGCCCAGCTTTTCCAGAGCTTCAGCCGCCAACAAAATGATTTCGGCGTCGGCCTTCGCGCAGTCGGCACCGATCAGTTCCGCGCCGACCTGCAAAATCTGACGGGCGGGATTAAGCTGTGTCGGAAACATTCTGACCACGGAGCCCGCATACGCCAGACGCAGGGGACGAGGCTCCCCTTTCAGGCGTGTGACGGCAATCCGGCCTATCTGCGGCGTCATATCCGCCCGAATACCCATAATCCGGCCGGAAACGGCGTCGGTCACGCGAAAAGTCTGATTCGACAGATCGCCGTACTTTTCGGACAGCAGCGTTTCTTCATATTCCAACAACGGCGGAGACACCCGCTGATAGCCGCCGCCTTGCAGTACGGACATCAACACGGAAACGGCGCCGGCCTCATAATCGACGAAGGGCGGCAGAGTATCCGTCATACCGACGGGAAGAAGTCCGCAACGGGCAGAATTTTTCATTTCAGGAACAAATCCGTAACTAAACAAAAGTATGTTCCTGTTTTACCCTGAATCCCGTCCGAAAGAAACAAAAAAAATCACCCGTGCTTTTTCCTGCGACCGAAAGCGTCGGCGCTTTTCCAATGGACGCTCGCGCGGTAAGCGTCTTCCAATCTTTTGGCGTAAGTTTCCGTTTCGATATTCACAAGAAAGTCGTAAATGCCTTCCGCCACGTCTTCCATCATTTTTTCGCGCTCCCGATAAGACACTCGGCAAGCCTGATTCCAAGCCATTTTCCGGCCTTTAGCGTCCGTAACGACCACGTCCGTATAGTCCCCCGTGCGGGAAACGGGATCGCGCCCGCTGTGCAACGGCAATTTGAAATGCTCGTTCAGGCACATAAACGCCAACGCTTTTGCCATTTTTTTGGCAACCAGATTTTCTTCGACAGCCATACCGGTCTCCTTCTTTCAAAACCTTACCAGAATAAAATGATAAGTTTCGGAAAAAGACCTTTCCAGCCGACTTTGGATTTAGCCCGAAAGTCTTATTCTTCCCGCAATTTGCGGCGGATTTCCCCCAATGTATAACGCTGGTCTTTTAATTCTTTCAAACGTCTGATGCGCGGCAGAATATCCGAGGAATAAAGCGTGTAGTCCGCCGACGTTTTGCCCGCCGTTTCCAACAATCCCATGCTGGTCCAATAACGCAAAGTCGAAACGCGTTCGCCGCATTCTTTGGCCAACTGCCCGATTCTGAGGAAATACGGATCGTGCTCCACTTCATTGACCTCTTTCTTTTGAGCCGTGTTCAAATGAAGCTCCAACGCCCGATTGACGGCGCGGCAAATCAGTTTGTCATAGCCTTCGCGATCGTTTTCAAAAATCGCTTTTTCCAGCGTTTCCCAGTATTCCGCCTTTTCGCGTCTGGAAAACAAAGCCGGCGGATAACCGTGGCGCATCAGAATCAAATTCATCAAAAAGCGGGCGACGCAGGCGTTTCCCTGTCCGAAAGGCTGAATGGACATCAGTTTTAAATGCGCTTCCGCCGCAATTGCCGCAGGGTGTAAAGTTCTGGCGGAAAACAGCCACATGCCGAAATCATTCATCATGCGCTGAACACGAATTGAATCGGGCAGTTCATGCGAGCCGACCTGAAAATTCAGCGTAAAACCGCGATACATGCCGCCGTTGTTGTCGTCCAGGTTGCGCACAACAATACGATGGATATTTTTTACGTCCGAATCGTCGATCTGATGATTGACTTTCAATGCCAGCTCGGCAATCATTTCGAACACTTTGGCAGCGTTTAAAACCCGGATATGTTCCGTTAAAGAATATTTTTCAACTGTTTTGTCTTCATATAAAATCTTGGCCGTTTCTTTGCACGTTACTCTGGAACCGTCAAAATAACCGCCGACGTAAGCCGTTTCCAATTCCATTTTTTTTCTCAGATCCTTTAACAGATCCAACGGCAACGGCGGTTGTTGATCCAATTCGTTTTTCTTGCTGTCCAAATTATCGTAAATCATCAAACTTCTCCTTACAATTCTTCGTCAGGACGCAGATCCAACGGAACAAACGGCGTTTCCACAGGCCCCGAATACAGTTGACGCGGACGAGCCAAACGACGCAGATCCTCGTTGTTTTCCCGCCAATGCGCTATCCACCCCGGCATTCTGCCGATCGCGAACATCACCGTATACATATTCAGCGGAATCCGCAAAGCCCGCAAAATCATACCCGAATAAAAATCAACGTTCGGATACAGGTTGCGTTCTTTGAAATAGCTGTCGTTCAACGCTTTTTCTTCCAATTTTAAAGCAATATCGATCAGCGGATCGGCAACGCGTTCCGCTTCCAACAAATCAAAAACCGCTTTTTTCAAAATCTTCGCGCGCGGGTCAAACGTTTTGTAAACCCTGTGACCGAATCCCATCAGGCGCACTTCCTTACGTTTGACGCGTTCGATGAACTTATCGAGCGTTTCATCGCCTTTAGCCAATCGGGACAACATTTCAAAAACGGCGACGTTTGCTCCACCGTGCAGCTTGCCCCACAAAGCGCAAATTCCCGAAGCCACCGAAGAAAACAAATTTGTTTCCGCCGACCCGACAATGCGCACGGTCGAGGTTGAACAGTTCTGCTCATGATCCGCGTGCAACATCAAAAACAGGTTCAGCGCCTTGACGGCTTCCTGCGTCGGCTGATGCGACTTGTTGGGAATGGAAAACATCATGTGCAGGAAATTGTCGCAGTAGCTTCTGGCCGGATCCGGATATACAAAAGGTAATCCCATCGCTTTACGATAGGAAAAAGCGGCAATCGTACGTACTTTGGAAATAATCGCGGCGACGGCGTTGCGCATGGCTTCCTCGTCCGTCGTGTCCATAATTTCCGGCGAATAGCAAATCAAAGAGTTAACGACGGCGGATAAAATCGACATCGGCTGCCCGTTCGGCGGAAAAGCGTCGAAATGATGCAGCAGACCTTCGTGCAACAATTCGTTATTCGTCAGCCGAGAGCTGAACTTTTTCATTTCAGCCATTGTCGGCAAACGCCCGTAAATCAGCAGCCACGCCGTTTCGACAAACGTCATTTTTTCAGCCACCGTTTCAATCGGAATGCCGCGATAGCGCAAAATGCCTTTTTCCCCGTTGACGTAAGTAATCTTACTGACACAAGACGCCGTATTGCCGAATCCGGGATCAAGCGTTGTCAATCCGGTTTCGGCGCGCAGTTTGGAAATATCGATACAGCCTTCCCCGGTTGTCGAATAAAGCACGGGAAACTCGTATTCCCTGCCATCATATTTCAAAGTAACCGTTTTTGCCGTCATCTGATTTCTTTCATTTCCTGTTTTAATCTTAAAGCTTGTGCTTCAGCTTCTTTTTTTAAACCCAAAAGTGTTAACAATTCCACCCTCACCGCTAAAACAAAAG
Organism: Alphaproteobacteria bacterium; assembly: GCA_017616015.1. Classification (GTDB taxonomy): domain Bacteria; phylum Pseudomonadota; class Alphaproteobacteria; order CAAGCB01; family CAG-977; genus UBA11549. The sequence goes on along the minus strand of JAFZYY010000019.1, from coordinate 53,468 downwards.
AAGCCGTGTCAACGCCCTTTTGCTGTTTCGTGTTTAATTTTCCGATAAGATCCGGAGTTGCAATACCCTGCTTTAAAACGCGGACATACGCTTCGTGCAAAGAATTAGCGTAGCTGTTCAGAGGCATATTATCCGGTTCCGCCAATGCCGCCTGCTGAAATCCAATGGCCAATCCTTCAATAATCGGTATCGGATCGTAGCGCCAGAAACCTTCTTTTTTAAACAAATTCATCAGATCCGGCGCTGTCCCCGCGCCGCCCATTTCCGGCCAAATCCGCCCGTCTGCAAGTAAAATCACCGAATTGATTGAAGCGATGCTTGCCCCTAAATCCATCGCGTCCGAAACAATATCGCCCCACAGGTTATCGTAAGCGTAGCATGTCTTGCCGGGCAACGGCGCGGTAAACATCATCACCGCCGCCGCGTCCGGCTTCATCACGACAAAGTCCTGTCCTTCGACTTTTTTCAGTCTGAACGCCTCTTTTCGCACGGCTTTGACAACGGGAGCGTCATACAAATCCGATTCATCAAAAGCAAAAACGACGCGATCGTAATTTTTGAAAGAAAGTTGGCGGAATACCTGCTTCACATACCGTTCGGCGTCTTTGTAATCATAGTGCATTTCTTCGAACATATCGCCGGCTTTGACGGGAATGCGAATTTCCTTTGCGCCGATATGCAACCGGTATTCCCCATTTTCCGAAACAACCTGATTCAAGCCGCCGTATTCGCTTTTTCCCGCGGAAAAACGGCAAACGGAAAATTCTCCGACCGGTTTTCGGACACCTGCGGCGTAAACGGCGTTCAAAACAGTCGCGATTTTCGGACCGTAAGACGGATCCGGCACCAATACTGTTAAATTCCGCGGCTCCGGTTTCGCCAGCAAACGAGCGAAAGCCGCATCGACAATATCTCCCTGATTACCTTCGCGCCGATCCAACCCGTGTTTTTCACGGCAGTCGTTATAGATTCTTTTCTTTTCACCGTCCAAATTCGGCCGCACTGTATATTTCGACATAAAGACGATTTCGTCGCCTTTTTCGATCGCGCGATTGCATAAATCAACCACGTCTTTTCGACGGGTGATTTTGACATAAACGGCGGAATCGGCCGACAGCTTTTCGGCTTTTCTGACCGTTTCCCGGTTAAAATCGACGCGGACTTCCGCTTCGTTTTCCAAAACAAAAAAGGAAGCGTCCTTCGCCCGACCGCCGCCAAGATATAAAACATCAAGTTTTCCGGCTTTGTCATACGTCGGCAGAGAAACTTTCAGCAAGTCGGATAATCCCGGATTTTCATAACGTTCCAGATTGCCTTTGACCAACCAATGGCCGCGCAGATAGCCGTTCGGAGTCCCCGTCACCAATTTGCTCAATTCTTCCGGTTTGCGTTCATCGCCCAGTTCGGTCAGGACAGCCTGCGTTTGCTCTTTTGTCGGCGTAATGCCGGGCCCTTTGATAAGAACGCCTTTCGGATTGCCGCCCGCCATTTCGATTGTTTCGCGGATTATTTCCCCGTTAGTCTGAATCCGCCCTTTCAGGCTCCAGTCGTGTTCGCGCAGACGCTTTTTGCCGATAAAATTTTCAAACGGCGTTATCAGTTCCCGCTTGACGATTTCATATGCCGCGCCCGCCGATTCTTCGGGCAGAGCCACATCTATAAAAGCCTCAACCATTGTTTACCGCCTTAAAATAAGTTTCGACATCGGGGAAAACGCCCGTTTTCGCCGCGACGGCCTCCAGTTCCGCCGACACCAGATAAACGGACGCCTCATCGCCCATACGCGCTTTGAAATTCCGCGTCGACGTCGTCAGAACATTACGTTTGCCCTGCACGCGCTCCTGATTGCCCATGCACAAAGAACAGCCCGGAATTTCGACACGAACGCCCCGTTTTTTCAAAGCGCCCAGCACATCTTTCAGTTCCGCTTCGATCAGCCGCGTCGGCGGCGCCGCCCATGTTTCGACGGCAAGTTTTTCCGCCCCTCTCGTCAGCCGTTCAAACGCCTCGAAGTCCTTTTTGCCGGACATGCACGACCCGATAAAACAAAACTCCGCTTTCGTCCCCGCCAGTTCCGCCAAAGGCTTCACATTGTCCGGCGTATGCGGACAAGCGACATACGGCTGATCGATTTCGGATAAATCAATATCCAGAACATACGCGTATTCCGCCTTGTCGTCCGCCGTCACCGCCTGCGGATTTTCGACGTACTCTTCAAGGGCTTTCCTTCTGTTTTCCAAAGCGCCGTTGTTGTCGTATCCGGCTTCGATCAGCCGTTTGACAATCGGCAGAGAATGATTTTTGACATAGTCCGCGACCGTTTGAGCGTCCTGCTCGAAATACGCCGCCGCCGCGGATCGCTCCGCCGAAGCGTTCGTCATCTTGAACACGTCAATCATGTCAAAAAGAGAGCCTGTCCTGCGAAACTCGATAATCGTCCCTTCAAAGACGTTCTTTCCGAAAAGCTTTTGAGCTTTATAGGGGATATAGTTGACCAGATCGCGCGCGGTGACGCCTTGCTTAAATTCGCCCGTCAGACACACCAGAACGCTGTCCGGCACGGTGATTTCCGTCACGCCTGTCGCCGCCGCTTCGGCAATACCGCCGGAGCCTAAAGGGAAACTCAGCGCGGTCGGCGTGCGAGTGTGCGAATCCCCGCCGACAACAATCGTATTCGGAACGACCAACTCGTTTAACCACGAATGAATGATGCCGTCCCCCATGTTCAGCGTAATGCCGCCGATTGAACGCATATAATCGACCAGTTTTTTATTTGCCGCGACAACCGCTTCCGTCCTGAATCCCATCGCCGCGTTATGGCATTGAGACTGAAGCAGCAAAGGCACGGCCAGCGTCATCGCCGCCAAAGTCCCCTGCAATTCCTGGACGGTCATGCCGCCCGTCGTGTCCTGAGAAGCGACCGTGTCGACTTTGGCGTAAACGATTTGTCCGGAACAAACGCTTTTCACGCCGGCGGCTTTCGCGATGATCTTTTGCGCCGCCGTCATCGGGCGGTTTTGTTGTTCAATCTTTTTTTCCGCATACGGCAAAGAGAAAGTTTTTCCCAAAATCTTTTGCGCGGCCGCCGTCAGTATCCGCCCCATGCGGAAATTCGTCGCGCCGCCCGCGCGCAGCATATCCAGACTGCTTTGCGACAGCGGTTCGAACTCCGCGATTTTTTCACCGCTTTCGGACAGAATCAGCCCTTTTTGCCACACGGCGCGGACAATCATTCCCGTTTGCAAAACGTCGGTGTTCGTGCGAACGATGATCGACCCCATATCCTCGGCGGTCTTGGCAAAGATAGGGCCTAAAACGCGGCCGGCGAAAATCACGGCGCGAGTCTTTTTATCGGGAAGAAAGCGCGTATCTTCGTTTTCGATGCCGATATTCCATTCGACATTGTTCATGCCGGATTTTCTGGAAGAACTCGTTCCGATTTTATCCGCCGCCAAAGCGACCTGAATTTCCGGATTTTTAGCCTTCAGAGCGTTCAATTCGTTCAGCAGTTCTTCATTCATGAAATAGTGCCTGCCGTGAAAAGGAACGTCCGTGCGCGTGTGTCCGCCTTTGGAATGGGAAAGGAAGTCGGTTGACGCCTCGATTTCATCGGGAATTTTAAAGACGGCAAGTTTCGTTTCCGCTTCAAATTCGGGACGACGGGAGAACCATTCCGCCTTTGCCCAAGACTCCAGCAGTTTAGCCGCCGCTTTGTTCCCTGTCCTGTACAGCCGCGCGACGTCGGTGACCGCCTGATGAATCAGCACCAAACGAGACAGAACTTCGACCGCTTTCGCCGCCGTTTTCCGCTTTGTCAACAGGTTAATCAAAACGGGGATATTCTGCCCGCCTTTCATATATCCCAGCTGCTCAATCGCCTGTTCGTCGGTCAATCCGCCGACAGTCGTTTTTCCCGAAGCGACCTGCCCTAAAAAACCGGCTTTGATTTTTGCGGCGTCTCCGGTTCCGGCGGGAACACGGTTCAGCAACAGAGATAAAGCCTTATCCGTTTGTTCGCCTTTTTCCAATAATTCGACGCAGGCCGCCGTTTGTTCGGCGTTCAACGGCAATGGCGGCAATCCGTCCTGCCGGCGGGACAATGTACCGTCCTGCGGGTGTTTTGCGTCAAACGGCCGGGGCTGTTCATAGGCCGCTTCGTACGCCTGTAAAATTTCTTCGGCAGTCATAGAGATTTCTTTTAAGGAACAATCAAACCGTACAAAGGCGGTTCGGGCATTTTGGTCAGCTTTAAGCCGTCTTTATCTTTATGAAAAGTCAAAACGGTTTCGCCGCTTTGATTGTCGACGCCGTAGCGGTTTGACCGCGCTGTTCTGAAATAGTAAACCGACGCCTGATAATCGCCTGTCTCTTTATTAACTTTCGTTTGAAAAACGGACGTTCTGTACTCGACGTCAGCGAAACCGGCAAAGTCGTTTTCCACCGCGATTTGCAGATTGTCGCGCCCCTGATAATCCGGACTGACAAAGCTCATAAACGCGTCAAGCTCTTTATCCATATAAGCCTGATTCATATAGTGCAACGTTTGACCGACTTCGGCGGCGGGATCCAATAAAAGGCAACCCGACAGAAACAGCGAAAACAGCAGAATTAAATGCTTCATGGTCAGCCCCCGTTTACTGAGCCGCAGGCGTCTGCTGAGCCGCAGCAAAATCATGCAAAACCGTCATCACCGTGCGCGTGAAAACGGACTGTTTTTTATTCATTTCCGCCTGTTTGGATTTGGGATAGGTATAGCGAATTCTGATATAAGACATCAGGTCTTTGTTCGCGCCCAAAACCAGAAAAGACTTTTTTGCTTCCTCTTTCTGAGAAAACAGAACGTCGGCTTCCAACACCTGATACTTTATGGATTTCCATTTAAACTCGCGCTGTTTTTTTGCTCCTGTTTTGACATTTGCGTACAGTCCCGAATCCTGCAAAGACAGGAATTCCTGCAAATGCTTATCCATCAAAGAATCCATTGTGACTTCATCTTCCTCGGAAACGCCGAAATTCTGATTATTGTAAATAAAAACGGTTGCAACGATGTCGTCTGCCGTATAAGCGCGGGTAAAGCCGGCGCCGCGCTGATTTTTTTCACGATCGGCAACGGGTTCGACAGACTTTAATCCGGCGATTTCGTCGGGCAAAGCTTCGGTGACGCTTTTCTGAACTTCGGTAACTGCCGCCTGCACGCGATCCGTCAACGACAATTTTACGGCCGCAGAGGTTTCCGTTTGTTTTGTTGTCACGCACGCCGACAGCAAAAAAGTTATAGCGCAAATGTGTAAAGCCGTTTTCATAATGATTTTCCCCGACTGTTTTAATCTTGTCCGCATTTTAACAAAAAAACAGCGGGAATCAAGCCGTTCTTTCAGCTTTTCAGTTTTGTGCGCGCGACCGTGAAAACGGGCAGGTTTTCAGGCTTCAATCCTTTGAAAAAAGCCATCGGGATAAAGATGCTCTGCCCGACGCGGCCGGGGGACAAAGCCGGCACTTCCTTTTTGGTAAAACCGTCAATAATCCGGAGCAATGTGACCGGAACGCTTTCGAAACGATCGGGCGGCAAAAAGTAAAGCGTATCCCCCGCTTCGATTTTCTGATAAATGATCATCTCCGCCCCCTCGTCCGTCCAGGCGGAAATCACGCCCGCGTTGCGCCAGTCGCCGGCGCTTTGAGTCGTTTCGTAATTCTGCGCCGCCGAATCCGGTACACCGTTGAAAAAAGCGGTCGTATAGCCTCTGTTCTGAAGCGTGTCCAATTCCGCTTGGTACTTTTCAAAGCGCCAATTTCGCGGATTATCGAACCAATCGTCGATCGCGTGACGATAAGCTCTGGCCGTTTGCGCGACATAATAAGGCGTCTTGTTGCGCCCTTCGACTTTCAACAAATCGATTCCGGCTTCCAGAATTTTATTTAAGCACGGCATCAGACATAAATCTTTGGAATTAAGGATATACGTTCCGCGATCGTCTTCTTCAATCGGCAGAAATTCGCCCGGACGCTGTTCCTCTTCCAGATAAAGCTTATACTTCCAACGGCAGGCATGCGCGCATTTGCCGCGATTGGCGCTGCGCCCCGTCATAAAGGAGGAGAGCAGACACCGCCCCGAATAGCTCATGCACATTGCGCCGTGAATAAACATCTCGATTTTCATATCGGGAATTTTGCGCTTGATTTCGCAGATGTCCTCAAACGGCGTTTCGCGGGATAAAACACATACCTTTGCCCCCAAAGACCGCCAGAAATCGACCGTCAGCCAAGATCCGACATTGGCCTGCGTCGAAACGTGCAAAGGAATGTCGGGCGCATGTTCTTTCATAAACATAAACACGCCGGGATCGGAGATGATCAGCCCGTCGGGACGAAGCTCGTTTACCGTTTCGGCAAAGTCCGCCAACCGCTCAATATCGCTGTTGCGCGAAAACAAATTTAACGTCAGATAGACTTTTTTGTTTCGCTTATGCGCTTGTAAAATCGCCTGAGCCAGAGTATTTAAATCAAAACCGTTTCCCGCCCGCAAAGACAAAGACGGCAACCCGCAGTAAACGGCGTCTGCTCCGTATAAAAAAGCCGTTTGCATCGCTTCGGGAGATCCTGCGGGCAAAAGCAGTTCGGGTTTCTTCATTTCTAATTCCTTTATCGCACAATCAGGGTTTGTTCGGGCAAGTCCTGTTTTTCGAAGTTTTCTCCGACAAATGCCGCCCGTACTGTATGACTTCCGCGGCTGATGCGCCACAGAAAAGTGTTTTCCCGTCCCTGCCAGACTTCTTTTCCGTCTACGTTCCAGACGACAGACGCCCCTTCCGGCACGCAAGAAACAGAAAACGGATATTGCTGATACTCCGGCGGAATGCGCGGATCAATCGCCAGCATCACTCCGTTTTCCGGCGAAGTCACAATGCAGTCGGGAGCTTCTATCCGATAGGTTTCCGTCACATTCGGATCGAAGTATTCCGTCTTGCCGTCAACGGTTCTTTTTTCCAGCTCCGGCGACAACTCCAAAGCCCCCGATGTTTTGATCTTGTTCAGTTCCGTAAAAATTGACCGCAACAGCAAAGCGGGCCCCGCCGCGCCGGTCACGTCGCTCATCGGTTCGTAGTTCAGATTCCCGAACCACACGCCAGCGACAAAGTCCCTGTTGTATCCCATCGCCCAGGCGTCCCTGTATCCGGTGGACGTTCCCGTCTTCACAGCCGTCTGAACGGGAAAATTCAAAACGCTGTCCGTGCCGAATTCCCACTGTCTGGCCAACGGATCGGACAGAATATGCCCTATCAGACTTGCCGCCGTTTCGGGCAAGGCGCGCTTTTCCGCCGGTATTTCCTGCGCTTTATACACCCTTAACGATTTCGTCATTCCGCCGTTTGCCAACATCAAATAAGCTTGCGTCAATGAAAACAATGTCATTTCCGCGTTACCCAACGCCAACCCTTCGCGATAAAAATCAGCCGGTTTGTCAAATTGAACGAAGCCGAAATTTTTCAAAAAATCGTAGTACGTCTGATAGCCGATAAATTCTATTGTTTTTAAAGCGGGAATGTTCAAAGAATTGCCCAGAGCCTGTCTTAAAGTCACATCGCCGTAATACGTCCGGCTGTAATTTTTAAAGTGATGCACACCCTGTCCGACCGCTTTGGAAAACGGAGAGTCCTTGATTTTTGTCGCGGCCGTCATGCCTTTCGTCAGAGCCACCCCGTACAGCAAAGGCTTTTGCGCGGAAGCGGGCTGACGCGGCACTAAAACGGCATTAATCGCTTTTGTATCGGGATTGATTGTTTCAGACACCCACGCCAGAATTTCCCCCGTGCGACGATCGGCAATCAGAACAGCTGCGTTTGAAACATGGCGATATTTTAAATCTTTCAGCCGCTGAAGCGTCAATTCCGCCGCTTTCTTCTGTAAAAACGCGTCCAACGTCGTTTCGACCGCCTTGCCCGCCTCGGGAGTCAAAGATCGGACATATTCCAAAAAATGCGGAGCCTGAATTGTCAAAGCCGGTGGAACAAGCGTCATTTTTTCCCGTAACGCCGCGTTCAATTCGTTTTCGTTAATCAGTCCTTGCTCAAAAAACAGTTGCAACTGCCGGTTGATTGAAGCGTCGATTTTGTCTTTTGCGCGATACAGATCGAACGAAGTCGGCGCGCGCACCAAAACGATCAGCGCCGTCATTTCCCGAATGCTCAATCGGTCGGGTGTTTTCGAAAAATAAAACCGCGACGCCTGCTTTATCCCGCGCCTGTTCGCCGCGTACGGAACCTGATTAAGATAAAACTCGAGAATATCGTTTTTTAAAAAACGCCGTTCCAATCGCCAAACGTCGACCGTTTCCAACAGCTTGGAAAAAAACGTGCGTCTGCGGGGAACAATCATGCGCACGACCTGTTCGCTGAGCGAGCTGGCGCCGCGAATGACCTTTCCTGCCCGGACATTCTGCCATAACGCCGCAAACCTCGCCCGCCAGTCTACACCCGAATGGCTGTAAAAGTTTTTATCTTCCGCCGCGATAAACAGCTGAATCAGCAACGGCGGCATTTCGTGCAACGCCATCACGTCTGAAACGTTCCAGTAATTCTGATAGGACGCGTTCAGCGGTTCGCCCGAACGGTCAACAAATTGGAGCTTGTCCGTCCGCGCTGTCAAATCTTCCAACGCATTGGGCAAATCACCCGCCATCACGCCGAAAAGAAGGACGGCGAACAACGCGATACCGGCGCAGGCAATCGCCGTTTTTTTCAGACTAAGGCGCAACTTTAACCGTATCCGAAGCCGTCAAACCGAACACGTCAGGCGCATACATCGCTTCCGCCTTGGCGGGGAAAGCCGTAAACACGCCGTCCGCAACCACCTGAGCCATATAAGTCGCTTTGTGTGTTCCGGCGGGTAAGACTTCCGCATAAAAACCGACGGCTTTATGCCCGATGTCTTCAAAGTCAAACTCCGGATCCGTTTTCGCTTTTTCCTGATCTGTCTTAGAAGACGTTGCCAACAATGAAGAAACCGGTTCGAATGCGCCCGCGACACAATCTCTGAGCGCGACAAAGTTCAACCCGACCGGATTTACAAGCGTCAGCTCGACTTTAACCAACTCGCCGCGTTTTAAAACAGTGTCTTTATTCACAGGAACAAAAGTTCCGTCGCGTTCGACAAACAGAGCGCGCGACACTTCCAATCCCGCGTTGACCGCTTTCTTTAAATCGGACGGATAAGACAAAATCGTTGAATAATAATATTTGCCCTGTCCCTGTGCTTCGATTCCCGCCGTCAGCTTTTCACCCGCCGTTTCAGGCGTCAGGACTGTCGCGGTCATAACAGGTTTATCGGTTTTGGAAGCAAACGTTGTTTCAAACAATGTCTTGTCGCCGAATTTTCCTGTCAGCGTCAAATCGGGCGTTTGCGTTTCCGCTTTTCCGGCGTATTCCTGTACCGCCATCATGCAGAAAGCATTTGCCTGCGTGTTGATCCAGGAACCGTTTGCCAAACGCAAAGAATACGCCCCACGCACCAAAGCTTCCGCGCGAACCGGATCCGTCCGGGTAAACGCGCTCAAAGCGGCGCATGTCGTTTTTGCCGCAGACGATAACAGACCGTAAGGTTGATTTGCTTCTTCTTTAAAAATCAAACTGCCCGACGTTTTATAGGAACTGTTGTACAGATCGTTTAAAACCGTTTTATTTTCGGGATTTAATTGCAGATACAACGCCTTGTTAAACGAGGACATCAAAGGAATATCGCGTTCAAACACGGCAATATCCGCTACTGTAATCAGATTTCTTTCTTTCAGGAATCCGGCAGATAACAAGCGGGTTGTCAACGAAATTTTTGGATCAAGTCCTTTTTCCGTCAGCTTGAAAATCGTTGTCAGATAACGCGCCAGTTTATCTTGCACCTGCTGCGGAATTTCATAGCCAAGCCTTGCCAGATAAGAAAATGCGTAGGCCGTATACGCGGACAGATAAGGACTGACGTAATTGTTTCTGGGTGTAAAGTAAGCCATACCGCCGTTTTCTGCCTGATAAGAGGGCGCTTCCGTCAGTGTTTTTTTCACGAATTCGTCTGCGTCGGTCCACAGATCTTCCGGCCAGACGGCGTTCTTTTCAGAAGCATAAACGGCGGCCGCCACCGCGCGGCTGAGCTTTTGTTCCCAACACGGGTGCGGATAATCGCGCATAACTTTGACCGCTCCGCGCAAGCCGTTCAAGACGGTCGGCGCGGCAGACATAAAGAACCGTCCGCCGTACTCTTTTACTCCCTGCGGCACAGAAACGGGAATAAGCGCCGACTGACCGTCGGCACTGCCAAATAAAGCCGCCGTTTCAAACGTCGTCAGATTCAAAACGTCAAGCGTTTGTTTCAAACCGTCCTTTTCTTGACCGCTGACGGCTCTGAAAGTCAGCGTGATTTTTCCCGATGCCTGTTCCGGTGTCAGAACCGCCTGCACATTGTCAAAGAAAACCGCCTGACGTTCAAAAGGCTTCAGCGTGATTTCTTTTGCCAACGAAACGGGCTGTTTCATTGATCCGCTTGCCTGAACGGAAACGGAAACCGTTCTTTCCTTGTCCGTTCTGTTCATCACCGACGCCGCCGGAGCAAAGATGTCGTTCGCCCTTAACTGATTGGGCAACAGAGCGCGGATTTCCAACGGCTGAGAAACGTTAAAACGGCTTTCGCCCATGCCGGAATACTGTTCGGGCGTTACCGCGACCGCGATAATGCGCCAACCGGTCAGATTATCGGGAAGCTTCATTTCAAAAGAACCTTCGCCGTTTTCGTCCAATTTAATCGACGGATTGAAGTATCCCACGAATTTAAAGATGTCGCGCACGGCAAAATCCGATCCGCCGTCACCGCCTTGGTTCGCGCCTTTCTTTTCGATTTTCTGGCGACCTATCAGCTGACGAATCAGACTGTACGTCCGCACGTTCAGTTCTCCGAGTTCATTCAGGCCTTCATACGGATCAAAACTTTTAATGCCGTGGGGCAATAATGACAGGACAGCTTCGTCCAACACGACGACAGCCGCTTCGACGGGTTCCTTTTTCCGGTTCAGCAAAGTTGCCTTCAGCGTCGCTTTCATCGTCTGGCCGGGACGATATTCCTGCTTTTCCGGTTTGACGGCAACAGTGATCTGACGCGACTTGTCCAACACGGGGATTTTCAGATAGCCCGTCCATTGAGTCGGTTTTCCTAAATCGACTGTACCCTCAATCGGTTTGTCGACACGCGGAGAAACCACCGCGACGGATACATATACACCGGGGAAGAACTCTTCCGTCACGGGCAGTTTGATTTGTTCGATCGAATTTTCCAGAACTTTCACAAACGACTGCAAAATGCCGTAACGTTCGACCGTTATCAATGCCTGCGCGCCCGGAGCGGGATTTTCAACCGTCAAAACGACCTCGTCCCCGACAGCATAAGATTTTTTGTCCGGCGTCATTTTCAGCTTGTTTTCATCGGACGCCCACGGAACATAGTCGGCTCCTTCAACATAAAAAGACATACGCGCCGAATGACCGTCAATCGTCGCCGTCGCGTCATACAAGCCGCTTTTATCCGGCGTGAAAGAACATTTCTGCGGTTCCGAAGCGCTGACACCCTTGCATTCGGCGACTTTTTGCTCCTGCCTGACATACTTCATCAGGTAAGCGTTGCCCGCTGACTTTTCGCGCACCAATTTGTTTTCCGATCGCGTTACAACTATCGTCACCGGCACACCGGCCACCAACTTTTTATCGGTATCCGCAACGACATATTCCAACGTAGCCGGCTTTCCGACCGTCGCCGTGTTTTCCTGACGGCGAAGACCGACAAAACGGTCTGTCGCAAAATAATCCGCCGACGCGAACGAAGAGGCGGAACGACCGGAATCGTCGAACACCTTCGTTTCAAACCGGATCTTGCCTGCCGATTTGCCGGATTTTTCAAGTTTGGCTTTGTTTTCCGCCATGCCGTCCTTGTCTGACGTCGTTTCCAAAGCAAACAGCGTTTCGGGTTCATAATCCTGCTCGGACATCTTGCCGGTAAAGACAAACGGCACGGCATCTTTCGGCTGCTCCAACCGGAACGGCTCAAAAGACAGAACTGCGGTTTGCTTCATTTTCGCTTTGGCAAATGCTCCGCCTGAGAACAAAGAAGCGCGGGAAGTCATTAAAACTTTATCGCCCGTCTTAAAGACTTTGCCGTTGACTTCGGTAGAAGAGCTGAACGGCAACGGCGTAAAGTCGGACACCAAAAACTGCATCGGTAAAAACGGACTGTCTTTCGCGCGGCGCAGATAAACGTTGTACCACCCCGAAACGGCATTCTGCGGCAACGTAAACTTGCCGTCCAGCGCGCCGAAGTCGGACAAAGACAAATCCTTTTGTTTAAAAACGACTTTTCCGGCCGCGTCTTTGATTTCCAACGAATAACCGTCCTGCGGCGCTTTGCTTAAAGCGTTTTCTTTAACCGAACGGACATAAATTTTAAACTCGACCTCGTCGCCGGGACGGTAAATTCCCTGCGCCGTAAAGCCGAATGCACGCAAATACGTGTTTCCGGACGGATAATAAACGGTTGAAATATCCCAATCGCTTAACGAATCGGCGGAAATCGAAAAGGAACCGTTCAACGGAAACGCCGCAATATCATTGCCGACAGAAACGGAAACGAACAAAGCGTCCTTTTTGGAATTCCATTGATTGATTTTTTCCACTTTCGGATCAAATTGATTATATCCCGCCAATACAGCCCGACCGGAAGCGTCCGTCGTTCCGGAAACCAAAGTTTTATCTTTCTGCGGAATGGATTCGGGCGTGGCAAACAATTCCACTTTGGCGTTTTTAACCGGCTTGCCCGTCTTTAAATCCGTCACCCATACCAAAGAATCATACCACCCGATCTTGGCCAACACCTGCCATTTCGACACGGACGCGGAAAAAGAGTAATCGCCGGAAAGTTTCGGATCGGAAATGACGTTGCCGTAAATAAAGCCTGTTTTTCCTTTCAGCATATCCCGAATACCGTAATCGAACGGATATGAGATATTTCTGACTGACGGCTGAATATCGGCGATTTGATACGTTCCCGAAATATTTTCTTTGGCGGTTAATCCCTTAAAATTCACTTCAGCCTTACTCAGATTTGTCGCATAGCCGACGGCTTTCGTTTGTTCTCCGGCCTCTAAAACAATCGAATAATACGGCATGTTCAAAGAAGGGGATCTGTTTGACGATTTAAACATAAACGTTTCGGGACGAACCAATTCCGATCCCCAAACGTCTTTCATCTGATCCGAAACCGTCACTGTATAAAGTTGATCGGCTTTCGGCGCGGAAAAGAAAATCAAATCCGATGTGGTTTCTCTGTTATCTACAGATATGGCAGGTTCGCCTTTAACAAAGTCAGAGATATTCCCCTGAACCGTCCGATCGGTCAAACGGATACGGAGAGCGGAATCAAACACGCAGACCGGAGGATTCAGCCGCGTTTCTTCCGCTGTATACGTTTTAAATCTGTAATTCTCGTCATGGCATTGCATTTCCTTAACGGCGAATACGGGCAAGGTTTTTCCTTTGGCGGCGATCCCTTCTTTTTCGGATTTCAGCTTGCCGCCGTCCAGCGCCTCAAAACCCGGCGTATAGACGATTTCATAAGACTGATCCACGCCCAAATCTTTCGCCGGAGAAACCAAAAACCGCGCGCGGCAGTTCGTGCTGTACGAATAGCATTCGACTTCCGACACTTCCGCTTTGACACTTTTGCCACCGGCCATGAAAAAGACGTTCGATTTGACGGATTTCAGCTTTGTATCCGCACTAAAGAACAATTCCCATTGCGGGCGTTCGGGAGCGACAAACTGAACAAAACGACTGCGGGGAGAATTAATTTCGGGACGAACGGTTTCGATTTCATATTTCTGTTTTTCCCGCATCACGGCTCCGGACAAAGCCTTCAATTCCGGTTTGACGGTAATCCGATAGGCCGTTGCCGGTTTCATTCTGTCTTTTTCGCCCAGAATACACGCCAGCGACGACTGATTCAGCCACCGCCACTGACAATTCAGCGCGGGTTTGATTTTTATGGGGATTTGATCGGCCGTCCGCTCCATTTCCCCCAAAGGCACAACCGGTTGATTAAATTCAAAAACTATTTTATCCGCATTTTTAATCCCTTTCCCCTGCGGAATAACGCGCACAACGGATAACTCCGATTCGGCTGCCGCAGCGGAAAAAGAAAAAAGCATTAAGGCAAACAGAAAAAATATTTTTTTTGACATTCGGTTGTCCCCCGTGTTCTGATTCAAATCGGAAACATCATAACCAAAAACAACGATAATGACCAGACTGAAATCATTCATAAAATATTTGGCCGTTCTGGCGGCGGCTTTTTTCATTTCGCACAAAATTGGCACGCGGCAAATCGTTGTGGACGGAGACACTTTGATTCTCGGAAGGGAAAAAATCCGGTTCAGCGCCGTTGACGCGCCGGAAATAAAGCAAACCTGCACATGCGGCGGAGAAAAAACAAACTGCGGCATTCAAGCCAAAAAAGCTTTAGCCGACTTCATCGGTTCAAGTACTGTTTCCTGCGTCCCCTCGGGTCGCGATGTCTACGGCCGTCTGCTTGCCGAATGTTTTATAACGGCCGGCAGCGAAAAAACAAGTTTGAACACTCTGATGGTTCGCGCCGGCATGGCTGTCGTTATTTCAAAAAGCAACGAAGCTCTTCTCTTGGAAGAAGCAAAAGCTATCCGGGGAAAAAAGGGGATTTGGGGGTGTGAAGATTTTCAAATGCCGGCGGATTTCAGAAAATCCGATCAAAACAGCCGCTCTATCCGAGTCAGCGACTGACCCGAACGGTTAAAGACGGACTCCGCGTTTTGCGCCGAAAAGACGTAACTGCCGAAAATCATCAGAACGATTGTCATCAAGGTTAATCTCAAAGACGAAGACGGCAGTGCCAATAATCCGCCGATCATCAGCATAACGACGGATTGAGCGATAACTACGGGCAAAGCTTCGCCGTGATTGGCGGCGATGAACAAAACAAAAGATCCCACCAAAACAAACAAAGGGAAAGCTATATCCTTCCATATTTCCCGCACGTTTTTTTTCGCCGCGACCGGCCGGCAAAGCAACGACAACAAAACAAAGCCGATGTAAACGATGCCCGTTTGTCCGAAAAATACGGGACAAGCTCCGATTAGCACGGCACTGCCGAGCAACCCGAAAAGCAAACTGCGTTTGGAACCGGACATTTTATCAAACGCCATACAAAGGCAAACCGTATTCAAAACCAAAACGGAAAACAGCTGCGGCCACATCATTGAATACGGCAGAAAAGACAAAACAAACGACGCCGTAAAAACGACGGCGGCCAGAGGCTGAAGCTTTACCGCGGTTTCCAGAACGCTCTTGCGCGTTTTCGGGAAAAAGCCCGCGACAAGAACGGAAACAATCCCCGCCGCCAATAAAAATCCCGCCCATGCGCTCGCGTTGTTTTTCATAAAACAGCGCATAAAAGAAACGCCCGTTCCGAAAGGCAAAACCATCAGAAAAAACGTCAGGATTTTTTGTTTTGTCATTTTTTTTCTTTCATAAAAAAATCAAAAGCCAAATCAATTTTAACGACCTTTTATTTTTTTTGCCTTAAAAAAATAAAAACTCTCAGAGGATATTTGTTCATGTCTTTTCCTTTTTCTTATCCCGCGACTTGCGAAACGGGCGGTTACAACGAACTGATGACCGAAGACGGAAAGCTTCGATCGCACTGGCGCAATTTTTTCAACGCCCTTGATCGGGAAGGAAAAGAAAAAATTTTTTCTTATGCCGATCAAACCGCGCGACTGATGAGCGCCGATCTGCTGACCGCCGCCGCGAATCAGCAAAACACCCACGGCGTCATTCCGTTCATTCTGCCTTATGAAGAATTTAAAACGCTCTGCGCCGGACTGATTCAGCGCGCAGAACTGATTAATAAAACACTGGCCGATCTTTACGGAGAACAGAAACTGATTACGCAAGGCGTTTTGCCGCCCGCCGTTCTTTTCGGCAATCCGGCTTATCTGCCCGCTTTGAAAAACGTACGGCCGGCGAACGGTGTTTTTCTGCAGGAATACGCCGTTGATGTGGAACGCGCGCCGGACGGGCGGTTCTGGGTCGTATCGGACAAAACGCAAACGCCTGAAGGCGTCGGTCTGGCAATCAAAAACAGACAAGCGCTTTCCCGTGTCATGCCCGATATTTACGAACAAGCGGCGCCGGCAAGAATATCCGACTTTTTTGAAACGATGCGGCGCCATTTATTCGACTGCGCTACAATTAAAGACAATAAAATCCCGCTGATTGTTCTGCTCAGCGGATCGGTCAAAAAAAAGCTTTCCTTCGAAGAAGCTTTCTTTGCCCGCGGGCTGGGAATCAGCGTCGCGGATCCGGCCGATCTGACCGTGCGCGGTAATCGCGTCTATTTAAAGAATATTGACGAATTAAAACCCGTCGACGTTATTTTGCGAAAGATTGACGATGCGTTGTGCGACCCGTTGGAATTAAACGGTTCGTCTTTATGCGGCGTCGCGGGACTGACAGAAGTTGTCAGGAAAGGCAATGTCGCTCTGGTCAACCCGCTGGGATCGGGAGTAGCCGAAATTCCCGCGTTAAAAGCTTTCATACACGGAATCAACCGGTTCTTTAACGATCGGGAATTGCTTTTGCCGAGCATTGCGGCCTGGTGGTGCGGACAATCAGCTGAAAAAGCTTACGTTCTGGAACATTTGTCCGAACTGAAAATCTATGATTTGCACGGCAAAAGGGTAACTCCGAATCCCGAAGAAATAAAAGAGCACCCCGAAAACTTCACCGCTCAGGAAAGCGTAAACGCTTCTTTGACGCCCGTTCTGCAGAACGGCCGGCTTGTTCCCGCCCGTGTTCGTCTGCGTTTTCACTTAATCTACGAAAACGGGACATATCGCGTGCTGACGGGCGGTCTGGCTTTTACACAGGCGGCGGCGGATTTGCGCGATATATGGATTGTCGGCGCGCAGACGGAAAAAAGTAAAGAACGCCCGGCTCAAAGCGTTTTTACGATAAAGCCTGTCCGAAAAACATTCGAACTGACCTCCCGCATCGCGGACAACATGTTCTGGCTGGGACGGAATTTGGAAAGAAGCGAACAGCTTGCCCGTTTGCTGCGCCTTGCGATAGAACGCCTGACGGAAGGCCCCGAAATTCACGCTTCGGACGATGAAGCCACGCTTCTGTCCGTTCTGGCGCTGACGGGATACCTGCCTTTTAAGGAATATCAAAATCCGGACGTTCAGAAAGAGGCGCTGAAAGCTCTGCGGGAAATCATTGTTTCGCCCGAGTACGGCTTCGGTCTGCACTTCCTGTTTTCCCGGCTGAAAGAAATGGCGGACACGCTTCACGATCGCTTATCCATGGATACCTGGGAATTATTCACGGAATTGTTGCCTTTGCTGCCTGAAAAAAACGCGAATCACCACATTTTGCTTAACCGTCTGAACGGACTGATCCTGCGGCAAAACGCGCTCAGCGGACTGATTCGCGAAGATATGACTCGCGATCACAGCTGGCGCTTTCTGGAAATCGGCCGGCGATTGGAAAGAGGCATGCAGATTCTGAATCTGGTATCCGGCATTGCGTATTGCGCGCAAAGCGGCTTCAATGCTTCTTTGGAAACAATCCTGGAAGCCCTGGACAGCCGCATGACATATCGCGCGCGTTACATGGCTGTTCCGACCGTTCCTTTGGTTTTTGACCTGCTGGTCTGCGACGACGGCAATCCGCGCGCTTTGATTTATCAGGTTCTGAAATTAAGACAAAACATTTCCGTTCTGAAAAAAGAAAGCCGCATACCGAACCTGTTTTCCAAAGAATTGTCCATTCTGGAAAGAATCATTCCGCAAATCAAAGAAATTGACATCATGACTTTGGCGAATCAAACAGAAACAAGCGCCGTCACACCTGTTTTCAGCGCAATTATCGATCCTTTGCGCGCGCGACTGCAGGAATTTTCGGACACATTGACTCTCTCTTGTTTCGTCCATGCGGATTCGACACGTCAGGGACCGGCTTATAACAAAGGAAAAATGAAATGACCGTTTCTTATCGGGTTTGCCATAAAACCGTTTACAATTACAGCTGTCCTGTCACGCTGTCGCACCATTTGGCTCGCCTGAAACCGAGAAAAACGCCCTGCCAAAACGTCATTTCCGCCAATATTTCGGTAATGCCGGAACCGACATTCGAACAAACGGAAACAGACGCATTCGGCAACACAGCTTCCTTTTTCATTGTGGAAGCCGCGCACGACGAAATGATAATTACATCTGAATTTACAGCCGAAATCACGGCGCCCGTTTATCCGGATCCTTCCCGGACGCTTTCGTGCGCAGAAACGGCGGCGCGCCTGTTGTCTCCTGATACGCCGGAGTTGTTGGAAGCCAGCGAAATGACCAATCCTTCGCGTTTTATTCCGATAACGTCCGAAATCCGGGAATACGCAGCTTCTTCCATTTTACCCGACCGCCCGATTCTGGAAGCCGCCGAAGAAATCATGCGCCGAATCTATCAGGACTTCAAATACGATCCCGCGGCAACCAGCATTGCCACGCCGATTAACGAAACTCTGGCAATGAAACGGGGCGTTTGTCAGGACTTTGCTCATGTCGGCATTGCCTGCCTGCGCAGTTTTGGTCTGGCCGCCCGATATGTCAGCGGCTACATTCGCACGCATCACCACGAAAACAATCGGGAAACGATCGGCGGAGACGCTTCTCACGCCTGGTTTTCGGTTTACGTTCCCGACTTCGGTTGGGTGGATTTGGATCCGACGAACAATATGTACATACAATCGGAACATCTGACCATCGGCTGGGGACGCGATTTTGACGATATGAGTCCCGTCAAAGGAATTATGACCGGCGGCGGCAATCATACCGTCAAAGTTGACGTCGCCGTTTGTCCGATAACGGATTAGTAGGCAATTTTTGCCTACTAATATATTGAAAAATTTACATTTTTTTGTTTTCAACGCTCTTTTTTTATGTTATCTTAAAATCAGATGCATACGTGTATCTTTTCCGAGTTGAAGGAGAATCACCATGAAAACAATGCCTTACAATCTGACGATCCCGACGACGACCTCTATTCAGACGGCATTGCTGCAGTCGAAAGCGCTGACGAAAGCTCACGACAAAAATTCGATCGCGCTGACGACGGGGAAAAAAGTCAATACGTCTTACGACAATTCGACGCTCTTTTTCAAAGATATGCGTTTAAGCGAACGGGCACAGGAATTAAACAGCGTTATGGACGGCCTGACCAACATTGTTTCCATGCTTTCATCGACAAGCGATTCTCTGGATACAATCACAAATTTGTTAAATCACGCGAAAGCGGCGGCCAATTCCGCCATGGACGGAAACAACTACCTGACCATGCTGACCGGTAAAAACTTCACGGTCACGCCGAAAGAATCGCTTTCCAATCTGCCGGGCGTCAATTCCGGCGATGAAATTCTGCTCCGCACCGGCGACGCCGATAAAGTGGAATCGCAGTTTGCCATAGAACGGGACACCACTTTAGCCGATTTAAATATTGTTGAGGGAGAAGAAATGAAAATCAAAATCGGCGAAAACGATTGGATTACTCTGACCGTTACGGACGAAACGATGAAAGTGACCGACTTTTTCGGCCAGATTTACGAACAGACGCCTTCCGGCATTTTTGATTTTGACATTACGGATCAAAAACTGACGCTTTTCACCAAGGATCGCAGCCCTATTATGATAGAAGAAAGCAGTCTGACCGGCGCGTTCGGATTTGATTTATCCTCGACATACAAAATCACGATCGAGGAAAATATGACGGTATCGCAACTGGCCGAAGCTTTTTCTGATATAGAAGGCATCTCGGCCGCCGTTAACAGCAAGGGACATTTGGAAATTTCTTCGCTTTACGGTGAAGACCTGATCATTGCCGATTTAACCGGAGAAACCGCAGACTCTTTCGGATTAAGCGGATTTGATGACGGCGGTACCAATACAAAAAAAATCTACGCCGACCAATACAATGAATTTCTTAAGCAAATAAACGACATCGTTAAAGACAGCAGTTTTAACGGATTAAACCTGCTGGAAGGCGATTCCATTCGCGCTATTTTTAACGAAAAAGGCAGCGCGATGCGCACCATTCACGGCGTCAGGCTGGATACGGATTCTTTAGGGCTGCAAAATGCCGTCGCAGATTGGCAGAGCGACGACGATATTCAGGCCGCGCTGGACGAAATTCAAAACGCTATTTATCAGGTTCGTCAGGCGACCAGCAAATTTGACAGTGCCCAAGCCATGGTTCAGTCGCGCGACAGCTTTTTGGAAATCATGTCCGACACTTGTTTAAACGGCGCCGCAATGCTGACGGAAGCCGATCTGAACGAAGTTTCGATTGAACTTTTAGTCACCAACACACAAAAAGAGTTGGTAAATAATGTGATAAGCATTACAATGGATACAAACGCCAGCGTTTTATCTTTGTTTTAATTACTGAGGAATTCTCATGCCGTTAAAAATCGAATTAAAACCCGGGGAACGTCTGATCGTAGGCAATGCCCTGATTACAAATGACAAAGAACGCGTCAAACTGTTTATTGAGGGTAATGTTCCCATTTTGCGGGAAAAATACGTCCTGACGGAAAAGGAAGCCGACACGCCGTGCAAAAAAGTTTATTACGTTTTGCAGGAAATGTATCTGGCAAAAGATCCTAAAATTCTGCACCCGGAATACTTCGCACGCATTTCGGAAATCACGAAAGCGGCGCCCAGTTTTGCTCCCGCAATAGACGAACTGAACAACGACATTCTGAGCGGAGATTACTATTCCGCGTTAAAACACATGATGGCTTTGATTGAAAAAGAAGCCGAATTGTTGGAACGCGCCAAAGGAAAATAATTTTTCCCGCGAAAGCCCCCCGCTTTTCGGATAGGAAAGCGGGGTTTTCCTTTTTTAAGATGAAAAAAAACTTTATATTCTGCAAAAAAACAGTATAGTGTAAAATCGAAAAAATGGTTCTTGAAGGAAGGATTGTCGGAAATGCATTTGTATTGCCCTGTCTGCGATAAAGAATATCCGTTGGAAACGAACGCCCTCTTTTGTCCCGAAAGCACGGAAGACGGCATACACCCTTTAATCAAACGGGAAGATCCTTCCGAATTGGCGCGCGTTTTTCCGACGACTTTGACCAAACGTTGGAACGATAAGAAACTGCCGTTCAGCGTTTTCCGCGAATTTATGGCCAGCTATCAGCTAGCCGCCAAGCACGGCAAAGCGTCGTGGTGGGTGGAACGCGTTCTGGCGTTGTCCGACGCGTGCGAAAGAATGACAGGCCGCGGCTTTATTCGCACGCCTGAACTGCAGGCGGACGATCTGGCACAGGCAATTGATTTGCCCAAAGGCTCCCTTTTCGTTAAAAACGAAACGTTGCAACTGATGGGATCACATAAATCCCGCCACTTCGCCGGAGTCATCATGCATCTGGAAACATTGCGTGAAATCAGCGATGATCCGGCCGCCGCAAAGAAAACATTGGCGATTTATTCTCAGGGCAACGCGATAACGGAAGCCGCCGCCGTTGCCGGCGCCGCCGGTTATAAATTATACGCTTTTGTTCCCGAACGAATTGAAGAAGACATCGTTTCCGTTTTAACCAATTTGGGAACAACCGTCGTTAAAGTCGCCAGCGAAACGCGGGAAACGGATCTGGCGCTTTGCCGTCAGCGTTATCAGGAAGCGCTGAAAAAATTTGATTGGTCTCCGCTGACGTCGTACGGGCACGACCTTTGGTCCGCCGTCGAAGGCGCCGAAACGATGGAATACGAATTTTTGTTCAATCAATACCTGATTGACACGCCGTTGGACGTTCAGGTGGTTCAGGTCGGCGGAGGCAGTCTGGCCAACGCCGTCGCCAGCGCCAACTCTTTGTTCAAGAGTCTGGATATTATCCGCAAACTGCCGCGTCTGTACACGTGTCAAACGACAGACTGCTATCCTTTGGCGCAAAGCTATTTCCTGGTTCTGCGCGAATTGGGACGCGGCGGTGTCGTAACGTTGCCGCCGGAATTGGCCATGTTGTTGGAAAGCTCTTTTGACGCAAAGGATTTGCTGGAAAACAACCTCAGACAAATCAAAATGACCGCCGAACTGATTGCGGAAATGTATCCGAAAATCCGCGATGATATGGAAGCCGTTTTCATTGAAGTCGGGAAAAAGCGCAACGAATTTTTCAAAGTCTGGATATCGGAAGAAAACTCGCTCGGCGCGCCGATGGACAATAAAACATACGACGGACTGGAAATTATCCGCCACATGATTATTTCAGGCGGCCTGCCTTTAATCACTTCGCCGGACGAACTGAAAAAAGCGCAGGAACTGGCTTTGGAAAAAACGGGCATTGATTTATCCCTCGTCGGTAGCTCGGCTTTGGCCGGCTTGCGTTTACTGGTACAAAGCAAACTTGTTCATCAGGGCGAACATTGCGGTATTTTCTTTACCGGAACGAAAGTCAACGACAAAGGCTTGCCCGCCGTTCAAAACCGCATTATCACGCTTGCCGAAAACGAAAATATTTCAAAGCTTGCCGAATAAATTCCGGTCAGACCAGGACGGGACTGTAAAGAATCATCGAAAGCAAAAGCAGCCAGAAAACCACGCGGGTAAACAGGCTGCTTTTTTGTCGTCTTTTTGTCTTATACCGCTTCAGCATTGTTTTCAATAACAACGCGTTCGGCGATTAAACAATCGTTGTCTTTATTTTTGGAAAAGGCAACGTTTAACTTTTCTCCTTCCGTAATATCGGCGAACTGAGCCATATTTTCTTTATCGCCGACAGGATTCAGCCACATAAATCTGGTTGCCGGAGAAACCGTCATTTCCATTAAAATATTACGATCCAACGCCGACCTGAGCTGAAAAGAACGTCTTTCGTAGTCAACGGAATCTACGGTTCCTTTGACTTTCAGAACGGGATAGTGAATCTTTCCGTCTTTATGCAGTTTATACAGTCCGATACCGCCCAAAGCGGCTAAAGCGCCTAAAATAAATCTTTTCATTTTCTTCTCCTTACTGAATGACAAAGCGTCATTATAAGGACAAGAAAACGCCGCGGGTATCTGCCCGATCGGTCAAAAGTGCCGCAAAAACGGCTATCTGCCTTCTTTCATAAACTGAATCTTATAGAGTTGCGCATAGATTCCGTCGCGGGACAGCAATTCTTTATGCGTTCCGGAATCAACGATTTTTCCTTCGTTGAAAACATATATTCTGTCGGCATTTACTATCGTTGACAAACGATGCGCAATCACAATGGAAGTCCTCCCTTTCATCAGCACTTCCAAAGAATCCTGAACGATTTTTTCTGATTTGGAATCCAAAGCGGACGTCGCTTCGTCCAGCAACAAAATCGGCGCGTTTTTCAACATTGCCCGCGCGATGGAAAGCATTTGTCTTTGTCCGCCGGACAGTCCGCTGCCCTGTTCGCCCAGCATCGTGTCGTATCCGTCTTCCATTTGCCGGATAAAATTATCCGCGGCGGCGGCTTTTGCCGCTTCAATAACCTGTTCGTCAGTCGCGTCGGGCGAACCGTAACGGATATTGTTTTTAATCGTGTCATTAAACAAAATCACTTCCTGAGACACATAAGCGGTATGTTTGCGCAAGCTTTCCAAAGTAGCCTGAGAAATATCCTGCCCGTCAATCAGAATGCGTCCTTTTTGCGGATCGTAAAAACGCGGCAAAAGGCTGATCAGCGTCGATTTGCCGGAACCCGAATGACCGACCAGCGCAATCGTCTGCCCGGGTTGAGCCGTCAAAGAAATATCTGTTAAAACAGGACGTTCGCCGTCATAGGAAAAGCTGACGTTTTCGACTTCGATTTTGCCTTCGGAAACAATTAAATCCCGGGCGTCCGGAGCATCTTTTATCTTCGGTTCGATGTCCAGCATGGAAAACAGCCTTTGCATCGAAGCGACGCCCATTTGCATGCGCATATGCAGACCGGCGACATTTTTCATCGGTTTGTAAGCGGCAACAATCGCCAATAAAAACACCATGAAATTGCCGGGGCTCATATGTCCCTGCATAATCTGATAGCCGCCGTATCCCAAAGTCGTCGCCATCGCGATACCGCCGAAAAACTCCATTAACGGACTTTGCAAAGCGTGCAGGCACGTCATGGAAAATGACAGCTTGTTCATTTTAACAATCGTATGATCCAGTTCGCTGAATTCGCGATCTTCCGTACAATAGGATTTAATGATTTTAATTCCTTTGAAGCTTTGCGTCAGCTGATTGAAAAAGCCTTCGCTGGCTTCCTGAGTGCGCTTTGTTTTTTTGCGCATTTTGCGGCCGCACAGCACAACGGGATAAACCCCCAAAGGAAAAACGAAGAAAACGACGCACGCCATTTCCAAAGACTGAAAAAACATCAGGATAATCAGAAAAACGACGGAAGCCGTATCTTTGACAAATGTCGTCAGACTGTTCAAAACGGCTTCTTTAACGATTGCCACGTCAGACGTAAAACGCGTAAGGATTTCACCGGTGGAATGTTCATGGAAAAACTCATTGTCCATACGGATCAGGCGCTTGAAAATATCGCGCTGCATATCGGCGATCACGCGAATGGACAGTTTTGTCATTACAAGAACCTGAGAATAGGTAAATACGCCTTTAAGGAAATACAGCCCTAAAATCGTCAGGCCGATGATGCCCAGAGAATCCCTGTTTTTATCGATAAAGACTTCATCGAAAATGGGTTTGAGCTGACGCACCAGAAGGGCGTCGAAACTGGCCGCGATCAACATCAGGAATACAGCTAAAATCAACCACCGCCACTTATCCGCGACATACGTGTTCCACACGCGTTTGTACATCAGCATGCTTTCTTTATTCAGCTGTGGCAAATCTTTGCTTTTTTTAAAAAACGCCATTTTGTCCCTCATCGTCAAAAGTTGAGATAAAATAGCATTAAAAGAGACGGGACGTCAAAAACTTAATGCGGATAGGCGGCTCTTTTCAGGCGGTCGTTGATTGCCAAGCCCAGCCCGAACGTCGGAATCGGCATCACGGCGATGCCTTTATATTTCGGATTATCTAACAGACGCATATACGCGAACAAATGCGCGGCGGCTTCTTTCACATTGCCGGACGGACTGAGATTCAATGTCGCATTATCCGCTTTGCCGAACGCCAGAAAAGCCTCCCCTTCTTCGGGAAAAGCGGCGTTCAAACGTACCGGCAGACGCGGCGCGTAATGCGACAGCATTTGTCCGGGGGAACGCGGCGCGTTCGGATCGGCTTCCGGACGGCGCAGTTTTTTCTTTAGCGCGTCCTCGATTTCCTCAACGCCGATGCCGCCCGCGCGCAATAAAGCAGGCGCGTCCTCCGACACGTCAAGAATCGTCGATTCCACCCCGACCGCACACGCCCCGCCGTCCAAAATCAGCGGCACGCGCTCCGCCAGACCTTTCGCGACGTGCTGTGCCGTCGTCGGGCTGACCGTGCCGGAAATATTTGCGCTTGGCGCCGCCACGGGCTTTCCGAACGCTTCAAGCATCTTTTTCGCCGCCTCGTGAACGGGAAAGCGCACGCCGACGGTATCCAGTCCCGCGCTGACCAGATGGGAAATCGGGCAGTTTTCCGTCCGCTTCATCACCAGCGTCAAAGGTCCCGGCCAGAACCGTTCCGCCAACGACTTAGCGCTTGGCGTCATCACGGCGAACTTCTCCACCCAGGAAATATCGGCGATATGCGCAATCAGCGGATTGAACTGCGGGCGTCCTTTGGCTTCAAAAATCGAAGCAACCGCCAAATCGTTCGCCGCGTCCGCCCCAAGTCCGTACACCGTTTCGGTCGGAAAAGCGACAAGTTTCCCCGCTGCCAGCAACTCAGCGGCAAGAGCTATGCTTTGCGCGTTGACCGGTTCGACACTCATTTCAGTACCACTTCAGTTTTTTCAGAATGATCGCCAGCAACACCCCTAAAAACAGCAGGCCGGCCGACATGAACAGCAGTCCGTTTTCGCTCTGCGCCAACGGAATCCCGCCGACGTTCATGCCGAACAATCCCGTGATAAAGGTCAGAGGAACGAAAATCGCCGCCAACACGGACAGCATATACATATTTTCCTGCGTTTGTTCGCGTACGCGGTTGGACAGTTCGTCCATATTGATCATCGCTCGTTCCCGCAAAGAGTCCATGTCTTCGATGATGCGCATCATGCGGTTGGCGTTTTCGCGCAACTGGTAACGGTTTTCGGCGTTCAGCCAGGACATCGTCTGGCGCGGCAGAGCGTCCATCGCGTCCCGTTGCGGATACAGATACCGGCGCATTTCCGTCAGATTACGGCGGGCTTCGGACAGACGCGGCATAAAATCGTCGTCGTCCTCTTCGCCCTCGATAATTTTATCCTCGATATCGTCGATGACGACCTCGACATCGGCAACGACGTCAACGATTTTATCCAACGTGAAATAGCAAACTTCGTCCAACAATTCGCCGGCATTTTTCGGACCGCCGCCCGTGTCGAATTCGCGTTCCATTGCGGTCAGGAAATTCATCGGCGTTTCGCGCAGAGTAATCATACGATCGTTTTCGCACCAGATTCGCAAAGAAATCATGTCGTCGGGTTCTTCGCCCGGATTGAGGTTGATCGCGCGCAGAAAAAGCATCAGCTTGTCCCCGAAAGACACGCAGCGGGGGCGATCCTCCTCCTCTTCCGTCAGACTTTCCAGAGCGAGCGGGTTAATGCCGCTTTTCGTTTCCAGAAACTCTTTCGTTCCGGCGGCCTGCAAGTCCATATGAAGCCACAGTACGCCTTGTTCGGGCGTCCAGTTCAGCGCTTCTTCATAGCTTAAATGCTTTGCCCCGCCTTGCCCGTCCAGCAACAACGCGAACAGCAGACCGTTATTTTCATCGGTTTTCGTTTCGTTTTCAGACATGCTTTTTCTCCGAACTTCGTTATTTGTTATAGCAAAGACGGAAATACTTTGCACTTGAATTATTTTTGATCTGACTCTTGCTTTCCCGAACAGTCCGTGTATGCTGTAAAACATATTGAACAATATCGAAAAAACGGACTAAAGCCATGGACATTCTGTTTAAGAAAAACGACATTTCAAGCAGTACCGCTTTAATTGTCGGCATTTACGAAAACCTGCTGCTGACGAAAACGGCAAAAAAAATCAACACGCTTTTGAACGGCGGATTGCTGAAAGCTTTGAAAAGCACCGATTTTAACGGAAAAATAGGGCAAACGCAGGAATTGCTGCCGACCGAAGCGCTGCAAACAAAGCGGCTGATTTGTCTGGGACTGGGCAAAAAAGAGCAAAACAACGAATTAACTGCCTGCAAAATCGGGGCTCATGCGGCGAACGCTTTATTGACCGGCGGAGAAACGGCCGTTTCTTTCGCGACGGACGATCTGCCGGCCGCAGTCGTCGGATTTGGCGCGAAAATCGCCTCTTACCGTTTTACAAAGCATAAAACCGTGTTTAAAAAGCCCGTGACTTTGAAGGAATTTTACGTTCTGACGGAAAAGCCGCAGACCGCGCAAAATCAGTACGAGCCTTATTTTGCCATTTCCAAAGGCATTCATACGGCGCGCGATCTGGTCAATGAACCGTCAAACATCATTAATCCGATAGCGTTTGCCAAACGGGCGGAAGAATTGCAAAAATACGGTCTGACAACGGAAGTCTACGACGAAAAACAGCTGAAAGCCAAAGGACTGAACATGATGCTGGGCGTCGCACAAGGCTCGATCAATCCGCCCCGACTGGTCGTCGTCCAGTGGCGCGGCAAACCGGAAGATAAAAACACCCACGCCGTTCTGGTCGGCAAAGGCGTGACTTTCGATTCCGGCGGCTTAAGCCTGAAACCCGCCAAAGGCATGGAAGACATGAAGGAAGACTTGGCCGGCGCGGCGACCGCTTTGGGCACACTGCAGGCTTTGGCGATGCAGCGGGCGAAAGTCAATGTCGCCGCCGTCATGGCGATGGTCGAAAACATGCCGTCGGGAACAGCGCAGCGTCCGGGAGATATTGTCAAGTCTCTGGCCGGCATCACGGTCGAAGTCGTGAACACGGACGCGGAAGGACGTCTGGTTCTGGGCGACGCTTTATGGTATGCGCAGGAACGCTTTAAATCCCCCGTTCTGATCGATCTGGCCAGTCTGACCGGAGCAATCACCATTGCTTTGGGCACGGACATCGCCGGATTATTTTCCAATGACGACAAACTGGCCGAACAAATGAAAAAAGCGGCGGACGACAGCGGTGAAAAGCTGTGGCGCATGCCGTTGGACGATCTGTTTGAAGACGATATTGTTTCCGACATCGCCGACATCAAAAATGCCTGTTCGACACGCGCGGCAGGTAGCATCACGGCGGCAACGTTCTTAAAACGCTTTATCCGTCCCGAAACGAAATGGGCGCATCTGGATATTGCCGGCGTCGCTTTGCGGGAAAAGAACGGTCTTCTGGGGCCCAAAGGAGGTTCCGGCTTCGGCGTTTGGCTGCTGGACAAGTACATTCGCGATAATTTGGAAACCAAGAATTAAAACATGCCCGGATCCGAATTAAAAATTTTGCTGGCTTCTCCGCGCGGTTTCTGCGCCGGCGTCACGCGCGCCGTTCAAATCGTGTCCATGGCTTTAAAGAAATTCGGCACGCCCGTTTACGTCCGCCATGAAATTGTGCACAACAAATACGTCGTGCAGAAACTGGCGGACGAAGGAGCCGTCTTTGTCAATGAGCTTGACGAAGTGCCGGACGGTTCCGTCGTTATTTTTTCGGCGCACGGCGTCCCCCTGTCCGTCATAGAGGAAGCAAAACGCCGCGCCCTGACGACTATAGACGCAACTTGTCCTCTGGTGGAAAAAGTCCATAAAGAAGCGCGCAAGAATCATAATGACGGCAGGAAAACACTATTAATCGGCCACAAAGGCCACCCCGAAGTGATCGGCACGATGGGACAAATCCCCGCCGACGAAATAAAACTGATTTCCAGTGTTTCCGATATTGACGCCATTCCGGCGGACTGGGCGGACAATCTCGGTTATGTGACGCAAACGACGCTTTCCTTAGATGAAACGGCGGAGTTGCTTCAGGCTTTAAAAAGCCGCTTTCCCTCGATTGTCAAACCGCATCAGAACGACATCTGCTACGCGACGACCAACCGGCAGAAGGCCGTCAAAGCCATCGCGAAAAAATGCGATTTGCTGATGGTCATCGGCGCACCGAATTCGTCCAATTCCAAACGTCTGGTCGAAGTCGCCAAAGAAGCCGGCTGTGCACATTCCGTCCTGGTACAGCGAGCCGCCGACATCAATCCGGACGATTTAGCCGGCGTTAAAACGCTGGGCATTACCGCCGGCGCTTCCGCCCCCGAAGTTTTAGTCAGGGAAGTCATCGATACATTGGCCGGACATTTCAAAATCACTTTATCGGAACACGTTGAAACCGAAGAAAAAGTATCGTTTCCTCTTCCCGCTTCGTTAAGGGAATAGTCATGGCCGTTTATACCAAAGTCACCGAACAGGATTTATCCGAATTTTTAAAACAATTTGACATTGGCTCGCTTGTGTCTTTGACCGGCATTTCCGAAGGCATTGAAAACACAAACTATCTGGTTCAGACGGACAAAACCCGTTTTATTCTGACGCTTTACGAAAAGCGCGTTAATCCCCGGGAATTACCGTACTTTCTGGACTTAATGACTCATCTGGCGCGAAAAGGCGTTTCCTGCCCCCTGCCCGTCACGGCAAAAACGGGGGAAGCTTTGTTGCCTTTGTGCGGCAAAAAAGCCTGTCTGACAACTTTTTTGCAAGGAAAATCCGTCGGACAAATCACGCCGGAGCATTGCGGTCAACTGGGAAAAGCCATGGCGGAAATGCATCTGGCGGGACGGGATTTTGCGGGCTTGCGCAAAAACGACCTTTCCGTTGACGGGTGGGAAAGCCTGCTCGGCAAAATCGGCCGCGAAGCCGATAAAATCGAACGCGGCTTGTCTGAAGAAATGGCAGAAGTCTTTCAGAACGTCAAAAGCCTTTTTCCGGCAAACTTGCCGCAAGGCGTCATTCATGCCGATCTGTTTCCCGACAATGTCTTTTTTACCGACGGGAAATTATCCGGCATCATCGACTTTTACTTTGCCTGCAACGACGCTCTTGTCTACGAATTAGCCGTCTGCCTGAACGCGTGGTGTTTTGATCAGGACACATGGGACTTTAATCCCGCCAAAGCGAAAAACATGATTGAAGCCTACGACCGCGTCCGCACGCTGTCAGACGAAGAAAAAGAAGCTCTGCCGACATTGGCTCTGGGTAGCGCTTTGCGTTTTCTGCTGACGCGGACGTATGACTGGCTGAACCGCGTGCCGGGCGCGCTGGTCACGCCAAAAAACCCGCTGGAATACGTGAAAAAGCTCCGTTTTCATAAAAAAATTCAAGACTATCGCAACTATTTGAAATAATAAGAAATCCGTTCGTTAATAATATTTTATAATATTGTCTTTATGATTAAACCGTTTTTCCTGTTTTTTTCACGAAAACAAGAAAAAAAACGCTTTGAATTTTCAGGGGAAAACGGTACCCTTTCAGAAATACAGTCGTCGATTTTTGATTTTTTGAGAATAGGCCCATGTCAGACAAAGAAGAAAACAAACAACAGCAAAACATCGGATATATTACAGCCATTCAGGGCAGCGTCGTCGATATCCGGTTTGAAGAGAAACTGCCCGCCGTTTATAACGAATTAAGAACAGGGGAAGACGGCTCTCTTGCTATCGAAGTCGAAGCGCATCTGGACGCTCAGACCGTTCGCGGGCTGGCTTTAGGGCCGACCAGAGGACTGTCCCGCGGTCAGGCTGTTGTTGATACGGAACATATGCTCAGCGTCCCCGTCGGCGATAAAATTTTAGGACGTATGTTCAATGTGTTCGGCGACGCGATCGACGGCGGTCAGCCGTTGGAAGAAACGGAACGCCGCCCCATTCACAATCATTCTTTGCCTTTGGAACGGCGCAGCGTGGCGTCTCAGGTGTTTGTTTCGGGCATTAAGGCGATTGACTTGCTGGCGCCGATGGAACGCGGCGGAAAAGCCGGATTGTTCGGCGGCGCGGGCGTCGGCAAAACGGTTTTGATTACCGAAATGATTAATAACATGGTCGGCCGTTATGAAGGCGTTTCCTTGTTCTGCGGCGTCGGCGAACGCTGCCGCGAAGGCGAACAACTTTACCGCGAAATGCGCGATGCCGGCGTTCTGGACAAGACGATCATGATGTTCGGCCAGATGAACGAAGCGCCCGGCATTCGTTTCCGTGTGGCGCATGCGGCTCTGGCGATGGCGGAATATTTCCGTGATGAAAAGAAGCAGGACGTTTTGTTGCTGATTGACAACGTGTTCCGTTTCGTGCAGGCCGGCTCCGAAATTTCCGTTCTGATGGGGCAGATGCCGTCGCGCGTAGGCTATCAGCCGTCTTTGGCGACCGAAATCGCTTCTTTGCAGGAACGCATCGCTTCCACGGCAAGCGGCGCCATTACGTCCATTCAGGCAGTCTATGTGCCGGCGGACGATTTAACAGACCCGTCGGCCAGCCATACATTCGCGCACTTGTCCTCCAATATCGTTCTGTCGCGCGCCCGCGTATCGCAGGGATTGTATCCCGCGGTCGATCCGTTGGCATCGGGATCGAACATGCTGACGCCGCTGACGGTCGGGGAACGTCATTACAAAGTAGCGACCGCCGTGCGCCGGACTTTGGCGGAATACGAAGAATTAAAAGACATTATCGCGATGCTGGGCTTTGACGAACTGCCTGAAAACGATCAGAAAACCGTATTAAAAGCGCGCAAGCTGGAACGCTTCCTGACTCAGCCGTTCTTCACGACTTTCCACTTTACGGGTATGGAAGGGCGCTCCGTCGAGCTGGAGGATACTTTGCGCGGGTGTGAAAAGATTTTGTCCGGCGAAATGGACGAAGTGCCCGAAAACGCTTTCTATATGGTCGGCACGATCGAAGACGTTCTGGCCAAAGCCGAAAAAATGAAGGAGGCCGCGTCCGCCGCATGAGACTGAAAACGCTGACACCTTCCGGAATTGTAGTTGACGAACGCGTAAGCCGGGTGCGTTTTGACGCGCTGGACGGGTCGTTTACGTTCCTGCCCAAACATGCCGACTTTGCGACGGTGATCGTTCCGGGACTGGTATCGTTTGAAATCGAAGACGGAAAGAAAGCCGGCAAAGAAATTTATATGGCTTGCGATAAAGGAATCTTGGTTAAAGCGAATACGACGGTGTTGCTTTCGGTGCGTCGCGCCGTTATCAGCGAAAATCTGGCCGAATTGTCGCGGACGATTTCCGAAGAATTTAAAAAAGATGAGGAAAATCGCAAGATTGTCAATGCGGCGATGGCGCGTTTGGAAATCGGTCTGACGCGTCAGGTACTGCGGCGCAATTTGAACAATCAGCCGGATCAGTTGAAGGGGTAAACATGAGCTTTGAAACACCTGAAAAAAAGAACTCCGACAATGCGTTAGCAGAACGGTTAGCCAAGAGGGCTTCCCGTCATTTGATCAATAAAACGGACAAAGAAGCTTTTTCTCCGGCGAAAGGATTGGCGTTTCTGGGGGCTTTAGGCTGGAATATTCCGCTTCCGACCATTCTCGGCATTCTGTTGGGGCGGTGGCTGGACGCGCATCACAAAGTCGGATCGATTTCATGGACGCTGAACTTCCTGCTGTTAGGACTTATCTTCGGTACGGTCGGAGCCTGGCAGTGGCTGAAACGCGAAGGTATCGAACGCGCGCAAAAAGAACAAAACCGCCGCAACGCTCTGGTGGAAGAAGCCAGAAACGCGGCTATGACGCCGACCGAAAAAGAGGAAGAGCTTGTTTCGGGCGAATTCGAAGACGAAGAAGAGGAGGCAAACGAAGAATGATGTCTTTTACCCCTCTGACCGTAGGAATAGGACTGTTCGGCGGACTGATACTGGGCGGTCTGTACTTCAGCGGACTGTGGTTTTCGGTGATGAAGCTGAAAAACGTTGAACATAAAAAAAGCTTTTTATTGCTCAGCTGGGCGGTTCGTTCCGTCTTGCTGTGTCTGGGACTGTACGGACTGGCTCGTTACAATGCCGCCAGCCTTTTGTGCGGCGCCGCCGGCCTATTGATAGCCAGAACCGTTATCATTCGCGCGGTTAAAAGAAAGATCGACATGAAAAAAGCAAAGGAGATACCCGCATGTTAGAAATCTACGATCAACAGATCGCTTTTTATCTGCCGTATTTTAATATCCCCGTTAACTGGACGATCGCTTCGACATGGATCGTCATGATTGTTTTGATGATTGTGTCCTGGCTGGCGACCAGACATTTGAAAACGGGGAACAAAGTATCTCACTGGCAGACGGCGATGGAAGTCATCGTCAAAGCCATTTACGGCCAAATCAATGAAGTGACGAAAAGCAACGCGATGACGTACATGCCGTTTATCGGAACGCTTTTCATCTTTATTCTGACGTGCAATATTCTGACAATCATTCCCGAATTCAAAACGCCGACGGCTTCTTTGTCGACAACGGGGGCTCTGGCGTTAATGGTGCTGTTCGGCGTGCCGTTTTTCGGGATTAAAACAGCCGGCGTAAAAAAGTATCTGAAAAAATACATTGAACCGTCGCCGGCAATGTTGCCGTTCAATATCTTAAGCGAAATCACATCAACGGGCGCCATGGCTGTCCGTTTGTTCGGAAACGTCCTGTCCGGCGTAATTATCGGATCGATTTGCATGATATTGGTGCCGTTTATTCTGCCTTTGCCGATGCAGGTATTGGGGCTGTTTACCGGAATGATCCAGGCTTATATTTTCGCAATGCTGGCTTTGATGTATGTTTCTTCCGTCCGCGCGGACGAAGACGAGGAAGCCGCCGCGTCACCTAAGAAAAGTCTGGATATCGATGAAACTTTATAGGAAATCTTGAGAGGAGTATGTTATGGATTTAGTTGCAATTTTAGGAGCTGTTTCAATTCTTACCGCGGGATTGACTTTGGCAGGCGGCGCCGCCGCAGTCGGTTGGGCAGAAGGATATGCCGTATCGTCCGGTTTAACGTCTTTGGCTCAGCAGCCGGACGAAGCCGGTTCGATTTCCAGAACAATGTTCATTTCTTTGGCGATTGTCGAAACGTCCGCGATTTACTGCTTCGTTGTCGCGATGATTTTATTGTTTGCCAATCCGTTCTGGCAGTATGCAATCAGCGCGGCCGCAAAATAAAAGGAAGTTTCCGCTTTTAACCTTTAGAATTGAGGATTTGAAATATGTCCGTAGATTTTACCACCGTATTGGCGCAAATCGTCAATTTCACGATTTTGATTTTCGTGTTGTATAAGTTTTTATACAAGCCTTTGCTGGTCGCGATTGATAAACGTGAAAAGCATATCGCCGACGAAATTCAGAACGCCGAAAATCTGGCGGCTGATGCCGAAAAGAAACTGGAAGATCTGAACAAGCGTTATTTGGACATCGATAACGAACGCACGCATATTCTGAACGAAGCCAGAGAAGACGCCGATAAACTGCGCAAACAATTAGAACATGAGGCGCAGGCCGAAATTCTGGAAAAGAAACTGATCTGGCAACAGGAATTGGATCGTGAAAAAACGTTATTGACGAACGAATTCCGTCAGGCCGTCGTCGAGAATTTTTTGGAATTTGCCCGCAAAGCCTTTAAAAATATGGCAGATCAAAAGCTGGAAGAAAGCATGATCCGTGTCTTTAAACGCAAGTTGGAAGAATTGCCGCGCAAAGATAAAAAATTGTTGGTGTCCGATGCGCAGGAAGCTTCCGTCCAGATTTCCGCTTCCGAAGAACTGACGCCGGAAATTCAGACTAAATTAAAGCAAGTGCTGATCGATGTTTTGGAAATGGAAAATCCGCAGGTCGATTTTGTCGTCAACCCCAGATTGCTTTGCGGTATTGAAGTTTCCGTCGACGGAAATGTCGTTTCATGGAATTTGGACGATTATCTGAATACCTTTACGACAAAGATGAATGATGTTTTGGAAAACATTTCTTTGCGCATGGGGCGTGAGGAAGGATAACAAAAAGCAGGTAGAGTATGCTGGTAGAAACAGTAAAAGATGTCTTTAACGTTGTTCAGAATACGCTTGATTTGCAATCGGACAAATTAAGCGTGGAAGAAATCAGCACGGTTTCTTCCGTATCCGGCGGCACAGCTGAAGTATCCAGATTGGATAATGTCCAGATGGAAGAATTGCTGATGTTCCCGAACAGCGTTATGGGAATGACGTTCACATTGGCTCCCGATTCCGTCGGCGTCGTTTTCCTGAACCAACCCGAAAAAATCAAAGCGGGAGACCGCGTTTACCGCACCGGCCGGGTTGTGGACGTTCCCGTCGGGGAACGGTTGCTCGGACGCGTGATTGATCCGCTGGGCAATCCTTTGGACGGACAGGGACCGATTGTGACCGTCCATCGTCGCAAAGTCGAACGCGAAGCCTACCCGATTATGTCCCGTTCCCCTGTGTCCGAACCTTTGCAGACAGGGATTAAAGCGATAGACTCTTTTACGCCGATCGGACGCGGACAGCGCGAACTGATTTTAGGCGACCGTCAGACCGGAAAAACCGCTTTGGCCATCGATACGATCATTAATCAGAAAGATACGGGCGTTATCTGTATTTACTGCGCAATCGCCCAACGCGGAACGGCAATCGCCCGTGTAGTCGACAATTTGAAAAAATATGATGTGTTGAAAAACACGATTGTCGTCGCCGCTTCAGGTGATGAAACGGCCGGCATGCAATATATCGCTCCGTATGCGGCGACAGCGATCGGCGAATACTTTATGGAAAAGGGCAAGGACGTTCTGGTGATTTACGACGATTTAACCAATCACGCCCGCGCTTACCGCGAACTGTCTTTGCTGTTGCGCCGTCCTCCCGGACGCGAAGCTTTCCCCGGCGATATTTTCTATATTCATTCGCGCTTATTGGAGCGTTCGACGCGCCTGCGTCCCGAATTCGGCGGCGGTTCCTTAACAGCTCTGCCGATCGTCGAAACGGAAGCGCAGAACATTTCAGCCTATATTCCGACGAACATCATTTCCATTACGGACGGACAGATCTATCTGTCTTCGCCGATGTATCAGAAAGGCATTCTGCCCGCGATTGACACGGGACGTTCCGTTTCCCGCGTGGGCGGCGACGCGCAACTGCCCGCATACAGTTCTCTGGTCGGACCGTTAAAGCTGGCGTTCTCTCAGTTTGAAGAACTGGAGAGTTTCGCGAAGTTCCGTTCGCATCTGGACGCCGATACGGAAAGACAGCTGAAACGCGGCCGCGCCATTCGCGCCGTAATGCAGCAAAAGCAATTCGCTCCGGTGCCGGTTGTCGATCAGATTGCCGTGCTGTTTGCGACGACGGAAGGATTGCTGGACAACGTATCCGACAAATTACGGGATAAAGCGTACGCTATCATTTCCAATCTGATGAAAACGAAGCATCGCGAAATAACGGATATTATTCTGCGCCGCGAAAAACTGTCCGCTGAAAATAAAAAACAGTTAGCGGCCGATATCAGGGAAGCTTTGATCAACGAACGGGTTTTAACCGTCAAACAGGTTTAGTGCGGCATGGATATTGAAGGGCTTCAAAAGCGCATCAAAACAACGCAGGATTTGCGGTCAATCGTGTCAACGATGAAATCGCTGTCTGCCGTCAGCATTATTCAATACGACGCGGCGCTAAAGTCTTTGGTGGAATACGGCCGGACGATAAATTTAGGCGCTGTTGCGTTGATGAAAAACGGCGATTTGAAACTGCCGAAAGAAACGCCCGTCAAACCGGAAGCAAAACGCGCTTTAGCGGTTGTTATCGGATCGGATACCGGACTGGTTGGCAAAATGAATCGCGAAGTCGTGCGCTTTGCCGAAAAATTCCTGACGGAAAAAGGATTTAAAATCGAACAAACGGCTTTTATTGCCATCGGCCGGCAAATCATCGCCCAGTTGATGCGCGATGAACGCAACCTGGTTGAAAGCTACCCTGTTTCCAATTCGGTTAAAGCGGTCAGCAAAACGGCGGCTTCCGTTCTGATAACGGCGCAGGAGCATATCCAGACGGAAAGAACGACACACGTTTATATTTTTTACAGCCAAAAGCAGGGAACCGGCGTTGTACCGACCTCCTCCTTACTGATGCCGTTAGGAACGGAATGGCTGGAACGATTGAAAAACATCGGGTGGCCGGGACATAATTTTCCGACGTATACTCTGCCGCCGGAACAGATTTTTTCCGCTTTGATGCGGGAAAGGTTGCTGATCGAATTGTCTACGGCGATTACGGACGCTTTGTCGGCGGAACACCATATGCGCTTAACGACAATGCAAGCGGCGGAAAAGAATATCGATGAAAATCTGGAAGCGATGAATCTGGAATATCAGCAAATGCGTCAGGAAAACATCACAACGGAATTATTGGACGTTGTTTCCGGCGCCGAAGCGTTGCGAATGCAGAAAAAGAAATAAATTGCCTGATAAGAAAAAACCCGCCATATCAATGACGGGTTTTTTTCAGTTTTCTCCGGAAGGAATCGGCGGCACCATATCGGGAACCGGCGGCATATCCAAATCAGGAGCCATTTCGGGAACAGCGGGAGCCGGCGGCGGATCATTAAGAACCGGCTGAGGTTCCGGAACACTGTGCGCCATTGCGGCAGAAGGCATTTTAGGCATACCCAATCCTTTGCCCAAAGTCGATTTAAAGCCTTTCATCACCGGCACTTTAACCACTTTATGCGGCGCGGCGGGCGCTTGCTGTTCGTTTCCGCCCTGTTGTCTGGCCGCTTCCAGCTGAGCGCGTTTCCACGCCGGCAGATCGGCGTTTTCGTCGCCTGTTTCGTTCAGCTTGAACGTCGGCGGAGGCGGCGGACGATCGTCCACACCGTCGTCCATCTTCTTTTCAATAGTGACGGCTTCCTCCAACACTTTATCTTGTTCTTCCGGTTTCAAAACGACGATTTCAACGCCCTTTTTGTCTTTCGGACGAATGATTTTGATAAGATCTTCACTCGTCACTTTGTCGTACATCATCAAAACGGAAAGCGGGTTTTCGATGTGATGCTGAATCAGGCGCTTGATTTCGCGCACGCCGTTCTTGGCGATAAAGACTTCGTCCGCAAACCACTTGCGCGCTTCCAGAGTCAATTCGGCTTTCAAGCCGACCGCTTTGGCGCGTTTGACAAACTTGTTCAGGTGAATATCCACGATTGCCAGCAGGTTTTCTTCCGCCAATCCGTGGAACGGAATGATGTCGTCAATACGGGCAAGGAATTCGGGACGCAGGTTTTTGCGCAAAAATTCCATACGCTGATAACGCGGCAAGTTCGCCCCGAGGTTTGACGTCATGATCACGATCGTGTTTCTGAAGTCGACCGTCACACCCTTTCCGTCCGTCAGACGCCCTTCGTCCAGCAACTGCAACATCAGGTTTAAGATTTCGCTGTGCGCTTTTTCCAATTCGTCGAACAGCACCACCTGATAGGGACGCAGACGCACGGCTTCGGTCAGCACACCGCCGTTTTCAAATCCCGGCGTTCCCGGAGGAGGTCCCAACAAACGCTGAACGGAAATCTTTTCCATATATTCGGACATATCCAGACGGAGCAGAGCCGTTTCATCGTCGAACATGAATTCGGACAGCGCCTTGGCCAATTCCGTTTTACCGACGCCGGTAGTACCGATGAACAGGAATGTGCCGAGCGGTCTGTTCGGATCCTGCAAGCCCGATTTCATACGCCGAACCGCGCCGGAAATAACGGAAATAGCTTCCGGCTGACCAATCACGCGCCGCCCGATGAAGTTTTCCAAATCAATCAGTTTCTGTTTGTCTTCGGATCCGACTTTATCCATCGGAATACCCGTCCAGAACGAAACGATGTTTGCGATATGCTGCTCGGTTAAAACGTTGTCCGTCGTCGATCCTTCGTCCAAAGCCATCATCAGACCGGTCGCCGCTTCGTCCAGCAGATCCAGAGCCTTTTCAGGAAACAGGCGGGACTTGACATAGCGCGCCGACATGGCAACGGCTTTTTGCAGAATCTCATCGGGAATGACAATGCCGTACTTTTCTTCGTAACGCGGCTTGACCCCGCGCAGAATATCCGTCGTTTCGGCAGGTGTCGGCTCTTCAATATACATCGTTTGCAGACAGCTCATCAAATCGGGATCGGTTTCGATATACATCTTGTAAGCGTTCAGTTCAGCTTCAACAATGCACTGAATCCCGCCGTCCAACACTTTCGGTTTGAGGAATTTCGGGATTTCATGATTGCCGTTCGGCGTCATCGCCAAAAAGCCCAGATCGTTGATGAACAACACTTTCTGCCCTTTAGCCGCCTGTAATTCCTGAAAAGCCTCTTTGAGCTGATCTTCATATTCCGCCTGCGTTTTGCAATCGATCATCATCGTCGCAATATCAACGCCGACAACGGTTCTGCCTTTGAGCTTCGGAGGACAATCCCCCGCCGCCAAAGCCGCCGCCACACCGATAACAATAGAGGTCTTGCCCAACCCCGTCTGCCCCAGCAACATCGGGTTGCTTTTCATATCACGCAACAAAATGTGCATCACACGCCGGATTTCTTTCTTGCGTCCGACAATTTCTTTCAGTTCGCCGTTTTTCAGCTTTTCGGCATAGTCGATAATGTATTTACTGCCCATTTTTCCCCCTACGCGTTATAAACGCCCGTAAAAGCGCAATGCGTTTTACCCGTCATCAAAATATCGGTTTTGTCTTTCCATTCAATCCACAAAGAACCGCCGTCCATGCGGATTTCGGCCTTTGAAGCCGACAAGCCTCTTCTGACTGCCGCCGTCAAAGTCGCGCAAGCTCCCGTGCCGCAAGCTTCCGTAATCCCCGCGCCGCGTTCCCAGACGCGCATGCGGATCAAATCCGGCGCAAGCACTTCGGCAAATTCGACATTCGTTCTTTGCGGGAACAGAGCGTGCGTTTCGATGATCGAACCGAATTTTGCCACGTCGAACCGCTCAACGTCTTTCACAAAGAAAACGGCATGCGGATTTCCCATCGACACGCAGCAGGCGTCCGGCAATTCCGGCAACACGGAAACGGATAAAGTGTCCGTTTCTTTTACCAACGGAATTTCCGACCATTTTAAGCGCGGCAGTCCCATATTGACCGTGACAAGTCCGTCCGCCGTTTCACGAAACGCTTTCAGGATCCGTCCGTCCGGAGATTCCATCTCAACAGCGTTTCTTCCGGCTTCGTCCATCAACAGCTTTCCCGCGCAACGCGACCCGTTGCCGCACGCGCCCGCAGTCGACCCGTCCGCATTGAAAAACAGGATTTTCACCGCGGCTTTGTCCGATTTCTCCAAAACAATCATCTGGTCGAACCCGACGCCCGTTTTCCGGTTGCCGATTGCGACGATTTGCTCCGTCGTCGGGCGAATGCCTCCCGCCCGATTATCGATAATCACGAAATCGTTGCCCAGCCCGTCCAT
Source organism: Alphaproteobacteria bacterium (assembly GCA_017616015.1). Lineage (GTDB taxonomy): Bacteria > Pseudomonadota > Alphaproteobacteria > CAAGCB01 > CAG-977 > UBA11549. The sequence goes on along the minus strand of JAFZYY010000019.1, from coordinate 12,880 downwards.
TTTGATAAAGGGGATTTGCGTCATAAAGCGAGTTTTCCTATCCTGTCCAGAGCCTTCAACGTGTTTTCGCGCGATCCGAACGACGTCAGACGCACAAAGCCTTCGCCGCATTGACCGAAACCCGATCCCGGCGTGCAGACCAGCTGCGCTTCGTTTAAGAGCTTTTCAAACAAATCGACGGACGTCATGCCCTTTGGCGTCGCAAGCCAGATATACGGGGCATCGACACCGCCGTACACGATAAATCCTTTGGCCGCCAGCGTTTCGCGGATCAACCGCGCGTTTTCCATGTAATAGCCGACCATGGCGCGCACCTGCTCTTTGCCTTCGGGCGAAAAGACCGCTTCAGCCGCCCGCTGAACGACATACGCGACGCCGTTGAATTTCGTGCAATGGCGACGGCTCCACATCGCATTCAAGGATACCTCTTCACCCTTGCCGCCGATCGCTTTCAGCGCTTTCGGCACAACCATATAAGCGCAGCGCACGCCCGTAAAGCCCGCCGTTTTGGAGAAAGAACGAAGCTCGATCGCAACATCTTTCGCCCCTTTGATTTCGTAAATGCTGTGCGGAATGCCGGGCGTAGAAATATATTCCTTATAGGCGGAATCGAACACGATGACCGCGCCGTTTTCTTTCGCGTATTTCACCCACGCCGCCAAATCTTTTTTCGTTAAAACCGCTCCCGTCGGATTGTTCGGAGAGCACAAATAAATCAGCTCCGCATGACCTTTCGGAAAAGCCGGAGAAAATCCCGTTTCCTTTGTGCAGGGCAGAAATTCGATTTTCCGTCCCGCCATAATGTTCGTGTCGCGATAGACCGGATAAACGGGATCGGGCACGGCGACCAGAATATCGGTTGCAAACAGCTCCTGAATATTGCCGACATCGCATTTCGCGCCGTCCGAAACGAACACTTCGTCGGTATCAATGTCAACGCCGCGCGCTTTATAGTCGTTATCCACTATTGCCTGACGCAAAAATTCGTAGCCCTGCTCCGGCCCGTAACCGCGCATCGTCGAAGCGGACGCCATTTCGTCCGCCGCTTTCTTCATCGCTTCGACGCACGCCGAAGGAATAGGCTGCGTCACGTCGCCGATGCCCAGACTGATTACGTCGGCGTCGGGCGTTTTTTCTTTAAACGCTTTGATTTTCTTGGCGATTTCCTGAAACAGGTAGTTGGCAGACAAATCGGAATAATAGGGATTAGCCTTAATCATCGGGTTTCCTTACGCGTTAAAAATCTTCTTTACGGGCGCGTCATAGACTTGCGCGGGTTCGCCGTCTTCGTCCATTTCGCAAACCAGAATCTGCGGAACGCTTTCCAGTGTAGCCCAAATATCGTTCGGCACGTCTTTGATATGCAAAGTCGGCATTTTATCGGAGCGGATCAGCGTCGCCTGAGAATCCCTCAGGGTCAGGCACGGATTTTCGGGTTCTTCGTCAAACCCGTCAAATACCAGCATCAATTCGCCGTCATCATTGAACAGAAAATCGTAGTCGTTTATTTCCATACTCCCTCCGTTTACAGCACATTATCGCCGGATTAAACGCGCGACAGAGCCGCGTTTCCGTCTGTCAGTTTTGCAATGCCTATGCGAATACGCTTAAGGCTTTCGTCTTTGCCCAGCAGATACGCCGCTTCGACAGCACCTGTCGGCGTGCATTGCTTGCCCGTCAGAGCCGTGCGGATCGGCCACAAAAACTGCCCGTTCTTCAGCCCGAGCTTTTCAGGCATCGCCAACAAAGCTTCGTGCACCGCTTCGACCGAAGACCAATCCGTCATGCCTTCGACAACCTTTTCGGCCTCTTCCAAAGCTTTCAGAGCGATTTCCGGCGTCGTTTTCATTTTCTTATGGACGTACATTTCGATGTCGTATTCCGGCAAAGCGTCTATGAAATCGACTGCTTCCGGAATTTCGTTCAAAACGTTGACGCGCGGCTGAACGCACTTCGACAACAGAACCAAATCGACATCGCGTTTCACGGCGTCTTTGTAATATGGCAAAGCGAGTTCGTGGAATTTTTCGGGCGGCAAATTGCGAACGTAAACGCCGTTCATCCATTTCAGCTTTTCGCCGTCGAAAATCGCCTGAGACTTATTGATGCCGTCAATGTTGAAAATCTTTTCCAATTCCGCCATCGAGAAGATTTCCTCGTCGTTCTTGGCGCTCCAGCCCAAAAGAATGATGTAGTTCACGATCGCTTCGGGCAGATAGCCTTTCGCGACCAAGTCCTGAAACGACGCATCGCCGTTACGCTTGGACAACTTGTTATGCTCGTCCTTCATGATCGGCGGCAGGTGGACGTATTCGGGAATGTCCCACCCGAACGCCTGATAAATCAGATTGTATTTCGGCGTGGACGACAGATATTCGTTGCCGCGCAGAACGTGCGTGATCTTCATCAGATGATCGTCAACCACGTTTGCGAAATTGTACGTCGGCAATCCGTCCGATTTCAGCAGAATGCCTTCGTCGAGCGTCTTTGTTTCCACCGTGACATGACCATAAACATGGTCGTCGAAAGACACCGTGCCTTTCGGATCGATCGTCTGGCGGACGGTGTATTTTTCGCCTGCGGCAATGCGTTTGCGGGCGTCTTCGACGCTGATGCGCTTGCAGGGGTCGCGGAATTTGAAGGGAATACCCGCTTCCTCACATTCCTTGCGCTGACGTTCCAATTCCTCTTCCGAGCAAAAGCAATAATGCGCGCCGCCCAAGTCAACCAGCTTATCGGCGTATTCCTTGTAAATCGCCTTGCGCTCGGATTGAACATAAGGGCCGTAATCGCCGCCGACATCGGGACCTTCGTCGTGCTTCAGCCCGACCATTTCCATTGTTTTGTAAATGATATCGACCGCGCCTTCGACATAGCGTTCCTGATCGGTGTCCTCGATGCGCAGGATAAACTTGCCGCCCATGCTTTTGGCGACCAGATATTCATACAAAGCGGTGCGCAAATTGCCGATGTGCATATATCCCGTCGGCGAAGGAGCAAATCTGCTTCTGACTTCCATAAGACAAATCCTTTTCTGAAAAACATTTTTTCAAATTTGTAGCGCAATGCGCCGAAAAGTCAAGCGGACAGAGAAACAATCTGAAAAAAACGGGAACGCCCGCCCGTCGAGCGCAAACAAGAGAAAGGGAAAAATTCTGTTTGGAAAAAGAGCAGAACGACTGATTCTTAATATTCCAATTCTTTTATGTAACAGGAATTTGCTCTTAAATTACAAATTTCTGTAACAAACCCCACTTCTGCATCATCGTTATATGGTAATTTCACTCCACACAGGACATAATCCATATATCGAGTATAATAATTAAGATCCGTACTACATACTGAATCTATTGCAAGACCACTCTGATAATTGTGTCCGCGCATAATTTTTCCGACTTCTTCAGGGTTCATTCCTGTATAAATGTAATTTTCTATTTTTTGTTTAATTTGCTTTCTTTCATTTTTCACACTTTCTACAAAATCTTCTAGTGTCTTTATCTGTTTCGCATAGCTTTGATTTTGGGCGATAAGTTCATTCAGCTTTTTGATTTTACTTTCTAATACCACTTTTTCCGCATTTGTTTTTTTCAAATCATTCTGAATTTTTTCTGTTTCTGCTTTTAACCTTTTCTTTTCCTTGTCATATTGACTTTTTAATTTGGCCAAAACTTCAGCCTTTTCCATCAGTTGCCGAGATACGCTGATTGTCGTTGAACAGTCATTTACTTTAGGATCAAAAAATACCAACTCAACCGTCATTGGAATTTGAACTAAAGACGGATATGCTTTCTTGATATAAGAAACGTTTTTTTCTATCGCAGCAACACAAACATTTTCCCGTTTATCGCTTCCGCTTCCTTTTTGATTGGCTCTGAATAAAATTTTATCCCCTGATACAACACGCAGGGAACTGTCGCCGGAACGAACGGCGTTCACCCAAGACGGCGCTGTTTCGGAATAAATCAAATCCTGCGAACAGGAAGGCAAAACAGACAAACTGAAAAGAAGCAAAAAACGTTTTAGCATAACCATTATCCTTAAATAATTTCGTTTTAGAATAAACAGCCCTACTCTTTATATCAAGTCGAAAAGTCTTTTCGTCAGCGCTTCGGAGTGCTACCCGCCAAAAAACTCTTTAATCTTTTCCAGCGCGTCTTTCAGGCCGAGTTTTTCAATCGGCGTGTCTTTCGGGAAAGCGGTCAGCGTTTCGCTGGGGATCGCGCGGTCAAGCAGGACGAACACGCCTTTGTCGTCTTTTTTACGAATCAGGCGACCGAACGCCTGCGCCAGCTTCATGCGCACCAGCATTAAATTGTACGCCTCGCCCGTTTCGCCGAACTTTTCTTTTCTAGCTTTGTGCGCGATGGACGGCCGGTGCCACGGCACACGGTCGAACACAATCATTCGAAGCGATTTCCCCGGAACGTCGATACCGTCCCGAACCGCGTCCGTCCCGAGCAGACAGGCGTCCTCCTGCGCTTTGAAAATATCCAAGAGCGTTTGCAGGTTCACCGTGTCAATATGTTGAGCCAACAGCGGCAACCCCGCCTCCGCCAGCGGGTCTTTGATGCGGCGGTAAACCTCTTTCAGTCGTTTTATTGCCGTGAAAATGCCCAAACCCCCGCCCTGTGTCGCCAGAAACAACTCCCTATACGCCGAAGCCACTTCGTCATAGTTCGCTTTGTTCACGTCCGTGATGATCAGCACGCGGGAATTTTTCCCGTAATCGAACGGCGATTCAAAGTCCGCCTTTGTTAAATCGAACGGCAGCTCCGGCGTGTTCAGATGCTCTGCTCCGGTTCTTTTCATCGCGTGAAGCCAGTCGGTTTCCGTCTCCCCGCTTCTGTCCGTCAGCGTCGCCGATGTGATTAAAACGCCGTGCGCCGCCTGCTTCAACGAATGAGCAAAAGGAAATGTCGGGTCGATCCAGTGGCGGTGATAGCCCACGTCGCTGTCATAGCCGTCCGTGCGCGTGATTTCCAGCCAATCCACAAAGTCCGACGGCGTTTTCAATTCCAGCTGTTCCAGCATCAGCCGCCAGACCGCCAGCGGTTCCGCCGCCGTTTTTTTCAGCGACCGCAAGACCGCCGTATATCGTTGCTTATCCGCCGTTTCGATGTCCGCCGCTTCGTCGTTCAGATATTTTTCGATCAGACGGATCAGCAAGCGGACTTTTTCTTCCAGAGCCTTGACGTCGGCGTAAAGCTCTTTTGCCGCTTCGGCCAGTTCCGGCGCGACGGGGCGCGGCTCGCATTCCAGAGAATACAGCACGTCGGTTTGCTCCGCGCGGGCGGTGACCTGCCGGTAAACCTGCGTCAGAAACTTTTCGAAGCTCCCCTGCGGCGTCCTGTTTTTCAGTCTTGACAAAGCGCCGCTTTTAGGCAGGAAAGCGGATAAAGCGGCAATATCCTGCACGGTCAGATTGATGTCCGGTACGATCAGAGACAAATCTTCAATCCTGCGGCGGATCCCCTGCGCCCGTCCGGCGTGGCGGCGATCCTCCGCCCCTACAAGACAGCGGCGCATCTCCATGCCTTCGCGCAGATTGATTTCGCCTGCGAAAATATCGTCCGCCGCGTTGAACAGCTGATGCCCTTCGTCAAAAATAAAGCGAACCGGCAGCAAGCCTTCGTCCGCCGCGCCCGCCAGCTGCGTCATCACCAGAGCATGATTGGCAACGACGATTTTCGCGTGCCGGCTGCGGCGCAAGACCTTTTCGATAAAGCATTTTTTATAGTGCGGGCATTGGGCGTAAATACAGTCGCCCCTCTGATCCGCCAGACTTTCCAAACTTTGCCGGTTCAGCATGTCGGCCAGCCAGCCGGGAAAGTCCCCGCCGCTTAAATCGCCGTCCTTCGTTTTGGCGATCCAGCGGGCGATCAGCCCCAACGGCACGGAGGATTGCGGAGAACTTTGTATCCGTCCGACCGCTTCGGCGAAGTTCAACAGGCACAGATAATTTTCCCGCCCTTTGCGCACGACGACGTTGCGGCGCTTTGTCGTCGCGTCGGGATAAAGGCGCGACAGCTCGTTTTCAAGTTGTCTTTGCAGATTGCGGGTAAAAGTGCTGATCCAGACCGTGCCGGCGTTTTTATCGCTCCACACCCCCGCCGGCGCCAGATAGCCGAGCGTTTTGCCGATCCCTGTCCCCGCCTGCGCCAGAACGGTGACGGGAACGCCCTCGTCCGCCCGCGGCGCGAAAGCTTTTGCCGTTGTTCTCGCGTAAGAAAACTGATCGGCGCGATCTTCCACCGTAAAGCCGTCGGACGGCACGGCAAGCAATTCTTTCAGTTTTTGTTCGGCTTCAAACGCTTCGACCGGTTGAGTCCCGGCCGGCGGTTCGGGCGCGCTTTCCTGCCACTCGGTCAGATGGTTCCAAACCGCAAAGCCCGTCAATCCGGTCACGCCCAAAGAACGCGGATCGCGCCCCAAAGCAGCCAGTACGTCCGCGCCCCAGATCCAGCCACCGTCCCGCGTCATCGTGATTGCCAGATCGGTCGCCTGCTTGCTTTCCTCCGCATTAAACGCCGCCAGCTTGGACAGCAGGATTCGCGTGATCGTAAACAGACAGCGCGCTTCTTCGAAAGCGTTCGTCGGCTTCGTGATATTCAAAAAAGCGGCGATTTCTTTGGCGGTCGGAACGACGTTCTGCGCCGGACAGACGAAAGCGAACAACTCCAACACGTCCAAAACGGTCGCCGGCATCCGTCCGCCCAACCGCCCTTTCATCAAAGACCGGTTGCAAACCAGAACGGGCGCGTTTTTGACCATGCGGAAAACCTCGTGCATCGGCACGGCGCGGGAAAACTCCCCGTCCGCCGTCGTCAACACGAACTCTTTCAACCCTGCCGCCATAGCCAGCGGACGATCTTCCGTCACGATGGTTCCTTCCCGAATACAACAGATGATAAATCACGAAAGAGTCTCTTTTTCTAAAGATAATTCTTTAGTATTTCATCAGTTAAGACCAATTCTATATCCTAAATCAAATAATTCCTGGATTACATCGACATCATTAAATCTATACGGATATTCCGCACGATAGGCTCTATTCGATGTCACCTGAACACCCGCCGGAATACCTGTACGATCTATAAAATAGCATCGCAATTCAAGCCCCCACTTATTCGCATCTTCGCCCAACGAAATAATACCCTCATCTGAAATTCTTAAGTTTAAAGAATATTTAGAATTATAATCTCTTATAAAGCTTAATATTCTACTTTCCTTTGCTTCAGCTTCAATGAATACAGACTGGCCTGTGCTCTGAAAAAATTGATCTATTTGCTGTGCAACACTCATACCTTTCTCTCCTCATTTTATATTTTAGGAACCATACTCATTATATCTGGGGAATTGGTTCTAATATCCCATTTAGCTACTTTCATTTTTTTGATTTTCTTACCATTACCGAAATCTAAAAGATCCTCTCTTCTGAATGCGTTTAACAACTTATTTAAACTCCCTAATCCCAAAGAAGATATTAAAAACGCTTCATCAGGATCCACCAACTTACAATACGACCATAATTGTCCCAAATCTCTTAATGTTAATTGAGTTTTCTTTGCCTCAATAAAAAAAAGCTTCATATCATTATTTTTCTTTGCGATTGCTAAAACATCTATTTGAATATCAACGCCATTTGCCATTTCATTTACTATTTCATATTTTACCAACACTCGATCTAATCGTTCGGCATGCGCATCGACAGCTACAACTTCATAATTTTTGCATTTATCTTTTACATATCGTTCAAGCCACAATCGCATTGGCTCGTACAACTCTTCTTCCAAATTAACATTATTCGTCTTTACCATATCCTAAATCTTTCGCGATCTCTGTCCAACTATTATAATGCTTTCCTCTTATTTCAACAGGAATAAATTCATCATTTTCTGCAGGATGTATAGGTTTTTCTCTTATTTTTTGAGTGAGTTCCCAATAATATCTATGAAGTCGCTCTGCCGGATCTTTCCCTTGCACCACATAATTTTTCTTCTGTTCTTTCGCAAAATAATCCAACGCCTGTTGCTTATGTAATACAACAAACCCAACCGGTTGATATTCCAAAGCCCATACTTTAACTTGATGTTCTTTTTTCCAAAAATCGGACTTGCCTTGATTATATTTAGTTAAATTACCGTCTCTCATATTGGGATGGGCCCAGTCTATAGCTTGAACCGGTATGTCAATACTTTTTAGTAAATTACAAAAATCTACAACCAATCCCCAATTATGCGGAATTTCAAAATACACCCTGTAATTAGGCTCAGAAAAAGCGTAATTACTTCTTCGAATGTATCCCGTAACATCAGCAAAACCTTTCACAAAATGCTTTCTCTCGTCAAATGTAAAACCAAACATCTCCTGTGAAATTCTTGCATTATCGGAACTTGTGGCCCCGCCTATATATCTTAAAATTTCACGCATCAAATAATCTTCATTCGGTTTTCGGAACGACAGCAATGAGACATTTGCATTTTGCGTAAAATTAAGCGATGTGCCAAGCAACGGCTCTAACACATTTCTAATATCCGTAATACTTGCCTTGACGTAAATTCCCACATCATGCTGAAATTCAGTTTCTAATTTCTTATGTGGTATATCAATGGAAATTGTCGTTTCTATCGTTCCTCTTTGTATTTCACCATTTCCCACAATCATTCCAAGCAGATATGCCATTTCCACATTCATTACTGCTTTCCTTTTCATCTAGAAATTCTTCTCAATCTGATCCGCGATAGCTTTTGCCAATAATGGCGGAACTGCATTCCCTACTTGTTTTCTAACGCATACTTTCGATCCATAAAAAACGAACACATCATCAAAGGATTGTATTCTCGCCGCTTCCCTTGGTGTTATCGCCCGATGCAAATAAGGATGATTATTTGTTCCATTCGATGAAGCATCAAATCTGGTATCAATTGTAGGAGAAACTTCATCCCATTTTAAGCGTCCCCACGTAGTCTTAAATTTTTGCTTTCCTATTATTTCTTCCGGAAGACATTCTTTACCTTGTTCCGGAGATATTAACTTTAGTTTTTCTATAGCTATATTTTTATGATTTGAAGCTTTATGATTGTACAGTTTATTGCTTCCTTTTCTTAGCAGTTTCTGATATTCGCTTTGCGCATCGATACGATATGCTTGTTCAAACCCCCCCTCTCCCGAATTCAAATATGCCAAATCGCTGATTGCGTCTCTAACGGTAGTCCTTTTAACAACAGTAGCTTTAGGCAATGGAATGGATTTTTCCTTAGAACAAATAAATATAGCTCTTTCTCTTGACTGTGGAACACCAAAATCTGCCGCATTCAGGATTCCATATTCAACATGATATCCCAATCTTTCTATAGATTGGATTATTTCACCTTTGAACCAACCTTTTAATGAAATCAGGAGTCCTTTCACATTTTCAATAACAAAAACTTCCGGTTGTATTTCCTTAACTATATTCAAATACTCTTGAAATAAAAAGTTTCTAGGATCCGCCAGACCGAGCTTTTTTCCTTTCATTGAATAACCCTGACAAGGCGGACCACCAACAATCATATTGATTTTCTTTTTTTTAGAACAAGCTATTATTCTTTCTTTAATAACATTATCCGTTATGTCTCCCACAAACACTTCGGTATCCGGCATATTCTTCTTAAACGTATTCGCCGCATTTTCATCAAGATCCAACGCAACAACGGTCTTAAAATTTCTGTTTTTATGCAACCCCCATGAAAGGCCGCCCGCTCCGCAAAACAAATCAAGGATTCTAAATTTTTTTGCCATTCTTTATTTACCCTTTCGACGAATCAGGATTCTTTTAAATAATTCTCTACCATTTACTTTAGGTTTAAATAAATCAAATTCATTATCCGATCCGTGATTAGCTTCACCTATAATTTCGAATTGAGAACTATTATGATATTTAATATATGTAATAGGAACACCCATTATTCCGTCGTAATCGACCGGAATATCTGCGACTTTTTTTACATTAATTCCTTCAAAATTATCAAATTTTGGATATACTTCTGGATTATAGTATTTAGTTAATTCTAACTTCTGATATTTTCTTTTAATATCTATATTGGTAAGCCACATCGCGTTTCCCAAGCTTCTCCATTTTTGTCCGGCTTCATCAACCCAAAATCTGGTATTCCGAGGTTCTGTATCGGCAGGCACTCTAAACGCCATATCTCCGAATTTATATCCGACCCATGCTTTATTTTCTTTTATATAGGGAAATATTTCTTTATATGTAATGGCATTTTGATTACCTATCAACAAATATAGCTTATTGTATTTAACCAACAGCGAAAATAAATCCACAAACAAACTAAACGGCGGATTAGTGCAACAAATATCACATTCTTTCAAGTACTTAACACATTCTTCACTTCTAAAATCTCCATTTCCGATTAATTTTTTTACGACTCCTTTTTTTGAAAGAATTTTCTTTATAGTTAAATCATCAACCTCTTTTCCAATCCTTCCTGGAATCTCAGTTATTGTAAGCACATACCCTCTGCCAACCGTTACAGGTTCTCCCGTATTAAGAAACATTTTTAACGGCACCTGTCTATCATTTTTAATTTGATCAATTTTTGAACCAGCATAGGAAGTGCAAACAAGTTTTTTTAACCGTAACTTATTAAAGTTTTTTAAAAAGTAATAGCAAAAATTAGATTCAAACGGATCATCACAATTACACAAAACCGCCTTTCCAAAAAACTGCTTAGTATAATACTTTATTTCTTCTGCTATAGTTTCGTATGTTGTATACCATTCATCCGTATTTTTTGATGAATATTTCGCACAATTTAAAATTGAGTTCCCACTCATAACGAAATCTTCTCCACATCCGGCTTATTCAATGTGTTTTAGAGTCTAACGTTCTTAACATCATCTATTTTTTATCATCATAATACTATCTTCTTAGAATTTCTGTCACCCACTATTTTTTTAATTTTACTTTTTTCGATATCAGCTTTGCTCTAAAAAGATATAAAAACAGTAAAAAAATACGATAATTTTGCATAATTTTTTTTAGTGTTATTTCCAAAATACGTTGATTTTGCCTTCTTTACAAAAACCGCTTTTCATTATAAAACTGTCGGCAACAAACCTTAACTTTTTATCAGAGGTGAAAATATGGATTCCGCAATCGCTATGACCGCCAATGCCTGGCCGTTTGAAGAAGCCCGCGCTTTGTATAATGAAAAGCTGGGCGGCAAAGTTCCCGAAAAGGGTTATGTCCTGTTTGAAACGGGATACGGTCCGTCCGGTCTGCCGCATATCGGCACGTTCGGCGAAGTCGCCCGCACGACGATGGTGATGAACGCCTTTAAAACGCTTTATCCCGACGTGCCCGTGCGCCTGTTCTGCGTGTCCGACGATATGGACGGTCTGCGCAAAGTCCCCGACAACATTCCCAACAAGGAAATGGTCGGGCAATTCTTAGGTAAGCCTTTGACCAAAATCCCCGATCCGTTCGGCTGTCACGACAGCTTCGGGCATCACAACAACGATTGTCTGAAAGCGTTTCTGGACAAGTTCGGCTTCACCTATGAATTCAAGTCGGCGACCGAGCTTTACACGACGGGCATTTACGACAAAGCCCTGTTAAAAGTGTTGGAAAATTACGAAAAAATTTTGAACGTCATGTTGCCGACGTTGGGCGAGGAACGCCGCGCGACTTACTCTCCTTTCCTGCCGATTTCGCCGAAAACGGGCAACGTCCTGCAAGTCGCAATGACAAAAATCGACAAGGAAAACGGCACCGTTTCCTTTATCGACGAAGACGGCACGGAAACGACCGTTCCCGTCACGGGTGGGCATTGCAAGCTACAATGGAAAGCCGACTGGGCGATGCGGTGGTACGCTTTGGGCGTCGACTATGAAATGTCGGGTAAAGACCTGACGGATTCGGTCAAACTGTCAAGCAAGATTTGCCGTATTTTAGGCGGAGAACCTCCGAAAAACCTGACGTACGAGCTGTTTTTGGACGAGAAAGGCGAAAAGATTTCCAAGTCCAAAGGAAACGGCTTGTCGATGGAAGAATGGCTGAAATACGCTCCGGCGGAATCGCTGTCTTTGTTCATGTACCAGAAGCCGAAAACGGCAAAGCGGCTGTACTTTGACGTGATTCCCCGCGCGACCGACGAATACCTGAACTTCATCGGCGCTTACGGTCGGCAAGAGGACAAGGACAAAATCAACAACCCCGTCTGGCACATTCACAACGGCAATCCGCCGAAGCCGGAAACGGGTTTGTCGTTCGGGATTTTGCTGAACCTTGTCAGCGTCTGCCATTCCGAAGACCCTGCCGCAATCTGGAAGTATATTATGAGCTACGCGCCGGAAGCTTCGCCGGAAAAATGCCCGTACCTGTCACGGCTTGTCCCCTACGCGATCGCTTATTACAACGACTTTGTGAAGCCGACGCAGAAATACCGTCTGCCGACCGAGCAGGAAAAAGGCGCTTTGAACGATCTGAAAGCGGCTCTGGAGCAGCTGGACGCGCACACTTCAGCGGAGGACACGCAGACATTGGTCTACGAAATCGGCAAGAAATACTACGCCGACGATTTGAAAGCGTGGTTCAAGGTGATGTATGAAACATTGCTAGGGCAATCGACCGGCCCTCGCATGGGATCCTTCATCGCTTTGTACGGTATCAAAGAAAGCATTGCTTTAATTACCGACGCCGTCGAAGGCAAATTGACGAAATAATTTATCCGAATACTAATAGACACCCACGCGCCTAGCGCGTGGTACTTCACAGGACGGGCGTAGCCCTCATGCTACTAGCGACGCCTAAACGGCGTACAACGGTCTGGCAGGCGCATTTTGTTACTTGCTGCCCGTAAACGGGTCGGACAGGTCT
>JAFZYY010000002.1 GCA_017616015.1 Alphaproteobacteria bacterium | reverse complement strand
GGCGCGGCGATTTTTCAACAGAAAAGAAATGAAAGGAGAGACGGGGGATGGCAGACAGTCTTTACGATTATCTGAAAGCCTATGCGGCACAGGAAAAAACGCCGATGCATATGCCCGGCCATAAACGGAAGGCAAATCCTTACGCGCCCGATCTTCCTTTCCGGTACGACCTGACGGAGATCCCGGGCACAGACAATCTCCACCGGCCGGAAGGAATCATCAGAAACATGTGCAGGCGCGCAGCGGCGCTCTGGGGAGCGGTTGAAGCGTTCCCGCTTGTCAACGGCAGTACGGCAGGGATCCTTGCATCGATCGCGGCGGCCGGCTTGCCGGAATCGACTTCCGCGGCCTTGATCTTGGTGTCTTCTTTCATTGCTTTTTCCTCCTTGTTGGTGGTGTGGTTGCTCTGAACCGTGTTTATATTCAAACTTGCCGCAATGCGCAGGCTCGTTTCGGGATCGGCGCCCACGGCGCATACGGAAACTTCGCGCAGGTGGGATTCCTTGACGTGATAGAACGGGCCGACAAATTCGCGGCCGTTAATCGTGCGTTTTGCTTCTGCCGGGACGTTTTCGATCGCCAGAATTTCGGCGCCGATCGACAACTGCCATTGAAATTTTTTCCCGGCTTCGACGATGAATTTTCCGCGCTCGGTCGATTTGTCCACGCCTCCGGAAATCTTGATCGCCCTGCCGTCGATCGCCGCGGTGATCTGGCCGAGGCGGTATTCCGGATCGTTGCAATGGTTGTAAAGCAGCGGCAACTGCGGCGCGATCTGCATTCCGGAAAGATCGATGACAAGTTTCTGCGAACTCCACCACTGACTGACGGGGCCGCCGGAATACGCGATCCCGGAAACGTCGGCAAGATCGTTCCGGGGTTCGTCTTCGGCGCATCGGATGAATTTTTCGTCGGGCATTTCCCCGGCGGCGCAAAGCAAGCGTTTTTTCATTCTTTTTCCTCCTGTTGGTCGTCGTTTTCGTCGGCATTGCCGGCGGCGGGCGCTGCTGCTGCCGGGGCGATCAAACCTAATTCGGCTGCCAGCGCCGCTTCGCGTGCGATCTGCCGCAAAACAAATTCATAATCTTTGCCCTCGCGGGCGCATTCCTCGGCAAGCGTGGTCGTGCGATTGGCAAGCCGGGTCGCCTGCGCGTTGGCTTCCTTTACCGGGTCCACATGCTCGAAACCGTCCCACATCCATGAATGAAGGATGAAATTTTCGTCCTTGTAATCGGCCGGAAACGCGATCATGTCGAAACTTTCAAATTCGCGCAAAATCCGGTTCAGGATGTTCCGTTCGATCCGTTTCCGTTCGCCGAAAATCTTTCGATGATAGATTTGATGATCGAGGCGGCCGCTGGCATAATTCGATTTGCTGCAATCGCCTTTCGCAATGGCAAACGGCATTGAAAGCGGGCGCGCGGCTTCGGCGATCTTCGCATCCACGAAATCAACATACTTGTCTTGCGGATGTTCGGTTTTCATCTGGCTTGCGTCCCAGCCTTCCGGCAAGGCAAGTCCGGCATTCCGGACAAGTTCGACCACGTCCATGAACTTGATCGGGCTGCTGTTTTCCGGTTCGTCGGCGTCGGCCGGGGCGTTCGTGTGAAGCAGAAACGAAATTTCCGCGGCGGTTTCCGCTGCCGACAAAACCGCGTTCGTGTATCGCCGCAAATCGTTAAATATATTTAAGGTGCTGGCGATCTCGGACAGCCCGCGGTGCTGTCCGGGGCGCATGATATGCGCATAATGAATCACTTTGTCAGCCGGGATCAAAACCGAATCGTCGGTAATAAAGCCGATCCCGGTTGCGCCGGGGTGAACCTTCCAGAACCGATATGCGGCCGGATTTCCGAAACGGTCGTATTCGATCCCGTCAAACTCTTTCACCGTGCCGTCTTCGTAGAAATCCGCGTATTCCGAAACAATCCGGCTGCCGACCTGCTCGGCCTCGAATAAGGTAATATCGAACTTCGCCGCGCCTTCGATCACCGGATTTCTGACGATCCGCAGGAAAACTTCGCCGTCGCGGGCTTTGGCGATCCGGGCAAGTTTCAATTTTTCGGTCAAATCGATTTGTTCGGTCCAATCGCGGAAACGCATTTCGCGGCGCTGCATCGCCGCGCGCATTGCCTTTTCCCGGTTCTGCGCATCCGGCGCATCCGATAAAAACAACTGCAAGCGCGGACCGGTCCCGACCGCATCCTCGGCCAGGGTCTGAATGATCCCGTCGGCATATCCATTGTTCGCGCATTCGTAGCGGGCGCGGGAAATGACAATATGCCGGACCGTCGAAGACAAGGCGGCGTCGGCGCTCAATCCGTCGGCGGCGCGCCAGTGCCGCATCGCTTCGGGGCTGCGGCTGGCGGCGTCAAAGCCGCCGCGCACGGCATAATGAATCGTCGGTTTCTGCTTCGTCATTTTTCCGGTCCCTGCGTTGACATTTTCGCGCCGTGCAAAGCGGCAAACGGATTTCGGGCGGCGCGCTTCCGGCCGAGGTATTTGTCGGCCTCGGTCAACTCCTGCAAAGAATGATTCGTTATCTTTTCGCCGTCGTTCTCGTAACTTTTCGGCTGCTCGGCAACTTCGGCGATTTTGCTTTCAAGGTCTGCCATATCTGGAATACTCCGTAAAACGTGGTTTTTGTCTTCTCGTAGATATATACGCCATATCGAAAAACGCCGTTTTACGGCAAAAAAATCCGGGCCGCCGGGGTCCGGATTTGGGCAAGTGTTTTTTGATGGATCAAATGTTTTTTTGATGGATCAAATCATAATATCGTCGATCAATTCGGAAACGCTGCCGATCGTTTCTTTCGCCTGCCGCAATTCGGCAAGTTTGGTTTCGATGACTTCTTTTGTCTGCGCATCCGCGGCCGCCGCCGCGTTTTCGAGCGCCGTGTTGATCGCGCTGATCTGGGACAATACATCCCAGAAATTATCATGCAATACGTTCAATAAATCTTTCCCGGCGGCGGTCTGGAATATCGGATCGGTGCTTTTCATGGTCTTTCCTTTCTGTCAAAAATTGCCGGGCTTGCGGCCCGGCTTCGTTTTTACGCTTCGGCCAATTTCCACAGGGCGTGAAATATGAAATGCTCTTTCAATTCCTTTTTGCTGGTCCGCGGGCGTCTGGTGCTGACGCAAAGATTGCAATTCCCGCAGTAGTCGGAATACGAAATTTCAAATTGCATGTATGTTTGACCGGACAATTTTTCTTTCAACTTTTCGCAAATCTCTTTCGGGAAATATCCGTCGAAAATTACTTCGGTGATCTTTTCGGTTTTCGTTGTCATTTTCTTTCCTCCTGTTCCGGCCGGGATCGCTCCCGGCCTTGATTGTTTGTTTATCTCACATGTTCCGCGCTGAAAATCGGGTGCATCGAATATCGGCCGCAATCCACGTGTTCGATTCCTTCATTGAAACGATCCTGAATCTTGAATCTTTGAATCTGGCGGCCGCCGACGTTGTGTTCCGCGGTGATCGTCTTTGCTGTCCGGGAAATGACTTTCATTTCAAAAATACATTCATGGTCGCAAATGCTTCGGCAAAAGTAGGTTTTCCCGATTTCAAATTTTTTCATTTTGCTTTCCTCCTGTTTTCGGCCGGGCGCGCGGCCCGGCCGAATGTTTCTGTCAAATGGCGATTGCTTTTGCAAGGTGCTTGAAATAGTCAAGAACATTTCCGTTCAGGAAATCGATCCGGACGATCGTTTTCTTGATCGCGGCCTGTTCGTGGCGCGGTGCGCTGCAAATCGCATCGACCAGAACCTGAACCGGAATCAAGTTCATTCCCCACACCGGGCCTTCAACTTCCATGATGTATTCCGGATCGATCCCCTTTTCCGCGATAAACTTGTTCAGCCAGCTTTTGAAACTCATTTTTTGCATCTCCTTTGTTGGTGTTCTTTTCTCTTGAACTATGTATAATATACATCGCATTTCTGTATTTGTCAAGCGAAAATACAGAAATTTTCCGTATTTTTTTTCAAAAAAAAGCAAAAAAAATCCCGGTCGGAAATCTTTTGCGTCGGGGAGAGCGCCGCCGCCTTCGATCTTCGGCCGGGACAAAAATTCGTCGGATTATTTCGGCATGACGACCGCGGCGGCCCGCGTTACATCATACGTTTTCCGATCTGAAAATTCCGCTTGCTTGCCCTTGTTCCAGTTCGCCACGGGGCGAAAATATCCGGTTACGCGGGAATATACTTCGGTCTTCTCGCCGCATTTCATTTTTGTTCCTCCTGATCTGTCGGGGTCCGGGTCTTGGCTTTGATCTCGGCGATCCGGGCAAGGATTTCTTCTTTCAGCTTGGCAACCTCGGCTTTCAACCGGGCTTTCCCTTCCTCGGAAAGATTTTCGGATTTTTCGATCTTCCGGTTGATCGCGGCCTCGGCGTATTCCGAAACTTTTTCCACGGCGGCGTTGTGGACCGCCTCCGGGGTCGTGCCGAAAAGATTGTAAATCCCGGCGCAGCCGGTTCCGATTGCCGCAAGGATGATCGCGGCCGTTCCGATGACGATTTGTTTTTTCATTGTTTTTTCTCCCATGGTTGGAGGCCGGGCTTAATTGCCCGCCCTGAAAATGATCTTGAAATTCGGGTTCGTGGTGAACGATTCCGCGAGGTAAGTCGGCCGCAATTTGTGAAAGCGGATAAATCCCAGATACGGAACGATCTTTTGAATCTTCAATTCCTTGTATGCCTCGGCGGCGAGTTCGTGGCAATACATCGCACCGTTGTCGCTGGCGAAATCGAAATCATACGGC